>NZ_JBYVDD010000007.1:0-252628 GCF_058136045.1 Litoreibacter sp.
TCTACAACCCAACTCGCAAGCACACGAACAACCGGATGCTGTCACCAGTTGACTATGAAACAAAACACCAGAGAATGAACAAAGCAGGCGTCTAGAAAACTAGGGGCACCTCAGTTCTCTCATAAAAGTTTCTGGTTCGTTGATTGGAGTGCATGCGCCAACTCTACCCCTGCTTTTGATGTAGTCTCGGACTCTACCACAGAAACAGTGTTGAGCAGTTTATGACAGCCTGCCAAAGAAGTGAGATGATCAGCGATTACTTTAGCAACAGCCTTCTCAAAATTCGATGCTGACAGACGCGAACCCTTTGGATCGGTTCCACCAGAAAACAATCTGTTGGAAACATAATAGCGCAAGCGACGGCCATGACGCTGAGTATGAGTCGGGGTTAGCCAATCGCCTGTTTCGCCTTTGAACTTCCCCATCAAAACCGAGGCCCCTATTGGCGCGCCACTCTGATCTTTAGTACCATTTTTTTTCGCGAGTTCTGTTGCTTGCATTCTGAAGCTTGGTTTGGACCTGATCCCAAGTGTCTTGCTCCAGAATAGCGTCGTGCTTGCCTGGCCAGACCTTGTCCTTATGTCGGATCAGACCGAGATAAATGGGATTGCACAACAGGCTATAGATTTGACCGCGACTAAACGGGTTGTTGCCTTGAGTACGACCAGTTGAGAATACATGTCGCTTCGACCGGAGGCCCGAAGTATTGGCCTCTCGCATTACCGGGTTCAGACTGCCTTTGGTCTAGTATAGTTCGAATACTATACGGACCGTATTGGCCTCCCATCCACAACCCCTTTTCTTTGAGGCAGCGATTTTATCGCGGATACGTTCAGCGGTGACCTCGCGCTCAAATTGGGCGAAGGAAAGTAACATGTTGAGCGTCAAGCGCCCCATTGAGGATGAAGTATTGAAGGACTGGGTACCCGATACAAACGAACATCCGGCAGCCTCCATGCGCTCAACAAGTTTTGCGAAGTCAGCTAATGACCGGGTTAGGCGTTTACTGGACTTGCGGCACAAAAGTTCGGGTCTGTTAGTTCATGTTAGGCAGCCTTTCGTTTGAATGCCAAGGGGCTTTTCCCACCAAGGGATGAATGCCGTCTGCGCGGATTGTAGAACCCATTGATGTATTGGATTATTGCTCCTTCTGTTTGCCTGCGGGTTTCCCATTTCTGCCACCAGATCAGTTCGGCTTTCAGGGATTTGAAAAAGGTTTCGACCATATCTTTAAATCCGATGCAGCCTGGGCGCGCGTCACCCCGCTGCTCGTCGTTATGCGAACCGCATCACGTCTGAATTCGTCGCTGTATCTTGGGGCCAGTATTAATCTTCTTCATTGCGAATATCGCTCGAAAAAGACCAGAACTAAATCGGGACAAAACCAATATCATATCGAAAGACTTACGTTCCTCGCAGACTTGAAGACAAATGCGACAGGGGTTTGCGCTCATACCAAATGGAATTAGGTATGCCCTAAGCGAAAGGCGTCATGCCATTTGGTATGAGCATAATTGAATAGAAATTCTGTTTTGAGGAGTATACAATGGTCAAGGTGATCGAACGGGAAAATCCAATTGATTTGGTGAGCTTTGTCGAAACTGACAAATTGTTGCTGAACCCTTTGGAAACAACGGATTGGCGTATTCGGCGGGTTGTTTTTGAAAAGGTTATGGCCTGTGCAAATGCATTGCCTGATGGGCTTTGTTTGATGGTTTTTGATGCATTTCGAACACGGGCGCGTCAGTGGGAATTGTGGAAGCCAGTGTTTGCGCACATCACGCAAGATAACCCAGATTGGGACGAGGTGCGGGTCTATAAAGAGGCGTCACGCTGGGTCGCGCCGCCTGATGGGCATGGCAGCGGGCATCAGGCGGGCGCGGCGGTGGATGTTAAATTGGCCTATGCGGATCGCCGCGAGTTGGACTTTGGCGGCGCGATGAAAGGCCTCACTGGCGTGGCCCCGACCGATTGGCCTGTCTCGCCAGAATTGCGCAAAAATCGCGATATGTTGGTGGCCGCGATGGAGGCGACGGGCATGGTGAATTATCCTGATGAATGGTGGCATTTTATGTATGGAGACCGACTATGGGCCGAAGTAACTGGACGCGATACTGCCTTTTTCGCCCCTCTGGAGTAAGATAAAATTATGACCCTGAATATTGAAGAAATTAGGGCGCAGACGCCTGGTGTGAGGCACGTAAATCACCTGTTGGCGTCGGGGGCCGGGCTGATGCCACAATGTGTGGTGAATGCGATGATAAATCACATAAACCTCGAGGCGGCGATCGGTGGCTACGAGGCTGCAACACAAGAAAGCTCCATGTTGGATGGGGTTTATACCAGCGTCGCCCGTTTGATCGGGGCAGCCCCGAATGAGATCGCGATCGTTGAAAATGCGACCGTTGGTTGGTGTCAGGCGTTTTATGCGTTGCCGTTGAAACGCGGTGATCGAGTGCTGACCTGTCAGGCGGAATATGCCGCCAATTATGTCGCTTATTTGCAGCGTGTAAAACGCGACGGCATTGTGATTGAGGTGATCCCAAATGATGCCAGCGGGGCGATTGATGTGGTGGCGTTGGAGGCCATGCTCGCCGCCCCAGCGGCCCTGATTTCGATCACATGGATTCCGACCAATGGCGGGCTGGTTAACCCCGCGGCTGAGGTGGGGAAAATAGCGGGTAAGTATAATGTGCCGTATCTATTGGATGCTTGTCAGGCGGTTGGTCAGATGCCTGTGGATGTCGAAGAGTTGGGCTGTGATTTTCTCACCGCAACGGGGCGTAAATTTCTGCGTGGCCCGCGCGGGATTGGGTTCTTATATGTGCGCGAGGCGTTGATTGCTGGGATGGAGCCTGTGGTGATTGACCATTTTGCCGCGCCTTGGGTGGATACAGAGAGCTATGAAATGCGCCCCGATGCGCGCCGTTTTGAGAACTGGGAAAATGCTTATGCTTTGCGCGCGGGGCTTGGGGCGGCGGTGGAATACGCGATGGATCTGGGGCTCGAGGCCATTCAAGAACGGGCTTGGGGGTTGACTGATTTTCTGCGCTCGCGTCTCAAAACTATCGATGGCGCTCGAATTCACGACGCTGGGTCGCGCCATTGTGCCATTGTCAGTTTTACGATTGAGGGGCTCGATCCCAGCGTTGCGGTAAAGGCTTTACGGGCGCAAGGGATCAATATTAGCGTCACCCATCCAAGCAGCACATTACTTGATGCACAGGTGAGGTCGTTGCCCGTCATGCTGCGCGCCGCCCCACATTACTACAATACAGAAGCGGAAATTAGTCAGTTGATAGAGGCGCTTAATTCTCTTCCTTAACACGTGTGAGTTGATCCAAATACGCCGAATCGTTGCCGTAATACGCTCGTTCTACTAATCTTTTGAAACGTCAAAGGGATTAACCTCCCTTTGACCCAAAAACATTAGGGAGAAAATGTATGAAACTTCGCAACAAATTTACGTCCGTCGCAGCGCTTGCTGTTCTGGCCGCATCTGGTGCAACAACTGTCGCTGCCGACACCACATTGGAGATCGTAAAAGAGCGCGGCCATGTGCGTTGTCAGGTTGGCCAGCCTTCACCTGGTTATTATAACCTCGATTCCGAGGGCAACTGGTATGGCCTCGACGTGGCTGTTTGCCAGGCGGTTGCATCTGCAATCTTCGGCGATAAAGCCGCACTGGAAATTCAGTCAGTTAGCTCGCAAGCACGCTTTACAGCACTTGCCAACGGCGAGAGCGACCTGCTGTCACGTACGGCTACTTGGACAATGTCCCGCGACACGCAGCTGGGCCTCGATTTCTTGTCACCAAACTTCTACGATGGCCAAGGCTTTACCGTCCGCGTCGATAGCGGCATCACTAGCGCGATGGATCTTGCTGGCGCCAAAGTTTGTGTAACAACAGGTACAACAACCGAGTTGAATCTGACTGATTTCAGCCGGACCAACGATCTGGACATCTCTAACGTGACATTCGAGGACTATAATGTTCGTGATGACACATACCTCAATGGCGGCTGTGATGCGGTAACTGGCGACAAGTCGTCAATGGCTGGCAACATTGCCTCCTTCCCAACACCTGCCGATCACATGATCTTGCCTGAAACCCTGTCCAAAGAGCCACTCGCTTCTGCGGTTCGTCACGGTGACAGCGCTTGGCGTGATGTGGTTCAGTGGTCCATCTTTACTTTGATCAACGCTGAAGAGCTGGGCATCACAATGGCCAATGTCGACGATATGCGCGACAACTCTACCAATCCAAACGTGCGTCGTATGTTGGGCGTTGAAGGCAACCTGCACGAGGGCCTCGGCCTTGAAGCAGATTGGGCTTACAACATCATCAAGAACGTCGGCAACTACGGCGAGATTTATGAAGCTTATATGGGCAGCGGTGAGCAAGGTATCGGCATCGAACGTGCTGGTTCTTTGAATGCACTTTGGACCGATGGCGGTCTGATGTATTCTCCACCAATGCGCTAAAAATACTAACGGCGGGTCATAATTGGCCCGCCGTTATCCGTTTTAAGCCGGCCATAAGTTCGGTAAAACGACAACAGAGGGGTGATTGATGTGACGACCGGAACCGACGGAACGCCTGCTGTGCGGGCGCGGCCCAAAGAAGAGTTTAACTTTTTCCAAGACAGACGGGTGCGCTCGGTATTTTATCAAATACTTACAGCGGGGATCGTCGGCTATTTGGGCTATTACCTGTTCACAAATACCGCTCATAACCTTGAAGTTAGAGGCATGAATACTGGCTTCGGTTTTTTTGACACCACGGCTGGTTTCGATGCTGGTTTCAAACTTGTTGAGTATACTCCGGGTGTCGATACCTACCGACGAATTTTCTTTATTGGCATATTAAACACGCTGTTGATTTCGGTGTTGGCGATTGTGCTTAGCACGGTTTTTGGCTTCTTTATCGGCGTTATGCGTCTGTCAAAAAACTGGCTGGTGGCGCGTACCGCGCTGGCCTATGTCGAGATTTTCCGCAACATCCCGCTGCTGATCCAGATTGTATTTTGGTATATTGGCGTGTTCAGCCTGTTGCCTATGGTCAAAAACTCACTTGATCTGTCCTTTGGCACCGGCCGGGTCATGCTCAATAATCGCGGTCTCTATATGCCAACGCCAATATATGGCGGGCTGTTTTGGATGACCGCCGCGACCTTCGTCATCGCTGTGATCGGGGTGATTATTTACCGGCGCCGCGCCAAGAAGATGCAAGACGCTTCTGGCACGCAAACCAACACATTATGGATATCACTCGCCGCCATTATTGGCCTGCCGCTTGTCGTCTATTTCCTTACCGGCCAACCGCTGGAATGGAATGTGCCCGAGCTGCGCGGCTTTAACTTCCGCGGCGGCACATCATTGCCGCCTCCGTTCCTTGCGCTGCTGGTTGCACTTAGCATCTATCACGCGGCCCATATCGCAGAATCTGTGCGGGCTGGCATCTTGTCGGTCAATCGCGGCCAGCATGACGCCGCGATGGGTATTGGCCTTAAACCGGGGCGGGTGATGCGTTTGGTTATCATTCCCCAAGCGATGCCGGCTATCGTGCCGCCGATGATTTCGAACTGGATGAACGCGGTCAAGAATTCATCACTGGCGGTTGCGATTGGCTATTCTGATGTCGTGTCGTTGTTTATGCAGACGACACTCAACCAAATCGGGCATGCGGTCGAAATTGTTGGTCTGACGATGGCCTTCTATATGGCTGTCAGCCTGACGATCTCGTTTTTCCTGAATATTTATAACAAACGTGTACAATTGGTGGAGCGCTAATCATGGCTATTATTACAGCAACACCGTCAAATGCACGGCCTGCGCCAATCTCTGAAACCTCTATCATGGGTTGGCTTCGCAAGAATATGTTTAGCTCGGTGGCAAATTCGCTGCTGACGGTCTTCATGCTCTATATTATTTATCTCACGCTGCGCGGCGTTGTCGGATGGGGCTATATGGATGCCACATTCGTCGCCGAGAACCGGCGCGAGTGTTATGACTTTAGCCTTCACGGTGCCTGTTGGGCTGGTGTGATTGACTGGTTCGACAACATCTTTTACGGGCGATACCCGCGCGAAGAGATTTGGCGGATCAACTGGGGCGGTTTACTGCTTGTTGCTTGGATGGCACCGGTATGGATGGCAAAGGTGCGCGGCAAGGTCGCAATCGCGGCGACCGTTGTGGTGTTCTACCCATTCCTTGCTGGTTACATGTTTTCTGGCGGTAGCACTGGTATATTCATGACCATCATGCTTGGCGGTGCGGTCGCAGCGTTCGTGATCAACATGGCCAACATGCTGGTGGGTCTGTTCAAAGACCAAGGGTTGGGGGCGTTTATATTGAACGTCACGGGCAAAACCAACGCGCCTGATAAGGTTCAGCGCAACATATTGCTGGGCCTTGGCGCAGTGTTGTTCTTGATCGCTTGCGCATGGGCATCAACATGGGAACTTGAGTTTGTCACATGGACCAAATGGGGCGGCATGTTTTTGACGCTGGTGATTTCTGGGGTGGGCATCGCGTCATCACTGCCATTTGGCATCATACTTGCTTTAGGGCGGCGCAGCTCGCTGCCCGTGGTCAAAGTCCTCTCAACGGGCTTCATCGAAGTGTTCCGCTCGGTGCCATTGATCACCGTGCTGTTTATGGCAACCACCATGTTCCCGCTATTCATGCCCGAGGGCTTTGTGCTCAATAAGTTGGTGCAAGTGATCATCGCGGTGATCTTGTTTAACGCCTGCTATATGGCCGAGATTGTGCGGGCGGGGCTACAAGCCATTCCCAAAGGCCAGTTTGAAGGCGCACACACCATCGGACTGGGCTATATGGGCACGATGGGGCTGATCATCATGCCTCAGGCGCTCAAGCATATGATTCCAAATATCGTGGGTAATCTGATCGGGCTGCTGAAAGATACCACGCTGGTATCGATCATCGGGCTGTTTGATCTGCTTGGGATGCTTCGGTCTATCTCCAAAGATGTGCCATGGCTGGGGCTCCATAAAGAGCCGCTGGTCTTCGGCGCGATCCTATTCTTTATCATCTGCTTCTCAATGTCCAAATACAGCCGGCATCTTGAAGCGAAACTGTCCGCTGGCGACGCGCATTGAGCGAGGAAAATACTATGAACAATCCACAAGCCACTGGCCAACTGGCCTCCGCTGCCTCCACCGAGGTGATGATTGAAATTGAGGGCATGAACAAATGGTATGGCCAGTTTCATGTGCTGAAGAACATTGATTTGACGGTGCATAAAGGCGAACGATTTGTTGTGTGCGGGCCATCCGGTTCGGGAAAATCGACGCTGATCCGTTGCATCAATGCGCTGGAAGAACATCAAGAGGGGGCGATCATTGTTGATGGGATCACGCTGGGGCAAAACCAGAAAAACCTTGATCACATCCGTACCGAAGTCGGCATGGTGTTTCAAAACTTTAACCTGTTTCCGCATCTGACCATTTTGGAAAACCTCACGCTCGGCCCAATCTGGGTGCGTAAAATGCCCAAGGCCGAAGCCATTGAAACCGCGATGATGTATCTTGAGCGGGTGAAAATTCCCGAGCAAGCCGACAAGTTTCCGGGTCAAATGTCTGGTGGCCAACAACAGCGTGTTGCGATTGCGCGCTCGCTCTGCATGAACCCAAAAATTATGCTGTTTGATGAGCCAACATCGGCGCTTGATCCAGAAATGATCAAAGAGGTGCTCGATGTGATGGTCGAGCTGGCCGAAACGGGTATGACGATGATTGTGGTGACCCACGAGATGGGCTTTGCCAAAACCATCGCCGACGAAGTGATCTTTATGGATGCAGGCGAAATTGTTGAGCGCAACAACCCTACCGACTTCTTTGAGAACCCAGAGCACGAGCGTACCCAGAACTTCCTTAGCCAGATTTTATAATCATCTCTGTGAGAGCTTGGCTATAAAATGGCGCGCGCAGATAGCCGTCCGCGCCATGCCCAAGCGAATGGAATAGACCGCCGATTTGTGTACTTTCGCCAATACAAGAGCCATCGTTGCCGCACGCGTAGGGACGAAACCCAACTACGGTTTCAGTAAGCGCCATGTCCGCCAATCTGGGCATGGCGCGCAAGCCGCTTTGCAATAATTTCGCCACAGGCTCGGATTCTGCCTGGGTTGAAAAATTACCGGCGTCGCGGGTGACACCTACCAAAATTCGCCCATCACCACGCGGGCACAAAATGCCATCTGGGCGCTTAATCAAATGACGCAGCCCTGTGGTATTCCCCCCCGCCAACGTCAGAATAATCCCCTTTATTCCAGTTGATTTTGGTAAGTCTGTTGGCAAATCTTTGATCAAATCCGACTGATACCCAGCCGCAATGACAACCACGCTTGCGCCAATATCACCTGCATCGGTTTGCACTCCTGTAACGGCCTCGTGCTGCGCCATGACCCGCCCAACAGTTTGCCCCTGATGGATCGTGCCTCCCAATTTCAGCACCGCCCCCGCCAGTGCCTGACATAGTTTGCGGCCATCAACCCAATGCACCTGTGGCAGGTATGAAGCGCCGATAATATCATGGCTCAACGCTGGTTCTAACGCGCGCAATTGCTTTGCTGACACATTCTCTGCCTGCCACCCCGCCGCTTTGCGCGCCTCAAAATCAGCACGGATTTTCGCCTTATTTTCTGGATAGGCGATACGCAATTGGCCTTGCGTCTGGTAATCTACATCCTCGCCCGAGCAGTCCTCAATCTCACGCACAAATTGCGGCCACATGCCCAATGAGAGCCATTCATTGCGGCTCATCTGGGTTTCCTTCAAGGCGGGTTCTAAATACCCAGCCGCAGCCCAACTTGCCCCATGCCCAAGTTCACCGCGCTCAATGACGGTTACCTTTTCTCCCACTTGCAATAGTCGAAATGCCAGCGACAGCCCGATCACACCCCCTCCAACAATTACAATCATACCGTTCATTCCACATCAATTTCACCTTGCAATAAGAAGGCCATTTTGCATTATTAACTTTAGACATATTAGACCCACGTTTGAAAGCCTGTGCCATGACAACGAATTTTTTCGCCGCCCCTGGTAAGTTTTTCCGCGGGAACCTGCACACGCATTCTACACGCTCTGATGGCGTACTTGACCCCCAAGAAGTATGTCGCCGTTATAAGGCAGAGGGTTACGATTTTATCGCGTTGACGGATCATTGCGTCGGGCTGTTTGACTATCCGATCACTGATACCGGCGCCTATCGTGACGATGATTTTACCACGCTAATTGGCGCTGAATTGCACTCCGGTGTGATGGAAAACGGCAATCTTTGGCATATCGTTGCTGTGGGCTTGCCTCTGGATTTCTCCCCCCCCAATGCACCTCATTTTAAGGCGATTGAGGGCTCTGAAACTGGAGGTTCTCTCGCGCAGCGCGCCCGCGTCGCAGGTGCATTCGTAGCAATTGCACACCCGCATTGGTCTGGTATGACACGCGCCGATGCCCGCATGATCGAAGCCGCCCATGCTGTCGAGATTTATAATCACGGTTGCGTGGTCGACAACGATCGCGGTGACGGGTTTTTGACGCTGGAACATATGCTCAACGAAGGTCGGGCGTTAAATCTGATTGCCACGGATGACGCTCATTTCAACACCCCCGATTTCTTTGGCGGTTGGGTGATGGTGAAAGCCACAGAAAATTCCCCCGAGGCGTTGCTTGCAGCCCTTAAAGCTGGGGAATTCTATTCAAGTACTGGTCCGCAAATCCATAATGTTCAGGTTTATAATGATCGTGTTGAGGTCGAATGCAGCGCGGCGGCAACGGTCATTGCAATGGGTAAAGGTACGTCGATGGCGACGGTTCATGGCATGTCGATGACAAGGGCGGTGCTGCCGCTTGAACGACTCAATGACTCACCGTGGCTTCGTGTCACAATTATAGATCGCAGCGGGAAACGGGCGTGGTCAAATCCGATTTGGGTAACGTAAGTGAATACGGCAAGTTTGAAGGCATTATCAGAAACAGTACTGTTGCGGGGCCTGTGCGCGTGATTTGGTATGCCAATTGAGCAGTCGAGTGCGGGATAAATCAAATATTACATCGCATTTGATTTGATGATTTCACCTACCATTTACTAAAAAGAACTATGAAGAGTTGGCCCCTTTAAAGGGCCATTATTTCGGTATCCATCGTCGCGCGCCGCCGAATTTCAGGTGGTGGCACTGATTGGCGTCGTCGGCTTCTATGCTGCTGAAGGTATTCTGTGGACCCAAGTTGAGTCAGCGAACAGGATTGTTGCTTTTCGCAAAGATTTGGGTTTCTTCAAAGATGTTAACGCGCTGTTGTGATTTTTTTCGGTGAAAACCGCGAAATCAAAAACAGTGGAATTACAAAAGTTGCCTCTTGAGCGCTGCACTACGGTGTCAAGCAGCCTAGAAAGCTCCGTTAAGGGTCGACTGTTCCAGCCGGTCCTTGGAAACCTAAAAACCGAAAGTAATATCAGTTTTATTTTCTGCGTAAGCTCAAAGTGCGGATCCAGCTTTTCCCTCTATGGCATAGGGAGCTACAAATTCTGGGGCTGGAACCCTATTAACCTCACCTTCGCCGTGGGGCCAGTATGGGCGAACTTTCCAATAGCCTCGTTGAAAATGCACCGTGATTCGCCTCCATGTAAGCCACGGCCTCGATCATTTCTGGCCTATCGGTGTGCAACAATTCGGTCTTGCTGACGCCAGGGTGACACGCGGTTGAAACAACATCCAAGCCGCTCGCGTCAATCTGCCGTTCAAGTTCACCCCAAACTGCGCCTCAAACCCATCGACGGTCTGGCTTGGCGGCGGGAACATGATACCAGCGCTATTGATCAGTACATCAAGAGTATAGCCACTCAGTGCAAACCCCTCGGCAAAAGATTTGACGGCCTCAATGCTATTAAGATCAATAGCTTGGATGCTCAGTTTAGCCGCAGGAACCACCCTGACTATACGCTTACAGGCTTCGGACAGCTTTTGCTCTTTTCGCCCTGCAAGGATCACGTGTGCCGACTTTTTTTGCAAGCTCGAGGGCGGTCTCATATCCTAGGCCAGTGTTGGCCCCTGTGACCAAAAAGGTCTTACCCGATTAGTTCTGGTGTCCAGTCCATCACGATATCCAATCAAAGGCCAAAGGTGGTTTTTGCGTGGTAGGTATCAACCTGCTGAACTGCTGTTGAATAACGTGCTTATCGACGCGTCCTTCGTGTCGGACAATCACCACGCTGCCGCCTTCGCCTATACCGAGATGATCATGACCGATCCGGATATCTACGCCGAATGGTCCCACAATAGCGTGGTGGTTGGGCCCGGATTCGCAACCGCGACCTACAATTTCGTTTGTTCCAGCCCAGTTTGCAATCTGTCATAGGCGGCGGGAATGAAATTCCGGACCGCAGGGGCCGCGCAGGTCGCTTGGGTTGAAAGCATCGGTGGAATTCCAGTCTGCGTGCCGTTCTCGGATGTCTACACCGGCATGCAACGTGGCTCTATTGATTGTGCGCTGGTTGATCTGACAACATTGATCCACCTGAAGCGTTGATCCGGATTTTCTCGACAGCCAAGCGGCGTGGAAAGAGCGGCTTGGGGGTGTGGATGGCAACGATCAGGACGCCATTATCGCGTTGTTGAACGAGCATACCTTTTCAAAAATTGACATCAGCACCTTGGGAATGGAGGGTTAAACACTATTCCCTTATGGTCTCTTTTTGTAACCGGCGCCAAACCAGCAGGTTGCAGAAAGAGGATTGCCGATTGCCGAGCGGTCTCATCTCGAAGAACGCTTAAAGGCCTGTAGTCTGTTTTGACCATGACGCGATCTTTGAATGGGGCCCTCGCTACACAATTGACTGCGGTAATTCGTAAACGTGCCAAAGACTGATATCACCGTTGTGCGCCTCGCCCGCACCGTAGTATTCGCTCGTTCCCTGACCGTGGCTCCTACAAACATCAAGGAGAATTATGACCTGCAATCATCACTTTCACCAGATATCCTGACTGGACTTGCTGTACAAAAGTTCGGGTCTCTTAGTTCATGTTAGGCAGCCTTTGGTTTGAATGCCAAGGGGCTTTTCCCACCAAGGGATGAATGCCGTCTGCGCGGATTGTAGAACCTATTGCAGTCCTTGGGTGGTTGACGAAGCGCTACAGCCACATTCGCCGACCCTCGCTCGTCCAGATGTAGGAGATGTCCCCAGCAGATTAGGCGCAATATTGAAGCGGTGATTGCTGTCAGTCGTGACTTTATGCTTGCGGGTTCGGACAACCTTGATCGCGTTCTCACGCATCAACCGACCGACCCGACGGTGTCCGACTGGCGGGCCCAGGTCTCTCAGCTGTATCTTGGGGCCGATATTAATCTTCTTCATTGCGAATATCGCTCGAAAAAGATCAGAACTAAATCGGGACAAGACCAAGCTTCAGTGACACTGCAATGGTACCGTGGCAAGGCATCTAAAGGCTATTATTAATCGCAGATTTTAATGCCTCAAGTCGGCCAAATGATAGCTTCAAAGCGGCTTTAGCGACGTTGAGTTCGGGACGTATTTCGAGTTCTAAAGCAAGCAGTTTTTTCACCTCGAGATTCCTCCAGTAGATATGGTGTGCGCGAGCACGAGATGTGAAGATCGAATTTTGAAGCGAAGGGTCTGATGGGAGAGGGGAGCTAAGCTCCATACGTTGAGAAACTATATTAGCCACCCGTGCATTCACGCGGGCGAGTTTGGCCTGGTCCTTCTTATATTTTGCTTCGAGCAATGGGATGAGGTCACTTGCTTTCATGGTTGGTAATTTGCCTGTTTGCGCATGGATTGGGCAAAACGAATAGCGGCCGCAACGGCTTGATAGTCCTCTGGATGGATTGCTTCGCCAATCTCGATTCGTGCAAATAATGCTCTGGCAGTTGGCGGGTCGCTGTGAATTGGCACGGAAGATTGCATTGCGACTTCGCGAATTCTAGCTGCTATTTCATCCCCCCCTTTCGCAACGCAAATTGGGATGCCTTCCAGCAAGGGGTCCCACTTTAAAGCCACAGCGAAATGTGTTGGGTTAACTATGACGACTGTAGCCTCAGGAACATCCGAGAGCATTTGGTTCATGGCGATTTCATATGCCCTTTGGCGTCGAGTTTGTTTATGGTGAGGGTCGCCTTCGGCTTCTTTGCTTTCGTCCTCTATCTCTTTTCTTGACATCCTGTTCTTCCGCATGTGGTCTGCAATTTGCCACATGTAATCAATGCTGCCGACAAGTAAGGACATGATGAAAATGATTGTGATGAAGGAGGTAACCTGCCTCCCAATGGTTGCAAGGATTTGGGGTGGTAAGAGGGAAGTTGTTTGCATCACTAGCTCTAAGTTGTTCGCTAAAAACCAAATCATTAATAAGCTTACAGCAATAAGTTTTACTGTAGATTTACCAAATTCAAATAGCCCGCTCGGCCCAAATTTATTTTTAATTGACGATATCGGAGATATTTTACTCATCTTTGGCTTTATCTTGGATGGAGAGAAAAGTATCGCCCGCTGCACAGTTAAGCTAAGCAAAACTAGTATGGCAGGGGTAATGAAGATCAAAATTATGGGCGACATGATTTTATTGGCGATATGATCAAAAATTACACTCTTGTCTGGATCAAGGGTATGTAAGGAAAATCTCTCTGGAAATAAGAGGAATGCGCTCATATTGGAGGCAAACTTAGATAAATTTATTGTGCCAATGAAAGTAAATGAGATTAGCAATCCAAGATAAGAAGCCGCAGTGGAAATGTCATTTGACTTAGGGATAGTTCCTTCTTTTCGGGCATCTTGCAGCTTCTTTGGTGTAGCTTCGTGTGATTTTTCCCCATTTTCTGCTGGGCTACTCATTAGAAACCGGCGCCATCAAAATTCACTCTGATTTCTAGTGCGCGCCCCCAAACACGTAAAATTAGGGGGCTTGCAAGGAAAAGCAATGTTAGCCCCCCAAAGCTAATAGCGGGAGCTCCGACAAATGCTACCATGAGTTGTGGCATCGCTTTATTTATTGCGCCGAGGCCGAAATTGTAGATCATCGACGAAATAATGAAGGGCCCGGCTAGCGAGAAACCTAACCCAAAGATGTACGAAATGGTTTCGATTCCCCACTCTGCTGCTATGCCTGTGCCCGGCCAATGTCCGATAGGAAATATTGTGTAACTGCTCAGAAATAGTTCAATGACCCTAATATGTAAGCCAAGCATTACTGCGAGGCACAGGCCTGAAACGACAAGTAATGTGCTAAGTGCGGGTTGGGGGTCAACTCCTAGGCCGCCACCAAAGGACTGTGAGAGGGAAGTGGACTGAGCTGCGATGGTTCCTGCGATTTGCAAGGCAAAAACCATGCAGCGGAAAGCAAAACCCACTAACAGACCAGACACGACCTCAGGTCCGATTAAAGTTAGCCAATTTTTTGTAAGTTCACTGCTCGCGAAATTATCCCATACAAATGGAGTGATAATGGATGAGAATGATATGGTTGCAGCGAGTTTGATTCGCATTGGAACCACTTGCTCTCCAAATGCGGGTAAGAAGGCCATAGCTGCCCCGATGCGGAAAAAAATAAGAGAGAACGCCCATACGCTCGCTTCTGCGATTCCGGTCACTGTTGATATGTTGTTAATCAAGCGGCTACCATCCCCACAATCGCCGGGCGGGCATCGGCAGAAAATTCTTCGAAAGAAAAAACAGGGGCTGAAACTCCGTGGTTGACTAGAAAGAGTCGCAAAAAACGTCGATGTTGAACTGACGTGACCAAGCCGGGGAAGACGCCGCTCTCGTTAAGGCGTTCCATTTTTTCAGATACCCCCGCTGCTAATCTAGCGTAATCTTCGGGTGGAAGGGCTACTTCAGGTGGGTTGGAGTTCGGGATTTGGTATTGATTGAATAAAGTTTCCCAATCTGGTGAAAGCTTGATTAATGGAAGTGAACCGTCTTCACGTTTGTAGTCAGCGTAAAGTTGCGCGCCGAGGCGTTGCCGAGCATGCTCGCACAGCCCATCTGCAGTCGAATAGATTGATCGACCTTCTGCTATACTTTCGAGGATGACTGGTAGGTTGCGTATGGAGATTTGTTCATCCAGTAAAAGTCGCAAAACTTGCAACAACGTTTCTGCCGTAACTTTTTCTGGAATTAATTCTCCTAAAATTCTCTTGTTTGCTTCATTTCGATTGGGGTCTGAAAGGTTTGTAAACTCATCAAGAATTCGACGTAATCCACGTAGGCTCAGTAGACGAGAGAAATTGTTTTTAATTACCTCTAGTAAATGCGTTGCTAAAATTTCTGGAGGAGTTACAACAGTACACCCGGCTAAAGCCGCATCCTCTTTATATTTTCGCCCCATCCACTTCGCAGGGGCACCATAGACAGGCTCTCGTACGGGCTCTCCATCAAAGATGTCAGGCACTCCTGCTGGAAGAAGGGCCAGTACTGAATCTGGTAATAGTTTGTCTTCGGCCTTGATGACGCCATGGATTCTGATCCGATAAATTCCTGAATCCAAAGACGCGTTGTCAGTTAGTCTAATGTCGGGAAGAACCAATCCAAAAGTGGTTGCCACATGATTTCTCATGTTTGCTATTCGGGCCTCAAGCCCCGTTGCTGGGTCTAAAGCCATCATAACTAAATCGGGTGAGAACTCGACATGAATTTCATCCAAGTCAAGAATGTCGCCCATGGATTTTTCCGGCGCCTTCTCGATCGGATCCAAGGCCGGAGCGACTGGAGTTTGTGTGTGTTTTCGTGTGAAATAATAGGCAGAAGCCAGCAGCGCTGCGGCGCCTAAGACGAATGGAATGAATGGAAGTCCGGGAACTAATGCAAAAAAAGTCATCAATACGCCAACAGTAGCAAGCGCTGCAGGGTGTTTTCCGATTTGCTCGATTAGTGCGACGTCAGTTGATCCACTCGTCCCACCGCGTGCAAGAAGAAGCGCTGTTGCGATGGAAATTATTACCGCAGGAATTTGTGTCACCAAGCCATCGCCAACGGTTAAAATTGCGTAAGTTTCAAATGCTTGACCGGCTGGCATGCCGTGGGACGTGATGCCAATAATTAAACCCATTACTAAGTTCAGGAGCGTTATGAGGAGGCCTGCAACCGCGTCACCTTTAACGAATTTAGAGGCCCCATCTAAGGAACCGAAGAAAGTTGTTTCTGCCTGCTCCCTTTCACGGCGGTTTTTTGCTTCATTGTGATCAATGGCCCCGGCTGACATGTCGCTATCGATGGCTAATTGTTTTCCCGGCATTGCGTCTAGGGCGAAACGCGCGCCAACTTCGGCCATGCGAGTTGCCCCTTTGGTAATGACTATAAAGTTTACAATTAGTAGGACGCTAAAAACGACGAGCCCCAAGTAAACGCTGCCTCCCATTACAAAGTTTGCGAAGCCCTCAATAACATCCCCCGCAGCTCCGGTTCCTGTGTGCCCCTCTCCAATGATTAGTTTTGTCGAAGAAATGTTTAGAGAAAGACGGAGCATTAGAGATGCTAGTAAAATTGTTGGGAACGAGGAAAAATCTAGGGGGCGTTCTAGAAAAAGTGTGATGGTAAACATCATAATGGCTAATCCAAAAGATGCTGCTAATCCCAAATCCAACACCCATGCAGGCATTGGTAGTACCATCATTATGATGATAGACATCAGTGATATTGCGAGGATAACAGTGGGTTGAAATAGAATTTTCATCTCAGAGATGTGCCTTGATCGCGAGTTATTCAAAATGATGATTTAGTAGGCAAGGATAATTGGAGAGAGAATAAAAACTGGTTAACTGACCTGTTATTTGGGCTCCTGTAGGGATGTTTTTTTGAGTTTCGAGAGAATATTTTCTCGCGATATATGACTCTTTTCGATTAACTTCTCAGTAGATGTGATCGAAATGGGGTTGCTTGAGGGAGAGGGGAGTGCATTCGTTGTATTTTCTTGCGTGTCATTATTTTTATCTATGGGGCGCTGAAGGTGTTCCGCCGCTTGCACCTTCTCACCGGCAGATGTTGGCATGGGTGAGTTGTGTAAGAGTAAGTCAGGAAGCCCCATTTTATCTAACCGCTCGTTTATCTTCAAAATTTGTGAGCTAGATACATGCCCTAGCCTTGAAGTTTTTTTCAGCGACATAATGAAGAGGGCGAGATTGACATTCTCAGCATGAGTAACTGCATTGTCGACGATGAATGACGTGACTTCTGCAGCTATTGTGAAGTCGAAGATATCCAAGGCAACCTTCATGGCCACGGAATGATCGCCCATGATGGCTGTATCTTTTGTTAGGGAGATTAATAATTTTTCAGCGACAGGTTCCCCTCGTAACTGTATGGAAAACGATTCAGCAACGTGGCGAGTTTCGCTGTCTATAGCTTCTCCACGCTTATGAGCTTGGTCGAGTAGTGCTAAAATTGCAAATGGGGTGTCAGGAACATTTTTTTTAATTATATCGCGGAGTTTTTTCTCGGGCAGGGCTTTGAATTTCGAATGGGATAAAACTTCATATGGGTTCTCAATAGATTCTCGGGTTAACGAATTTTGGATGATACTTGCAGAAATTTTTTGGCCATCTAAATTCATGCGAGATATCAATGGTGGCCCAAGGTGAGTTTTAAGGTGATGTGGGAGGTTGGTGAAGCTCTCAGAAATGATTTTTGCTTGCGCCGCATGGATTGGCATGTCGGGGCCGTGTGAAAGTGCTGCCCAAATTGACATCATACCACCACAACCATTTTGTGGGAGATGAAATTGGGATTGGAATGGGGCCGAAGTGTCTAGTATGAAGGAAATTTCCTTGAGGAATTGCACTTTTGCACCCGCGCCACCTAAACCTTGAAGGACGGCTTCTGCTTCTGCACCCATAGTAAAGAAAAGATATAGCTGAGCTAGTTTTACCACTTGTTCTTCGGTGTATTGATCGAACTCACCGAAGAGTGTTCTACGAAGCTCAGAAAGCTGCTCTGTAAAGGGTTCGTCGGTGCCCCAATTGTTGATATCTCCGTATTTTTTAGGAGGGCACACATTAGTTTTTCTTGTGGCATCTTTTCCCGCGCGTGCGCGCAACGCACGTTCTGTGGCTGATGTTGTTCGGGTCCGCTCATGTGACTCTATGGAGAAACTTTCGATGTCCGGGGGAGGGGATTCTTGCGCCTCTTTAACCCCATTTTTCACGAGCGCTTCGAGAATTCCCTGGCTTGCAGATTTTCCAATTTTCTCGGAAAGACGGGCCCTCAATTTGCTTGTTGCCCTCGTTGGGTTTCCGCGAAGAAGGAACCCCTCAGGTTTCGGCCATGTATTAATGGTTGTGTCAGTTGAACCAAAAAAAGGAGGGGAGGCTTGGTTTTTTGTGAGATCCTCGTCTGCTACATCAATTTTCAGGCCGCCACTGTCTATGCTTTCAACCTCAACTGAGCAGTCGCAAGCTAAAAAAATCTCAATCCCTGAGGGGGTGCTCCTTAAGCTGGAAATTCTACTTCTCGGAATGAAATCAAAAGCTTCGGAGAGATCATATCCAGAGGTCCATTCATTTAGTGTAATGGTAACAACCCGTCCGTCCCTTTTCTTGTCCCAAACTTGAGCTGACCCAGTATATAATACTAACCGGCTGAACTTGCTATGCTCACCGGACTTAACCACTGCAGGTTCGGCATGGGCGGAAGTTGAAAATAAGGCCAGAAATGCAAATATAATGTATTTCATGCGGCCTCTTTCTTTGCGTCTTTTAATGCTTCTTCCAAGTCTGAAAATGATGGCCGAAGGGAGCTTGGAGTGTTTTGTCTCCCAACTTCGATGCAAATATTGACTGAATGCTGATGTAGGTTGGCCACTAAAATTTCCCGTATTAGAGACTGAAAGTGGCTCTCATCGTCGACCACTGTTTTCACCTTTGCTGCAAACGGGCCAATAAAGCCATAAGCGAGATATACCCCAAGAAATGTACCAACAAGGGCGCCACCAATGAGCTTTCCCAGAATTTCAGGCGGCTGATCAATCGACCCCATTGTTTTAATAATACCAAGAACCGCAGCGACGATTCCTAGTGCAGGAAGGCCATCTGCCATTGTTTGCAATGCGTGGCTCGAATGCTGATCGTGATGAACATTGCCTTCAATTCGTTTCTCGAGCACTTCTTCGACCTGATGTGGATCGTCATAGTTCATTCCGGCAGATCTTAGGGTGTCGCAGATTAATTCGACGCATTCTCGGTCTGCCAAAATTTTTGGATAGGTAGTGAAAATTGATGACTCATCCGGTGTTTCAATGTGTGGTTCAAGCTCAACAGGACTGCGCCGCGCGACCCGAAGGAGTTCGAACAGCAGACACAGGAGATCTTGGTAGTCTTGTTTGTTCCATTTCGGGCCTTTGAATACCTTTCCTAGATCTTTAATGGTGTGTTTCACTGCTGACATATCATTGCTGATCAGGAATGCGCCGGCGGCGGCACCACCAATCATGGTGAATTCGAAAGGTAGTGACTTCAGGATGATAGCCATCTTGCCCCCGCCAGCGAGGTAGCCGCCAAATACCATGACGAGCACGACGACAACACCGATGATTCCAACCATTTTTTGCTCCGATTACTGCTACTTTAACTTCAGCGAACTTTTCGTTACTTTCGAGGTGCTTTTGCATTCCGCCCGGCCAGCACAACGCTGACCTCATAAGCTTTTTCTGCAGTAAGCCCGGACATGATCCCCGCAGCAGAAGCTGCGGTCATTTCGCCGAGGAAACCTGCCGCAAATTCAGGTGTCATTTGCTCGAAAAGCAAGGCTGCATCCTTTGCTTTCATGGCTTCATATACGGCAGTTAACTGATGAACGTCTTGCTCAGAGGCTCCACTTACTGTCTGAATTGTACTTGAGAGACGTTTCTCAGCATCTTCTAATTCTTTGAGGTTTTGACGGATTATTTCTTCAGATTCATCCAATGCTTCTTGGCGGGAGTTTTGCTCTTTCTCGCGAGAAAAAATTAGACTCTCTCGAGCATTTAGGATTTCCATGAGTGCTTTAATGTCTTCTTTTGTTTCATTACTATATGCGGAGTTGTCTTGGACAGTTTGCGCACTGTCTTCCGGTGCCTCTTTGGCAAGGGCAAAACCAACCGAGCCCAACCGAATGCTACCTGAGGTGAGCAAAATTGCGACCACAAGGGTTAAAATTCCTTTGGATTGTTTGGGTCTACTTCGTTTCATTGTACTGCTCTACGGGAAGGGTTTCGGACGAAAAGTGTTGCGTCTGCCTCGGGGGTATTTATCTCCACGTCTTCGTCGGGGAGGCCTTGGAGGGCTGCGATCATAAGCTCCAGGCGTTCTGTTACTGCAGCAGCGGAAGCCGTCTTGGCTGCAAGGTCATCTGCGGATTCAGTTGCAGAGCTTTGTGCTGTTGTTAGTACCTGAGTCATCTCGTCTACCTGTTTAGATAAGACTGCAATTGCCCCGCCAAGATCTTGATCCAATCCTTTCAACCGATTGATTTTTCGGGACAGGATAAAGCAGTAAAATGCTGCAGAAATGGCCCCAAATCCTAAGAGAATATCAGCTATAAATTCCACGGTTAATCCTCACGTAAATACAAATTCGGTGATTAGAAGGTCACGTACATGGCCAGTACCCGTTACAATTTGGATGCGGCGGAGCATTTGGGCCCGAAGTTTTATTAATGATGTCGGGTTCTCAAGCTCGCCCAAATCTACTGCACGTAAGTACCCGTTCAGGACGTCTAAAATTCGGGGCATGAGTAAGGCTACATCTGCGGCTCGCTCTGGAGTGACCTCTAATTCCGCACGGAACCTGAGTTGCCGCGTTGCGCCCTGGCCGACCGTGATAACGATAGGGTCGATAGGAACGAAGCTAATAGCTGGTAAAGGTTCAGTCTTTTCGGCCTCGGCATGTGTGGTGTCTTCTTCTGCAGGGGCAAGAATCATGCCCGTTTGCACGGCAAAGAATGCGCCGCCGCCGCCAGCGATAGCGAGAACAAGACCTATGATCAGCCCCATCTTACTCTTCTTTTTTGGTGCTTCTGCACCTTCAGCATCAATTTCGTCAGCCATCCGATTCTCTTTCGCTTTTTTTCAGCTATAGCGCCCAATCGACTAACCGATTGTTAAGGCTGATCACTTTAAGTGGTGCTCAACGAGTTAGAATGACTCGTAAAAATGAGAGGCTCTGCTGTGCAGAAATTTCAAGATACTTGGGCCACAATGGATGCGGGTAAGCGCGGATTGACAATTGGCTCCGCTGTGATTGTAATTTTGGGGGTCTTGTTTCTTACCCGAACCGCAATGACCCCGAATTTGGGGCTGCTATATAGCGGACTAGCCCCGAGCGCAGCAGGGGAGATCATAGACCAGCTTGAGGGGCAGGACGTTCCTTATGAGGTAAGGGGGGGGGCAATTTATGTGGATGAGTCTCGGCGTGACCAATTACGGTTAACTCTTGCGAGTAACGGGCTGCCAGCTAACAGCGGAGATGGCTATGAGCTCTTGGATGGGCTGAGTGGGTTTGGGACGACATCCCAAATGTTTGACGCGGCCTATCTTCGGGCGAAGGAAGGTGAGTTGGCGAGAACTATTGTTGCCAACCCTCAAATTAGCGCTGCGCGCGTTCATATTGCGAAGGCCGTAAAAACTCCTTTTCGTAGATCTTCTGTACCAACTGCATCGGTGTCCATTAGAGGGAATGGAGGAAACATCACCGATGGTACGGCCGACGCCGTTCGATTTTTGGTTGCGGCGGCTGTCTCTGGTTTGAAGCCAGAGGATGTGGCTATTATCAATGCTGATTTAGGCGTGGTAATGATGCAGTCTGGGCAAGACACACCTGTTCGCGCCGCACTGGAACACGGGGCCCGCCTCAAACAAAATGTTGAGCGTTTGATTCTTGCGCGAACTGGAGTTGGCGGGGCCGTGGTTGAAGTGAATGTGGATACTTTAACCGATGAAGAAAGTATTATCGAGCGCAAGGTGGATCCAGGCAGCCGCGTGGCAATAAGCACAAACACTCAAGAATCATCGGGTTCATCAAGCAATCAAGGTGGTGGAGACGTTACGGTCGCGAGCAATCTTCCAGAAGGAGGGGGGCAGGGTGGTGGTGAACAATCCGGGCAAAACTCTGACAGTAGCGAAACTGTTAACTACGAAATATCTGAGACAACTCGAGAGATTCACAGAACCGCCGGCTCCATTAAACGCGTGACAGTGGCTGTGTTAGTCGATGGTACGAGGCGAATTGATGAAACGGGAACTGAGATTTGGGAGCCTCGCGGGGAAGAAGAGCTAGTCGCGTTGGAAGCTCTAGTGAAGTCGGCAATTGGCTTTGATGAGCAACGTGGAGATTCTGTGACATTAAGATCAATGGACTTGTCCCCTGACCCGTCCTTGGTTGAAACCCCCGAAAATGGATGGGTTACGTCTCGGCCGCTTGATATTATGGGGTTAGCTCAAATCGGGGTGGCTGCGATAGTTGTCCTTACCTTGGGTTTGTTTGTGCTTCGTCCAATTTTGTTGGGCTCGAGACAAGAGCTTCCTCCCTTAAACGAGCTGCCTACGCCGGACCTCCTTGCGCCACCCCAAGATCTGACTGCGTTACCGCCGGGGCCTAGAACAACAGAACTGCTCCCTGCACAGACAAGCGGCGCTAGTTTGGCTGTATCCGCTGGGGGGAGCGCCGCGAACTTTCCCGATGATCCAGTTGAGCGGTTAAAGTCTTTGATTGATGAACGGCAAGACGAAACGGTTGAAGTTTTGAAGAGTTGGATCGAAGCCCCGGAGGTGACAGTGTAATGAATGGAATGACTTTTCTAGAAGATTTCTCATCCGGAAAAACGGCCGCAATGGCCAAAGGTGAAAGTGGGCAGGTCGATACCAATGCTCAGCGCGGGGTATTTGACGATGGGTACAAGTGTGGATGGCAAGATGGAATCGATTCACTTGCAGACAACGACCGTGACGTTCGAGAAAGCCTTTCCGCAGCGCTTCAGGAATTGAATTTTACGTATTTTGAAGCACGACAGCATGTCATGCAGTCAGTTCGCCCGGTGCTCCAAGCTATGATCGAAGCCGTCTTACCTCAACTCATTTCACATAGTTTAGGGGGGCGTGTCGTCGAGGTGCTGGGCGCGTTGGCGGATAACATCGAGCACGATGTGGTTGTTTGCTGTGCGCCTGAAACAGAAAGTATGTTGAAAGAGTTACTTGAGGCGTCTGTAGACTTTCCGATCTCTATAGAAGTGGAGCAGACATTAACCAATTCGCAAGTAGTTTTGAAGTTAAACGATGGTCAAACGCGTGTCGATCTTGAGGCCACGTTAGATGCACTCCGTGAATGTGTGGACACGTTCTTCGGGGCAACAAAAATAGAGGAGGCTGCACATGCCTGATCCTGCCAATCCAAATGATGATTTGCTTCAGGGTGTTAATGTTGACCTTCGTGTTTGCGTGGGGTCGGTTAGCCCGACAATTAAAGATTTAATGGAGCTTGCACCCGATTCCGTGTTGCCACTCAATAGTTCGGTCGATGACCCAGTTGAGTTGTATGTTGGTGATAAGCTCATCGCAAAAGGGTTTCTTGAAACGTCTACGGATGGGGACGATGCGGGGCTATCGGTTCGCCTTACCGTTGTCGGTGATACTGCATCAGGTCTTGCATAATGCTAGTTAGTCGGCGGGTTTATCAAGCGGCAGTTATTTTTGGTCTCCTTGCAAGTTTGGCCTCACCAACTGTAGCGCAAGACATCTCAATTTCCCTTGGAGATGACACCAGCCTAAGTGCGCGAGCCATGCAATTAATGGCCTTGATGACGGTTCTCAGCCTAGCGCCTGGGATAGCTATCATGATTACGTGCTTTCCGTTTGTTATCACGGTATTGTCGATCCTCAGGCAGGCAATTGGTTTGCAGCAAGCCCCGCCAAACATGTTAATTGTCAGTTTGGCACTGTTCCTGACTTACTTTGTCATGGACCCAGTTTTTACAGAAAGTTGGGTGTCTGGCTTGAAGCCACTAAGCGATGGTGTTTTGACTGTCGAAGAGGCTATTCCCAAAGCATTGGACCCGTTTCGAGGGTTTATGGCTGCACGGTTGGACATGGATACATTCCAATCTTTACATGACCTTAGGCCCTTGCAAGAAGAGGTTGCCCCGCGTGACGCCCCGTTATCCATTTTAATTCCTTCATTCATGCTGAGTGAAATTGAGAGAGCCTTCCAGATTGGGTTTCTTGTCTTCTTGCCGTTTCTAATAATCGACTTGGTTGTTGCTGCAGTTCTAATGTCCATGGGGATGATGATGGTTCCACCTTCTGTCGTGTCCCTACCGTTTAAGCTTGCCTTTTTTGTGGTCGCCGATGGGTGGAGCTTGATTTCCAGCGCGCTCGTCAGGAGTTATATGTAATGCCTCAATCTGTTGACCCGATCCCGTCATCTGGTGAAAAAGAGAAACGAATCCCATCGCCTTCTCAGGTCAGGAAGGCTCGTATGCTTGTATCGATGTTGGGAGCGGATTTCGCTAAGACATCAGAACATCCTTTTTTCCAGGATTTGGCCCGCACGGCGGTGCGACCCGTTGAGAAAAAAGATCCTCCCCCTGATATGAGCAAGGCATTAGCAAATTTGGTGCGGAAGCTTGCAGAGCCTAAGATTGCATCTGAGAAGTCAAAAAACCTGCCTACGCGGGGAGGAGTGGAGCCTGAGCGTGAAGTGACGAAGCGCGGGGAAGAACAGCCTAAGGCGGCCAATATATTGACGCAACATCCGGCATTGATTGCAAAGCATTTGCTTGAGCTGTCTAAAGCCGAAAGGTTGAGTGAGTTGCGTAAGTTGCAGGGAAAAACTGCAAGACAGGTTGCGACTTATATAACCGAGTTGAACTCTTGAGGGGCTAAATGAGACGCATAATTGCCGTTTCATTTAGCCCATGTGGCATGTCATAAGAATACATGGCAGAGCACTATGAAACAGAAATTTTGATCATTGGGGGCGGCCCAGCAGGGTTGGCGGTTGCATCGAGATTACCAACAGATTTGTCAGCGATTTTAGTGCACCAAGACCGCGAGATAGGGCAACCGGTTCGCACATCGGGTGGTTGTTGGATCAGTGATACGCAAAAATTGGGCCTTCCTGCTACTTTGGCGCACCGTGTGAACCGCGCCGATATTTATTCTGATAATGAACATTTTGAGTTGGACCTGTCGTCAAATCCAATGGCTGTTTTAGATGTGACGGGGCTTTACCGCTGGCTTGGCGAGCAGTCCAATGCGCAGGTTTGGTGCGCCACAAAATACTTGAGATCAGAGCGCAAAGGCAGTGGGTTTGTTTCGCATCTTAGGCGTGAGGGACGGGAAATCACTATTCGCTCGCACCAGATTGTAGATGCATCAGGCTGGCACTGTGCCGCGCTGGCAAGTCTCGGTTTAGGGGCCCCACCGGTGCGGCGTGGGATTGGGGTTGAATATGAGTTTGATGCCCCGGGTCATGATTCGAGCGGGGCGGCCTTGTTTTTTGGGTCCGCAACTCCGACAGGATACGGATGGGCATTTCCCACTAGGTTGAGCAGTTTAAGGTTGGGCGTTGGGGTGATCCACCCAGTTTCGCGGATGTCTCCAAAAGAGGTGATGCACAAGTTTTTAGAAAGTGGGGCTTTGGAGCGGATGGGGTTGCCTGAGCCTACGAAATTCCACGTAAACTCCGGGATACTTCCGTCTGTCGCGTTCACGCCAAACTTGGTGCATGAGGGGGTTATCCGCGTAGGGGATAGCGCAAATATGGCCACTCCGACATTGGGCGAAGGCATCCGGGTGTGTATTGAGCAGGGGCGGGCGTTGGGCGAGGCCTTAGGGCAACGCAGCCCTGTGGCGCTGAAGCGCTGGGAGCGAAATGTGCGCCGCAAACTTGCGCTACAGTATCGGATTGGGTTCGAGGCAAATAAGCGCGCAGGCGCCTATACACCGCAAGACTGGGACCGCTCTGTGGCGCGTATGCGCCGCTTGCCGGCGGATGAGCTGGTGCGGTTTTTCCGCAATGATTTCACCGCTGGAATGATCGCGCGGCGCGGGGCGCAGGCGATGGGGCGAAAGATACGCCGCGCTTTGGTCGGGACGCGTTAACCTAAGTGCTGGTCACCGCGTTTCGCGGCTAACTTGATTTGCTTTTGGCGCTCCCGGAACCGGCCCCGATCCTCGGCAGAGGTTTCGTGTAGGCAGTGGTGACAGCTGACGCCGGGCTCGTATTCTTTAAGGCGCAGGTCTTCGGGTTGTAGCGGGCGCCGACAGGCGTAGCAGAGTTTCAGCTCGCCCTCTTTCAAGCCGTGGCCGACAGAGACACGGCCATCAAAAACGAAGCATTCACCGTTCCAGCTGCTTTGGGTTTCCGGCACATCTTCGAGGTATTTCAATATGCCGCCTTGCAGGTGGTAGACGTCTTCAACGCCTTGCCCCAAGAGATAGTTGGTGGATTTTTCGCAGCGAATACCGCCGGTGCAAAACATCGCAATTCTTTTATTGTGAAAGCGATCTTTGTTCGCCTGCCACCAAGCGGGAAACTCGCCGAAGCTTTTGGTTTGGGGGTCAATTGCGCCCTCAAAAGTACCAATGGCAATTTCATAGTCGTTGCGGGTGTCGATAACGGCGACGTCTCCGGCCGCGATTAAGGCGCTCCAATCGGCGGGTTTGACGTAATGGCCTGTTCCGGCGAGGGGGTCCACATCCGGCTGGCCCATGGTCACGATTTCACGTTTCAGGCGGACCTTCATACGGTTGAAGGGCTGGGCTGAGGCGGTCGATTCTTTATGCCCTAAATCCGCACACCCGGGGAGGGCGCGCAGGTGGGCAAGCAAGGCGTCGATGCCTGCTCGGTTTCCCGCGACGGTGCCGTTAATGCCTTCTTTGGCAACAAGTAATGTGCCCCGAATATTTTCGCGCTCGCACAATGCCACCAAGGGCGGGCGCAAAGCGTCGGGGTCGGTGAAGCGGGTGAAATGATAGAGTGCAGCTATTGTAAACATGGGCATGCTTTACGATCACATCGCGGCCAGATCAAGTGCGGGTAGTTGACGCAACGCGGCCTTGCCCCTAGCAAGTTCGGGAAACTCCAAAGGAGGGTGGTTAATGCGTGCAGCCAATGAAGCTTTGATCGTGATCGACGTGCAGAATGATTTCTGCCCGGGTGGTGCGCTAGCAGTGGCGACCGGGGATGAAATTATTGCCCCAATCAACGCTTTAATGCCGCAGTTTCAGACGGTGGTACTGACCCAAGACTGGCACCCCGCCGGGCATTCCTCCTTTGCGTCATCGCACGAGGATGCCGCGCCATTTTCGGTCACTCAGATGCCTTATGGCGCGCAAGTGTTATGGCCGGACCACTGTTTGCAGGGCAGCCAAGGGGCGCAGTTTCATGCAAGCTTGCACACAGATTTTGCGCAGGTTGTTATCCGCAAAGGGTTCAACCCGGCGGTCGATAGCTATTCGGCATTCTTTGAAAATGATCGCAAGACTCCCACGGGGTTGGAGGGGTATTTACGCAGTCGTGGCATTGAAAAACTGACCATGGTGGGCTTGGCTTTGGATTACTGCGTGAATTTTTCAGCGGTGGATGGGGCTAATTTGGGGTTCAGCGTCACGGTTAACAAGTCGTTATGCCGTGCGATTGACCTTGAAGGTTCGTTGGATGAGGCGCTTGATGGAATGATGAAGTCTGGAGTGACATTCGATGGTTGATATTGCGACACGCGTTTACAATCACAAGTGGAAGATCGACCCTATTGTGCGGTCTCTGATCGACACTGACTTCTACAAGCTTTTGATGTGCCAATCGGTGTTTCGCAACAAGCGTGATACCTCCGTTACCTTCTCGCTGATCAATCGTTCTAAGGATATTAGGCTAGCTGATTTGGTGGATGAGGGCGAGCTGCGTGAGCAGTTAGACCATATCCGAACATTGTCCCTGTCGCGCGGTGAAAGCACTTTTCTGCGGGGCAATACTTTCTATGGAAAGCGGCAAATGTTCCGTCCTGATTTCATGGAGTGGTTCGAGAATATGTCGCTGCCTGCCTATCATTTGGAAAAGCGAGATGGTCAGTATGAGCTGACATTCGAGGGCACATGGCCCGAGGTGATGTTGTGGGAAATTCCGGCGCTGTCAGTCTTGATGGAGCTGCGGACGCGAGCCGTTCTGAAAGGGATGGGGCGGTTTGAGTTGCAAGTGCTCTATGCTCGCGCCATGACCCGGCTTTGGGAGAAAGTAGAGCAGTTGCAAAGTGTTGAGAACCTTCGGGTGGCCGACTTTGGAACGCGGCGGCGTCACAGTCACATGTGGCAGGACTGGTGCGTCCAGGCGATGCACGAGGGGCTTGGAAAGAAGTTTGTGGGCACATCGAATTGCTTGATTGCCAAGCGCCATGAGGTCGAGGCAATCGGCACCAACGCGCATGAATTGCCTATGGTGTATTCGGCTTTGGCAGATGGTGATGAGGCGCTACGCCAAGCTCCTTATGATGTGCTCAGGGATTGGCACGAGGAGCACGATGGCAATCTTCGGATTATCCTACCTGACACCTATGGCACAGATGGCTTCTTGTCCGGCGCGCCGGATTGGCTGGCGGGCTGGACGGGGATGCGCATTGATAGTGGCGATCCGGCAGAAGGGGCGGAGCGCGCCATTCGCTGGTGGAAATCGCGCGGCGAAGATCCTACGCAGAAATTGGTGATTTTCTCGGATGGGCTGGATGTCGAAAAGATCATTGAGTTGCAAGCTCAATTTACGGGGCGCGTGCGGGTGTCGTTTGGCTGGGGAACGCTTTTGACTAATGATTTCAGAGGATTGGTGCCCGACAACGGGCTGGTTCCGTTCTCGTTGGTGTGCAAAGCGGTGTCTGCCAATGGTCGCCCCACGGTGAAACTGTCGGATAATCCACGCAAAGCAATGGGCCCAGATGACGAGATTGCGCGCTATAAGCGGGTCTTTGGCGTCGGCGTGCAAGAGGAAATGGACGTGTTCGTCTGACCCAGATGTGTGGGTTACCTCAGTCGTCTTTACCGACTTTTCCGCGCAGGGATTTTATCTCTCCGCGTTGTTTCTTGGCGGTGATGCGGCGGCGCTGAGAGCCTAAAGTCGGTCGGGTTTTGATCCGCCTTTTAGGGGTTTCCAATGCTTTGAGGATGATGTCACGGAGCTTGTCCGAGGCGAGGGCGCGGTTGCGTGCTTGAGAGCGGGTGTCCTGCACAAAAATGATGAGCGCGCCTTCATTTGTCCAACGGCGTCCAGCCAAACGCTTGAGGCGGGTTTTGATTTGTGGGGTCAGGTTGGGGGATCGTCCGGCCTCGAAGCGTAACTCGACTGCCGTAGAGACCTTATTGACGTTTTGCCCACCCGGCCCTTGGGCGCGGGTGAAGCTTTCGCTAAGTTCCCAGTCTTCGATGGTTATGGTGTCATTCACACGGATCATGAGGCTTCAATACCCCATGATCCGGGCCGTGAATATACAGATCGGAAATTCAGATCAAATATGCGACTTATGGTTTGTTTTTGCCAACGCGAGGTTTGCGTGGCTTGCCACCCGGAGGTGTGAAGCGTTTGGAGGTGTCATTGGCGCTTGCTGGTCGCTTGCCACCAGGCTTGCCGCTGGGCTTGCCACCGCCGCCAGAAGGTTTGCCAAATGGCTTCTTGCCGCCGGGTTTTTTATCATAGGCGGGTTTGTCACCAGATTTTTTCTCGTACGGTTTTTTGTCGTAAGCAGGCTTGTCGCCACGTTTCTCATATGGCTTTTTGTCGCCCTTGCCCTCGTACGGCTTCTTGCCGCCGGGCTTTTTGTCATAGGCGGGTTTGTCACCAGATTTTTTCTCGTACGGTTTTTTGTCGTAAGCAGGCTTGTCGCCACGTTTTTCATATGGCTTTTTGTCGCCCTTGCCCTCGTACGGCTTCTTGCCGCCGGGCTTTTTATCATAAGCAGGTTTGTCGCCCTTTTTCTCGTAAGGCTTTTTCTCATATGGCTTTTTATGACCCGTCACGGCACCTTCAGGGCGTGCATCACTTAAAGATTTGCCACCGCGTGGCTGCTCTGTTGCGGCTGGGCGAGGGGGCGTGTCGTAGTCGTTATTATACGACCGCTTAGCGCCCGGGTTTTTGTCATATGGTTTTTTGTTATAGGCAGGTTTGCCACCGGGTTTGCCGCCAGGTTTTCTGTCGTAGCTAGGTTTGCTACCACGCGGCATTGAGGCAAAATCAGGGGCCTTATCAAGGCGGGTAACAATGGCGCCTTCTTCTAGTTTCATTCCTTCACCAAGCGCGCTCAGGAACCCATCAACACTGGTTTTTAGGATCTCGACGAAGCTGGCATTCTCTTGAATGCGGATTGCGCCGATATCATCTTTAGTCAGATCGCCAGCGCGACACGTGGCAGGTAGCAGCCAACGGGGTTCAGCGTTGTCTTTGCGCCCGATCGAGATCGAGAACCACACGCTTGCGCCAAATGCAGGGCGCGCTTTTGCAGCCTCAGAGCCAGACGGTGCCAACTCTTCTGGGGCGGATTGGCGTGCGCGGAACAAGCGGGTATAGGCTGTTGCCAATTGCTCGGTCGAGAAACGTTCGGCCAATTGTGCGACCAGAACTGCTTCACTCTCGGAGGGGGTGTCGCTCCAAACTGGGTCCGCAAACAGGCGCTCGTTATCGCGCTCATTCACGTCACTTGCGGAGGGCGCATCGTTCCAGTCGGCTTTGAGTTTTGCGCTTTGCAACAGGCGCTCGGCTTTGCGGCGCATCTTGGTTGGAACGATCAATGCGCTAACGCCTTTGCGGCCCGCACGGCCAGTTCGGCCCGAGCGGTGCAACAATGTCTCGTGGTTGTTTGGCAGCTCTGCGTGGATAACCAATTCTAGGTTTGGCAAATCGATCCCGCGGGCCGCCACGTCGGTGGCGACGCAAACGCGTGCGCGACCGTCACGCATGGATTGCAAGGCGTGCGAGCGCTCGTTTTGGGACAACTCACCCGACAGTGCCACGACTGAAAAGCCACGGTTTGAGAAGCGGGTTGTCAGGCGGTTAACCATGGCGCGCGTGTTGCAAAATACGATGGCTGTTGGGGCCTCGTAATAGCGCAATACGTTGATCAGGCTGTTTTCCGAGTCGCGCGGAGCAACTGTCATGGCGCGGTATTCGATATCGGCGTGCTGCGAGCTTTCGGCCTTGGGGGCAACACGAACGGCGTCGCGCTGATAGCTTTTGGCCAGACGCGCAATGGAGGCCGGCACAGTGGCGGAGAACATCAATGTGCGACGGGTATCAGGCGCTTCGGAGAGGATGAATTCGAGGTCTTCGCGAAAGCCCAGATCAAGCATTTCATCGGCTTCATCAAGGACAACAGCGCGTGCTTGGCTGAGGTCAATCGAGCCGCGCTGGATGTGGTCGCGCAAGCGTCCCGGTGTTGCCACAACGATATGGGCACCGCGTGCGAGTGTGCGGCGCTCCTCGCGCATGTCCATACCACCAACGCACGATGCCACGATGGCGCCTGCTTTGGCGTAGAGCCATGCCAGCTCGCGCTTAACTTGCAATGCAAGTTCGCGGGTGGGGGCGACGACCAAGGCGAGCGGCGCGGCGGCACGATCAAATTTTGTGTCTTCGCCCAGTAATGTCGGTGCAATGGCAAGGCCAAAGGCAACTGTTTTACCAGAACCGGTTTGTGCAGAAACCAGAAGGTCTGCTTCGCCTAATTCGGCGTCGGTTACGGAAATTTGTACGGGCGTCAGTTTATCATAGCCGCGCTCTTCGAGCGCGTCGGCAAGTGTTTGTATCACGGGTCACGTCTTTCTGATCAGGGCAAAAAGGAAATAGCAGCCACCCCTATCGGCCACATAAAAGCGGTCCGTGCCCTGAGCGCGCACCGCAAGATTGGCGGCATACGCCCCTTAGTCGCAGATGTATAGGGGGTTATTTGTGTACGGGTTAATTCCGTGGGGACAAAAGATCCGTGGGGACAAAAAGAAAGGGCGCCCACAGCAGGGGCGCCCAATCCGGGATATCATGGAGGTGGGTCAGGTTGGCGCCATGACCGGTACCTCGGTGTGAGTTAGGGGGCTGCCCCTAGACACGCACCTCCGTACCTTGCCTGACACTTTGCTCCAATATCACTTTAGACATGGGCACCTCCTTTCAATGATTGCTGTTATACAAGCAGGTTGCCACATCTTGTGGATAACTCAAGCTTTTTCTACACGACCTTGTGTGAAACTTTTCCAACAATCATACGGAAAGGGACCAAAGCGCACAGGGCTATGGCCAGTTTCACGCCCCAATCGGCGATGGCGAGCGAGACCCAAAGCGGCAGGATTGCACCTTGTCCCAATAGCGGAACGCCGTCCCAAGCCCATGAAATTGCAGCATCATTGCCTGCGCCAAATATGCTCACAGAGGCCGAGAACGCGATGGTGAAGAATAATGCGGTATCAACGGCAGAGCCAATGATTGTTGAGGCCAGCGGGGCTTTCCACCAAGCGCCAGAGCGCAACCGATTGAAGATCGAAACATCCAAGAGTTGTGCCGAAAGAAACGCGATGGCAGAGGCTATAGCGATGCGCAATGGCACGGCAGGGCCATATTCCAACATGATCTGAGAGCCAATAAGAGAGCAGATGATGCCGACTAAAAAGCCTGCAAAAACAACGCGACGTGCGGCGGATGCGCCGTAGATGCGGTTCATTACATCAGTGACGAGGAATGCAAACGGGTAGGTGAAAGCCCCCCAAGTGAGCCAGTCACCAAGCAAGAATTGAACGAGGATATTTGAGGCCACAACAGTGATGGCCATGGCAATAATGCCGGGAAGAAGACGTGTCATAATTTTATTTCCGTTTTTTAGACAAGGTAGCGGAGACTTGTGTTCCGGACCGCGCATTTAGCGGGCTGTTGGCCCTATGGCAAGGGGTAACGCGGCGGGCAGCGTCTATCATGGGGGGTGGACGTGCCGCAAATATGTTCAGCCGGGGCGCAGGCCGGTTTCAACCAACATGCCTTGGCGCTTGGCCTCGTAGTAGTAGCCGCGTGAGTACCATTTTACCGCAGTGTCAAAGCTGCCATCTGACAAAAGCCATGCGCCGCGCAGATATTTGACGGCGTATTTCAGGTTGGTTTCGGCATCGAGCAGGCTGTCAGGTGATCCGCGATGCCCCATGCCGCGCGCGGTGGCTGGCAAAATTTGCATGAGGCCATAATACGGCCCGTTACGGGCACTGGGACGATGGGTGCTTTCGCGGATAATTTGGCGGTGTACCAATGCGCGGGGGACCTCGTAGAGGTCGGCATATTTATTGATGAGGATGCGCAGTTGAGGCGTCTCATTGGGATGCAGGGGGATGGTGTCCGCGCGCGGCGTCGCGGCCTCGGGGACAGAGGACGAACAGGCGGCCAAGGCCAGCAGCGATGTGATGAGAATAATGCGTATCATAGGGTGCAAGATAGCTGCGCTAAACGAGAGTGCCAAGCGCGGCGTTGGAGTGATCTGTCGAAATTACTTTTGGGCGTCGGCAATGACTTTGGCAGGCCCGCCCTCGGGGACTTCTGCAAAGCTTGGCAGTGACGGGTCAACATGGTCCCATGACGGTGCGCGGCTGGCATAGACCACCATTTGGGGTGCTAAAACTTCCGGATCATCCAAACTTGAGGCGCGTGGGAAGGCCATTTCCGGCATGGCCGAGTTTTTGGAAAATACCGCGCAACCGCAATTGGGGCAAAATCCCCGGCTGACGATATTGCCACTATCGGCGGGGTGATCATAGAATTTTACCTCGCCCTTTACGTGGAGTGCCGCGGCGGGAATGACGGTATGTGTACAGTGCCCCGTGCCGCTGGATTTTCTGCAATCGACGCAGTGGCAATGTGCGACGATAGCGGGGGTGACATCGCTCGTGTAGGTCACATTTCCACATAGGCAGCTTCCGCTGAAACCGTTTGACATGGGCATATCCGATTCTTATTATTTTGATAAATAAGAGTTATTCGACTTGTAAATTGCAAGTCAATACTTTCCTAAGGAAATCTGAATGCAACGCTCTCTTTGTCCGATCTCATCCACACTTGATATTGCTGGGGACCGTTGGACGTTTGTCATTTTACGCGACATGCTCACTGGGAAATCACGCTACGCGCAATTTTTGCAATCGCCCGAGCGGATAACCACAAATGTTCTTGCAGCACGCTTGAAGGAGATGGAGCAAAACGGATTGGTGACCAAGACGCCCTATCAAACCAAGCCGATGCGCTATGAATATGCGCTGAGCGAAAAGGGGCGCATGCTTCAAGGGGTTTTGCAGCAGATGTGCCTTTGGGCGAACCGCTATGTTCCGGGAACTTGGGAAGCGCCGGAGAAATTTATGCAACCAGTGCGCGACAAACGTTAGGGGCATAGGGTCTCGCGGGGAGAGCTTTTCGCGCAGAGCCCTGCGTGTGGTCGCGCCGCCATCTCATTTCATATCGAGCGCGCCTAGACCCCGGCGGCGATGATGGCGTCGGCAAGGATCGGGATCGAAGCCTCGTTCAGGCCCGCGATATTGAGGCGGCTGTCCGAGACCATATAGATGCCGTGGCTTTCGCGCATTTGCTCGACCTGGGCCTCGGTGGCGCCAAGGCGCGAGAACATGCCGCGATGCTGGGCAAGGAAATCAAAGCGGTCAGAATTGGTGCGCTGGCGTAAAGCATCTGCCAGCGATTGGCGCAAAGTCAGCATGCCTGTTCGGATACTTTCCAACTCACCGAGCCAATCAGCGCGCAGGGCGGCGTCATTAAGCACCATAGTGACAAGGCGTGCGCCGTGATCTGGTGGGAACGAGAAGTTTTGGCGGTTCAAAAATGCGACAGTGCCTTGATTAAGTGGAGTTTTTTCAGGGTCTTGCGAGACAGCCATCAACAGACCTGCACGTTCGCGGTAGACGCCAAAGTTCTTGGAACAGCTGGCGGCGATCAGCATTTCTGGCTGAGTTTTGGCCAGCAGGCGGGGGCCATATGCATCGGCGTCAAGCCCATCACCAAAGCCTTGATAGGCAATGTCCACGAAGGGGATCAGGTGCTTGGCAATAAGCAGGTCCGAGACCTCTTGCCATTGTGCTTGGCTTAAGTTTGCACCGGTCGGATTGTGGCAGCAGCCATGCAGCAACACCACATCACCGGGCTTGGCGGCGTCTAGGTCGCTGAGCATCCCAGCGAAGTCAACGGCGCGCGTGTCATTGTCGAAATAGCGGTATTCGGCCATCGGCATGCCAAGATATTTGACGATAGAGGGGTGGTTTGGCCATGTCGGTGCGGACAGCCATATAGTGGCTTTTGGCGAGGCCATTTTGATCAACTCTAGTCCTTGACGGATAGCACCCGTGCCACCCGGCGTTGCGGCGGCGGCGACTTGGTCTTTGGTCACGCTATCGGCCAAAATCAGCGTGCGCATCACATCATGATAGCCCGCATCACCGGCAAGGCCTGTGTATTTCTTGGTGGTCTCAACCTGCCAAAGCTGCTGCTCGGCGGCTTTGACGGCGCGCATGATCGGGGTCTGGCCATCGGCGTTTTTGTAGACACCAACGCCAAGGTCAATCTTGGCCTCGCGCGGGTCTTCGCGGAAGGCGGCCATCAGGGATAGGATTTTATCGGCTGGCTGGGCTTTGAGGGAATTGAACATTATCCGGTCTCCACTGCGAGTTGATCAAATTGGCCCCATTCGGCCCAAGAGCCATCATAGAGCGAGTGATTTCGGTTGCCGATCCGTTCCAGCGCGAGGCTGAGAATTGCGGCGGTAACGCCAGAGCCACAGGTGGTGATAACTGGCTTTTTGAGGTCCGCGCCTGCGTTGTGGAATGTCTCGAGCAGATCAGAGTGTGATTTCATCGTGCCATTGGCATTGAGGACGGACTTGTAGGGGATATTCTTTGAGGTCGGGATGTGACCTGCGCGCAAGCCTGCGCGCGGCTCTGGCTCCGCGCCTTTGAAGCGGGGGGCACCGCGCGCATCAAGGATGGTGTGATCATCCAGCTTGGAGGCGGCCGCAACTTGCGTGACATCGCGCACAAGGTGGGCTTGGCGATGGATGGTGATGTGGCGCTCTTTGTGGATTGGGGCCATGTCCTCGGTCGGGCGATCCTCGGCCAACCATTTTGGAAAGCCACCATCCAGCACGGCCACATCGGTTTTGCCCATCAAGCGGTAAAGCCACCAAACGCGGGCCGCAGAAAACAGCCCCGCGCCGTCATAGACCACGATTTGGTGCCCATCACCGACGCCAAGCGCGCGTGAGCGGGACATGAATTTTTCAACCGGTGGGGCCATGTGGGGCAGCGCGGAGCGGGTGTCGCAGATATCGTCAATATCAAAGAAGCGCGCGCCGGGGATGTGGTTGGCATCGTATTCCGCGCGCCCGTTGCGGTTCATGTCAGGCAGATACCACGAGGCGTCAATGATGCGCAGGTCAGGGGTGTGAATGTGATCGTGCAGCCATTGAGTGGATACGAGCGTTTTGGGGTCGTCGGACATGGGTGTGGCTCCGGGATCAAGGTGGTTAACCTAGAGGTATCCCTGTGGAGCGGGTGAGGCAAGCGCCGTTGCGAAATTGTGAGGGTGAACAGTAAAGCTTAACCGTGATCTTTCATCAGGCGCGCTTTGGAGCGTTGCCAATCGCGCTTGGCAGAGGTTTCGCGCTTGTCGTGCAACTTTTTGCCCTTGGCGACACCGATTTTGATTTTTGCGCGGCCTTTGTGGTTGAAGTAGAGCACTAGGGGCACCAACGTCATGCCCTCGCGCTGGGTCGCGGACCACAGCCTGGCCATTTCGCGTTGCTTGACCAGCAGTTTACGGCGGCGGCGCTCTTCATGGGCGAAGGTTTTGGCCTGCTCATAGGGGGGGAAGTAGCTGTTAACGAGCCACAGCTCGCCCTCTTCCACAGCCGCGTAGCTTTCAGCGATCTGGGCTTGGCCGCTGCGCAAGGATTTAACCTCGGAGCCTTCCAGCATCATGCCGCATTCAATGTCATACTCGATGGCAAAATCATAACGCGCGCGGCGGTTTTCCGACACGATCTTATAATTGCGATCTTCTGCTGATTTGGGTTTCTTGGCCATAATGCGTTCTAGGTAGGGACGCGATGCGCTGGGGTCAATGCTAAGGTCGCACGCGTGTTGACTGAGCGGTGTTTAGGTGTGACCCATGGTGCATGAAATTCATTCGACTCTATCTTGTATTGATGTTGCTAGCTGGAACATCCGCATCAGCGGGCTGTGCAAACTTTGAGGATGGTAGTTTGGGCAGGACTGCCGCCCCCAAATATCGCATCTGTTATGATGGTGTGTGTGATGAGACGCAGCTGTCATATGAGTGCGCGAATATTTTTGGCATGCAGCAGGGGTTTGCCAATGGGTGGGCCATAGATATTAAGCTAAATGAGGGTGCGCCTCAAAGGCAGGTGATCACTTGGCAAGGGCGGGTTATCGACGCCAACAAGCATGACAGGCTGACGTTTGAAAAGATAAGTGACTAGGGTTTCTGCGCTAACGTTTTCGCGTGTGTTTTTAGGCCCAGTCCTTTTAGACTCTAGCCCCTTAGACCCCGGCCTCTTTAGGCGGTAAACCAAACCGGAGCAGGGCCAAGGTTGGTGACTTTCGTTGCGCCAATGCTGCCCTCAGACCCCCAAGCATGGTGAATATGCCCGCAAAGGGCGAGGCGGGGTTGCTTTCGTTTGATCGCATCGCGAATGGCTGTGCTACCACCATGCGTGCCGTCTTTATATAAGTCTGCCGTGCCAAAGGGCGGCGCATGGGTGATAAGGATTGCATCATCAGGGCAGGCGCTAAGGCTGCGCGCGGCATGGGTTTCACTGACAGAACGGATCAGACTTACATCCCCGTCAGGGTGGGTATGACCGCCATAGCCAAAGAACGTGACGCCTTTGATCTTTACAGATTGCTCATGCAGGTAATGGACGTTGGAATGGTTGGCGCAAAGCTGCGCAAGCTCTGATGGGTTATCATGGTTGCCATGCACAAAGATCAGCGGGGTTTGGATTCGCAGCAAGATATCAAGCGTATCGCTCATGCCCAACTCTTGCGTTGCAAAATCACCGGCACCGATGACGATATCGGCGTTTACGCTGGCCTCCACAATAGTGCGCGCGGCGTTGGTATCGCGGTGCAGGTCGGAAAAGGTAAGCAGTTTCATCTGCTTACCCGTTTATTTTGTAAGGCCCGCTTAATTGATCAACCCAGCGTTCACCATGGCGGCGCGGATGGCCTCTTTGGTGCTGTCCTCAAGGGTGGTGAGCGGCGAGCGGACGTCCTCGGTGCATTTGCCCAGAAGGGACACGCCGTATTTAGCGCCAACAAGGCCGGGCTCTGCGAAGATAGCGTTATGCAGCGGCATAAGGATGTCTTGAAAGCCAAGCGCCTTGGTGTAATCGCCTGCTGCCATTGCATTTTGGAACTCGGCGCACAGTTTAGGGGCAACATTGGCCGTGACCGAGATGCACCCGACAGAGCCATGCACATGCGCGCCCAAAGCCGTTGGGTCTTCGGCTGAAAACTGGATGAAGTCAGTGCCACAAGTGATGCGCTGCTGAGACACCCGAGAGATATCGGCGGTGGAATCCTTCACGCCGATGATGTTGGGGTTCTTGGATAGCTCGCCCATGGTCTCGGGCGTCATATCAACGACCGAGCGCGGCGGGATGTTATAGATGAAGATCGGCAAGCCACAATCTGCCGCAGCGGTGAAATGCGCGATCAAGCCGCGTTGCGTGGGTTTGTTGTAATAGGGCGTGACCACAAGGGCGGCATCCGCACCAACTTGTTTGGCGTGCTGCACAAGGCGTACGGTTTCGGCAGTATTGTTGGAGCCAGCGCCCGCAATCACGGGCAAACGGCCTGCATTGGTTTTGACCACGCAATCGACCACTGCGTCATGCTCTTCGTGTGTCAGGGTTGGGCTTTCGCCTGTTGTCCCAACGGGAACGAGGCCATGCGAGCCTTGCTCGATATGCCACTCAACCAAATGTTTGAGTGCGTCAAAATCCACTGCGCCGTTGTTAAACGGGGTAATCAGTGCGGGCATTGAGCCTTTGAACATGACACGTTCTCCTGTTGGTTTAAGTGTAGCTTTTCTCCGATAGCGTTGGCGGAAGGTCGCCGCAAGGGGCTTGATGTCGTTGACGTGAGTTGCAAGGGAAGGTGTGGCCCCTACTTTATAGGGTGAACCATACGAAAGGGTTGCGGTGTTTGCACGAATTAGCCTTGCTGTTTTGGCGGTCTGGATGGGCTGTGTGGGCGGCGTGGCGGCACAAGAGCGGCCTGTTTTGGCGCAGGTTGTGACGGCGGCGGGTGCGAAAAACTGGACAAGTGTGCAGGTGTTGCGCCCGAAGGTGACAGATGGTGCCGCACGCGATGTTGTGGGTTGGTTACGCCTGCGTGGGCGGCAGGCCAGTTTCAGCGAATGCATCAGTTTTTTGAATCGTAACGCGGACTGGCCGGGATTGAAGCTGGCGCGGCTACGGTGCGAATATGTGATCCCCAAAGCAGGTATCGCCCCCGCGTTGGTCTTGGAGTTTTTCGGCACGACACCACCACAAACAGGCACGGGGTCGCTGCGTTTGATAGCGGCTTTGGATGCCAAAGGGCGCAGTAAAGAAGCCATCGCCGAGGCGCAGCGCGCGTGGCAATTATTCAACCTGACCCAAGCCGAGCATGACGCGTTCGTGGCGCGCTATGACACCGTTTTGAAGGGCCTCCATACGGTCCGGCTGGATATGCTTTTGTGGCGTGGCAAGGGGCGTGCTGCGCGGCGAATGTTCAATTTAGTGCCTGAGGCTTGGGCCAAATTGGCCATAGCGCGGCTGGGGCTTCGAGGCCGCGAGAGCGGTGTGGATGCGATGATCAAGGCGGTGCCTGCGGCATTGTCTGAGGACGCGGGGCTGGCGTTCGAGCGGTTTTACTGGCGGGCAAGAAAAGGCCGCACCGAGGGCGCGGTAGAGATATTGCTAGAGCGCTCGTTGTCGGTGTTGGATCTGGGCCAGCCGATTGAATGGGCTGACCGGCGACGCTCGTTGGCGCGGCAATTGATGCGCGATGGCAAGGCGGCACAAGCTTACGCTGTGGCCTCGCAGCATTTCCTGACGGCGGGGTCTGCCTATGCGGATTTGGAATGGCTATCGGGCTTCATTGCACTGCGTAAACTGGATGCGCCAAAACAGGCGTTGGCGCATTTCAACCGCTTTCAGGCCGCGGTCGAGACGCCGATATCATTGGGCCGCGCGGGCTATTGGCTGGGCCGCGCATATGAGGCGGATGACAATGCGCAGATGGCGGGGGCCGCCTATGAATTTGGCGCGCTGTATCAGTCGTCGTTTTATGGCCAGCTTGCCGCAGAGAAGGCGGGGGTTGAGCGCGACAAAGCGATGGTGGGTAAGGAAAGCTTTGACGATTGGAGGGTGGCGGAATTCACCAACTCAAGCGTCTTTAAAGCGGCTTTGGGGCTTCACCGTGCTGGTTTGCGCGATTTGGCCGAGCGGTTTTTGGTACATCTGGCCGAGACGCAGCCGCGCGCAGGTATTGGCCAGATGATTGATATGGCGCTGGACTGGAACGAGCCGCATATCGCGCTGATGCTGGCCAAGCAGGGTGCGCGGCAGGGCTATGAAATTTACCACGGTTATTACCCTTTGTCGGTGCCTCAGGGCATGAAAATGGACATTCCCGAAGAATTTGCATTGGCGATAGCGCGGCGTGAAAGTGAGTTTGATCCGGTGGTGGTCAGTGGGGCAGGTGCGCGTGGCTTGATGCAATTGATGCCCGGCACTGCGCGCGATGTTGCGCGCGATATCGGCGTGGATTACGAGAAGGCGCGGCTGACACGCGACCCGGCCTATAATGCACACCTTGGCACGACCTATTTGGCGCAGTTGTCAAAGCAGTTCGGGGCCAACCCGGTGCTGATGTCGATTGGCTATAATGCAGGGCCGCGTCGGGCCGAGCGCTGGCCCACTTTGTTTGGTGATCCGCGTGGCGCGCAGGTGGATGTGATTGACTGGATCGAGCATATCCCGTTCCGGGAGACCCGCAATTACGTGATGCGCGTGACCGAGAGCTTTGCGCCATATCGCGCGCGGCTGTCGGGGCGAGTGGATGACATCAAACTTAGCGATCAGCTTAAGCAGTAGAGCGGCGGCGCGTGCGCCATAGGGTGAAAACCCCGGCAGATATCACCAAACACGCGCCGATTACGACGTTGGTGCGCAGGGTCTCATGGAAGACGAGCAACCCGATCGCCGACACGAACACCAGTTGCAAATAGGCGAAAGGTTGCACGGCGGAAGCCTCGGCGACCTCATAGGTTTTGATCAGCAAATAATGGCCCGACGCGCCCATGATGCACAGCGCCAGCATCCACGCCCAATCGGCGGTGGTCATTGGTTCCCAAAACCAGATGCCGATGGCAGTCATGGCCACGGCTCCTGCAATTCCGGTCCAGAAAAAACTGGTGGCAGCGGTGTCTTTACGCGCGGCGAAGCGGGTGAGCAAAGTGTAGAGCGCAAACATCAGCGCGGCGGTCACCGCGACCAGCGCATAGGGGCTGAACACGCCCGCGCCGGGTTGCAAGATGACCATGACGCCGACAAAGCCGATGCCAATGGCTGCCCAGCGAAACAGGCCGACTTTTTCGCCGAGGATTGGCCCGGACAAGGCTGCGACAATGAGCGGGTAGGAGATGAAGATCGCCATGCTCTCGATCAGGCCAAGAAGGGTGAAGGCGGCGACCATGACGCAAACCTCTAGGGCCAGCAAAACGCCGCGGAAGGTTTTGTAAGACCGGCTGCGTGGTGCGTGCGGCATTGGCGATGGAGCCTGCCCGTTTGGCCGAGACGGTCAGCACGAAAGCGGCAAAGAACCAATAACGGATCATCACCACCATCATGACGTTATATTCGCCAGCCAAGTGGCGCGAGATGCCGTCCTGCATGGCAAAGATAAACATGGTGGCGACCATGAGCATGATGCCGCGTTTGGTGTCGTTGCCGCTCATGGCATGTGTCCGATGCTCATATGTCGTTTGCGGCCGAAGCCGGGGACGCGCTGGACTGTGAACCCCGCATCAGTGAGGGACCGGCGCACATGACCTGCGGCGGTATAGGTGGCGAAGGTGCCTTTTGGCGCTGTGTGGCGGCCAACTTCCAGCATCAGTTCTGGCGACCAAAGCTCGGGATTTTTGGCGGGCGAAAACCCGTCAAGGAACCATGCGTCGGCCTTGTTTTGCCAGTGGGGAAGGGTTTCGCGGGCGTCGCCTAGGATGATGTCGGCGTGCAGGCGGTCGGTGCGAATGGTGGTGTCGGGCCAGTGATCGAGCAGCGGGACGGCGTCAAGCTCGGGGAAAGATTTGAGGGCGGTTTCCATGTCTGCGCGCGCCATCGGGTAGGCCTCGAAGCTGGTGAAATATAGCGGGCCGGGACCTGTGTGCGCTTGCAGCGCGGTGAGCATGGAGAGGCCCGTGCCAAAGCCAAGCTCTGCGATGTGAAATCCGTCGCAGTAGCGGTTTGGCAGGTCATTGCCCGCAAGGAAGACGTGGCGGGTTTCCTCAAAGCCGCCGGCGAGCGAAAAATACGGGTCATCGAAGCGGGTCGAGACCGGAATGACGTCATTACGCCATTCGATATGTGCCGTCTGGTCGCTCATCATGCTTTGCCTTAGGAAGTCACCCAGCGACACTGAGCAAAAGGGGGCGGTCTTGTCCAGAGCGGAAGTCACAGTATTGGGGGCGGGGGTGTTTGGCCTGTCGGTGGCGTGGGCCTGTGTGAAGCGTGGCGCGCGGGTGCGGGTGATTGACCCAAACGGTGTCGGCTCCGGGTCATCGGGCGGGATATTGGGGGCCTTGGCTCCGCATGCGCCCGAGCGATGGGATGATAAGAAACAGTTCCAGCTTGAGAGCTTGCTGATGGCGCAGGGGTTTTGGGACGAGGTTGAGGCGGTCTCGGGCTTAAAGGCCGGTTATGCGCGGCTGGGGCGGGTGCAGCCTGTGTTAAACGCGCGCGGGTTGGCGCAGGCGCAACAGCGGGTCTTATCGGCGCAAGAGCTATGGGGTGACGCGGCGCAGTGGCGCGTGGAAGAGGCGAGCGGTGAGTGGTGCCCGAATAGCCCAACAGGACAGGTGGTTTTTGACACGCTATCGGCGCGGGTGCATCCGCGTCAGGGCTGCCTTGCTTTGGCGGGCGCGATTGCGGCCAGAGGTGGCGAGATTGTGCGGACAGGTGCAGTTGAAGGCGCGGTGGTGCATGCGACGGGCTACAAAGGGTTGGAGGCGATGAGTGCGCAGCATTCGCAGCCTGTGGGCAGCGGCGAGAAGGGGCAGGCGGCACTGCTGGATTTTGATGCACGCGGGCTGCCGCAGTTGTTTACGGATTGGATACATATCATCCCGCACAGTGACGGGACGGTCGCGGTTGGATCAACCACAGAGCGGTATTTCAACGCGCCCGCGTCTACCGATGCGCAGCTTGATGAGTTACTTGCGCGGGCGGTTGCGGCTGTTCCATTGCTTGGCAGAGCGGGGGTGTTGGCGCGTTGGGCTGGCGTGCGCCCCAGATCAAAAACGCGTGCCCCGATGTTGGGAAAGCACCCGTTTGAAGCGGGTGCTTTTGTTGCGAATGGCGGGTTCAAAATCGGCTTTGGAATGGCCCCGAAGGTGGGCGAGGTGATGGCTGATCTGGTGTTGGATGGCTTGGATCATATCCCGCCTGCGTTTCAGGCGGCGACCTGTTTGTAGGTCTATGTCGCAGATGTAGTCATGCATTGGCGACCGTCATCTGCCCGCGCCCATAGGGATAGGCCCGCAGCGGTGGGTTTGGCGCAGAACGTGACCCGCTCAAAATTCATCAAGGTTTGGGGCGGTTGCCTTGCGGTAGACGAGATCCTGCGCCTCGGTGATGAGCAACATCCCGTCTTGGGTGATGTCGTGGTACAGAGTGATGAGACGAAGCGCTCTCTTGCTTGCGGGTGGCGTGGTGCAGGGAGTAACTTTGGAGGCGGACAGCCAAGCACCGGGGGGGTATGAACATGCAATCGTCCGTCAGCCCACATGCGCTTTGGTAGCTCCATGTCAGGAATGATCTTTCCAGTTTTCGGGTGGCCCATCTGGGCCAATATTCTTAGCCCGTGCGGCGTGTTATCTGGCAAGCCGAGGGTGGCTGCGAGCGCAGTTATGCGCGCCGGATCTAAGGTGTCATGTTGCACGCTGGGGGCTTGATCTTGGGTCATGGGGGCATCATCCTCTGCCAAACCTTCGAGAGGCAAGTGATATATGACCCCGATGTTACGCAAGCTCGACCACTTGGTGTTGACGGTGGCAGATGTGGCCGTGTCGATTGCATTCTATCGTGACGTGCTTGGCATGACGGTAGAGGAGTTTCGTCCCGCGGACGGATCAATCCGCACGGCACTGCGCTTTGGCGAGCAAAAGATTAATCTGCATCTGGCTGGCGCGGAATTTCGGCCTCACGGGCGGGTGCCGATGCCGGGCAGTGGTGATCTGTGCTTTTTGACGGATGCGCCCTTGGAGGACTGGGAGGAGCACCTTGCGGCGCAGGGCGTTGCGATAGAAGAGGGGCCAGTAATGCGTAACGGGGCTGCGGGCGCGATATGTTCGATCTATTTGCGCGACCCTGATGGGAACCTGATAGAGGTGTCGGTTTTGCGATAGATTGTCGTTGCAAACGGGGCAAGTCTGTCAAAGACTGCAATCGGGCAAACCGGAGATTAAAATGGCACTTAGGCATGGCGGGGCAATTCTTGCCGATCAGCTGAAAATTCAAGGCGTGACACGGGTGTTTTCTGTCCCCGGCGAGAGTTTTTTGGCCGCACTAGACGGGCTTTATGACAGTGGCATCCAAAACGTGGTGTGCCGCCAAGAAGGTGGTGCTGCGATGATGGCCGAGGCGCATGGCAAGCTGACAGGCCGCCCCGGTGTGGCGTTCGTGACGCGCGGTCCGGGGGCAACCAATGCGTCGTCGGGGTTGCTTGTGGCAATGCAAGACAGCACGCCTATGGTGTTGTTTGTAGGGCAAATTGCGCGCGATCACCGCGACCGTGAAGCATTTCAGGAGGTGGATTATCGCCAACTATTTGGCGGTTTGGTGAAGTGGGTGGCGGAGGTGGATCAGACCGAACGCCTGCCAGAGTACATTGCGCGCGCGTTTCAATTGGCGATGTCGGGGCGGCCCGGTCCGGTGGTTTTGGCGTTGCCGGAAGACATGTTGTCGGCCATGGCTGATGTCGCTGACCGCCCTGCGGTGCAAGTGGCGCGTGCAATGCCTGCGCCGCAGGATGTGTCGCGGATATTAGAACTTCTGAGCCGTGCAAAGCGGCCGTTAGTCGTGGCGGGCGGGCCGAATTGGTCGGCGCAGGCGGGGGCTGATTTGGAACGGTTCGCCGCGCGCCTAAATTTGCCAGTGACAGTGCCGTTCCGGCGCCAAGATTACCTCAACAATGACAGCCCATATTACGCTGGCGACCTTGGCGTGGGTATGAACCCTGCGTTGGCGCAGCGGTTGCAAGAAGCCGATTTACTATTGGTGATCGGAGCGCGTGTTGGCGATATTTTGACCAACGGGTATACGCTTTTGGACCCGAAAAATTTGAATAAAACTCTGATACATGTGCACCCTAGCCCAGATGAGCCGGGCCATGTTTACGCGCCAGATGTGGCGCTGGCTTGTGACAGCGCAGCTTTGCTTGCAGCCTTAGTCGAGGGCGATACGCAGCCTGCGGTTTGGGCCGAGTGGCGCGCCGATGCGCGTGCTGACTACGAGGCATGGCAACAGCCCAAAGAGACGCCTGGTCCGGTGAAAATGGAGCAGGTGATCCCTTGGTTGTCGGAACAGTTGCCCGATGATGCGATTTTGACCAATGGGGCGGGAAATTATGCGGCCTTCGTCCACAGGTATTACCGCTATCGCAAGTATCACACACAGCTCGCGCCGACCTCTGGCTCTATGGGGTATGGCTTCCCAGCGGCGGTTGCCGCCAAGCTGGAGCACCCGGACCGCGTGGTCGTTTGTTTTGCGGGGGACGGCTGTTTTCAGATGACCTGTAACGAGATGTCGACGGCAATCCAGCACGGCGTGGCGGTGGTTGTGGTTGTGGTTAATAATGGTAAATACGGCACAATCCGAATGCATCAGGAAAAGAGCTACCCGGGTCGGGTGTCTGGCACTCAGATAGCTAACCCAGATTTTGCGGCCTTGTCGCGTGCATATGGTGGAACGGGGCAAACTGTAACTCGGAGCGAGGATTTCGCACAGGCGTTTGAAGATGCCCGCGCGGCTGGCGTGCTGTCGGTGATTGAGGTCCAGTTAGCAGATGAGGTTTTGTCTACCGGTATGACGCTATCTGAGACCCGCGCTGCAGGTCAGGCCAATAAATAGGTGAAACCTCTTCAGGAGACACACGGCAGTCCCCTGAAGTATTTGAAGGCCACTAATTAGTGGCCTTCACTTTGGGCAAAATATTCCCGCCAAGGGGAAAGTCAGCTTTGGGTTGACCTAGGTGCAGCCCTTTCATTGTAGGGTCAGTATTCAACCCCAATTTGGGCTTTGATTCCAGATCGGAAGGGGTGTTTAACCAGCTCCATTTCGGTGACGAGATCGGCCACGTCGATCAAGGCGCCTTTGGCATTTCGGCCAGTCAGAACAACATGGGTCATTTCGGGCTTCTCTTCGGCGAGGAAAGTGACGACCTCGTTCACGTCTATATAGTCATAGCGTAGGGCTATATTGATTTCATCGAGCAGCACCATATGGTTTTTTGGGTCGCGGATCAGCTCTTTGGCTTTGGCCCATGCGGCCTGTGCCATCTCGATGTCGCGTGACTTATCTTGGGTCTCCCACGTGAAGCCTTCGCCCATCGTGTGGAAGGCGCAGGTGTCGGTGAATTCGTCGAGGATCAGGTCACGTTCACCAGTGCTCATGCCGCCTTTAATGAACTGAACCACAGCACATTTCATGTCGTGGGCGATGCACCGGAAGATCATCCCGAAGGCGGCTGAACTTTTGCCTTTGCCCTTGCCAGTATACACAATGATCAGGCCGCGCTTATCGGTTTTTGTGGCCATAATTTTATCGCGCGCGACTTTCTTTTTGGCCATCTTAGAGGCGTGACGCGCAAGGTCTTCGGGGGTATCGCTGGGCATTGTCGGGTCTCCGCTGAAAAGGGTTGGGTTAGCCTGTTGGAGGATGCGTTTCGATGCAAGCTCAAAGGGAGTAACGGCTTGTTAATCTTGATTGGATTAGGCTGGTGTTGATATTCACCATCGGTTTTGAAGGCTCAGCATGCGATTTTTGCCATATTTCCATCTCTTGATTTTAGTAGCCTGTGCGGCGCCTAGTGTTGGTGTGATGGGTGGTCGATCTGGATCCACGCAGGTGGGTGCGTATGAATTTGACGTCAATTTTAGCGGCACTCGGGCGGAGGCATACCGATCCAACATTGTTTTCAGGCCGAAGGCGCGTGATATTTTTGCAGCTGGAGCCACGGCAATTGAGCAAGTGACCGGGTGTGAGGTGGTACGCAGTTCGGTCAGAGGGGATGTCGCGATTGTTGAGGCGGATATTTTGTGCTGATATATCAAAGGGTTTTGCGAAAGTGAAATTCGGTAATGCGAGCATATCCCGCGTGACTCCTCTCATCATATTTCTCAAATCCGCATTGCTTGAATAGGGTGTGGTTCTCGCAAAGTTCAGGTCGAGATATCAGTTTCACGCAGGATAGGCGCATGTTGCGGGCCGTCTTTTGTGCGGCTTGAAGAAGGGCGCGCGCCAAACCTTTGCGCCTATGATGCGGGTGAACGCTGAGCTTGCTCAGGTAGAGTGATCCGCAGCACAATGGCGCGGCGAACAGGCAAGCTATTGGCCTTTTTTGATGTTCAATAACCCAAACTATATGGGCGTCCAAATGAGTCTGGACATCCGTGGAGCGGAGCTCATGCGCAGAGGATGGTGGATCAACTCGCCCAATTTGTTCGCTGAATGACACCTTGATGAGGTCAACAATTGCATTGGCGTCATAATGTGGCGGGGCTTGGAATATCCGGGTCACAAAAGCCCCTCTATCAGGGCGTGTGCGGAGTTGGACTTCGGGGTCCAGAGCCCGCGATCAATGGCTTCTCGCAACCGCTCGGCCATTTCGCGAAGGGCCGCGGGGTTGTGGTCTGCGATGAACTCGCGTGTCTCGTCATCTTCGAGAAAAGCGTGATGCACGAGGTCAAAATGGTGTGATTTGGCGGCCCCAGTGGTGGCGGCAAAGGCAAAGAGGTAATCGAGTGTTGCGGCCATCTCGAACGCGCCTTTATAGCCGTGGCGCTTCATGCCATCGATCCATTTAGGGTTCACCACGCGGGAGCGCACAACGCGGCCGATCTCTTCGTCTAGGGTGCGAATAACGGGGCGATCTGGGCGCGAATGATCGTTGTGATAGATGGGGCGCGCGCGACCTTGCAGAGTTTCAATTGCGGCGGCTGCACCGCCCTCGAATTGATAGTAGTCGTCGCTATCAAGCAGGTCATGTTCGCGGTTGTCTTGGTTTTGCACGACGGCTTCAGCTTGGGAGAGGCGGGCTTCAAATCCGGCGCGGTCGCGGGTGCCTTGCGCGTCTTTGCCATAGGCGTAGCTGCCCCACTCTAGGTAGGCCTCGGCGAGATCAGATTTGTCGGCCCAAAGGCGCTCGTCGATCATGGCTTGCAGGCCTGCGCCATAGGCACCGGGTTTGGATCCAAACACGCGGTGCGATGCGCCCTCAGTCTGAAAACGCGCGGCGGCGGGGTTATCTGCCGCTGGCTCGTCTAGCTGCATCACGGCGCGTGCGGCGCTGTCTACCAGCGAGATAAGTTGCGGGAATGCGTCGCGGAAAAAGCCAGATACGCGCAAGGTGACATCGACGCGTGGGCGGCCCAATACGCCCATGGGCAGGATTTCAAAGCCAGTGACGCGGCGGTTGGCGGCGTCCCATTTTGGCTTGCAGCCCATCAGCGCCAAGGCCTGTGCAATGTCGTCGCCGCCGGTGCGCATATTAGCGGTGCCCCATGCGGTGAGCAGCAAGCTGCGCGGCCAATCGCCATGGTCTTGCAGGTGTTTTTCAATCAATAAGTTGGCGGATTTCCACCCCAAGGCCCATGCGGTGGGTGTTGGGACTGCACGGCTATCAACCGAGAAGAAATTGCGCCCAGTTGGCAGGACATCCATGCGCCCGCGCGTAGGTGCGCCGGAGGGTGCGGGGGCTACAAAATGGCCTTTGAGCGCGCTGAGAAGTCCCGCGCCTTCCATGGGTCCGCAAGCGTTAACTGTGGGTGTGACATGGGTTTTTATGTGATCCATGACCGTTTTGCTTGCAGGGCCGGGAGGTGTCTCGCCCTCCATTAATCTGATTGCTAATTCTTCGAGGCGCTCGATCGTGTCGCCAGTGCTGCGCCATTTGGCACCTGCTAAAATGTCGGGGCGCGGGCCTTCCCAAGGGGCGGCCATATCGGCGGAAAGTGGGTCAAAGTTAAGGTCTAGATCATCGGCTAGGGCGCGGATGATTGAGGCGTCGGGCCCGGTGCCATCGCCACGTGCAACACGGGTTAATGCGATGGTCAGATCGCGCGCTTGCACGCCTTCGGGGGATTGGCCGAAAATGTGTAATCCGTCGCGGATTTGTGCCTCTTTTAGCTCGCACAGATAGGCGTCAAGTTTGGCCAGATCGCTGTCTTCATTGCCGGACATGCCGATATCTTCATCCAAGCCGGTGGTTGATGTCATGGTTAGGATTTCGCGGCGTAAATATTTGATCCGGCGTGGGTCTACGCCTGCGGCCTCGTAATATTCATCCACCAATGCCTCTAGGTCTTTGAGGGGGCCGTAGGTTTCGGCGCGTGTCATGGGGGGCGTTAAGTGGTCGATGATGACCGCTTGGGCGCGGCGTTTGGCTTGGGTGCCTTCACCGGGGTCGTTAACGATGAACGGATAGACATGCGGCATTGGGCCAAGGGCGGCTTCGGGCCAGCATTCATCTGACAGTGCCAGTGCTTTGCCGGGCAGCCATTCAAGGTTGCCGTGTTTGCCCATATGCACGATGGCCTGCGCGCCAAATTCGTGACGCAACCAGAAGTAGAAGGCGAGGTAGTTATGGGGCGGTACGAGGTCGGGCGAGTGGTAGGTATCTGTGGGGTCAATGTTATAGCCGCGCGCAGGTTGCAGGCCGATGACGGCATTGCCGAAGCGGTGGATCGACAGTTTGAACGCGGTGCCGTCAAAGAAGGGATCAGTGTCGGGCGTGCCCCAGCGGTCCTCCATTTGTTGGCGCAGGGCGTAGGGCAGTTTGGCGTATTCCGCTTTGTAGGCGGCCATGCTGAGCGCCTCGCCGCCTTGGCGCTCCGCGCGGTCCGTGAGCCAGTTGGTGGGGCCTGCCATGATAATGTCCATCAAGGCTTTGCTGTCTGTGGGGGGATTGTCGATGGTGTAGCCGTCTTGTGCCAACAGGCCGAGCACATGGGTGGTGGCGGCGGGCGTGTCGAGGCCGACGCCATTGGCGAGGCGGCCATCTTTGTTGGGGTAGTTGGCGAGGATTAGCGCGACTTTGCGCGCCTCGGATTTAGTGCGGCGCAGTTTTGCCCAGTTTGCCGCCAGATCAGCGACGAATTGAATGCGGTCACCACGCGCGCGGTAGGTGGCGATGGGGCATTGCGTTGCCTCGTCAAAATAGGCCTCGTCTTTGAAGCTGACAGCGCGCGATAGAATGCGCCCGTCAACTTCGGGCAGGGCGACGTTCATGGCAATGTCACGCCCCGATAGGCCCGTGAGGCCGTCGGCCCAAGCGGCCTCGGTTGAGCCGGAGAAGATCACTTGGAAGGTGGGGGCTTGGTTGGCGAAAGGTGCCGCGAGGGGGTTGAAAATTGTGGCGTCACCTTGATGCGGTGAGCCGGTGGCGAAGGACGTGGCGTTCAAGATGATGTCGGGCGGGGCGGCGTTAAAGAGGGTTTCCAGTGTGGCGAGGCTGATGGGATCTTTGAGCGAGGCCACAAAGATTGGCAGCGGGTTTAACCCGTTGCGCAGCAGTGATTTGACCAAGCGGTTGACCGGATTAAGCCCCGCGCCTTGCACCAGCGCGCGGTAGAAAATCAGCGGCACAATAGGGGCATCAGGGGTCCATGCGGCTTGTGCGGCGGCGAGATCGCAGATGCCGGAGCCGGGCCAGTATACGCCTGCGCGCAGCAATGGGGTTGCAGGCAGGGGAGGCTGAGATTTGGCGGTGATGGTTTGGGTGATAATGAACTGGGCATAGGCGAGGAAATTTTCAGCATTGGCCGGGCCGCCTTCAACCAGATAGGCCCAAAGTGCATCATAGTCTTCATTGCTGATGGTCGAGAGCGCGCGCAGTTCTGGATCGGGTTTATCATCGCCGGGAAGCAGGGCCAATGGGATGCCGGCATCATGCATGTGGGCCGCGTATTGCTCGGCCCCGTATTTCCAATAGCCAGTGCCACCAAGCACGCGCGCAATGACCAGTTTGGATTTTGTGGCGCAGGCCTCGATATGGAGATCAACCGACATTGGGTGCATCAGGTGCATCATTGAGGCGAGGCGTAGTTTGGGAGGGTTGGCCATTTCGCCGCGCGCAGCTGATAGGGCTGCGAGTTCCGTATCGGCGGCAGAAATGAAGACGATATCGGCGGGCGTTTGGCCCAGATCAACGGGCTCTTGGCCGTTATCTATGTTTCCGGGTGTGGCGGCGAGGAGGTGCATGTGAGCGCCTTTTGGCTGGCCGGGGAGCCTCCGGCGGGAATATTTTTACCAAGATGAAACCTAGAGGGGTTTCTCCATGAAGAGGCTGGTTTTATTGGCGGCGTAATCGCCAAAGGGGCCACATAGGGTGAAGCCGTGTTTGGCGTAGAGTTTATGTGCGTTATGGAGCAGATCGCCAGTTTCAAGCTTGAGGGCGCTGAGGTTTAGGGCGCGCGCGTCTTGCTCGATGCGCACTAGGATGGCGGAGGCGGCGCCTTTGCCGCGTGCGCTGGGGGCGGTGAACATGGATTTAAGCTCGCCATAGGCTTGCAGGTTTTTGAGCGCGCCGCAGCCGAGCAACGTGCCCCCTTCGCGTGCGGTGAAAAAGCGGATATTGGGCGCGCAGAGGTCGGTGATGGAGAGGTAGCAATTATCCTCAGGCGGGAATAGCTTTTCCATCAGGGCGTGACTGGCGTGCAGTAATGCGATGGCTTGGGGGGCGCGTGGGTCTGTTTGCTCGATAATCATGCGGATTATGCAGATAGCGCGGCGGTGATTGCCACTTGGTCGAGGCCAGATTGGCCGATCACGACGAGGCGGGTTTCACGCGGGGCATCGCCTAATGGGCCGTCGAAATAGGTGTCTACGCGCGGGCCGACTGCTTGCAAGGTGAGGCGCATGGGCTTGTCTTTGACGGCGGCGAAACCTTTGAGGCGCAAGATGTTATGGGCGCGGATGACGTCTGCGACTTGGGCGGCGAAGGCTTTGGGGTCAGCGATCTCGGGGCGGGTGACAACGAAGCTTTCGAAGTCGTCATGGCTGTGGTCGTGGTGGTGGTGGTCGTGATCATCATCGTGGTCATGGTGGTGGTGATGGACCTCGTGGCGCGCGTCGAGGTCGTGCTCGGAGCCAGCGCCTTGGCCAAGTAATACATCAACGGGGATTTTGCCCATAGAGGTGCGTATGACCTGCACGCCATCGCGGCTGTCAGTCTTTAGTTTAGTGACCAATGCGTCGGCTTGCGCCTCGCTGAGCAGGTCGGATTTATTGACCACGATCATGTCGGCGCACGCGATTTGGTCTTCGAACAATTCCGACAGGGGTGTCTCGTGATCGAGGTTGTCATCAAGTTTGCGCTGCGCATCAATGGCGGCGACATTATGGGCAAACAGCCCCTCGGAGACGGCCTTGCCATCGACCACGGTGACGACGCCGTCAACGGTGACTTTGGTGGAGATTTCGGGCCAGTTGAAGGCGCGGATCAGCGGTTGTGGCAGGGCCAAGCCAGAGGTCTCGATGACGATATGGTCGGGCTTGTTTTCACGCTCTAGCAGTTTTTGCATGGTAGGGATGAAGTCATCAGCCACGGTGCAGCAGATGCAGCCATTGGACAGCTCTACGATATCATCCTCAGAGCAGGTTTCATCCCCGCAGCCTTTTAGAATGTCGCCATCAACGCCAAGATCACCAAACTCGTTGATGATAAGCGCGATGCGCCGCCCCTTGGCGTTCTCTAACATGTGGCGAATAAGGGTGGTTTTGCCAGCGCCAAGAAAGCCAGTGACAACGGTTGCGGGAATTTTTGTTTTCATGGGTTTAGCTTTCTTTAAAGCGGGTCCAAAGGGTGGCAGCAAAGAAGCCCAAAAGCGTCCATGCAACAGCGGAGCTGCCGAGGGATGCGGTGACAAAGTGAGCCGATAATTCAGGTGGAGCTACGCCAAAATAGGTGTCGAGATGCGGTGCGCCAACGATGTGGGGCAGTGCAACCAAGGCAACACCCGCAAGCGCGCCCATCATTGGGGCGAAGGCGATCAAGGCCAAGCCGCAAATGGTGGCAAGCACGGTTGATATCCACCAGATTTGGCGCGCGGCCACTTCGGCGGCGACCATGCCGGGCAATTCTGGCGCAAGGCCTATAGCGGGGGCCAGTTGCATGGCGATGAAGCCTGCAAGCCCCCAGACCAGACCTTGGCGTGCGGTGATGGTATTGCCGCCGCGCTCTGACAAGGCAAATCCCACGACCATCAGCAGGGAAAACCCCGTGAAGGTGATCATATTGAAGCCAACCGTCATGGCGTGACGCATGGGGTCCTCAAAGCGCGGCGGTGAACCTGCAACGCTTTGGGTGGAGGCGTCGGTGGCAAAATGCACCCGCGCCCCGGACTCGTAAAGTTCGCCTTCCAACAAAAGTGGAGTGACAAGCCAGAATTGTAGCGCGGCAGCAATAAAGCCGACGGCCACACCAGCGAACACAGCGCTGGTCAACACATTTTTAAACATGGGTTTATATGTGGCTTAGTGGCACGGAAATGCCATGGCATGGCGCTGATCGTGCGCCGTGTCATGCATAACGGAAGCCTGTGCGAAGCCTGTTGCAAACAGCAAAGCCATGCCCAAAGCAGCGGCGCCTAGAAGGCTGGCGAGGCTCAGGTCGGTGGTTTTGGTGGCTTGCAGTGTGGTTACTTGTGCGTCGTTTTTCATGTCTATCTCCTTGACCCGTCACACCCGACGGGATGGGTTTCAATACACATGGCTGGTCTCCTGGCTCACGGGTCGATGCATCCTACCGCCTTCCCAGATTGCTCCAGTGGCTTTGTGGCAGGGTGCTATCCGCATACAGTCGCGGGGGCGGCCTCGGCATTGCGTCCCTGATTGGGTCACGCGCACCGAATTCCCATTTTTTTCCGCTGTGCTTTGCACGGTGCGGAAAACCATGCTTGGCGACCATGCGATGGAGCAGGGGCGCGGGTCAAGTGCGATTACGCCGCATAACTGGTAGAATACGGCAGGGAGATTTCAACATCTTGTGGATAACCCCGCTAATTTGGCGATATGCAGTGGTTTGGCGTTGACTTAAGGGTGATGATTAAAACAATGGGCTATTAGTATCCGATTCTGGTGGGGCTGCATTGCGCTTTTCGAAACTCAGGTTAAATGGCTTCAAAAGCTTCGTGGACCCCACGGAGTTGGTGATCGCGGACGGGCTGACGGGGGTGGTCGGGCCAAACGGCTGTGGCAAGTCCAATCTGCTGGAGGCCCTGCGCTGGGTCATGGGCGAAAATCGCGCCAAAGCGATGCGTGGCGGCGGCATGGAAGACGTGATTTTTGCGGGAGCCTCCTCACGGCCCGCGCGCAACTTTGCCGAAGTCTCTTTGCATATCGATAATGGTGAGCGGCTTGCGCCTGCGGGGTTCAATGATCTTGATAATCTGGAGATTATTCGCCGGATCACACGCGACGCAGGCTCGGCCTATAAGACCAATGGCAAGGATGTGCGGGCGCGCGATGTGCAGATGTTATTTGCCGATGCCTCGACCGGTGCGCATTCTCCGGCGCTGGTGCGGCAGGGGCAAATATCCGAGCTGATTAATGCACGGCCCAAAGCGCGTCGCCGCATTCTTGAGGAAGCCGCAGGGATTTCTGGCTTGTATCAACGTCGCCATGAGGCGGAGTTGAAGTTGAAGGGGGCAGAGACCAATCTGACACGCGTCGATGACGTGGTTGAGCAATTGGCCGCGCAATTGGCGCAACTTGCCCGCCAAGCCCGACAAGCGGCGCGATACCGCGAGATTGGCGAAGATCTGCGCCAATCCGAGGGCATGTTGCTGTACCGGCGTTGGAAAGAGGCCGAAGATGCTAACCTTACAGTCAGTCAGACGTTAACCGAGCGGACTAAGCTGGCCGCGGTCGCTGAAGCGCAGGTGCGTGAGGTGGCCAAGTTGCGCCAAGGCATGGAAGATGTATTGCCCCCGCTGCGCGAGGAAGAGGCAATCGCGGCGGCAGTGATGCAGCGCTTGCAAGTTCAGCGCGACACGCTGAGCGACCAGGAACGCCAAGCGCAGCAAATGATCGAGACTTTGAATGCGCGGATTGACCAATTGGCGCGTGACATCGAGCGCGAGACCGCGTTGAACCGTGATGCAGGCGAGACGATTGAGCGGCTTGAGTGGGAAGCTCGCGAAATTGCGAAGGCGTCTGAGGGGCATGTGAGCAAGCTGGACGGGGCCGCGACGCAAGCGCGTGAATCTGCGACTGTTTTGCAGGACCGCGAAACACAATTGGCAGAGCATACGGAAGACGTGGCCCGCTTGGCTGCGCGTCACCAGTCAGCACATCGTTTGCGCGAAGATGCCACCAAAACGCTGACCCGCTATGAGGATGAAGCACTGAAGGCTCGCGCGTCGGTGGACCATGCGCAGGCCGCTGCGACCAATGCCGACACATCCTTAATCGCGGCTCAGACGGCACTGTCTTTGGCATCCCTTCAGGCGGAAAAATCTGATGCCGACTTGGTTGCCACTGAGACTGGCCGCTCTGATGCGCAAACTCGGGAGGGGGATGCACGCTCGCAACGCTCCGAGGCCGAAGCCGAGGCGAATGCGCTGAGGGCAGAGGCGACCGCACTGTCGCGGCTTGTGGATCGGGACACGTCGGAGCAAGGCCAATTGTTGGACGTTGTTCAGGTGAAGTCGGGATATGAAAAGGCCCTGGGTGCCGCCTTGGCCGACGATCTGCGGGCCCCACAAATTGACGATGACGAGTTGACCGGCTGGGTGCGATTGCCGACCTATGCGCAGGCACAATCATTGCCGGACGGGGTTTCCCCACTGACCAGCTACGTGACGATTCCAGACGTGTTGGCACGGCGTATGTCACAGGTTGGTTTGGTTGAGGTGGACGATGGTAACCGCTTGCAGGCAGTTTTGCTGCCGGGCCAGCGGTTGGTGTCGGTTGAGGGTGATGTGTGGCGTTGGGACGGGTTTCGGACCGGCGCAGATGACGCGCCGTCTGCGGCTGCAATGCGGCTGCAACAGCTCAACCGTTTGGAAGAATTAAAACAAGCCTTAGAAGGTGCAACTGCCCGTGCGGACGGCGCGCGGTTGGCGCATGAGATACTGATCAAAGAGCTGGCGGAGGCTGCGCAGGCTGACCGCGACGCACGCGAAACGCGTAAAAATGCTGATCGGGCAATGGCGGATGCATCGCGATCGGTGTCGCGTGCCGAGGGTGAGAAATCTATCTCTGGTGGTCGGGTGGAGAGTTTGGAACTTGCGGTAACGCGTTATGAAGAGGAGGCCATGGCCGCGCGTGAGCGGTTACGTGAAGCCGATGCGGGCGTGGCAGATCTTGGAGATTTGGGAGCGGCCCGTGCCGAGGTTGAGGACGTCAAAATGACGGTTGAGGCGGCACGGATGACGATGATGGCAAAGCGCTCGGCCCATGATGAATTGCGGCGCGAAGGCGAGGCGCGCACCAAACGGAGCCAAGAAATCACCACGGAGGTGAGTGGCTGGAAGTACCGACTGGAGACCGCTGGTAAACGGATTGGCGAGCTGGAAGAGCGCAAGGCGACATCCGAAGCAGAGCTAAAAGACGCATCCGCCGCCCCCGCTGAACTGGCCGCGAAGCGAGATGAGTTGAGCACCGCAATTGGCGAAGCCGAGGTGCGTCGCCGGGCGGCCTCAGACAATTTAGTTGAGGCCGAAACGGCCCTGCGTGAGGGCATTCAAACGGAACGGGATGCGGAGCGGCAGGCCTCGGAAGCGCGGGAGGCACGGGCGCGCTCGGAAGCCCGCGCAGAGGCGGCCAAAGAGACCGTGACCTATGCGGTAGATCGCATCTTTGAAGAGGTGGAAACGACCCCACAAGATTTGCTCGAAACGCTGGACATTAACCCTGAGGAGATGCCCGCGTCAGAGAAAATTGAGGCGGACGTGAACCGGTTGAAGCGCCAACGTGATGCGCTGGGGGCGGTGAATTTGCGCGCAGAAGAGGACACCAAAGAGGTGTCCGAGGAGCATGATAGCTTGCTCAAGGAAAAGACCGATCTGGAGGCTGCCATTTCCGCTTTGCGAGGTGGCATCGCATCGTTGAACAAAGAAGGCCGCGAGCGGTTGTTGACGGCGTTTGAGGAAGTGAATTCTAGCTTCTCAGTCCTGTTCAAACACTTGTTTGGTGGCGGCGAGGCTAAACTGGTTATGGTCGAAAGTGACGACCCTCTTGAGGCAGGGCTGGAGATTATGTGCCAGCCTCCGGGCAAAAAATTATCGACCCTGTCGTTGCTCTCGGGCGGCGAACAAACACTGACAGCACTGGCGTTAATCTTTGCTGTATTCCTTGCGAACCCCGCACCGATTTGCGTGCTCGACGAAGTTGACGCGCCACTTGACGACGCGAATGTGACCCGCTTCTGCGACATGCTGGATGAGATGACGCGCCGGACCAATACGCGCTTTTTGATTATCACGCACCACGCGGTGACGATGGCGAGAATGGACCGTCTCTTTGGGGTTACGATGGCGGAATTGGGCGTGTCCCAATTGGTATCGGTAGACCTGAAAAAGGCAGAGGCGATGGTCAACTAAGACCACCACCTGCATATCGAAAGTATCTAATGTGTTTATTTCGAAGTGGCATTCGCCACCTTAATAAAACTCTAGATTTTGAAGTCGTCGAGAGATTTCCCAGCCGATAAAGCTTCTTTCAACCAAAGTGGGCGCGCCCCACGGCCAGCCCAAGTTTTGCTCGCGTCACTAGGATCACGATAGGCGGCTTTCGCAGCTTTCTTTGGTGCGGATGTTTTTGCTGGCTTTGTTCCTGTCAGCTCATCCAATGAAAAGCCCATTTCTTTTGCTTTTGCTTTAAGCGCAGCTAAAGCATTTGCTTTTTGTTTTTTCCCGTGCCGTTCAATTGCTTTTTCCACACGGGTCTTCAGTGCGTTTAGTTCTGTCAACGACAGTGATTTCAGATCGATTTTAGCCATTTTTAATGCTCCCCAGCGTTAATTCTATCTGCGTACATCAAAAAATGGATAAAACCAAGTATTCTTGCAAACTATAACTTCTTAAGGAGTGTGATTGTTGGCCACGCGTCGGCGGGAAGGCCGAGCCGTTTTTGCTCGGCCTGTACAGCGCTACGTGTTCCTGACCCAAGGATGCCGTCAATTTTCCCAACATTGTGGCCGCGTTTTGCTAATTTTTTCTGGAGAGACTTCATATTCGCATCAGTTAGCCCTGCATCTGGTTTGCCGGGGTTGTAAATGGGCGCACCCGAAAGGCGTGTCGCAAAGTATGCAGCGGTGGTGACGTAGACAAAGCTTTGATTCCACTCGAAATATACGCGAAAATTTGGATAAGCGATGAATGCTGGTCCTTTTCGACCCATGGGCAAAATAATAGAACCGACCCCGCCCTGGAATTTTCCAGACCTGGGTTTAACGCCCATGGAAGCCCAGTCTTTTACACTGAGAGATGTGTTCAATCCGGTCTTGGACCAGTCCATTTTCGTGGGAACTTTAATTTCTTGCAACCAAGCCTGCCCCGGCGTCCAGCCTAGAGATCGCAACATTTTTGCCCCTGACAAAAGCGCGTCCGGGGCAGAGGTTTTGAGACTGACTTTGCCGTCTCCGTCGCCATCGACACCATTTTCAATAATGTCCTCGGGCAGCATTTGGACCATTCCAATTTCACCGGCCCAAGCTCCTTTTGTGGATTTGGGGCTGAAATTACCTCGCTCAAATAATTCGAGGGCTGCAAAAATTTGAGGCCGGAACAGTTCGGGGCGACGGCAATCGTGGCTTAAGGTGACGAGTGCATTTAGCGTATTAAAGTCACCTTGCACTGCTCCGTAATCGGTTTCCAGTGCCCAAAAAGCTAACAACACACCAGACGGTACACCGTAGTCGCGTTGTGCGCGTTTGAACGTTGAAGCGTATTTTTTCGCGTTAGCGCGGCCTTTATTAAGCCTCCCTTTGGAAATGATCCGGCGGGAGAAATCAATAAAGTCGCGTTTGAATACCCCTTGAGCGCGGTCGGCTTTTAACACTTTTTGGTCTTGCCGGGCGCCCGCGAAGAAGCGCTCTACAGCAGTCTTTGAATGCCCCTTGGCCACCGCCTCTTGCCTTAAGCCCCCAATAAAATTGCTCCAGCTCCCTCCGCAATTTGCATGGGTGACTGTGGCCGTAAATGACAAGGCGGCGGCAAGAATTAAGTGACGCATGGAAGCTCCGGTTTTAGGTCGGGAGCACCCTAAGCAATCATCCCCCAGAGAGCAACGAGGGCGAAGGTCAGCCCCCATGTTCGCCACAGGCTGGTAACGGCCGCGTCAATATCATCGGCGGTCAGGTCGTGGCGGCCCTCGGGGTAGACAAAGGGCTCTTCGCGCAGGGTGCCATCATAGCTGCGTGGCCCAGAAAGCGAGACATCAAGGACGCAGGCCATGGCGGCCTCGGGCCACCCCGCATTGGGGGATCGGTGCAAGCCTGCGTCACGGATGGCGATGGTCATTGCGCTTGTGCGGGTGTGTGACACTGCAATCAAGATCGCAGTGAGCCGTGCGGCGGGCCAATTCACGACATCATCTAAGCGCGCGGCGGCCCAGCCGAATTGTGCGTAGCGCGTGGTGCGGTAGCCGATCATACTATCTGCAGTGTTGATGATTTTGTAGGCCAAAAGCCCCGGTAGGCCCGCCACGCCAAACCAGAATATTGGGGCAATCACACCGTCACTGAGATTTTCGGCAGCACTTTCAATTGCGCCACGGATGACGCCAGCGCGGTCGAGCTGGGCGACATCACGGCCAACAATACGGGCGACCATCATGCGCCCGTCTGACAGGCTCAGACGTAAGGCGCGCCCAACATCGGCTACGTGGTCAACAAGGGAGCGTTGAGCTAGAAGAATGGCCGTAACTATGATTTCAACGGGGGGGCCGAAGGCTGACAGGGCTTGCCCCATGATCATGGCCCCGAGCACTAAAACAGCCACTAGTGCCACGCCTTTTGCGCGTCGGTTCGGGCCGTTATTGAGGCGCGTTTCCAGCCACGAGATTAGGTCTCCCATCAAGACGGCAGGATGGGGGATGCGGCTCCATAACCACTTTGGCTCCCCGAGTAAGGCGTCGAGCAACATGGCTAAGGCGAGCGTCACAGTGCGGCCTCGAGTTGGTCCCATTGATCCGGTGCGGGCAAACCTAGGCGGAGCCAGCGCGAGGAGTAGGGAAAGATGCGGGACCACACTTGATTTCGGGCAAGCTGGTCTTGCCATGCGGCCGCGTCTCCCACGTCATACAGGCGAAATAATGTGGTGCCGCCTATGAGAGATGCGCCGGCTTTTGCCATAAGCTTGTCCATGCGGTCGGCATCATTTGCGAGCCTGATGCGGGTGGCCTTGGCCCAAGTGGTGTCTTGCAAGGCCTGCGCGCCGATGGTTAACGCCGGACCCGCGACAGGCCAGGGGCCGATCATGTCGCGTAGCCGCATGGCAGTGGTGGGGGCGCAGATTGCAAAGCCGAGGCGTAGTCCGGCCAGCCCCCAGAATTTACCGAAGCTTTTGAGGACTAGGGTGTTGGATGTGTCGCTATGCTGGATCAGGCTGCGCTCTGGCGTCACGTCGCAAAAGCTCTCGTCCAGAATGGTGAAGGTGTTTGCGGTCAAGGCGTGATCGGGAGCGAAGGCTCCGGTCGGGTTGTTGGGGTGTACGAACACCTGTGCACAGGCATTTGATGTGGAGGTTTCGGTCACGTTGAACCCGGCGCTGCGAAAGGCGGCGGCGTGCTCATTGTAGGTGGGGCCGGGGATATAGGCGCTTCCTTGGGGCAGTAAGCCGGGTATGCGGGCAATGACGGATGACGCGCCGGGTGCAGGCACGATCTGCGCGCCTTTCGGGACGTTCCAAAAGTGCCGCGCGGCATGGATAAGGCGGTCAAATGCGGCTTGGTCGGGGAGGGCTGTCCATGCCTCGGCGGGGATGTCACCGATAGGATAAGGCACGGGGTTAATGCCGGTAGACAGGTCGAGCCATCGCGACCGGTCACCGCCATATTGAAGCGCGGCGGCATCAAGCCCGCCACCGTGATCTCGTGGAGCTTTAGTCATCGCTGGGCAGAGGTGGGTGGCGGGTTATGAAATGACCTTTGATGGCTTGTGGCCATTGTTTGTAAGGGACTTGGCCCGACGTGCTTTCGGCGTGCAGAGTGGCGTAGTTAACGACAGCCTCGGCGGCCTCTTGGGTGGCTTCAAACTCGCCAACTGTATAGGTTAATTTATTGGCACCTTGAATGGCCACGTTGCACCCGCGCGCGCATCCCATCAGGCAAGAATGGCGGCGGGTTCGAACGTCGGGTTTTCCTTTGGCAGCGGTCTCTATGAGATCGGCAAAGGTCTCCCCGTCCGTCACGTCGGGGGCCCTAGTTTCCCAGTCATCGCGCTTGCAGGTGTCGCAAATTGTGATCCAAGTCGTCATCAAAAATCTCGTGCCATGTTACGGTCAGAAGCACATGAAGCGGAATTTTGCCAAATACGCAAGAAGATCAACTTGAATTGGCTTTAGTGACAGTTTGTTAATACTTCGTTAGGGATTGCCGTCACACAATAAGGCGTCCTGCAACGTCAGGACCAATAATGTAAACTGGGAAGTGTACCGGCCAACCCCTCGCCTATGGTCGGAGTTTGTTATGGAAGTTCTCATCGTCGAAAATGGAGGTGGGCTTGGAAATATTTGGGCGGATCATGTTGGTCGCCTAGGATGCCAAGTCACCCTTGTTCATACCCAAGAAGAAGCAGAGGAGCGACTACGCGATCGTCACTTTGATGTTCTTGTGATTAACCTTAATCTGCGTTCCTTTGCGGGTGACGCATCGGCAATTGCCGACTACGCAAGCTTTCGGCGCCCCGAGGCTAAAGTTGTGTTCGTAACGAGCAGCAGCTTTTTCTCGGACGGGTCGATCTTTCGTTACATGCCCAATGCCTGTGCGATGGTTCCCGCCAACACGTCGCCTTCTGATTTGGCGGCGGTTGTCGAGTACCATGCACGCTAATCTAGCCCCTGTTGTGAGGCGCAAGCCAATCTAGGGTGGGGTTCACTGGGATGATGCGGTTGGGATTAATCGTGTCGTGGCTGTAGTGGTAGTGGCGCACGATGTGGTGGAAATTCACTGTCTCTTGCACGCCAGGCCATTGGAACAGCTCACGGGTGAAGGCCCAAAGGTTGGGGTAGTCAATGATCCGCTTGCGATTGCATTTGAAGTGCAAATGGTAGACCAAATCGAACCGCACCAGTGTAGTGAACAGCCGCCAATCGGCCTCGGTTATCGCGGCTCCTGTCAGATAACGGGTTTCCCCCAACAGGCCTTCCAGCCAATCTAGGCTGTCGAAAAGTGGCTCGATTGCTGCGTCATAGGCGGATTGTGTGGTGGCAAATCCAGCCTTGTAGACGCCATTATTTACGGTGTCATAAACGCGGGCGTTTACCGCCTCAATCGCATCTTGTTGTGCCTTGGGCCAAAAATCCAAAGTGTTTCCAGTAATCCCGTCGAAGGCAGAGTTGAACATCCGAATGATCTCGGAAGATTCGTTGCTGACGATGGTTTCGCGCTGCTTGTCCCATAGGATTGGCACCGTCACCCGTCCGGAAATTGTCGGATCGGCCTTGGTGTAGATGTCGCGTGCAAAAGGCAGCCCGTACACTGTATCTCCGGTGGCGCCTTGCGTGTCAGCCTCGAAGGTCCAGCCATCCCCAAGCATGTCCGGGTGCACGGTGGAGGTGTCGATCAGGGTCTCCAAGCCTTTCAGCTTTCGGAAAATTAAGGCGCGATGCGCCCATGGGCAGGCGTCCGAGACATACAAGTGGTAACGCCCAGCCTCGGCGGTAAATCCGGCCTCGCCAGTGGGCCCTGCGCGACCATCTGAGGTGAGCCAGTTGCGAAACCCTGCCGTGGATCGCTTAAAGCTGCCGCCAGTCGATTTAGTATCGTACCAAACGTCGTGCCAAGTGCCGTCAACCAATTGTCCCATGGGGTCCCCTTTGTTGCTTGCCAGTGATTTAGCCTGCCAGTTGGCCTGCTGTCACTTGGCAGCAGTGCACAGAAACTGCGCGCAAGCTGTGATGGGGGCGCAAATGTGACGTTATGCGCCGCTCTGACCCATTGCGGGGCGCGTTTGTAATCCATATACCTACGACTCAAGACGAGGGCATTGTGCCCAGAGAGGTTGGCAGCCCACGGATCGACCCACTTAGGGGATCTAACGGTTGCATCGTCGTGATGTGGGTCGTTGCCCCCAGCCTTTTCCTATGGATGTTTGATAGTGAGGCGCGGCCATGATCCGGATGTTAGTCACCTTTTTCTTTTTGTTGATTGGGGCTCCGGCCTTTGCACATGTTGGCCATTTGGGCGAGATGGCCAGCCACGACCATTGGGTCGCAGGCGCGGCATTGGGGGCCGCGATTGCAGTGTCTATCTGGGGCGCTTTGAAGGGTAAAAAGGATGCTGATACGGCCGAGGCCGAGCCGTCCGAGGGTCAAGAGGAAGAAGCGGCATGAGCAAAATTGGTGTGATGATTTGTGGTCACGGTTCTCGCTCTCAGGCGGCAGTGGATCAGTTTTCGGTGCTGGCCGAAAAATTACCGTCCTATCTGCCACCGGAATGGCCGGTTGAGTACGGATACCTAGAATTCGCTAACCCAGTGATCCGCGACGGGCTGGATAAGTTGCGCGCCCAAGGATGTGATAAAATCCTCGCGGTGCCGGGCATGTTGTTTGCTGCGATGCATTCCAAGAATGACATCCCCACCGTGTTGAATACCTATGCTGCCAAGCATGGTGTCGACGTCAGTTATGGCCGCGAGCTTGGGGTTGACCCGAAGATGATCAGCGCCGCTGGCGAGCGTATTCAAGAGGCTGTCGATGCGGCCAATGCGGTGTCGCATGTTTCTAATGAGCAGACGTGCCTTGTGGTTATTGGCCGTGGGGCATCTGATCCGGATGCGAACGGGAACGTCTCTAAAATTGCGCGGATGCTGCACGAAGGCATGGGCTTTGGCTGGGTCGAGGTCGGCTATTCTGGCGTCACCTTCCCGCTGGTAGAGCCGTGTCTGAGCCATGCCGCCAAGCTGGGCTATAAGCGCATCGTGGTGTTTCCGTATTTCCTGTTCACCGGTATTTTGATTGACCGTATCTATGGCTTCACCGATCAGGTCGCGGCGGAGCACACCGACATTGAGTTCGTCAAAGCAGGCTACCTTAATGACCACCCGTCCGTGTTGGAAACCTTTGCAGAGCGGATCACCGAGCAGATGGGAAGCAACCCGCCGCCCAATTGCGGCATTTGCCAATATCGCACTCAAGTTCTTGCCATCGGGGATGAGGAAGTGCAAAAGATTGCGCCAGTTGATCATCCCGCATTTGGCGATGTGGCACCGCCCACATGTGTCTTGTGCAAGTATCGCACGGAAGTTCTAGGATTTGAGGGCGAAGTGGGTGCGGTGCAAGAATCGCATCACCACCATGTGGAGGGCCAGGGGGCCAATGCACCCGGCTCCAACGTTGAGGATTGCGCGCTTTGTGATGTCTTTTGCACAGGCATGTGCCGCCTTGAAGTCGAGGGGCATCACCATCATCACCACGACCATTCGCATAGTGACGCTCACCACCACGATCACCATCACCACCATGATCACGACCACCATCATGCGACGTATCCATACGCTAAACATCCGCATGGGCCAGAGAGCGCCCGTAAGGCCAAAATATAACCACTGAAGGCCTCAGCCTTCGCAATTTGAGAGTGCCCGTGAGACCCTACGAAAAGACCCCCTCAGCGATTTACGCCCAAAGTTTTGCAACGGTTCGCGCCGAGGCTAATCTGGACCGTTTTCCAAATGATCTGGACCGCCTTGCCATACGGGTGATCCATGCTTGCGGGATGGTTGAGATCGCGGACCGCTTAGCGTTCTCGGAGGATGCGTACACTGTGGGGCATCAGGCGTTGGCTGATGGAAAGCCGATCTTGTGTGATTGTGAAATGGTTGGTGCGGGAATTATCCGTCGCTATTTGCCCCGCGGTAATGAGGTTATCGTGACCCTTAACGACCCCAGCACGCCAGACCGCGCTGCAAAGATGCGCAACACAAGGTCGGCCGCGGCGGTTGAGCTGTGGGAGCCGCATATTGCAGGCGCTATTGTGGCCATCGGGAACGCGCCGACCGCCCTATTTCATCTATTGGACCTGATTGACCAAGGCTTCCCCAAGCCCGCCGTAATCTTGGGGTTCCCTGTGGGTTTTGTCGGCGCAGCGGAATCAAAGGCAGAGCTTGCGGCCAATCCACGCGGCTGTGATTTCGTGGCGCTCAGGGGCCGCAAAGGCGGCTCGGCACTGGCGTCGGCTGCGGTAAACGCATTGGCGGCTGGCCTGCCGGAGGTATCCTCATGACGCAAAAATGGCTCCATATCGTTGGCATTGGCGAGGACGGGATGGAGGGCTTAACACCCGCAACCCGCACGATCGTCGAGACCGCCGAGGTCATCATTGGCGGGGACCGCCATCACCAGTTATCGGATAATATCGCGGCCACTCGTGTTGCGTGGCCATCACCGTTTGATGCTTTGATAGAGACGCTTGAGCGCTACAAGGGCAAGCGCGTCGTTGTGTTGGCTACGGGGGATCCGCTGTGGTTTTCAGTGGGCGCGCGTATCGGGCGCTCGATTGATCCCTCGCAGATCGTCTACCACCCGCAATTGTCCGCATTCCAGCTAACCGCCGCGCGCATGGGCTGGAGCCTTGCCGATGTTGAGACCCTGACGGTGCATGGCAGGCCGGTCCACCAGATGGTGGCGTTTATTCAACCTGACCAGCGGCTTATTATCCTGACCACTGGTGCAGAGACACCCGCGCAAATTGCCAAATTCCTGACTGATCGCGGTTTTGGTCAATCTCAGATGACGGTCCTTGCGTCTATGGGCGGTGCGCGCGAGCAGCGCTTTGATGGCACGGCTGCGAATTGGGCGCATGAGGTTCCTGCCTTTAATACGCTTGCCGTGCATTGTATTGCGGCAGCCGATGCAGCGCTTTTGCCGCGTGTTCCGGGGCTTGATGACAGCCTGTTTCACTCGGACGGCACTATGACCAAGCAAGAAGTCCGTGCCGCGACGGTGGCCAAGCTGATGCCCATGCGCGGCGCGCTTTTATGGGATATCGGCACCGGGTCCGGCTCGGTGGCGATCGAGTGGATGCGCGCGGCACGCTACGCGCGCGCCATCGGGATCGAGCCGCGCGCTGACAGGCGGGCAATGGCCGCCGAGAATGCATTGGCACTGGGCGCGCCAAAGTTGCAGTTGATCGAGGGTGAAGTCCCCGCAGCGTTGCGTGATCTTGATGCGCCGGATGCGATTTTTATCGGTGGCGGATTAAGTGTCGAGACTTTCGACCTTGCATGGAAAAACCTGCGCCCATTGGGGCGTTTGGTGGCCAATGCGGTGACATTGGAAAGTGAAGCGATCTTGATCCAGCTTCACAAACAACATGGCGGCAGTTTGGTGAAAATTGGCGTTCAACGGGCTGAACCTGTGGGGCGTTTAACCGGGTGGAAGCCATCTAGAACCGTCACTCAGTGGAGCCTTGTGAAACGATGAATGGCACGTTGTATGGGGTAGGTCTTGGCCCCGGTGATCCGGAGTTGATGACTTTGAAAGCCGCCCGCATTATTGGTGCGGCGAAGGTTATTGCCTATCCGACGCTGGCGGGAGGGGACAGTTTCGCACGCGCAATCGCGGCGGGCATTATTGCGCCGGACGTGCATGAAATTCGCATAGATATCCCGATGTCAACGGAACGCGAGCCGGCCCAACAGGCTTACGATGTTGCCGCCAAGCAGATCGAGGAAACCTTATCGCAAGGCGGTGACGTGGTTTGCTTGTGTGAGGGCGACCCGTTTTTTTACGGCTCTTTCATGTACCTGTTTGCACGCCTGTCGGGTCGTTTCGATACACAGATCATCCCCGGCGTGACCTCGGTCACGGCCTGCGCCGCGCGTGCCGAGATGCCGCTGGCTGCGCGCAACGAGCGTCTGACAATTCTGCCCGGCCCCTTGCCCGAGGCCGAGCTGCGCGCCCGCATAGAGGGGGCCGAAAGCGTGGCCATCATGAAGGTCGGGCGTCACTTGCCGAAAATTCGCGGCGTGATCGCGGCGCTTGGATTGACCGATCAGGCCAAATACATAGAGCGCGCGACCTTGCCTGAAGAAGTCGTGCTGCCGCTGGCAAAGGCCCCTGAAAAGGCCCCATATTTTTCAATGATACTGCTCACCAAAGGGGCCGATCCATGGCTATAACTCCCGTTGTCCTATGCCTTAACCGTGCTGGCGAGGCCGTCGCGCACCGCGTGGCGCACTTACTTTCAGCCCCGGTGCACGGTCGTGAGGGTCGTGTTGATGAGGCCGCGGTGTTCTTCCCAAATGCGCTGGATCATGTGCGCATGCTTTTTCTTGCAGGCACGCCGATCATTGGCGTTTGTGCGTCGGGCATTTTGATCCGTGCCGTGGCCCCGGTGCTGGCTGACAAGACCGCAGAGCCGCCGCTGGTGTCGATCTCGGACGATGGCGCGGTAGTGGTTCCTTTGCTTGGTGGGCATCGCGGCGCGAACCGCCTTGCGGCCAAAATTGCCGATGAGTTGCAAGCGACGGCCGCCGTCACCACGGCTGGCGATGTGGCGCTTGGTGTGGCGCTGGATGAGCCACCTTTGGGCTACAGGCTTGCCAATCCTGACAATGCCAAAGACGTCATGGCGACATTGTTGTCAGGTGGCGGGGCGACAGTTTCGGGGGATGCACCTTGGTTGGCGGATTTGCCAAAAGGCGATGCCGTGGCCATCGCGTGCACCATTGAGCCGTCAGAGGCGGATTTGGTGTTTCACCCACAGCGCGCTACGCTTGGGGTCGGGTGCGCGCGCAATTGTGCGCCGGAAGAGCTAGCAGAACTTGTGCGCAAAACGATGGCTGAGGCCAACTTGGCAGCGGGTGCGATCAAGGCGATTTATACGCTGGATTTGAAAGCTGACGAGCCTGCGGTGCATGCTTTATCGCGTGAGTTGAACTTACCCGTGCGTGTGTTTGATGCGGCAATGTTGGAGCGCGAGACCTCGCGACTGGAAAACCCGTCCGATGTGGTTTTTGCCGAGGTGGGAACCCATGGCGTCTCCGAGGCGGCGGCCTTGGCTGGGGCGGGTGCTGCGGCAACCTTGATGGCGGCAAAACAAAAGACCAAAAGCGCGACCTGCGCCATCGCTCTTGCGCCTGATCCGATCACGGAATTGCGCGGTCGTGCGCGGGGCAAGCTGTCGATTATCGGCATCGGACCGGGGCAGCATTCATGGCGCACGCCAGAGGCGTCGCACCTGATATCGCAGGCTGAAGAACTGGTTGGCTATGGGCTATATATCGACCTGTTAGGGCCGCTAGCATACGGAAAACAGAGGTCTGACTTCCCGCTGGGCGGTGAAGAGGATCGGTGCCGCTACGCGCTGGAGCGCGCGGGTGAGGGGCGTAATGTGGCGCTGATTTGCTCTGGCGACGCGGGCATTTACGCAATGGGCGCGCTGGTGTTCGAGCTGTTGGATCGCGGCCCTGACCAGATGGGCGTGTCGGACGCAGCACGGCGTGTCGAAATTGTCTCGACCCCCGGTGTGTCGGCCTTGCAAGGGGCGGCGGCGCGGGCTGGCGCGCCGTTGGGTCATGACTTTTGCGCCATCTCTCTGTCGGATTTGCTGACGCCGCGCGAAGACATCATCAAGCGCTTGCATGCCGCCGCTGAAGGGGATTTTGTGATCGCCTTTTACAACCCGGTGTCGATGCGTCGCCGCACGCTTCTGGCCGAGGCGCGTGACATTTTGCTGCAACATCGCCCTGCCAATACGCCGGTTATGCTAGCCTCATCGCTGGGCCGCCCGGAAGAGCATGTTCGCTACCGTCGCTTGGACGAATTAGAGGTCGATGAGGTTGATATGCTGACCGTTGTTTTAATCGGGTCCAGCCACTCCAAACTGGCGCAATTGGGCGAAGGTCCACGTATGTACACGCCGCGCGGTTATGCGCGTAAAATTGATGGCGATTTGGCCAAGACAGGGATTTCTTCATGACCGTTTACTTTGTTGGTGCGGGGCCGGGCGACCCGGAGCTGCTGACCCTAAAGGCGCAAAAAATCATCGCGCGTTGCCCCGTGTGCCTTTATGCAGGCTCCTTGGTGCCGCCGGAAGTTGTGGCTGGCACGCCGGAGGGCGCTTTGGTTATGGACACTGCGCCAATGACGCTGGATGACACCCATGCCGAGATCATGAAGGCCCACGCCAAGGGACAAGACGTGGCGCGGGTTCACTCGGGTGATCCGTCGCTTTATGGGGCCATCGCCGAGCAAATTCGCCGCCTCAAGGCGGAAGGGATCGACTATGAAATCATCCCGGGAGTGTCTGCCTATGCCGCTGCTGCGGCGGCCTTGGGGCAAGAGCTGACCGTGCCGGAAATCGCGCAATCCATCGTGTTGACGCGTATGTCGATGAAGTCGACCTCCATGCCTGCGGGTGAGACATTGGAAAACTTTGCGCGCACAGGGGCCACTTTGGCGATCCATTTGGGTATTCGTGCGCTGCGAGAAATTGAGCGCGTGTTGATCCCGTATTACGGCGAAGATTGCCCTGTTGTTGTGGCCTATCGTGCGTCGTGGCCGGACCAGATTTTTCTACGTGGGACGTTGAAAGATATTCGCGAAAAAGTTCGGGCCGAGAAAATCACGCGCACTGCATTGGTCCTTGTGGGGCCAGCTTTGGCCGAGGTGAAGGATTTCCGTGACAGTGCTTTGTATGACCCGGACACGCCCCATGTTTTACGCCCGAAAGTACGTGTTTCGTAAAATTGTTGTAAAAACTTGATGTTAAGGACTCCTGTGTTCAGTATCCCCAGAGGGAAAGCATAAGGAATCACTGCCATGATCGAGTTTCTGCCCAAAGAAGTGGCCGAGGGTTTAGTCCGTGCGCAAATGCAGGCATCGGCGAAGAAGACCCGTTTGCGGGTGCGGGCGGGTGATGAGATGATCCCGATCGTTAACCTAGAAGATACCCATTTCTCCATAGACCGTGAGCTTGCCCCACGGCTGCGCGGCTTGGTCGATATCTATGATGGGGCGCGCCATTTGTATCAGGCTTTGGTCGTCGCGGCTTCCCTTGATGGGGAGGCGGTTGTGTTCGAATTCAAGCGCAATACGGCCACAGCTCAAGGTCCGGCGTTGGATTTTGTGCGGGACGTTACCGCGCCGGTGGCTTTGCTTCCGCAGCACTAATCTCTGCCGTTAACCAATCGGCGAAGGCCTTGGCGCCCTCGCTTAAGGGGGCAATTCCCGGCACCAACCAATAGGCGCGTGGCGATTTCAGCTCTCGTTGGTGGACTTGCATCAACTCCCCTCGCATCATTGCAGCCCGACTGGTTAAGCTGTCGCCGAGGGATATCCCTTGGCCAGCCTTTGTTGCTGCTTCCATGATTTGTAAGTCCTGAAACACAATTCCGGGATCTGTGATCACGGTGTTTTCCACGTCGTCCAGCCATCCTTGCCAGTCTTGTCTGTTGTCGAGGTGTAACAGCGGGAAATGGGTTAATGCCTGTGCGTCCGCTAATATTTGTCCGCCAACCAGAGAGGGTGCCGCGACTGGAAAGAAGCTGACATCCATCAGCTTGGTTGCGCCTGCAGGCGCTTCTTCGGGTAGTAGAAAGCTAATATAAAGATCGTTGCGGCGTGCGCCCAAATCGCCATAGCCACGGGGGGTATTGATACGCAATGCCAGTCCAGGGTGCTTGGCTGAAAAACTGCCAAGGCGGGATGCCAACCAGCTTGATGCAAAGCCCGATGCGACATTCAAGGTTAATGAGCCGGATAAGGATTGGGTTTTCGACGCGCGGGCAAGAATATCCAGCGCTGGGCTGATCTCGGACACGTAGTGGCGGGCGCGTTCCGTTAAGCGCACACCGCGCCCTTCACGGGTGATCAAGGTGAAGCCTAGTTGACCCTCTAGGGCTTTTAGTTTGTGGCTGATTGCGGATTGGGTGACGGATAATACATCTGCGGTGCGTGTGATTGATCCGGTGCGCGAAAGCGTCACCAAGGCCTGTAGGGCGGATGCGGAGGGGAGGAACATATGAGTATAGTTCATGTTTGACTGTATAATTATTCGTATGACATGAAAAATAATACAGGTCAAACTCCGTCGATACCTCAAAGGAGACCCGCGATGGATGCCACATTTTCACGCCGCAAGCTTTTAACACCGCAAGAGCTGCGCGCGCTTAACGAGCGGTCCGATCTGCGCGGTGGGCTGCAAATGGCCAGCCACCTTGGCGCAATTGCTATTGTTGCAGTGCTACACGCGCAGGCTATGGGTACATCGTGGGTTTGGCTTAGCGGGTTGGCTTTGGGGGTTTTGTTGAATTTCCTTTACGCCGCACAGCATGAATTAAGCCACGCTACAGTGTTCAAAACACGCAAGTTGAATGAGCTGTTCGGGCGCTTTATCGGGTTCATTCAGGTGTTCCCGCGTGATTTTGATCAAGTCATGCATTTCGCTCACCACACTTATACGCAGGATTGGGAGCGCGACGGGGAGTTGGTGCGCGAACCCTATACACTCACCACTTATTTGCTTTGGCTCAGTGGCATCACCTATTGGCGCAACCGTATTGTCGGCAATATCAGGCGTGCGCGCGGGATTATTCTAGAGCCATATATTCGCGCTGAAGAAGAGGCCAAAGTCATCCGCGAAGCGCGAATTCATCTTGCCCTTTATGCGCTGATTTTGGCGGCTAGCATCGTCGCGGGGTCTTGGGTGGCGGTCACGTTTTGGCTGCTGCCAATGGTGCTGACCAAGCCCATTCATCAATTGCAAAATACCATCGAGCATCTGGGCCTGTCCCATGAGGATGACATTTTTGAAAACACCCGGTCCACCCGCACCAATGCGCTGATCCGTTGGTTGTGTTGGCAAATGCCCTATCACACCGCGCACCATGTATTCCCCGCCGTGCCGTTTTGGAAACTGCGCGATTTGAATGCCAAGATCGAGGCGCAGGCAGGCGAGGTACACCGCATGGGCTGGATCGAATTCCAGATGGAGGTGATCCAAAAGTTGCGCGCCAAGGACGAGAGCCAATATCCGATGGATGAGGTTTGGATCGTTCCGTTAACCGGAGGCCGCTCCGCTCGGATACCAGCGGAATGAGGCAGCTTCAGACCTATACCTCGCTTTGGGCCATGCAGCCGCATGATCAATCCGGGGTGAAACTGCCCTATGATCAGGTGTGCGAAATGGTGGCAGCTGCCGGGTTTGATGGCATGGCAATTGATCTGGGCGCGTCGGATGTGGACGTCGCCCATGCGGTGCGCCCGCACATGGAGGCGAACGGGCTGACGCCCTTGATTGTGGCGTTTCCCAAGACGATTGGAAGTCTTGAAGACACGCTTCTCATGGCCAAAGATTTTGGCGCGCCATTTGTCGATGTGATCGGGCAGGTGATGCCGATTGCGCTGGATGATATGGTGCCGGTGATCAATGCGTGGTTGGAGATGTCCGATAAAATTGGGATGCCGATTCAGTTCGAGACGCACCGCAATTGCATCACCAATGACCTTTATACGATGCTGCAACTTCTCGATCGCATTCCTGAAATGAGGGTTTGCGCGGACCTGTCTCATTACGTCGTGGATCGGGAGTTTTGGCACCCATTGAGTGATCATGACATGGGGTTGATCAGCCGTGTGCTTGCGCGCTCGGACAGTTTTCAGGGACGGGTGGCGAGCCGTCAACAAATTCAGCTGCCGTTGGATTTTCCGCAGCACCAGAAATGGGTGGAGTTGTTTAAAGGCTGGTGGCGCGAGGGGATGGCGTCATGGCGCGCGCGCAACGCGGATGGAGACTGTATTTTCCTGTGCGAGCTTGGTCCGCCCGAGTACGCAATGACGGGTGCAGACGGGCGAGAGCTGTCTAATCGCTGGGAAGAGGCGCAGGTGATAAAGGGTTGGGTGGAAGAGATTTGGGACGATCTAGGAGGGTGATTAGTGATACGGTGGCGGGTTTGCAGGATTCGAAGCAGGTGATGTTTGCACCGGCGGAGAGGTTCAATCGAAGAATCTTCGAGAAATTTAGCGACTTACGGTGAAATCGCCTAAAAACAACCCTTGAGGCGAAGGTCTACGGAAAATCTCCGACAAGAATAAATATATGCTCCGGTTGAATTTAATTTACTCGGGGAACCGCCATGATCCAGACACCATACCTTCTCTTTCTCGGCGATGCGCCAGATGCGCTTTCAGGAAAAGTGGCCCAAGGGATCAAAGACTGGCGTCCTGAGAATGCGATTGGCCAGTTCCGCTTGTCCGGCTGTGGTGCATCGGTTGGTTTGACGGATATGACCCTTCAAGAGGGGCTTGATGCGGGTGCCAAAACGCTGGTGATTGGCGTGGCAAACCGTGGCGGTGTTATCTCGACAGCCTGGAGAGAGGTGCTCGTTGAGGCGCTGAACTTAGGCTACGATATTGCATCTGGATTGCACAATTTGTTGCGTGACGAGAATGAATTGCAAGCGGCGGCGCGGGTGAATGGGCGCACATTGTTTGATGTGCGTATCCCGTCCGTGGCCTACCCGATTGCGACTGGCAAGAAACGCACGGGCAAGCGGGTACTTGCGGTTGGCACAGATTGCTCTGTCGGTAAAATGTATACAGCCCTGTGCATGGATGCCGAGATGCGCAAACGCGGCATGAAATCCACCTTCCGGCCAACTGGTCAAACCGGTATCTTGATCACGGGTGGCGGTGTGCCATTGGATGCGGTGATTGCCGATTTTATGGCGGGCGCGGTTGAGTATCTGACACCTGACAATGACGCGGATCACTGGGATCACATCGAGGGGCAGGGCAGCCTGTTTCATGTGTCGTATTCTGGCGTGACTATGGCGTTGATCCACGGCGGCCAGCCGGACGCATTGGTGTTGGCGCATGAGCCGACCCGCACTCATATGCGCGGATTGCCGGGCTATGATTTGCCGACGCTAGAGACGCTGCGTGACATGGCGCTGACACTGGCCCGCGTGCCCAATCCGGCGTGTGAAGTGATTGGCATTTCGGTCAATACCCAGCATATGAGCGAGGATGAGGCGAAGGCCTATCTGGCGGAGGTCGAGACCCGGATGGGTTTGCCAACAACAGATCCTTATCGCTTTGGTGCGGAACGGTTGGTAGATGCGTTAGAAGCACTTTGATTGAGCCAAGGAGGCGCGCGCGATGAGCATTACAGTTAACAAGGACGTGTTCAAACTGGCCGAGGTGTTCACCATCTCGCGCGGCTCTCGGACTGAGGCGCAAGTGCTGACGGTTCGCGTGGCCCGTGACGGTGTGGTGGGCCAAGGCGAATGTGTACCCTACGCCCGTTACGGCGAGACGCTGGATTCCGTGACCCGCCAGATATTGTCGTTGTCCTCTGGCATCACACGCACAGCTTTGCAGGGGGCGTTGCCTGCGGGGGCCGCGCGCAACGCGGTTGATTGTGCGTTGTGGGATTTGGAGGCCAAGCAGGCTGGCGTGCGGGTCTGGGACGTGTTGGGATTGCCCGCGCCTAAGCCCGAGATTACCGCCTATACGTTATCGCTGGCAGAGCCGGATGCGATGGAAGCCAGTGCGCGCAAGCACAGTTTTCGCCCTTTGTTGAAAATCAAGTTGGGTACGCCAGATGACATGGCGCGCCTAGAGGCGGTGCGCCGTGGTGCGCCGGACACGCCGATTATTATTGATGCAAACGAGGGGTGGTCCGCCGAGGTTTATTCGGATCTGGCACCGCATTTGGTGCGTCTTGGGGTGAAACTGGTGGAGCAACCCTTGCCCGCGGGCGAAGACGATATGCTGGCGGAAATTGAACGCCCCTTGCCAGTTTGCGCCGATGAGGCCTGCCATGACCGCGCGTCTTTGCCGTCATTGAAGGGCAAATATGATGTCATTAACATTAAGTTGGACAAGACCGGAGGGTTAACAGAGGCCTTGGCCTTGAAGGACGCGGGGTTGGCACAGGGCTATGGCGTGATGGTGGGCTGCATGGTCGGATCGTCGCTGGCGATGGCTCCGGCAACCATTTTGGCGCAGGGTGTGGCGTTCACCGACCTTGACGGCCCGCTGCTTCTGGCCGAAGACCGTAGGGAACCTTTGATTTTTGACGAGGCGGGCGTCCATGCGCCAACGCCTCAGCTATGGGGATAGAGATATGAGCCGCATCGTTTACCTGAACGGGGACTACCTGCCTGAAGCCGAGGCCAAGGTTTCGGTCTTTGATCGCGGCTTCCTTTTCGCTGACGCGGTGTATGAGGTTACTTCCGTGCTGGGCGGTAAAATACTGGCTTTCGAGGGCCACGTGACACGGTTGCAGCGCTCGTTGGATGAGCTGGGCATGACGAACCCGATTAGCCCCGAGGATTTGCTGGAAGTTCACCACCAGTTGGTTAAGCGCAATGAGTTGGTCGAGGGCATGATCTATTTACAGGTGACACGCGGCAATCCCGGTGATCGGGATTTTGTGTACCCGTCAGAGGATGTGACGCCGACCATCGTGCTGTTCACTCAAACTGCAAACCTGTTGAACAGCCCCAAAATCGCCACCGGCATGAAGATCATTTCCGTGGATGACCAGCGCTGGGCGCGCCGCGATATCAAGACGACACAGCTTTTGTTCCCGTCGATGGCCAAGATGATGGCCAAGGCCGCTGGCGTTGATGATGCTTGGCTGGTTGAGGATGGCCATGTGACCGAAGGTAGCTCCAACAACGCTTATATTGTCAAAGACGGCAAGATTATTACCCGCAACCTAGGCTGTGAAATCTTGCATGGAATTACCCGCGCTGCGGTGTTGGCCTATGCAAAATCTGCGCAGATGGAAGTTGAGGAACGCCCCTTCACCATTGAGGAAGCCAAGGACGCGGATGAGGCGTTTATCACCTCGGCGTCTACTTTTGTGATGCCAGTGGTAGAGATCGACGGCGTTGCTTTGGGGGACGGTAAGCCGGGTAAATCGGCGGCGCGTTTGCGTGAGATATATCTGGAAGAAAGCATGAAGCAAGCGCTCTAGGCGCTACCTCTTCTCGTCTTTCTTTTCCCATCCGAGAATAACCTTCACCTCTTGCTGGGTGCGAACCCGGCGGAAGGTAGACGTGTAGGGACCTTGCAGTTTCATATGCAGCGCCGAGATTTGCATTGTGCTGAGCGTGCCCGCGTCAATATGCTGAAAGCCCAAAATATTCAGGCGGTGCTGCACCGAGCGCACCAACTGCGCGTTCGGCGCGGCAATGGCGGGGGTGGCCAGCGCTAAGGCGGCGGCGATGAGTGCGGCGCGGATCATTTGCGCTCGAACAGCATTTTCAGAATGCTGTCACCTAAAACTGCACCAATGTTGCCGCGAATTTGCGACGGCGATTTGTTGCTGTGAAGCAGGTGGTTGATATGGACCACCTGTCGGCGCGTTAGGGTTTGGACATCCACGTCAGTGTAGCCCCAGATTGGCAGTTCTTGGGCAACATGGTCACGCATCGGGGATTGGCTGGCGCTGGCGGGTAGGGCCAGCGCGGTCAATATGGAAGCAAGTAAAAGGCGTTTCATACCTTGGTCTCCTTTGCGGGCATCATAGCACAAAGGCGCTATGGTGCCAAAGTAACATTCAGATGGCGTCTTTGTGAGAGATTTCAAAGGCGGCTTTCTGGGCGTCCGTGGCTTCAGTCTGGTGTTGCGCTTTGAAGTCATCGTAGGGCATGCCGTAGAATGTTTCGCGGGCTTGGTCTTTGTCCATCTCAATGCCGCGCACGTTGGCGGCTTCTTGATACCAACGGCTCAGGCAATTGCGGCAAAATCCCGCAAGGTTCATCATGTCGATGTTTTGTACATCGGTGCGGCGTTGCAGGTGGGTTTGCAGGGTGCGGAAGGCGGCGGCTTCAAGTTCCAACTGTGTTTGAGCGTCCATGGTCATGTTCCTTTAGGGCTGGCTGTGCGTCTTTTTTGTGGGTTTCAGAGGTCACGGCTGGTTTGCCTGTTACAATTGTGTGCACAATACCCTTCAATACGGGCAAGCGCCAGTTGCGGGCCTGCGCTATATCCGCCATATGATACCGCTAACATTAGCTGACCAAGGGATGATCCAGATGAGAAGAACACGTAACGTAAAGATCGTGGCCACCCTTGGCCCAGCATCCGATGACTATGAGATGATCCGCGCATTGTTTGAGGCGGGGGCGGACGTGTTCCGGTTGAATATGTCCCATGGCGATCATTCCGAGATTCGAGTGCGTCATGAAATTATCCGCCGGGTCGAGAAAGACGTCGGGCGCCCGATCTGCATTCTAGCGGATCTTCAGGGGCCAAAGCTGCGCGTCGGGGTGTTTGCTAATGGCGAAGAAGAGCTGGAAGTGGGTGCGCCCTTTCGGCTGGATCTGGACGCCACCGAGGGGACGGTCTCGCGGGTGCAACTGCCGCATAAAGAAATCTTTGCCGTGCTCAAGCCGGGGTCTAACCTTTTGGTCAATGACGGAAAAATTAAACTCCAAGTCAAAGATTGCGGCGCGGATTATGCCAATTGCGAGGTGACGGTTGGCGGCACTATATCAAACCGAAAAGGGGTGAACGTGCCGGATGTGGTGCTGCCGCTGGCGGCCCTGTCTGACAAAGATCGCAAGGATTTGGAATTCGTCTGCCAATTGGGTGTCGACTGGCTGGCGCTGTCCTTTGTGCAGCGTCCTGAGGATGTGCTGGAGGCCCGCGACTTGGCCGATGGGCGCGCTGCAATCTTGTCCAAGATTGAAAAACCCGCCGCGGTTGAGGCGTTTGATGCGATCCTGAAGGTGTCGGATGGTATCATGGTTGCCCGTGGCGACCTTGGTGTTGAACTGCCGGTGCAAGACGTGCCGCCAATTCAGAAACGCCTGATCCGCCGCTGCCGTGCTGTGGCCAAACCGGTGATCGTGGCGACCCAAATGCTGGAGTCAATGATCGACAGCCCAATGCCAACGCGCGCTGAAGTATCCGACGTAGCGACTGCTATTTACGAGGGCACCGATGCGATCATGTTGTCCGCTGAATCTGCCGCAGGCAGCTTCCCGATCGAAGCTGTGACCACGATGAATAATGTGGCCATCTCGGTGGAAAGCGACGCGAATTATGCCGACATCATTGCGGCGCAACGTGGTGGTAAGAAAACCACCGTGGCTGATGGCATTGTGGTCGCGGCGCGTGAAATTGCGGAAACCACCGATATTAAAGCTATTTGCTGCTTTACCCAATCAGGCACTACGGCTTTGCTGGTGTCACGCGAGCGGCCGCATGTTCCGATCATTGCGCTGACCCCATTGGTTGGCACCGCGCGGCGGCTGTCTTTGAGCTGGGGGACGCATTGCGTCGTGACCGCAGGTGAGGTCGAGCGCTTTAAGACCGCAGTGATCAATGCCGCCCGTGCTGCCCGCGAAGACGGGTTTGCAACCGAGGATGACCAGATCGTGGTTACTGCGGGTGTGCCCTTCAACCAGCCGGGAACAACAAACATCCTTCGCGTCGCACCCTGTGCTGAACGGTTGATTTATAGCTCCGATCCTGAATAGATTGCCGCATTCCTTATTAAGGAGGCGATTATGGACTACGATCTTATTCTTGTTTTGGGCATTGTGATTGGTGTGCTGACAATTCCCGCTATTTTGTCGGCTATTCTTGATGGTGGCGCGCCTCGGGTGGCGACTGTGGCTGCCGTGATATCGGGGGGGATGATCATCTTTTCTCTCTACAATTCACCCGGTGGCTATGCTTTCGCGGACCTTCCTGATGTATTTGCGGGGGTTGTGGCGGATTTTATTCGATAGAGTAGCTTTGATTGGCATCCAAGGCTTGCAAAGGGGCGAATTTGCCCATAGGAAACGCCTTCAACCGCACGTCCGGCGAATGGCATGCCGAGTCGCGCGCAACACCACTCGATCTTTAAGGAGATGGAAATGCCGAAGATGAAGACAAAATCAGGCGCTAAAAAGCGCTTCAAGATGACGGCCTCGGGCCGCGTCAAAGCTGGTCAAGCAGGCAAACGCCACGGCATGATCAAGCGCTCTACCAAGTTTATCCGCACCGCGCGCGGCACGACGCTTCTCTGCGCAGCAGATGAGAAGATCGTTAAAAAATACATGCCATACGCGCGCTAAGGAGAATTTGATATGTCCAGAGTAACATCCGGCGTCGTAACCCACGCACGCCACAAAAAGATCATTAAGGCAGCCAAAGGCTACCAAGGTCGTCGCAAAAACACTTTCCGCGTAGCTACGCAGGCGGTGGACAAAGCCAACCAATACGCAACCCGTGACCGCAAAAACCGCAAGCGCAACTTCCGCGCGCTGTGGATTCAGCGGATCAACGCAGGCTGCCGTGCAATCGACGAAGCGCTGACATATTCGCGCTTTATCAATGGCCTGACATTGGCTGGCATCGAAGTTGACCGCAAAGTGCTGGCTGACTTGGCTGTGAACGAGCCTGACGCATTTGCGGCAGTGGTTGAGAAAGCCAAAGCCGCACTGGCTTAATAAATATACGCCCATACGATGGCCGAAAATTACGCGCCGCTGGAGAAATCCGGCGGCGTTTTTTGTTGTGGCAAGCCATGAAGCCCGTTTTCACTTGATCTTGGTGTAGGCTCTGCGCGAAACTACTACATCTTGTTTTATGTATTTTTCGGAGGCCGACATGAACCTCACTCGATTAGTTTACTATAGCCAGCGCAACCCGTCCGTAGACATGGACGTCGATGCGTTGATTAAGGGCTGCAAGCGTAAGCATATAAAGCAGAGCCTAACAGGAATGCTGCACTACAACGGGGATTATTTCGTGCAGGTGATCGAAGGCGGGCGGGTCGACGTGTCGGCGCTGTTCCACCAGATCGTGCGTGATGTGCGCCATTCAAATGTTATTTTGCTCTCGTTCTCTGACGTGCGTGAACGGTTGTTCTCAACGCAGCCTATGGGGCTGCGCCAAGGCATGGATAAGCAAAGTCGTGCCATTTTCTTGCGCTACTTTGCGAGTACGGTAATTGACCCAGAGACTGTGAATGTCGATGCTTTGCTCGATGCGCTACATGACCTGATGGTTGAGGTTTCGGAGCCGACAAAGCTAACTATATCTGTGTAGGGTAATGCCTTAGCGGCGCGCCCGGTGAAGCCGGTCCCGCTCGAATTTTAGCTTGGCGGCCTGTGTTTCTGCTTCGCGCGCGCGGCGCTGCACCCGGCGAATGCCCAATCCTTGAGTTTTGCTGTGCCCGCGGCCATAGCGCTCGCGCGCCACATAGAAACCGATGGCACCACTGGCCAACATGGCGAGGAGCAAGACGATTAGATTTTGCATGTTTCTTACCCTTCCCGCAGATCTAGCGAGCGCGCAGGACTACGAATTCAACGCGGCGGTTTTGCTCACTGTCGGATGCTCCGCCTTGTGATAGCGGAGAGCGTGCGCCGAAGCCCATGGGCTCGAACCTATCCGTATTGAGGCCAAGGGCCGATAGGGCCGAGACCGCGTTATCGGCGCGTTGCCAACTTAGGTTGAGGTTCGCAAGGTCACTGCCTGAGGTGTCGGAATGGCCCGTGACATGGATGATTGCCTGAGGGCAGTCAGCGATCAATAGCCCAAGTTTGCGCAAGGACGGGGTGTCGTCAGAGTCAAACTGTGCACTGCCAATCTTGAAGAAAATGGTCGACTGTTTGGCCACTTTTAGCACCTCAGCGTAACAGGGCGCAGAGGCGGGGTCAGAGTTGATTGTGGTGACTTGGGCAGAGGCGTCTTCGGGCTCAATCGACACACTGGGAGTGCGCGGGGTGCTGGACACCAGTGTTGGTGTTTCAGGGAGGGACGCTGGCACCGTGCTTGCGAGTTGAGGTGCTTTTGCTTGTTGGGCGCGTTTGGCGGCGTCTCGTTCGCGTAGAATTTCCAGCGCCATGGCTATTTGCAGTGCGGTATCTTGCGGCTGCATGATGCTTGCTGATTGTGACGTGGCTTTTGTAGGGGAGGGGGCTGTTGGCGCGGTGATTTTTTGGAGTCCAAGAAAGGCGATGCTCCCGACCGCGATGAAGGCCAAAGAGGCACCTAATATGGTGCGCTGAAAGTCAGTCGTAGCTTTGGCGCGCTGCCTAATCTGGCTAAGGCCTAGCTGGTTGGAATGGTGCTTGGTGAAATTGACCATACTCTTTAAGAAACTCATTTTTCCCCCTCGGGTCACTTAGCGATAAAATATTGCTGTCGTGGCCCCGCCTGATTTCTCGATGTTGACGTTGATGCCTAAGAAAGTGGCCGCCTCGCGGATTAGTGCCTCGTTTTCGGCAAGGGAAATTTCTGCGGTCTCGTCATCAATAGACAAGGTAACGCCTAGCTCGCACACAGAATGCTGTAGCACCGCCTTAAGGCGATGGGAGTATAGGCTGGACTGCATTTCGTTCCCTCGTAGTATCCACCTTATTTTGGTGGATTATATTTTAGATTATCACACCTTATTTTGTGTTTTGAAACCTTTGGTCAACGTAATGTGGGATTTTTCACGCTTTAAAGCGTGAAAATGACGATTTTTTCAGGATGTTGTGTGAAAAAGGTGCATATAGTGGGCGACTTGCAATCATACCGAGCGAAGGCTAGCAGGAGGCGACACCAATCTGGGGGCCGTCATGGACGATCTGAAAGCCAAGTATCTAACCTTAATTGCCGACGCTTCGGATGAGGCCATGTTGGAAGACCTTCGTGTGACCGCGCTGGGTAAGAAGGGTGAGATTAGCCTGAGAATGCGCGAGCTTGGAAAAATGACCCCTGAGGAGCGCCAAACCGCAGGCCCTGCGTTGAACGCATTGAAGGGGGAAGTGAACTCGGCGTTGGCGGCTAAAAAGGCAAGCTTGGCGGATGCGGCATTGGATGCACGACTGCGCACGGAATGGCTGGATGTAACCTTGCCGGGCCGTGGGCGCCCCGCTGGTACCATCCACCCGGTCAGTCAAGTGGCCGAAGAGGTTTCAGCGATCTTTGCGAATTTGGGGTTTGCTGTGGCGGAAGGTCCTCAAGTTGAGAGTGATTGGTATAACTTTGACGCGTTGAATATCCCTAGTCACCATCCTGCGCGCGGTGAAATGGACACATTCTATCTGCACCGTGATGAAGCTGACGAACGCGCGCCGCATGTGCTGCGCACGCACACCTCTCCGGTTCAAATCCGCTCAATGATGGACCAAGGCGCGCCGATCCGCATTATTTGTCCGGGCCGGGTGTACCGTGCGGACTACGACCAAACGCACACGCCGATGTTCCACCAGATTGAGGGCTTGGCGATTGGCAAAGATGTCTCAATGGCCAATCTCAAATGGGTTCTGGAAGAGTTTTTCGGCGCGTTCTTCGAGATTGAAGGTATCAAAACGCGCTTCCGCGCGTCGCACTTCCCGTTCACGGAGCCATCCGCAGAGGTGGATATTCAATGCACATGGAAAGATGGGCAATTGAAGATTGGCGAAGGTGATGATTGGATGGAGGTGCTGGGCTCCGGCATGGTCCACCCGAAGGTGCTTAGTGCGGCGGGAATTGACCCGAACGAGTATCAAGGGTTTGCCTTTGGGATCGGGATTGATCGGCTTGCGATGCTGAAATATGGCATCCCTGATCTGCGCGCGTTCTTTGATTCCGATCTGCGGTGGTTGCGCCACTATGGTTTTGCCTCGCTGGACCAACCCAATCTGGCAGGCGGCCTTAGCCGCTAAACCCCAACTGGGCGGCGATACTGCAGGTGACGTCGTATAGTTCAAACTCTTCGGACCAATGCGTACGCAGGGCTTTTTCGGCTTGTGCGCTGAGTTCGGGAATAGGGTCAGGTGCTATGTGACGTTTGGGTTCTGGCGGCATGTCGTAATTCGGCACGCCTAGCTTTTCCAAAATTGCCGACAGGTGAGCGTCCATATGGGGCAGGTCCACGCACATTATGATGTTTTCGCGCTCTGCTAAAACGGCCTCGGCGCTTCCCAGGTAAAACCGCAAGTCGGCTTTCAGGTGTTGGATGGCTTCAAAGGCGAACAAAGCAGCAGATTTTTCACGCGGGGATTTTGAGGCTAAGGCAAACGCGAGGTCTTCGGCCGTCTCGAACCACAAAAATGCGGCGGCTTCCTCGGCGCTCCATTGTGATTGGTAAGTTGGGCGGCCCTGTCGCTGTCGGGAATAGAAGGCTGACAAAAACCGCGAAACCGGATCGCGAACTACAAAAGCTAGTTTTCGGTCGGCCCCAAACCGTTTAGCAGTTCCTTTGAGCGTGGCACCGTGGCCTAGCAGATGTAGAGGCTTGGTCCAGCGGTCTTCATTATGGCGCAGGATAGAACGCATGAAGCTGCCACCGGTCTTACCGATGTGCAGCATACATGTTGGAGGGATATGAGCCATGAGCGCCGCCCTTGGAAAACGGTTAGCCTCTGGCTTAATCAGAGGATTTTAACGCAGGATGCCCGATGGACCACAAATTTTGCTTAGCAGTCCCGAGCAACCCAAGTTGGAGAGGTCGATCGAGTCACCTCCCACGGTGAGGGGCGAGTCGTTAAACGAAATGATGGCCACACCAAAAGCAATGGTCAGTGCGATCAGCGACGGCTTGAAGACCGAAGCCATAATGTCGAACAGAAAATTCATAACCTCTACCTCAGAATTTGAGAATCACTAATAACTGCCCCACTTGTGACAAACTTGGTGCCAAATTGTGGCAGGATTAAGGCTAACCGGAACAATCGTTAACATCTGTGGGGTGACAGATGCGTCTGCGAGCACTTTCACTTGCCTTATTGATGGGGTAGCACGGGGTCGACTGGGTTGATTGACCTATTATGTTCTATACACACGAAGGCGCGCGGCATGAAATTCACCCTTTCCTGGCTAAAAGACCACCTTGAAACCGAGGCGAGCCTTGACGAGATTACCTATGCACTGACCGACCTAGGCTTAGAGGTCGAAGGGGTAGAGAACCCTGCCGAGCGCTTGTCCGCTTTTACCATCGGATATGTTAATAAAGCGGAAAAGCACCCGGATGCGGATAAGCTTCGCGTCTGTCAGGTGCAAACCGATGAGGGCGAGGTCCAGATTATTTGCGGCGCACCCAACGCGCGCGAAGGTATCAAAGTCGTTATCGCCAAGCCGGGCGTCTATGTGCCGGGCATTGATACCACGATCGGTGTTGGAAAGATCCGCGGCATCGAGAGTTTCGGGATGATGTGCTCGGAGCGCGAGATGGAGTTGTCGGAGGAGCATGACGGCATTATTGAGCTGGCTTCGGGTGAGGTAGGGCAGAGTTTCACTGATTGGCTGGCCGAGAACGATCCCTCGAAAGTTGATACGGTTATCGAGATCGCGATCACCCCAAACCGCCCCGATGCTTTGGGCGTGCGTGGCATTGCGCGCGACTTAGCGGCGCGCGGGCTTGGCACCTTGAAGTCGCGGGATGTGGAGCCGGTGGCTGGTATGTTCCCATGCCCGATTAATGTGACCATAGAAGCCACGGATGCGTGTCCTGTCTTTTATGGTCGGTTGATTAAAGGCGTGAAGAACGGCCCTAGCCCGCAATGGCTGCAAGACCGGCTGAAGGCCATCGGGTTGCGCCCGATTTCGACCCTCGTCGATATCACCAACTTCTTTACCTATGATAACAACCGCCCACTGCATGTGTTTGACGCGGACAAGGTGACTGGTAACCTGCGAGTTCACCTGTCTGCGGGTGGCGAAAGTTTTGCAGCGCTGGATGATAAGGAATATACGCTTGGTCCTGATGTAACTGTGATTTCGGACGACAATGGCATTGAAAGCCTTGGCGGCATTATGGGCGGCGCCACTTCGGGGTGCACCGAGGACACTACGGATGTGTTTCTTGAGGCTGCGTTCTTTGATGCGATCCGCACGGCGCACACGGGCCGCAAGTTGAAGATCAACTCGGACGCGCGGTACCGCTTTGAGCGCGGCATCGACCCGGAATGGACGCCTACGGGGATTGAACACGCCACACGTATGATCTTGGACCTTTGCGGTGGTGAGCCGTCCGAAGTGGTCATGGCTGGCAAAATGCCTGACTATTCGCGTGCCTATAAGCTGGATACAGATCGGGTGCAGTCCTTGGTGGGCATGGAAATTCCGGCGCAAACGCAGCGCGCGACACTAGAGGCGCTGGGGTTTGTGTTTGATGGTGACATGGCGCAGGTTCCAAGCTGGCGTCCAGATGTTCAAGGTGAGGCCGATTTGGTGGAAGAAGTCGCACGGATTGCCTCACTGACCAAACTGGTTGGCCGCCCTTTACCGCGCGCAGATGGGATTCCGAAGCCGATCCTGACGCCGATGCAAAAACGCGAACAGATCGTTCGGCGTACCATTGCGGCGCTTGGTTATAATGAATGCGTGACCTATTCGTTCATCGACGCCAAATCGGCCGAATTGTTCGGCGGCGGCACAGATGCAACGCGACTGGAGAACCCGATTTCCAGCGAGATGAGCCATATGCGTCCGGCGCTACTGCCCGGTTTGTTGCAGGCGGCGGCACGCAATCAGGCGCGTGGCTTTAACGATATGTCACTGTTTGAGGTCGGTCCGGCGTTCCACGGTGGCGAGCCGGGGGAGCAGCACTTGCTGGCCTCAGGTCTGATCGTCGGGAATACAGGGCCAAAAGATGTGCATGGCACGCGGCGCGCTGTCGATGTGTATGACGTGAAAGCGGATGCAGAGGCGGCTTTGGCTGCGATGGGTGCGCCTGCGAAGGTACAGATATTGCGTGGCGCTCAGGGGTGGTGGCACCCCGGACGGCATGGCAAAATTTGCCTTGGCCCGAAAAAGGTTCTGGGCGTGTTCGGTGAAATCCACCCGAAAATTCTGAGCGCGTTTAATGTGAAAGGCCCTGTGATGGGCTTCACCCTTTGGCCCGCAGAAGTTCCGTTCCGCAAAGCCAAGATGGCCACACGCGCGGCGTTGATCTTGCAAGACTTGCAAGCCGTGGAGCGCGACTTTGCCTTTGTGGTGGATGCGGATGTGGAGGCGTTGACCTTGGTAAATGCTGCGGCTGGCTCGGATAAGGCGCTGATCGAGAGCGTGCGTGTTTTCGACGAATTTATCGGTGGCTCGCTTGGCGAGGGTAAAAAATCTCTGGCGATCACCGTGCGCATGCAGCCCCGCGATAAGACCCTGACCGATGAAGAGATTGAGGCCATGAGCGCCAAGATCATCGAAAAGGTGGCGAAGGCGACAGGCGGCGTATTGCGCGGATAAGGGGTCATCGCCAGTTTCTGACTGCACCATGGCCATTGAAACGCCATTAAATTGCCAAAGAAACAACACTCCTTTTGGTTAATATTTCGTTGATTTCATCCGCTTGAGGCGGTGGTAACTTAGCGAGGGCATCTCATGCCATATAAAATTAAGGGCACTGGTCACGGGGAAGTGATTGATACGACACTGCTTTACCCAAGTGTGACGGATGGGTTCATCGTTCAGGCCAAGTCAGGCGACGATGTGGTGATCGGCAGTGCTCAAGACGATATCCTGAACGGACATGGCGGCAAGGATAAGCTCTTTGGTGGCGCCGGTAACGATACAATCAATGGCGGTGCGGGCGATGATCGGATTGTGGGCGGCGAAGGTGATGATCTCTTAATCGGTGCCTCGGGGGTCGATACAATTTACGGGGGTGCTGGCGAAGACACTCTGCATGGCGGCGCGGGTGATGACATCATCTATGGCGATGCCGGGGCCGATAAAATTTATGGCCAAACGGGCAATGACACGATTTATGGTGGTCAGGGCGCGGATATTCTTCACGGCAGCAATGGCGACGACACCCTTTATGGGGTCAAAGGGAACAACAAGCTATATGGTGGCCCGGGCGATGATGTGATTGACACAGGCGTGCATGGCTCCCTTGCCCATGGTGGCTCGGGAAACGACCGTTTGATTGCGGATGCGCGCAAGGGCGGCTGGCATACGTTGACCGGTGGTCGTGATGCGGACAGCTTTGAGTTTGTGAACATCGGAGTGAAAAAGCGGTCGCTCGTGACAGTTACGGATTTTGATCTCGATGAAGATGATTTCGTAGTGGCGGGCGTCAGCGGTGATGACTACATGGCCAGCTTTTTGGCTGGGAATGAGGCTGCAACATTAACCCAAACTGGCGATGACATGGTTCTACGCTTGGATCGCGGGCTTACGGTGACCTTTGAGGATACTGACATAGATGCGTTTACAGCGGCTTATAGCGATGCGCTAATAGTTTGAAATAATTGAAAATTTAGCTTGAATTGCCCGCCTCTCACTTGGGAGGCGGGCGTTTCCATTTGGGAAACAGCCCGTTTTCTAGATCCAAATGTGGCTCAAATCGGGCGACCATATGGCTTTTCCTTGTTAACGTCTGCGGTGCTCCGCTGATTCTAGTGGAGTTTGGTACGACGAGGGGAAGTAAATGACTATTGTTACACTGCACGGTACGATTGGGGATGACTACATTAACACGACTGCTTTCGACATTCCGGGGGTGACACAATATGTTATCTCGGCTGGCGATGGCGATGACACGATCATCACGAATAACACATCGCAAGACGTTTTTGGCGGGCTGGGGAATGACTACATCCGCACTGGGAACGGTGATGATGTGATCAACGCCGGGAACGGAAACGACAGGGTTTTTGGTGGGCGTGGCAACGATGTGATCAATGGCGCAGGCGGCGATGATTATATTGACGGCGGCCATGGAGCCGACGTGATTGACGGCGGTTCTGGCGACGATTTCATCTTCGGCCGCAAGGGAAACAACACGCTTGATGGCGGTGCTGGGAATGACACCGTGAACACCGGCGATCATACCTCCACAGCCGATGGTGGCTCTGGTGATGATCTGATCGTGGCGCGCTTGAAAAAAGGTGCTGACCACATTCTGACAGGCGGCACTGGTGCTGATACTTTCGAGTTCGTCTACCAGTCCTCGAAGAAATCGGCTGATGTAACGATCACTGACTTCCAGCTTGGGATTGATGAGCTTGTGGTTGGCGGCATGACCGGATCAGAGTGGTTTGCACTGTTTGTTGCGGGCGAGGTTGATCTTACCTCCTCGGACAATGGTGAAGGCGGTACGGAGATTGACATTGGCTTCAATGACACTCTGACACTGGATGGCGTGAGCCATGGGGACTTCTTGAGCCACTACCTGAGCGAAGCCATCTTTGTTGTCGGGTAATACGACTTGCCTTCAGCGCCTATAGGGCCGATTTCTAGGGGAACTTGGAAAAAGGACAAATACCATGGCGCTGAAGGTTTATTTATCAGGTGAAATTCACTCTGATTGGCGAGAGCAGATTATCGAGGGCGCGCGCGGCCTTGATGTTAGCTTTGATACGCCTGTGACGGATCATGCGGCTTCTGATGATTGCGGGGTCGCTATTTTAGGGTCCGAGGATCAGAAATACTGGCATGACCACAAGGGCGCGATGGTGAACGCGATCCGCACCCGTAAAGGCATCACGGAGGCCGATGTGGTTGTCGTGCGCTTTGGCGAAAAATACAAACAATGGAATGCGGCCTTTGATGCAGGCTTCGCGGCTGCTTTGGGAAAATCCCTGATTGTGGTGCACGGGGCGGACCATCAACACGCGCTAAAAGAGGTGGATGCAGCGGCATTGGCGGTCACCGATGATCCGGCCAAAGTTGCAGATATTTTGCGCTATGTGCTGACTGGCGACTTGCCGAAGTAGCGAGGCATAAGGCAAGCAGCCTTCCCAAAATCTAACTTGGGAAGGCTGCGGTTGATTTAATCGCTGCGTGCGCGGAACCAGCCAAGGCGGCGAAACAGCAGCCAGTCAAGTCCGAGAGCCACCAAAAGCGACACTCCCATCAGCGGTAGGAGGATCATTAGGGCTAGAATTAAGATAGCCATTCCAACCCCAATTGAGGCCTCGGGAGCAGCGGGGACGCCCAATTCACCTTTGGGTCGCCGTATCCACCATGCGGCAAAACCTGAGACTGCCAGTATTGCACCTAGCGCCGCTGCAAGGGTGTTCTGGACGACGTTTAGCCACCCGTATAGCTCTCCTTGGTGAAATGAGATGCCCCAGGATACGGCTTTAGCAACGCCCGGATTTTGGTCGAAATCATGCCGTTTGAGGACTTCGCCAGAATACTGGTCGATGATCAACTCCGTTTGTTCGCTGCGCGCGGTGCTGGCGGACCGAACCCAAAAGGCGGCTTTTTCGGATTTCGGCGGGCGCAGCTCGTAGGGCGGCTTTAGCCCCTGTGCTGCGGCCACGGTAAAGACGCGATCCATGGCGATCGTTTGGCCCTCTGAGGTGGTGGAGTTTGGCACGGAACCCCCAAAGCGCAGGCTTTTAGATTTGGTGTCGGTTTGGGCTTGAATATAGGATAATCCGCCGCCCCATACATCGGTCCAAGGTAGGCCGGTGAACAGGATTGGAAGGATTAACACTGAGGCTAAAAAGCCGGTGAACATATGAGTTTGACGCCACCAGCCGCGCGTGTTTTTTGGTTTGCCAGGCAGGGCCACCGCAGCTTTCAGGGTGCGCGGGCTACGTGGCCACCATAGGTACAGCCCTGTGATGAACATCACGATGGCCCAATGCGCGGCCAGCTCGACGAACTTGGTGCCAAACTTGCCCATCAGTAATTCCCCATGGAACTTTTTGACCATCCGCATCAGGGTTTCGTCCCGTGGAGTAACGGCAAGAACTTGTGCCGTATATGGGTCCACCCACGCGTAGGAGCGGGTTTTGTTTGCGTCATTAAACTCGATCACTGTGGAGCGTTCCGGGTCATTAAACGTCTTGACGCCACGCACGCGGGTTATGCCGGCTGTGGCCTCAACGGCGGCAAGCTGGGCCTCGTAGCTTTGGCGGGTTTGGCCGGCCTCCACAGTCAGGCGATCAGCGTATAGCCAGCCTTCGAGTTGGGGTTTGTAGAGGTAGATGCCGCCCGTCAGCGACAGCACAAACATGAACGGTAGGACATAGAGAGACGCGAGGAAGTGCCACTTCCATACGAGACGATAAAAGGCACCGGAGGTCAGGTTAGACCGATCCGATGCCGACAATGGGATGTCGGTCATTTTAGATATTCCTGTGATTGGCTTGAAGAAAAAGTGAGTGCTTTAGCCAAAAACAGGAGGGGCACGGGAGGGCGATGTGAGGGCCGCGCGATTGGCATCGGCTAGCCGGTCGGTATGGATGGTGAAATGATGTCGGAAATCCGAGGCCAAAACATGCCAAAAACGGGTGGCTGACTGGGCGTTGGTGGGTGGCGTTGCCGTAATGCAATTCTCGGCTATGGGGTCACTTGTCTCAACCGGTGTGCCGTCTGCTGTCAGTGTCATCGTAACTAATGTGTCACCGGTACAAATCACCATGACCCGCACACCTGGAATGATCTCGGCCAAGATAGGTTGCATGCGCGGCAAGATCATACCAAGTAACAACGCCAAAACCATGAGGCTATTGAAGGCTCCGGCAAGGCACGTGGTCTTTAGGGTGAGTGCGGATCGTTTCAAGAATACCCCGGTACTGTTTTGCCTTGTTTATCAAGGGGCTGGTGGATGATCTATTGCAAGATCACTTTTGACCTGCGGCATGATCGCCTAGACGTGGAGCGCAGTCAGCAAAACACTTAGACGAAATGCACGGATGTTTCATGGAGTGGTTTCCCCGTCACCTGAGCTGGGTTTAACCTAATAAGGGGATGGAAACGTGCGCAAAAATGCTATGCACCTGCTTAGAGGCGCATAGAAAAAACAAGCGTCGAACAACAACTTTTGGGAAGAATGGAACTATGCTTAACGAATTCAAGGACTTTATTGCCAAGGGCAATGTCATGGACATGGCTGTTGGTATCATCATTGGTGCCGCTTTTACTGCCATCGTCAGCTCATTGGTCGGCGACCTGATTAACCCGATCATCGGCTTGGCTATGGGTGGGGTTGATTTTGTGAACAGCTACGGCGTTTTGTCGGGTGATGTTGCCGAAGGCGCGACACTGGAAGCAGCACGCGAAAGCGGCGCGGCCGTGTTCGCATATGGCTCGTTCATCATGGCAATCATCAATTTCGTGATCATTGCTTTCGTGGTGTTCATGCTGGTGCGCTATGTCAATAGAGCCAAAGAAGCGGCGGCTAAGGCCGAAGAAGAGGCCGCCCCAGAAGCTCCGGCTGGTCCAACTCAGGAAGAGTTGTTGGCGGATATTTTGGCTGCACTGAAGAAGTAAGCCTTCACTCTTTGGAAATCAAAAGGCCCGCCAGTTTCGGCGGGCCTTTTTTAACTAAGCTTTAAGTGCAAGTTGAGGCGATAGCACGTCCAGCCCCAGTGCTTTTCCGACTGCATAATAGGTCAATTGACCTGCGTGCACATTCAACCCGTTTAGCAAATGCGGGTCGTCCTCGCAGGCTTTGCGCCAGCCTTTGTCCGCCAGTGCTAACAGGAACGGCATCGTCGCGTTGCCAAGGGCGATGGTTGATGTGCGGGCCACTGCGCCGGGCATGTTGGCGACGCAGTAATGCATGATGCCGTCCACTTCATAAACAGGATCGGCGTGGGTGGTGGCCTTGGATGTCTCAAAGCAGCCCCCTTGATCAATCGCTACATCCACCAAGGCCGCGCCGGGTTTCATGGTGGAGAGTTGCGCACGGGTGATCAGCTTGGGCGCAGCGGCGCCGGGGATCAAAACCGCGCCGATGACCATATCGGCCTCAGTCGCTAATTCGGAGATGTTGCCTGCAGACGCGTATTGAGTTTTGAACTGCCCGCCAAAGACGTCATCAAGGTAGCGCATTCGCGGCAGTGAGCGATCCAGCACGGTCACATCTGCCCCCATCCCGGCGGCAATTTTGGCCGCATGAGTGCCAACAACGCCACCGCCGATAACCATAACACGGGCCGGGCCAACACCGGGAACGCCCCCCATCAGGACACCGCGCCCGCCGTTGGCTTTTTGCAGCGTCCATGCGCCAACTTGTGGGGCAAGGCGGCCTGCGACCTCTGACATTGGGGCCAGCAATGGTAATCCGCCAGCGGCATCGGTGACGGTTTCATAGGCGATGCAAGTTGCCCCTGAGGCCAGCAAATCATGGGTTTGATCGGGGTCTGGCGCAAGGTGCAGGTAGGTGAATAGCAACTGGCCCTCACGCAGCATTTTGCGCTCGACGGATTGAGGCTCTTTAACCTTTACGATCATTTCGGCCTTGGCAAAAACGTCGGAGGCGGTGGCCTCAATCTGTGCGCCTGCGTCGATATAGGCTGCATCATCAAAGCCCGCGCCAATACCGGCTTGGGTTTCGATAAGGACCGTGTGGCCATGGGCTACGGCCTCGCGCGCGGCGTTAGGCGTCATGCCGACGCGGAATTCTTGTGGTTTGATTTCTTTCGGGCAGCCGATAAGCATGTGTGCATCCTCCATTGCAATTTCGCGTAGAGTAGCGCGGCTAGAGATGTAAGTTTTCGCAATTTATCCCTTGCAGGTGACCTTATTTGCACGTTTTAGTCACATGTATGCGAATTAATCGAAGGAATTTATGGTTTGCCATTATTTGACGACACAGATGCACGTATCTTACGAGTGCTTCAAAAGTCCGGCCGCATGTCAAATGCGGAGCTGTCCGAGAAGGTGAACCTCTCGGCCTCGGCCTGTCATCGCCGGGTGCAGCGGCTGGAAAAAGACGGCATCATCCGGGACTACGTTGCCATGGTGGATGCACGAAAAGTCGGGCGACCAACGACGGTTTTTGTAGAGATCACGCTCAGCGGCCAGGCGGACGAGGTGTTGGAGGCTTTTGAGCGTGAGGTGGCCAAAATCCCCGAGGTCTTGGAGTGCCATTTGATGGCGGGAACGGCGGATTATTTACTGAAAGTGGTGGCGGAAGACACCGAGGGTTTTGCAGCCATTCACCGACGCTCATTGGCGCGTTTACCCGGTGTTGCGCAGATGCAGTCCAGCTTTGCGCTGCGCACGGTGTTTAAGACAACTGCTTTGCCAGTTTAGCGCGTTACATGGTGTATTACCTGATTATCGGCGTTGCCGCTTTTTGTTTGATTGGTGTCGTCTGGGCGTCGCGGCACAAGCGATGCGCCCCGCAGAACCATGTTCTGATTGATGGCTCGAATGTGATGTACTGGGAAGATCAGTCTCCGAAAATTGAGGCGGTTCATGATGCTGTTTGTCTACTTGTCGAGAAGGGCTACACGCCGATTGTCATGTTCGATGCTAACGCGGGATACCTTGTGTCTGATAGGTATAAGCATGACCATGACTTCGCCCAGATGCTTGGCTTGTCCCCTAGTCAGGTGATGGTCGTTGGTAAGGGGATGCAGGCGGATCCTTACCTGTTGAAAGCTGCGCGAAAGCTAGAGGCGCGGATTGTTACAAATGACCTTTTTCGCGACTGGGCAAAAGGGTTTCCAGAAGTGCGAACCCGCGGTCATTTGGTCCACGGCGGATACCACAAAAACAAGATCTGGCTTGATTTCGATGGCTCCCGCCCGCGCGCCCAAGGGCGGCGTCACCGGCGCAAGAAACCCTAGCCAAGCAAAAATTGCAGTGCAAACAGGGTCGCAGCCCCCGATAGCATCGCGCGTAAGACCCCTTTGGTCCAGTAGCCGACAGCCACAGTGACTGCCGCCGCCAGCAGGCGTGCGGGGTCTGGCGTGCCGTTTGTAGCTGCGGGGAAGATCACCAAAGGGGCGACCAAGCCCGGTAAAATTGCCACGGCGGTATAGCGCAGGTGGCGCAACACCCATGGCGGCATCGGGCGCGAGCCGATCAGCCCCAGAAACGAGAACCGGATCAGAAATGTGCCGACGCCAAGGATCGCAATGATCCACCAGACAGTTGTGTCAGAATAGCTCATGCCATGCGCCTCTCGATTTCGGCGCCGACCATCATTGCAATAAGTGCAGCGATGAGCAGCCCAAGGTTGAGGGGGATGAAGCCAAGGGCGAGGGCGAGGATGACCGAGGTCGCGGCTGCTGCGATATGCGCAACCGAGCGTAGGGAGGGGGCAACCATCGCCAGAAAAGCAATCGGCAGGGCAAAGTCGAGCGAGTATTCGGGCGGGATTTGCCCTCCTAAGGCGGCTCCCACCCAAGTGAAGCCGATCCAAAGTGGCACAATCGGGATCGCGCTACCAGTGAAGAATGCAGTGCGTTGCGCGGTGCTCAGATCTGGATTGGCCTCATATTCGAGGATCGCCATGTTGTAGGTTTGATCCACCAAAATATACGACAGTAGTGCCCGTTTCCACAGTGGTTGGTCGCCAAGATAGGGCGTGATCGAGGCCGAATACATCGCCATGCGCAGGTTCACCGCCAACGCCGAGGCGAGGATAATCAACACCGGCGCGTTTTCGGTCATAAATTGCAGGGCGGTGAATTGCGAAGCGCCTGCGATGACCAAAACAGTGAACCCCATGACTTGGGCCAAAGGCAGGCCTGCCTCGGTTGCCGCGACGCCGAACAACATAGCAAAGGGGACAATTATCACGACAAATGGCAGGCTGGCGCGAACTCCACGCCACAGGGCGGTTTTGGTAGTGGTCGGGGACATGGAGTGCCTCTAAGGTTGCAACTAGAGTAGTGCTAATGCGCCTAGGGAGCGGGTTCAAATGGCAAATAGTGATATGATAGATCAAGGTTGGCTATTGGCCCCTGACCCCGACCGCGCTGACCTGACGCGGGCGGTTACGGGAACGGATCATACCGGAGCGCAGGTGGATCTGCGTGTGGTCGAGGAACGCCCGCTAACGATCTACCTGAATTCACGCGAAATTGTCACCGCCATGACGATTGGTGATCACCCCAAATATCTGGCGCTGGGTTTTTTACGTAATCAGGGCATGGTAAGTGATGGGGATCAAGTGACGGGCATCGATTATGATGAGGAGATCGCGACCGTGGTGGTGCGCACGGCGCTCGAGACGGATCACGAGGAGAAACTTGCCAAGAAAACCCGAACCTCCGGCTGTGCAATCGGCACGGTATTTGGCGATATGATGGAAGGGCTGGAGGGGCTGACCTTGCCCGATTTGCAAGTGCGGACTTCGGAGTTGTATGCGCTGGCCAAGCAGATCAACACGGTCCCGTCATTGTACCTGTCGGCAGGTGCCATTCACGGCACGGTGCTGTGCCAAGGCGCGCAACCGTTGGTCTATATGGAAGATGTCGGGCGCCATAATGCGGTGGATAAAGTGGCTGGCTGGATGGCTGTAAATGGCGCAACGGCGGCCAATAAGGTGCTTTATACCACGGGGCGGCTGACTTCCGAGATGGTAATCAAGACGGCGCTGATGGGCATTCCAGTGCTGGTGTCGCGGTCGGGATTTACCGCGTGGGGGGTGGAGATTGCGCGCCAAGTTGGGCTGACGTTAATTGGGCGAATGCGCGGGCAACGGTTTGTGTGCCTGTCTGGCGAGCAGCGCTTGATCTGGGATGCGGATGTGTCGAAAATAACGGATGAGCCGAAAAAGTCTGGCCGAAAGGGCGCTGCATGAGCAGATATGAGTTGGAGTATATACCTGATACTAAAACCACAATCGAAGCGATGAAATTGGCGGGAGGCACTGTTTTTAAGGGGCCATCCAAGCTGCTGCTTTGGGCGCATGTGCTGGTGGCGGGGCTTTTGGTGCCGGCAGGCTTTTTGGCACTAGTTTTATTCGTTGAGATCAGTTTCACCGGCAATGTCTCGCTTTGGCATCCTCTTTGGTATGTCGCCATATTTGTGGTGGCTGGCGCTGCTGGGATGTTGCTGACCCATGGCACTTACTGGGTGACGGCAAAGGCGGCAGGCGCCTCGCGTTTCGGCAGGCACGTGCGTCTCTCAATTAGTGCAGAGGAATTTGTATTTGCGGGCGGGAAAAGTGAGTGGCGAATGGCGTGGAGCGACGTCGATGCTATCGTGAAAGGCAAACGAGCTATCGTAGTTTGTACTGGCGCGGTTGCGCTTCCGGTTCCGATTGACGCGTTCGAGACGCAGGATATTGCGATGACTGCTTTCAATCAAATGGTACAATGGCATGATGAGGCCGTCAGATGAAACAGCCAGCAGGGGTCATTCTAGCAGGCGGCCAAGCGCGCCGTATGGGCGGTGGCGACAAAGGGGCATTGCCCTTGGGGGGGGAGACGTTATTGGCACGCGTGATCGCACGCCTAGAGCCTCAGGTGGCGGAAGTGGCATTGAATGCGAACGGGGATGCGGCGCGGTTTGATGACTACGGATTGCGCGTGATTGCCGATAGCGTGGCGGGTTTTCCGGGCCCACTCGCCGGGGTTCTGGCGGGCATGGATTGGGCGGCGGAGCGCGGCCATACTCATATTGTGACCGCCGCGGCTGATACGCCGTTTTTCCCCTGTGATCTGGTGCCACGATTGATCCTCGCTGCGGAAGATGCGCCGATTGCTTTGGCCGCGACACCGGACCCGACGCGGGGCATGTCACGCCACCCAACGTTTGGAATATGGCCCGTTGGTCTGCGCGAGGACTTGCGTGCCGCTTTGAAAGACGGCGTGCGTAAGGTCGTGGCTTGGAGCGATAAACATGGCAGCGTCACGGCGCAGTTCCCGGTCGATACCATTGATCCGTTTTTCAATGTGAATACGCCTGAGGATATGACGCGTGCAGAGGGGATGATATGAAGGTCTTCGGGGTAACTGGTTGGAAAAATTCCGGCAAAACTGGCTTGATGGAGCGGCTGGTCACAGAGATCACCAAGCGGGGGCTGACGGTCTCGACGCTCAAGCACGCACACCACTCGTTTGATGTGGATCACGAGGGTAAAGACAGCTACCGCCACCGGGCGGCGGGGGCATCTCAGGTGATTTTGTCGTCGCGAAACCGGTGGGCCATAATGAGCGAGCTTCGCGAGGCAAGCGAGCCTAAGATGGAGGAGTTGCTAACCAAGCTGGATCCGGTGGATTTGATTTTGGTCGAAGGGTACAAGCGCGAAAACCACGACAAGATTGAAGCGCACCGCGCGGTGACCGAGCAGCCTTTGATAGCGCCCGGCGATAAGACAATCAAAGCGGTAGCCAGCGACAGTACGCCGGACGTCGGGGTGCCTGTACTGCATTTGGATGACACCGTGGGCATCGCTGATTTCATCCTAAAGCGCGTTGGGCTTGGAGGGTAGAAAATGCTGATACTGAAGGCTGAATTGCTGGTGTTGGAGCAGACGCAAAAATGGAGATTGCAATGAAGCGCGCGAAATCCCCGCGTCCGCCGAAGCTGCGCGACGATTGCTTTGCACTGCCTGCTGGGGTGACTTGGACGCCGGTGGATGAGGCGCTGGATCGCCTGAAGGGGGCGCTGACCCCGGTGGTAGACATCGAAGTTGTGCCACATGATCAGGCGGTTGGTCGCGTGGTGGCAGATGTTGTGGTGGCGCGGCGCTCCAACCCGCCAGCACCAAATTCTGCGGTTGATGGGTACGGGTTTGCGCATGTGGCAACTGGCGAGGGCGATCAGGTTTTACCACTGGTCACTGGGCGAGCAGCGGCTGGGATGGCATATGTGGGAGCGGTGCCCGTAGGCTCCGCTATTCGGATTTTAACTGGGGCGATATTGCCGGATGGCGTTGATAGCGTCGTGTTGGAAGAGGACTGCACTGTGACCACGACACATGTGGCATTTCGCGGTCCGGTGCGCGCCTGCGCGAATGCACGCAAGGCGGGTGAAGATGTGGTGGCGGGTGCTCAGGTGTTCGCGGCGGGCCATGTTGTACGGCCCCAAGATGTGGGGCTGTTGGCGGCTTTGGGGGTGGATCGCGTCCCTGTATTCCAGCGGTTGCGCGTGGGCGTTTTATCCACGGGGGACGAGTTGGTGGCCCCGTCAGAGAAAGCTCCGTCTGACCGCACCTATGATGCCAACCGCCCGATGTTGTTGCAACTGGCGCAGGCATGGGGTTTTGAGGCCGTGGACCTAGGTCATGTGGGCGACGAGCGCGCGACGTTGCGAGCGCGCCTTGATCTGGCGGCCGGGCAGTGCGACGTGATCTTGACGTCTGGTGGGGCCTCGGCGGGTGATGAAGATCACGTTTCGGCTTTGCTGCGCGAGAGCGGGAATTTGCAGGCATGGCGTATTGCACTGAAGCCGGGGCGCCCGCTGGCGTTGGCTCTGTGGCAAGGCGTGCCGGTGCTTGGGTTGCCGGGAAATCCAGTGGCGGCGTTTGTGTGTGCGTTGATCTTTGCACGGCCGGCTTGTTTGAAATTGGCGGGGGCGGCGTGGGCCGCGCCGCAGGGGTTCATGGTGCCAGCGGCCTTTGAGAAATGTAAAAAATCGGGGCGGCGGGAATATTTACGCGCCCGAATGCGCGATGGCGCGGTGGAGGTGTTCGCCTCGGAAGGCTCGGGCCGCATCTCGGGGCTAAGCTGGTCAGACGGGTTAGTAGAGCTGCCAGACGCGGCGGTGGATATCGTGTGCGGAGATATGGTGCGCTACATTCCCTATGGCAGTTTTGGGCTTTGATGAAGATCGTTCAGGGTTTTGAGGAGCAGTATCGCGACACTGTTGCGCGGCTGTTTTGGGGCGCGTTCTCAGACAAGCTAGGGATGGTTCTGGGGCCGGAGGAAAAGGCGCTCAGATTTGTGTCCTCCGTGTTGCAGCCACAGTTTTCGATTTGCGCTCTTGAGGGGGATCACTTGCTGGGCGTCGCCGGATTTAAGACTGCTGATGGTGGTCTGGTTGGTGGTGAACTGGCTGATTTAACAGCTATATATGGTCTTTTGGGTGGGCTTTGGCGCGGCGTGCTGTTGGATCAGTTAGAGCGTGATTTGGCCGATGGACAACTGCTTATGGACGGCATCTTTGTGGACGCGGATGCGCGCGGCCAAGGTGTCGGATCGGCCCTGTTGGATGCAATCATCGAGCGGGCAAAGCAAGAGGGTCTGCAAGAAGTCAGGCTGGATGTGATCGACACCAACCCACGGGCGCGGGCACTGTATGAGCGCCAAGGATTCGAGCCATGTGGAGAGGTAAATACATGGCCGTTGCACCGGGTGTTCAAGTTTCGCAAGGCCACTACAATGGTGCGAAAAATTGACTAGTCGAAGGTGCCAGTCACCCGCCCTAGCAGCATAAAGCAGCGGGCGGTGCGCGTATCGGCCAATCTGGTGATGTCCTGATCTGTTGCGGTTTCAGCAAAGCGGGCGAATGTTTTGTCAAACTGGCGCAAAAAGTGGTGCACTGCGTCGCGAAACACCGCATCCGCGCGCATTCGCCCCGAGGCCAACGCAAGGCTGGAGCGGTCATGTACGCCGCCAATGCCAGCCACTGCTGGGCCACGATCCCCATTGGCAAAATGACGCCATAACTCGGGGCGCGAGCGGTCAGGGTTCAGGTCATCCATGTAGATGCCGTCCTGCGATAGCAGGGTCAGCACATCTTGCGAGGCACGTACCAGCTTAGAGCTTTCGTGATCGGCCAGCGCGCGGCGCAATTTTCGAAAGCCCTCAATGTCATTCTCGTCTTCGGGAAAATCGAGCGCACCGATGAAGTCGTCGACAGAAAGGGGTGGGCTCATAACTTCGGATGGGGTGCCAAGGGCCAGTGTCGGTTGGCTGTCGGCGCTGATGCCTGGTTTGATCAGTGCTGGCTGGGTTGGCGCAGGCGGGCTTACCGTCGTTTCGCGCGATGTGGCAAAAGTGGCGACGGTGTTTTGGGTTTGTTTTGCGGTGATTGCAATTTCGTCAAGCTTACGCTCCACGGCGGGCTTAATACCCATGCCAGAGGTCTGGGCCTGTGAAACATAGGCTTGGCGCATAGCGTCGATGGCTGATTGCAGCCGCGAGGCCTCTTCGCGCATGACGCGGGCGGTTTTGACCACTGTGGTCCCAATCCAGATCAGTGCAATTGGCAAGAAAATCGCCAACATGGCCACAAGGAAGGTGCCGCGTGTGGTTTCTTGCGCAGGGGTGAGGACGAGGAAATAAACTGCAACCGACAAGAGCCATATAACCGAGAGGGCGATGGCAATAATATCCGCCGCTGCCAGCCCTCGATCAGGGCGGGCGTATACCCCCAGATCCAAGGGCTTGTCGGTGATGATTTCTTGCTGCTGATCTGCCATGTCTGTGTTGCTCTTGCTGCCGCCTTCAGGCGTATTTAATCTCTAAAATTTCATAGCCCTTAGTGCCGCCGGGGGTTTTCACTTCGACGCTGTCGCCTTCTTCTTTGCCGATCAATGCGCGTGCTAGAGGGGAGTTGATATTAAGCAGCCCCTTATGGATATCGGCCTCTTGCTCACCTACGATTTGATAGGCCTTCTCTTCCTCGGTGTCTTCGTCGATCATCTTGACGGTTGCGCCAAATTTGATCGTGCCAGACAAGGTGGCAGGGTCTATGACCTGCGCAAGGCTGATCATGCCCTCAAGTTCTTTGATGCGCCCCTCGATAAAGGACTGCTTTTCCTTTGCCGAATGGTACTCGGCATTCTCGGACAGATCGCCATGCTCACGCGCTTCGGCGATGGCGACAATGATGGCTGGACGCTCTACCACCTTGAGGTGCTTTAGCTCGCCATCCAGCGCTTTGTACCCCGTAGGGGTCATCGGAATTTTTTCCATGGTCTCAATTACCCTTCAAGCGGCACGTTACGTGCAGCCTTTATTCACTTCACCTGTGTTGCTGTCTATTGGCAAGCGATAGTGACAGCGGTGGATTGCCTATTTTAGCGACTTTACGCAGTGTTACCACTTTTTGCGAACACCCGTCTTGGCTTGGCCGCTTATTGTGATGCCAGAAGTCGTCTTTGCAACAGGCTCTGGCGTGCTCGGCTCACCATCTACACCACAAGCACATAATAGGAGCGCGGTAGCCATAATTATCACATGTTTCATACCAGCTTTTCCTTCCAACGGGCAACTTGGACGCGAACATTGTCAGGGGCAGTGCCGCCATAGCTCGTCCGGCTTGCGACAGAGTTGTGCACCCCAAGGACATCAAACACATCCTTAGTGATCTTGGCATGGACTCCGGTCATGTCGGCAAGGCTAAGGTCGGGCAGGTCACAGTCTTTGTCCTCGGCGAGCTTAACCAATGCGCCGGTGATATGGTGTGCCTCACGGAACGGCATATTCAGGCTGCGCACCAACCAGTCGGCCAGATCGGTCGCGGTGGAGAACCCGGATGCGGCGGCCTTTTCCAGCGCTGGCTTATTTGCAGTCATGTCTGACATCATGCCCGTCATTGCTGCGAGCGCCAGCATCAGGCTGTCGGCGGCGTCGAACGTCATCTCTTTGTCTTCCTGCATGTCCTTGGAATAGGTCATCGGCAGGCCCTTCATCACCATCATCAACGCCACATTGGCCCCAAAAATGCGGCCAACCTTGGCGCGGATCAACTCTGCCGCATCCGGGTTTTTCTTTTGTGGCATGATGGATGAGCCAGTGGAAAATCTGTCGCTTAGTGTCACAAAGCGGAATTGGGCGGAGGACCAGATTACCAACTCCTCGGACAAGCGCGACAGGTGCATGGCGCAAATGGAGGAGGCGTTGAGGAAATCCAGCACGAAGTCCCGATCTGCCACTGCGTCCAAAGAGTTGGCGGCAGGGCGGTCAAAACCCAAAGCTTCGGCGGTCATGTCACGGTCAATCGGGAAAGAGGTGCCTGCAAGCGCTGCCGCACCTAAGGGCGATTCGTTCATCCGCGCGCGCGCATCTGTGAAACGCGAGGCATCACGGCCCAACATCTCGACATAGGCCAACATGTGGTGGCCCCATGTCACGGGTTGCGCGGTTTGCAGGTGGGTGAAACCGGGCATCACCCAATCCGCGCCCGCCTCGGCCTGTGCGACCAAAGCGGTTTGTAGGGCCTTTATGCCCTCAATCGCGGCGTCCATCTGGTCGCGCACCCATAGGCGAAAATCTAATGCGACCTGATCGTTGCGCGAGCGTCCAGTATGCAAACGCCCGGCAGGCTCGCCGATAATTTCGCGCAAACGTGCCTCCACATTCATGTGAATGTCTTCCAGAGCAGTCGAAAAAGCGAATTTTCCGGTCTCGATCTCTGACAAGACCGTGAGGAGGCCTTCCCTGATCGTCTTTGCATCGTTACCCGTTATGATGCCTTTGGCGCCAAGCATGGCGGCATGTGCGCGGGAGCCCTCAATGTCTTGGCGGGCGAAACGCTGGTCAAATCCGATGGAGGCGTTGATTGCTTCCATGATGGCGTCTGGACCGGCGGCGAAGCGCCCGCCCCACATGGCGTTAGATGCGTCTTTTGTTTGGTCGGTCATTGGCTGGCTCTTTGGAGAAGTGAAATGCGGTATTTGAAGTTCTTGGTGCTATACGCGGGCCTAGCCCTAGGTGCAAACCCTGTGGTTGCAGATACGGGGGCGCTGATCGCGCTGGCGCAGGGTGATTTGGGCCAAATTCGCTTCCATGCAAAGCCGCGCGCGGTGTCTGAGCTTGGTTTCACGGATGCAAATGGGGCGACCGTAAATTTATCGAGCTACCGTGGAAAACATGTGCTTGTGAACTTCTGGGCGCTTTGGTGCGCGCCTTGCGTGAAAGAGATGCCGTCACTGGAACGTCTTGATGCGACGCTGGGAGGCACTGATTTTGAGGTTGTGACAATCGCGACAGGGCGCAATGCCCGACCTGCAATTGATAAATTCTTTGTGAAAAAGGATATCAAACATTTACCAAAGCTGTTTGATCCTAAAATGGCCCTGATCCGCGACATGGGCGGCGCGGGGCTGCCAATGACAGTGCTCATTGGTCCTGATGGGCTGGAAATTGGCCGAATGCAGGGAGAGGCCGAGTGGGACAGCCCCGCGGCTCTGGCCCTACTGCAAGCCTGGGTGAGCGGCACCTGACCTCAAGGAGCGCCTCACGGCGCACTCCATTTTTGTTTGGCACTGTGTATTTCATCTTGCGAAAACATTCCCGCCGGAGGCTTTTTTGCTATGCTAGCGCAGCCACCAGCGGAGATGTTTTGGTTAGCCTTTTGCTTTGATCTTTTGCAGCAAGGGCATCAGTGAGCCCATATCGGGGCCGTGGTTCATGCCTGTGAGCGCCTTGCGCAACGGCATAAACAGCCCGCGCCCTTTGCGCCCGGATGCTTGCTTGACCGCTCCGGTCCATTCCGACCAAGAGGTGTTGGTGTAGGGGCCATCGGGTAGCAGCGCCAACGCATCTTTCACGAAATCTGCGTCCTCGTCGTCGATCTCCGGGTCGGCACCGTTCAGGCACAGATCCCACCAGCCTGCGATATCCTTGCGGGTGGTGATGTTTTCGCGGGCAACATTCCAGAACGCTTCTTGCTGATCGGCGGGGATATTCAATGCATCAAGGTCAGCTTTGACTTGCTCAGCAGTTTGGCCATGCAGGTGGCGCGCGGTCAGGGGGAACAAGTCCTGCTCGTCAAACTTGGTCGGGGCCGCGCCAAACTTAGACAGATCAAACCCGTCGATAAGGTCTTGCATGGAAGTTTGCAGCTCAATCGGGTCAGAAGAGCCAAGGCGCGCCATGTGCGACAGCAGCGCAATCGGCTCAACACCGGCTTCGCGCAAGTCGCGCAGGCTAAGCGTGCCAAGGCGTTTCGAGAGAGCCTCGCCCTGTGGTCCGGTCAAAAGTGAGTGGTGTGCAAAGCTGGGGACCGTGCCCCCAAGAGCGGTGATAATCTGGATTTGCGTCGCCGTGTTGGTAACGTGATCGGAGCCGCGCACAACATGGGTGATGCCCATTTCGGTGTCGTCCACAACCGATGCCAGCGTGTAAAGCACCTGCCCATCGCCGCGGATCAACACCGGATCAGATACCGATGCCGCGTCGATAGAAATATTGCCGACAATGCCGTCAGCCCATTCAATACGCTCTTGGTCCAGCTTAAAACGCCATACTCCGGTGCCGCGATCGGAGCGTAGGGCGGCTTTCTCTGCGTCTGACAGGTCCAGTGCTGCGCGGTCATAGACTGGGGGTTTGCCCATGTTGAGTTGTTTTTTACGCTTCAAGTCCAACTCGGTTGGAGTCTCGAACGCCTCGTAAAACCGACCATTGGCGCGCAACGCGTCGGCGGCAGCCATGTAGCGGTCTAGGCGCGAGGATTGCGTCTCGACGCGGTCCCACTCGATACCAAGCCACTCCAGATCAACCTTGATGCCATCGGCATATTCTTGGGTTGAGCGTACTGGGTCGGTGTCATCAAGGCGCAAGATGAACTGCCCGCCAGCTTTGCGTGCGATCAGGTAGTTAAACAGCGCAGTGCGCAGGTTGCCTACGTGAATATAGCCGGTGGGCGAGGGGGCGAAGCGAGTGATGGTCATGGGGCGGTCCTTGCTGGGGTTGGAGGTCGTGAACCACAAAGCCCCGCATTTGTCCATATGCGCAGGTGTTCACCTCCTCTTGATTGGCCTTGGATCACAAAGGGGTGTTTGCTGCCTGCATGACTTTCCCACAAAGGAGTTTCCCCAATGAAAATGACCAGACGCGCGGCCCTGACCATGGGGGCCAGCCTGCCGCTATCGGCGGCTTTGCCGCATGTAGCCACCGCCAAAGCCGAGATGAAAGGCATGGATATTGCCAAATCCCGCCGGGTGAAGCTTGGCGAGTTCGAAGTCACGACCTTGTTGGCGGCCACGTCGTCCATTGAGGACCCGCAAAGTATTTTCGGAATGAATGTCAGCCCGGAGGAGTTTTCCAAATCCTCGCAAGAGGCGTTTTTGCCCGTTGATAAGGTGCAATTTTTCTTCACGCCGACACTAATCAATACCGGCTCTGAGGTGATCTTATTTGATACCGGATTGAACGCTAAAGGTATCACCGCCGCGGTGGAAGCCGCAGGCTACACCACGGATCAGGTGGATAAAGTGGTCATCACCCACATGCATGGCGACCATATCGGCGGGCTGATGAACGGCGCCGAGGAGACCTTCAAAAACGCATCCTACATTACGGGCGCGGTCGAGCATAATCACTGGTCCAAGGCCGACAACAAAGGGTTTAAGTCCAAGGTCGCGCCGCTGTCTGAGAAAATGACAATGATCGAGGGCGGTGCGGCGGTTGCGTCAGGCATCACCGCGATGGACGCGCCGGGGCATACCCCGGGCCATATGGGTTATATGATCGAGAGCAATGGCGCGCAGTTGATGCTGATCGCGGACCTCGCGAACCACCCTGTTTGGTCACTGGCCAAACCCGATTGGGAGGTGCGCTTTGATATGGATAAGACACAAGCGGCCAAATCACGCCGCAAGGTGCTGGGAATGTTGGCCGCTGACCGTGTTGCGATGGTGGGCTATCACATGCCGTTTCCCGCCATGGGCTATGTCGCCACAAAGGATGACGGGTTCGAATATGTGCCGATGAGCTATCAGATGATGCTGTAACCAAGCGAGGCGGTCAGAGTTTTCCGGCCGCCTCGAACCTCTCCCACGCATAACGCAGGTATTCACTGCGAAAGCTGTGGCCGCCCTTGAACATGCAAAAGTCCAAAACGTCGCCCGCCGCGTTCCTGCTGTTTTTGCAGGTTAGCCGGTTGGTGCTGTTTGGCTGTGCCGCTTTGAACGCGCCATAGTTGCGGTACATGTCCAGCGCGTCAGACACTTTGCCTTGATGCGTGTTCAAAATTGGCCGCCCGTTTAGCGGGACGGTCGGGTCATTGTCCCCGTGAAAGTGGACGATGCTGGCAATTGGCCCGTCGCAATTCGCAGGCGGTTCCAACCAGAACGTGCCAGAGATCGGGGCGAACCCTGCGAACAGATCGGACCGCGCGCAAGCAAGGTTCCACGTCATCATGCCACCAGCAGAGAAGCCCGTTGCCATCATCCGGTCGGTATCAATCGGGAGGCGCGCCGAAGCATCTGTAATCACCGCATCCACATAGTTGAATTCGTCCGCACCGCTGCTGTCCATATGGCGTGGCGAATTGGGCAGGACCCAATCGTCCTCCTTCGATTTCAGCGCGATGAAGGCTAGCCCCATATCCGAGATGACACGGCGCAAATTACCATTGCGCATAAGTCCCCGCGCTGTGCCGCGATAGCCATGGGAGAACACGATCGCCCCGACGGGTGTTGCACCATCATGGCCTTCGGGCATTGCAACGCGGTAGGTCCGCTCGCCCAGCACGCAATCGGTATCCGCTCCGCAGGCAGCAGCAGGGCTGGCAAGGGCGATAAGGGCGGCGGTCAGTAAGGGTTTTGAATAGGTCATGCACGAACTCGTGCCAAACTAGACAGGGCCAGACAAATCACAAGGGCGTGGGGTCGCCAGTTAGATGCCGATTGGAGGTTTGCTTAACATCAGCCAGAGCAAGGCAATAATTGCTAAGAAGGCGGGAACGCCACAGGCAAACCAGACCTTGTATAATTTGTGATAGCGCGGGCTTAGGGTGTGGTCGGTTTCTACGGCCTTGATGGCCTCGTTACGCATTTTGATCTGGATGAATATGACGGGTATCCAAAAGATGCCGATGAAAACATATAGGATCAAGGATAGGGCAAGCCAGCCTTCGTCAAATGGCCAACCAATCGCCCATGCAAGCGCCGTTCCCGTGATTGGCTGAAAGATGGCGGCGGTGGCGGTAAAAAGCGTGTCTGCGATCACCACAACAGAGGCTGTGTGCGCGATGATGGCAGGGTTGCCCGTGCGGTGGGCCATGAGCATGAAAAAGGCGATGCCCGCGCCTGTGCCGATCAGAACACAGGCCCCAAGAACATGGGCAAGACGCAGCAGATCAAGCCACTCCATCAGCGGATCTCCAGGGCTATTCGGGTGACCAAGGCCAGTGCAATGCTGGGGAATATCTTGATTAACGGTCCGAGCGGATCAGCCCATAAATGTGGGGTGAACAGGGTCGAGGCCACAAGGTATATCAGGCTCACAAGGATCATCGCCCAGCAGGCAGATTTAGCGGTTTTCCGCACAATTATGGCACAGGCAACAGCGATGTCGACCACGGCCCAAAATGCGACACTGGCTATTGCTAAGGCGTGGGGCCAGCCTACATTTTCAAGTGTTAGGGCAGCGGTTTGGATATTGGCCAAGCCAACTAACCCTGAAGCCAACCAAAAGAAAAACAAGGTTCCCACAAGGAGCGGCATCAGTAATGACATGCGTGCAAATAGACGATCCTCAGCTGTCGCAGGCATTTTCGCGAGGGTTTCCGCTAGCGGTGATATGGTGTGCAACCCCAAAGCATTCCATGCGCTTGGGTCACCTTTTACGCCATTGCGTAGCACCACGAGGGAGGTGGAGCGCAGCGGTGAACGCCAGCCCAACAGGGACAGGCCGTCGGCAATTTTTCCAGATAGCATTGTGATGATGTTGGGGATTGCAACCTCACGATAGGTGGTGCCGAAACCCAGCCAATTGCGCGTCTGGGACACCACGTCCCGAAGCGGATGGGCAGTGGGCTCGACCAGATCACCGATGAAACCGGATGGTATTTTACCGTTCACAGCGGCATCGACCGCCAAAGCAATATCGGCAAGCGAGGTGGTTTGGATCGGGGCGTCGCCCATGGCCATTGGCTGAATGCGCGGGACGGCTGCCAACATTCGCAACATGGCTGAGCCGCCAAAGGCATGCGGCGCAAGAACAAGTCCGGGGCGAAATATCTGAAACTGCGCCCCGGAGGTTTTGATCGCAGCATCCCCGCGCGCCTTTGACGTGAGGAACCGGGTGGGTGCATCAAGGGTCGCACCCGCAGCAGAAATTTGGATCAGTTGCACATCATTCGCCGCGCAGGCTTGGGCAAGGGCGGCAACGGCGTGGTGGTGGAGGGCCTCCAAACTGTCGCCCAGCCCATCTTGCAGCGCACCGGTACAGTTCACCACGACAGCTTGCCCGCTGAGCAGGCTGTCCCAGTCCGAGGGAGAGGTGAGCGAGGCAACATCGGCAATGTGCCATGTAATATTCGGCAGTACTTTGTGAGCTGTCTCAGGGCATCGCCCAAGCCCCGTGATGTGGTGGCCGCTTGCCAAAAGGTGCCTCGTAATCCCGTACCCGATTAGCCCGTAGGCCCCTAGGATCAGGACGTTTTTGCCGCCACTAACTGTCATCGCGCCAGCGGTTGACAATGGGGTAGCGGCGATCCAGCCAGAAGGCGCTGTCGGTCAATCGCGGGCCGGGGGCGGATTGGAAGCGCTTGTATTCGCTGATATAAATCAGGTGTTCGATCTTTTTGACTACCGCGCGATCATGGCCCGCTGCGACCACTTCGGCCACGGATTGATCTTTATCCACGAGGCGATCGAGGATGTCATCAAGCACCTCATAGGGCGGCAGGCTGTCCTCGTCTTTCTGGTCAGGGCGCAGCTCGGCTGAGGGCGGTTTGTCGATGATACGCTGCGGCACCACGGGGCCATCCGGTCCCATCATCCATGGGCGATGGTTGGCGTTGCGCCAACGGCAGGTCTCGAATACGCGCATTTTATACAGGTCTTTGATCGGGTTATAACCGCCCGCCATATCGCCATAGATTGTGGCGTAGCCGACCGCAACTTCGGATTTATTACCGGTGGTCAGCAGCATTTCGCCAAACTTGTTGGATAGCGCCATCAGCAGCACGCCGCGCAGGCGGGACTGGATGTTTTCCTCGGTCGTGTCGGGCGTGGTGCCTTCAAAGAGAGAGGCCAAAGCCTGCGTCACGGCGGCGCGTGGCCCTGCAATCGAAACGGTATCAATACGCGCGCCCAGCAGTTCGGCGGCTTCACTGGCGTCTTCCAGTGAATGCTCGGACGTGTATTCAGACGGCAGCATCACGCAGCGCACATTGTCAGCGCCAAGCGCATCTGTGGCGATGGCCGCGACCAGCGCGGAATCAATGCCGCCGGACATGCCAAGCAAAACCTGTTTGAAGCCGGTTTTGCGCATGTAGTCGCGCAGGGCCTCGACCATGACGCGGTAATCTTGCTCGTAGTCGTCGGGCAGGGACGCCTTGCTCCCTTCAACTGCGTGCCACCCGTCTGCGGTGCGCGTGAAATCGACATGGGTGATACCTTCGTCGAAAACGGGCATTTGCAGGGCCAGCTTGCCGCCTTTGTTCAGCACAAAGGAGCCGCCATCAAAAACCTGATCATCTTGGCCGCCGACCATGTTGAGGTAGACCAACGGCATTTCATTCTCAATCACACGCGACACCATATGGTTCATGCGGGTGTCGAGTTTGTCGCGATAGTAGGGCGAGCCATTGGGCACCAGCAAAATTTCCGCACCGGATTCCGCGAGGGTTTCGCAGACCTCTTCATGCCACGCGTCCTCGCAAATGGGTGTGCCGATGCGCAGCGGGCCAATGGAGTAGGGGCCGCTAAGCGGGCCATGGGCGTAGAGCCGCCGCTCGTCGAATACGCCATCATTTGGTAACTCGTGCTTGAGCATGCGCGTTTTGATTTTGCCGCCGTCCAAAATGGAGTAGGCGTTGTAGAGCACCCCGTCGATGAGCAGCGGGTGGCCAATGCCCACGGCTGGCCCATCGGCGCAATCGAGTGCCAGTTGCTCGACGGCTGCCATTGCCGCTTGGGTGAAGGCGGGTTTGAGGACTAGGTCTTGCACTTGATATCCGGTGATAAACATCTCGGGCAAGGCCACCATCTGCGCGCCAGCGTCTTTGGCTTGTTTCCATGCGTCGTGCGCCTTGGCGGCGTTGCCTGCAAAATCGCCAACGGTTGGGTTTAGTTGTGCAAGGGTTAGGCGGAATTGGTCGCTCATGGATGGGGTCCTTTTAAGTCCGCCAACATTTAGCAGACTCGCAGCGAAGGGAAAGAGGCGAAGGTGAGCCGATCAAACGGGGCGCCTGCGGCGCGCATGATGTTTTATGGGCTTCCAGCCTTGTTGTTGCACAAAGAAGTCTGGCGGGATTGCTTGTCAGGCATGGGGCGCTCCACTAGGCTTCGGGCGAAATGCCAGTTTGGAGACCTGCCCATGCGTCTAAGTCTTGTATCCCTGTTTTGCCTCGGCCTTGCTGCCTTCCCTGTTTTTGCGCAGGACACAGGCACCAAGCAGTACGAGGACGGTGGCATTTATACGGGGGCCTTCAAAGAGGGCAAACGGCATGGGCAGGGGATTTTCAGTCTGCCAAATGGCTATGAGTATTCCGGCAATTGGGTGAACGGGGAAATCAGCGGGCAGGGGTCCGCGCGGTTTCCCGATGGGTCACTTTACGAGGGGCAGTTTACGTCAGGGAAGCCGCAGGGGTTTGGCAAGATAATTTTTGCCGACGGTGGGACTTATGAAGGCGACTGGGCGGGAAGCAAAATTACCGGGCGCGGGATTGCCGTTTATGCCAATGGAGTGCGCTACGAGGGCGAATTTTTGAATGCGCAGCATCACGGGTTTGGCGTCATGGTGAACCCGAACGGCTACCGCTACGAGGGCCAGTGGATCGCCGGAGTAAAGGGTGGTCGGGGGACGATCACGTATCCAGATGGGGCAAGCTATGAGGGAGACATGGCAGGTGGCATGCGCCAAGGGCAAGGCAAGTTGGTGATGCCGGACGGGCTGACCTATGAGGGCGGCTGGATCGCGGGCCAGATGGAGGGGGAAGGCGTTCAACGCCGTGCCAACGGTGATACTTACACGGGGACGCTTATTGCAGGCGCGCGTGATGGTCAGGGGCGCATGAAATACACCAACGGTGACGTCTATGACGGCGGTTTCAAAGCCGACCAGCGTCACGGGCAGGGCAGCTTGAAACGCGCGGATGGCTTTGCTTATGCAGGGCCGTGGGTTGACGGGCGGATTGAGGGTGAGGGCACAGTTACTTACCCGGACGGTTCTGTTTATGTGGGGCAATTGGTGGCCGATTTGGCGAATGGGCAGGGCAAGATTACCTACCCCGACAAGTCAAGCTATGAGGGCAGTTGGGCCAATGGCGTCATCGAGGGGCGCGGCATTGCGACCTACCCAAGCGGGGTGACTTATGAAGGCGAGTTTCACGATGCGCGCAATGAAGGGCAGGGCAAAATGACCTTCCCGGATGGCAAAGTTTACGAGGGTCAGTGGCAGGCTGGGCAAAAACATGGGGAAGGTAAGACGACTTTCCCGAGCGGGATGATTTACGAGGGTGGTTTCGCGCAAGGCAAGCGAGCAGGCGCTGGGACGCTGAGCACCACGGATGGGTTTAAATACATTGGCAATTGGGCGGATGGGCAAATGCAAGGGCTGGGCGTGGCGACCTACAATACTGGCGATGTGTATGAGGGCAGTTTTGAAGGCGGCAAACGTGAAGGCAAAGGGGTGTTGACCTATGCGTCTGGTGATATCGCCAGCGGTATGTGGGAAGGCGGCTTGTTAATTAATCGCGATACGCCCGCCGATACCGCAAGCGACCCGACCGAACCTGCCGCTGAGAGCGATACGTCAACGGGAAACTAGGCGGCGGGAAACTAGGCGGCTGATTTTTGGTGCAGCGCAGTCTGCATTTGGTTCGGGATGCTCAGGCGAACGGCCAAGCCTTTAAGTTTATTTGATTTTTCAAGGCTAAGCTCCGCGCCGTAGGCTTGTAGTAAATCAATCGCGATCGCCAAGCCTAACCCGGTTCCGGGTTTGGAACTATCAAGCCTGCCGCCTGATTTTAACGCCTCGCGCTCGCGGCCCTCAGGGATGCCCGGGCCATCGTCTTCGATCAAGATTTCAACGCCTCCATCGTATTCTCGTGCGCTTATGGCGATCTCGGAGGCGCACCATTTGAGGGCATTATCAAGCAGGTTTCCGATGACTTCTTCAATGTCTTGTTGATCCATGCGGATGCACAGATCCGAGGCGCATTCTGTGTGCATAGCTTTGCCATCGTGCTCAGCCATGGAGCCAAACAACCGGCTAAAACGCCCGACGGAATGCGTCAGATCGGTGCGCACATTTGCGTCGGCTCCGCTATTGGCGGCGCGCATACGCGCCAGAGAGCGGCCAAGTTGTGCATCAACCCGGTCCAATGCGTCCAGCGAGGTGTGCATGTCATGGCCCTGTGCATCCAGCAGCGCCAATTCGTTGCGCAAAATAGCGGTGGGTGTTTTGAGGGCGTGCGCCAGATCGGCGGCTTGGCGGCGGGCGCGGGTGATGATCTCGCGGTTGCGCTCTAGCAGGGTGTTGATGTCATCGACCAGCGGCGCGACTTCTTCGGGGTAATCCATGGCTGTTAGGTTTTCATCTTGCTGCCAGCGTTGGGCCACGTCGCGGCGCAGCTTATCAAGGGGGCGCAAAATGGTGGTGGTTTGCACGATGGCGCCCGCCATACCCAGCATGCCGACAAGGGCAAAGGCCAGCAAAAGCGAGCGGCGGGTTTGATGGCGCTCGGCGGCCATAGCGGCAAGACTTTCGGCCACGGTAACGCCCCACACGGAGCCATCTTCAAGGGTGATGTTCTGATAGGCGCTGCGAATTGGCTCGCCTTCAGGGCCAGTAATCGAGCGCAAGGTGACACTGTTGGGCGTGCCAAATGGCTCCTTCAATGCGGCGTCAAACATAGAGCCGGAGGTGTGAACTGTGCCGTCAGGGGCGGTGATCTGCCAATAGCGCCCGGAAAATGGCGTGCTATAGGCGGGGTCGTATATCCGCTCGGACAGCTTGGTGGGGTCTTGCGACGATGCGTTCAGTGCCAAAATGAGTTGCGTGTGCCTGTCGGTCAATGTGCGGTCAAAATGCTCCAGTACCGAGTTTTCAACCGAGGTCAGCAGCACAAAAGCGCCCACAAGGATGGACGCCATGGCGGATAAAACACCACCAATCATTGCTGTGCGACGCAAGCTAAGCATCAGGCCGCGTCCACCATGTAGCCGCGCCCGCGGATGGTTTGGATAAAGCCTGTCCCTAGTTTTTTACGCAGCCGCGTGATGAACACCGCGATGGTATTACTGTCGCGGTCGCCGTCATATTCATAGATGTGCTCGCTCAACTCGGTGCGCGAAATCAGCCGGCCTGCATTGTGGATCAGGTAGGATAGCACCGCGACCTCTTGGCTGGTTAAATCGACAGGCACCCCGCCCAAAGTGACTTTGGCGTTGCGAGTGTCAAAGGCCACGTTGTCTTTCTCAAACATCGGGTTGGTGCGCCCCGATTTGCGCCGCAACATCGCGCGAACGCGGGCGGCCAGTTCTGGCATATGAAACGGTTTGGTCATGTAATCGTCCGCGCCAGCATCCAGCCCGTCGACACGATCCGTCCAGCCATCGCGGGCGGTCAGGATCAGCACGGGTGTGTCGATCCCCTCGGTGCGCCATTCCTTCAGGATCGAGATGCCGTCGCGGATCGGTAGACCCAAATCGAGGATGATCATGTCATAAGGTTCAGTCGAGCCAAGAAACCCCGCCTCTTCGCCATCATGAGCAACGTCTACAACGCGGCCCTCGGCGGTGAGTAGGGTTTTCACCTGACCCGCAAGGGTCACATCATCTTCTGCAAGCAATATTCTCATGCAAGCGGGGGTATCGGGGGAATTGGGCCACCTTATGGCAGCCATGTGGCGAGAGTGTTGCGCGCTGTTGTTACTGCGCGGCCAGCACCTCGCGGCCAATTTTGGAGGCGGCAGAGATCCGCCCCCCGGTTTGAGCATCAATAACGACGCTAACGAGTTGTCCTTGGAGGTTTTTCAACACGATGCGGTAGTAAATGTCGCCCGCGTGGATGGCTTGGGCGTCAACGACAGAGGCTTGGAGGGATTTGGAAACTGAACTTAGAGTGGCCTTGAGGCTGACGGTGTTGCCCATGCTGGCAATCTGACGCAATTCAGATTGCCCCATCTCACGCGCAGAGGACGCAAGAGACGGGTTGGCAAGACCGGCGGCCATGAGGCCAAGGAGGAGGATACCTTTGTTCATGAAACAACTCATAGCTGAACGAACATGAACGCAGGGTGAATGCTGGGACTATTTCGGAGTTTTTCGTGCAGGGAGCGTAAATGATAGGGCGGCGAGAGGGGCATATGATCCTCCCGCCTTGTGTTTCTTACTGTGTGGCCTGCCCCACATAGTAGATGGTGTCGATCAAATGGGTCTCATTGAACACACCGACCTTGCCTAGGAAGCCAGAGTTGCTCTTTCGAAACCTGTCACCCGTGTCTGGATCGTCGTAGAAAAGCACTACAACCTCGTCGGGGGTTGGCAGCCCGATGGCGTGGGTCACGCCGACAAAGGCCTCGGTGACATAGGTGTCTGCCATGGTCTCGGCTTCTTGTGTTAAGGATGCTAACTCGGCGTCGCGCGCATCAACATCTGCGTTATTATAGTGACTGATTTTCAAGATGTACTGACGGGCCGTGATAGCACTGTTTCGCTTGGCATCGGGGAAGTTCACCATATCACCCTCAAGAGTGGCCAATGGCGCGCCCGATGTGTTTATCGCCGTCAATTTCTGGCGCGTCATAGGGGTGGCCAGCAGGGAGCGCTGGCAGCTTAGCAAGACAAACTGGTTCGGTTGATCAAGGCCAATATCGCCCTGCGCCGCCCCAATGATGCCAGCGCGTTGGAGGGTGCAGTCAAGGGCAGCCAGCTTGGTGTCGTCGATGCTAAGGCTTTGTGGGTCCTGCGCATTATAGAGGCTGAGGATGCCAACAGGCTGCGCTTGGGCTGATGCCGTGCTGATTGTCGCCGCGAGCATTGCTATGCTGACAACTGCTGGGCGGAGGGGGTGTTTTAAAGACATGGAAATCGCTCCTAATTGCTGAAATCAACGGTGATTTGTTGATCTTGGAACACATCGGTGATCACGCGATGCGCATCGGTTTTATGGGCGTAGAGCGCGGCTATCGGGCGGTGCAGAAGGGCTGTTGGGTGCGCGGGATGCGGCAAGCTGGGCGCGTGTCCGTGGAATGTGGCAGTGAAGGTCTTGGCGTCCCAAGTATATTCCAGTTTCGCTTTCAGTTCGCCCTCGTGGTTGAGGCCCAAGATCATATTGCCATCCATCGGGTTGCGGATGTCTGCTTCTAGTAAGGTGACTTCATAGGTCATGTCTAAAACTCCAAATCATGGTTTGATCCTTGAGTTGATAATGGCTTTGGGTTGGGTTAAATATTATCCAAATATGGAACATGATGGATAATAAATTGACCACCTTAAATTGGGACGATTTGCGGATATTTCTAGCCGTTGCGCGCGCGGGGTCGGTTCGTGGGGCCGCCAAGAAAATCGGGAAAACCCACGCGACAGTCTCTCGCCATGTGCAGTCTCTACAGGCGGCGCTGGCCAACCCGGTGTTCGAGCGGCGCAAGGAAGGGCAGTGCCTCACGGAATTGGGGCGCCAGATTTTGCCCTTGGCTGAACAGGTGGAAAATAATGTGGCCGAGATCGACCGCGTTGCGTTTTCTGCCGATAGCGGGTTGGCGGGGGGCGTGAAGCTGTCCTTGTCCGAAAGCCTGTATCTTGCGCTGCTTTATAAGCCGATTGACCAGTTCATGACGCGCTACCCGATGATAGATCTCGACATTTTGGCGACGGATAACCTGAGCAAACTTGCATGGCGCGAGGCGGATGTTGTGGTTCGGATTACCCGATCCCCGCCGGCGGGCGCGTTTGGCAGGAAGCTTGCGGATAGCCCACTGGCCCTCTACGGCGCACCGGAGTATCTGGCGTCTCGGCCCAAAAGGGATCGCTGGATATCATTTGGCTACGAGCCTGCGCGCCAGCCGGTGGTCCCGGCGCGGGTCGTGGCGCGGGCAGATACGATGGCCGCGAGCGCGCGGTTGATCCAGATGGGAAAGGGGATCGGCCTGCTGCCCTGCTATTTTGGCGATACGGACCCCGGCTTAAGGCGGCTTGATGATGTGGCCCCTATCCCGGACATGCAAATCTGGATTTTGACCCATGATGATTTGCGCAAAAACCCGAGGGTGCGGGCGCTGATGGATCATCTTTACGAGGCATTTGAGGTCTTGCGCCCGGTGATTGAAGGGCGTCACGATTGAAGGGGGGGCTACAATAGAAAAAGACCGCCCAGAGGAGGCGGCCTTTTTGTGTTACTGTGGAGGGGTCGTATTCTGGTTCAGGCCGCCATAAGGCGCAGAGGGTCCTGATTTGTGAGGGCTGTGAGTACCCGCTCGATTGGAGGGAAACGCGTGGTCTTGGCCGTGCAGAGGGTCACGGTTTTGGGGGCAACGCCATCGCGCCTCGCCTGCATCCCTTGGAGGGCTATGATGCGGCGGCGGCGGGCAATCTCGGTAAATGATCCGGTCATGGCGTTGTCCTTTGTTTCATTTCAGGGTTTGGGGCTTACATCGTGTCGCGTTGCCCGTTGTTCCATGCTGTTGGTTATGGCCTATCGGTGTTGAATGAAGCGCGAACCTGATGTTCATCTTCAGTTCATATATTTATATTGTTATAAATCAGTATGTTATAGACATTTAATTGACTAGATAGCGTCAATTTGACCTCGAATCGCCTGATATTTTGCGCTTTGTTAACAAAGAAATGCCCAGATTCGCTGAAGGTAGGGGGGATCTTTATATTCATTTCCCACACCTGAAATTGCTGCTTTTCTTTTCCGCCACGCTCCCTATGCTCACACCCATGAGCACCATAGCTGATATCCTACTTCTTATCCTGCGCTGAGCGTGCCTTCCCGGTGCGTGCCGCTCAGTAGTGCCAGCACCGGACATCTTCCAAAATAACAAAAGCTAAGGAGTGACCCCATGCAAAAGGTCAATCTTAAGGAAAAGCTAAGCCTGTTTTCGTCCCATTGGGATCCACAGGTAGTGGCCGACTATAATGGCAATGACATTATGGTGGTGAAGTTTCAGGGTGAGTTCCCGTTTCACAAACATGACGACAGCGACGACTTCTTTTTGGTGATCGAGGGCGAAGTGACCCTTGATATAGAGGGCGGCGACAGTGTTGTTATGGGGCCGGGCGAGTTATGCGTTGTGCCTAAAGGCGTTGTGCATAGACCCCGCGCTGTTACCGAGGCCAAAGTGCTGCTAATTGAGCCCCAAGGTCTGCCCAACACTGGCGATAGTGCCACCGCCGCCGCAAAACCCCGAATTTGAGAGACTGAGATCATGAGTGAACAAGATAAAGTAGTAATTTTCGACACCACCTTGCGCGATGGCGAGCAATCGCCCGGTGCCACGATGAGCCATGCCGAGAAACTGGAGATCGCGGGCCTTCTGGATGAGATGGGTGTTGATATCATTGAAGCGGGTTTCCCGATTGCCTCGGAAGGCGATTTTGAGGCGGTAAAGGCGATCTCGGAACGGTCACAAAACTCAGTGATTTGTGGGCTGGCCCGCGCCAATCTGCGCGATATTGATCGCTGCTGGGAGGCGGTGAAACATGCCGCGCAGCCGCGCATTCACACGTTTATTGGCACCTCGCCGCTGCACCGCGCCATCCCGAACCTCAATATGGACGAGATGGCCGATAGGATCCACGAGACCGTCACTCATGCGCGCAATTTGTGCGACAATGTGCAGTGGTCACCGATGGATGCGACGCGCACGGAAGAGGATTATCTGTGCCGTACCGTCGAGATCGCCATCAAGGCTGGTGCTACCACGATCAACATTCCCGACACCGTGGGATATACTGCGCCACGCGAAAGTGCGGCGCTGATTGCGATGTTGCTGGAACGTGTGCCGGGCGCTGACGAGATCATTTTTGCGACCCACTGTCATAATGATTTGGGCATGGCGACGGCGAACTCGCTGGCCGCGGTCGAGGCTGGCGCGCGTCAGATTGAATGCACGATCAACGGCTTGGGTGAACGTGCAGGCAATACTGCACTGGAAGAGGTGGTGATGGCTTTGAGAGTGCGCAATGACATCATGCCATTCCAAACGGGCATAGACACCACCAAGTTGATAAACATCTCGCGCCGGGTTGCGGCTGTATCAGGGTTTGCGGTGCAGTTTAACAAAGCGATTGTTGGCAAAAATGCTTTCGCGCATGAAAGTGGCATCCACCAAGATGGCATGCTGAAAAATGCCGAGACGTTCGAGATCATGCGCCCCGAAGATGTGGGGCTGACCGAGACGAATTTGGTTCTGGGCAAGCATTCCGGCCGTGCGGCGCTGCGTGCCAAACTGTGCGATCTGGGGTTTGAGCTGGGGGACAACCAACTCAAGGATGTGTTCGTGCGCTTCAAGGCGTTGGCGGACCGCAAGAAGGAAATCTATGATGATGACCTGATTGCGCTGATGCGCGATGCTGCAGCGGGCGATGATGTGGAGACGATCAAACTGGTTTCCCTGCGCGTTGTCTGTGGCACCGAGGGGCCGCAAACTGCTGAGATGACGCTGGAGATTGATGGGGTTGAAAGCTCGGTTGAGGCCACGGGTGATGGGCCAGTGGACGCGGCATTCAACGCGGTCAAAGCGCTGTTTTCTCATGAGGCACGGTTGCAGCTGTACCAAGTTGCCGCGGTGACAGAAGGCACGGATGCGCAAGCGACTGTCTCGGTGCGGATGGAAGAAGACGGCAAGATTGCTACGGGCCAATCGGCGGATACGGATACGGTTGTAGCTTCGGCTAAGGCCTATATTTCAGCGCTGAACCGTCTTGTGTTGCGACGTGAACGCTCGGGCGGCGATAAGGCGGAAGTGTCCTACAAAGACGTCAGCTAAGTGGTCTGACCTCATTGAGCGCCTGCGGCGCGCTCCATTTTGGAGTGCGTGGCGGGCGTGAGCCTATAGTTTGTTAGTGTTTGAACAGTGTTGTGAGCGATTTCGCCTCGGCATCCAGCCCATAAGGCGCGTTCACGATAAACATGCCGGACCCCGTCATGCCGTGGCCCTCGCGCGCCGGTGGGAAAGTGACTTCATGGTGAAGAACCCCGGGTAAGTTTTGTGTTTTGAGGGCGTTGATCATCGGGATATGTGCTTTTGACACCAAAATCGGATACCAAAGCGCGATGACGCCGACGTTCCATTTGCGGTGCAGTTTGGTGATGTGACCGGGGATTGTGTCGTAGTCTGTTTTGATCTCGTAGCTGGGGTCAATGAGCAGTACGCCACGGCGCGGTTCTGGCGGGCAAATGGCGTGGGCCATCTCGAAGCCGTCTTGTTTGTGGCATTTGGCATTATAGGGCCGCATTGTATCGCGCAGGGCTGTGTATTCCTGCGGGTGCAACTCGGCCAGATGCAGCTTGTCATTTGGGCGCAACAATAGGGCGGCCAACAGGGGCGAGCCTGCGTAGGCGGTGTCGCCGTGTTGCTCGCGCAGCTTTGTGAGCGCTAATAGGTAGGGGTGATCAGATGCGAAACCTTCAATCAATCGGGAGATGCCAGCCACGGCCTCCCCGGTTTTGAGCGCCTCGGTGCTGGACAGATCATAGAGCGCGCGCCCAGCATGCGATTCTAGATAGCTGAGCGGTTTGTCTTTACGCGTCATATAGGCCAGCATCGCGCATAGCAGCGCGTGTTTATGGACATCGGCGGGGTTTCCGGCGTGGAAAATATGTTGGTAAGACAGCATAGCGTGCTTCTAACGGGTTGAGAGGGGGCGGAATAGTGCTGATATGTTGATGCAGACGCCTTTCAACCAGCGCGCGGCTTCCCTATAAGTCGGTGATCTTCCCCGCAGGCCGCTGAGTCGGTGGGGCCTTATGACTGAGCAGGACACAATACGCATGGCTGGCATTTTTTCGGGTCTATTTTCAGGTCTATTTTCATCTGACATGGCTATCGACCTTGGGACAGCGAACACGCTTGTGTATATCAAAGGTAAGGGCATCGTGTTGAACGAGCCTTCTGTGGTGGCCTACCACACCAAAGGCGGGCGCCGTGAAGTGTTGGCTGTTGGTGAGGACGCCAAGTTGATGCTGGGGCGTACGCCCGGCTCGATTGAGGCAATTCGCCCTATGCGTGAGGGTGTGATTGCTGATTTTGATACGGCTGAAGAAATGATTAAGCACTTTATTCGTAAGGTGCATCGCCGCTCTACGTTTACTAAGCCGAAGATTATTGTCTGTGTGCCGCATGGCGCGACACCCGTGGAGAAACGTGCCATTCGCCAATCCGTGTTGGGGGCTGGTGCACGTAAAGCTGGCCTAATTGCCGAGCCGATTGCGGCCGCGATTGGGGCGGGTATGCCGATTACTGATCCAACGGGTTCCATGGTCGTTGATATTGGCGGCGGGACTACGGAAGTTGCCGTGATGAGTTTGGGTGACATCGTTTATGCGCGCTCGGTGCGTGTGGGCGGGGATCGCATGGATGAGGCGTTGATTTCATATTTGCGCCGTCATCAAAACATTTTGGTCGGTGAAAGCACGGCCGAGCGGATTAAAACCTCTATCGGGACCGCGCGGATGCCTGATGATGGGCGTGGGTCGTCGATGCAAATTCGCGGGCGTGATTTGTTGAACGGCGTGCCGAAAGAAACCGAGATCAACCAAGCACAGGTGGCGGAAGCCTTGGCCGAGCCAGTGCAACAAATCTGCGAAGCGGTGATGACGGCACTGGAAGCGACGCCACCTGATTTGGCAGCGGATATTGTGGATCGTGGCGTGATGCTAACTGGTGGCGGCGCGCTGTTGGGCGAGTTGGATCTGGCACTGCGTGAGCAGACAGGTTTGGCCATTTCCGTGGCGGATGAAAGCTTGAATTGTGTGGCGCTTGGCACTGGTAAGGCGCTTGAATATGAAAAACAACTGCGCCACGTCATTGATTACGATAGTTAAGCCTATCATCGGTGCCGTGATGGTGCCTGCGCAGCTCGGATAAACTCATGGCGATAGACCGACGCGGACAAGAAGAATATGGCCGCCCCGTCAGACGCGTTCTGATCGGGGTTTTGGTCGTGGTTTTACTGGCCATTTTCGGGCTGTGGCGTATTGATAACCCTCGGGTGGAGCGGTTTCGCTCCGCCATGGTCGATAAAATCGTGCCATCCTTTGACTGGGCGCTTGTTCCGGTCACGCGGGTGAGCCGGATGGTTGATGATTTTCAGAGTTACGCCCGCATTTATGAGCAAAACCAAGAGCTGCGCCGTGAGTTGCAAAGCATGAAGTCATGGCGTGAAGCCGCTATTCAACTGGAGCAAGAAAACGCCCGACTGTTGGACCTCAATAAGGTGCGGCTGAATGCGCAGCTGACATATGTGACGGGGGTGGTGCTGACGGATAATGGCTCTCCGTTCCGGCGGTCTGTCTTGTTGAATGTTGGCGCGCGGGATGGTGTTCGCGATGGCTGGGCGACGATGGATGGGCTAGGTTTGGTTGGCCGTATCGCGGGGGTTGGCGACAAGACATCGCGGGTGATCTTGTTGACGGACACCAATAGCCGAGTGCCGGTTAGCATTCAGCCATCGGGGCAAAAGGCGCTGCTTGTGGGCGATAACACCCTCGCGCCGCCGATTGATATCGTGGAGAATATTGAGGATGTGCGCCCCGGTGACAGGGTGGTGACCTCGGGCGATGGCAAGGTGTTCCCGAGCGACATCCTGATTGGCCAGATTGTGAAGGGACCGGATCGGCGCTTACGTGTTAAGCTCTCGGCAGATTACGGGCGGCTGGAATTTTTACGAGTGTTGCGCACGCCTCACTCGGGGCAAATAAACACCACAGGGGCGCTTATTTCTGCGGATGAGGTGTCCGGCGGGGCTGGTAGTGCGACTGAAGCGTCAGGTGGCAACGATGGTTGACCCGATAACATGGCGCCGCTTCTGGTACAGATGTCTGTTTTTTCTGGTCTGCAGTTTGGTGATTTTCGGCTCTCTTTTGCCGCTCAGCACTGTGCCGGAGAGCGTGCCGGGGCCGGACCTTGTGTTTTGTCTGACGGCTGCGTTCTTGATGCGCCGCCCCCGATGGGCGCCGGTCGTGCTGATCGTGTTTATCCACTTGCTATCTGATATCTTATTTTTGCGCCCGCTGGGATTGTGGACTGCAATCTCATTGGTGGCCTACGAATTTTTGCGCGCGCAAACCAATGCGACCAACGAGCTTCCTGTGCCATTGGAGGTCGCCTTTGTGACGGGTGCTTTTGCCGCCGCGACTGTGGTGAACGGGCTTTTCCATCTTGTTTTTGCGATTTCGCACCCGGGTATTGGCGTTACTTTCCTGCATATTTTGACGACAGCGGTTGCTTATCCTTTTGTTGTCGCGCTGGCACATTTTGTGCTGCGCGTCAGGCGAGCAAGGGCCAGCGAGCTGGACAGCACGGGGGTGATCGGATGAGGCGCTCACCCAAGGATACTGAGGAAAGCGCTACGGTTATTGGGCGGCGCGGCCTGATTTTGGGCGGTGGCATGACTGCGATGGCGGTGGTGCTGGGCGCGCGGATGCGCCACCTTCAGGTTGACCAAGCGGACCAGTTCCGCCTGTTGGCGGAAGAGAACCGGATCAATATCCGGCTGCTGCCACCGGCGCGCGGGCAAATGTTTGACCGCAACGGCTTGTTGCTGGCCGGTAATGAGCAAAACTACCGCATCACCATGGTGCGCGATGAGGTTGATGACCCAGACCAAGTGTTGCGTGATTTAGCCCAGCTTATCCCAATGAGTGAAGAGGACATGGAGCGCGCGCGTGAGCAGCTTCGTAAACGCTCGCGGTTGGTGCCAGTAACCATTGCGGACCGCCTGTCATGGGAAGACCTATCGCAAGTGGCCGTGAACGCGCCGGCATTGCCGGGGATTACGCCAGAGGTCGGGTTGAGCCGTACCTACCCAAGGGGCGCGGATTATGCGCATATTGTGGGCTATGTCGGGCCGGTGAGCGATTATGACCTTAGCCGGATCGACGACAAAGACCCGTTGTTGCAAATTCCGAAGTTTCAGATTGGCAAAACCGGGGCAGAGAATAAGCTAGAGCGTAAGTTGCGTGGTAAGGCAGGCAACAAGCGCGTCGAGGTGAACGCCATTGGCCGTGTCATGCGCGAGTTGGGCCGTGACGAGAGCCAGAAGGGTGCCAATATTCAGCTGACTATCGACACGCGGTTGCAAAACTTCGTGCAGGCACGGCTTGCGGGTGAAAGTGCGGCGGCCGTTGTTATAGACGTGGAGACCGGTGATTTGGTGTCGATAGGCTCGGCACCTGCGTTTGATCCGAACCTGTTCGTGCGTGGAATTTCGGTGAAAGACTATGCTGGGTTGACCGAAAATGAATACCGCCCACTGGCTAATAAGGCGGTCCAAGGCACCTATCCTCCCGGCTCTACCTTTAAAATGGTGACCGCATTGGCGGCGTTGGAGGCCGGGGAGATAACGCCGGACGATACGATCACATGCAAAGGGTATACCGAGCTAGCAAGCCGGAGATTCCACTGCTGGAAGCGCGGCGGGCATGGGCGGATGAACTTGCGCAATTCGCTCAAACAGTCGTGTGACGTCTACTATTATGAGTTGGCCCAGCGGGTCGGAATTAAGAGAATATCGGCGATGGCACGTCGTTTAGGGCTGGGGCAGCGACATGCGGTTCCGATGTCTGCGGTGGCAAGTGGATTGATGCCGACCAAAGCGTGGAAAAAGAAAAATCGCGATAAAGACTGGGTGATCGGCGACAGCTTGAATGCAGCGATCGGGCAGGGCTTCGTGCTGGCCTCGCCGTTGCAATTGGCCGTGATGACTGCGCGTATCGCGACGGGGCGTGCGGTGGAGCCGAGGCTGGTGAAAACCATTGACGGGGTTGAAACGCCGTCCGGTACGGGTGAGCCGTTGGGGCTGAGTGACGAGATCATGCGACAGGTACGTGGTGGCATGTTCGCGGTCGCAAATGAGGGCGGCGGCACCGGGGCTGGGACGCGCATTGTCGATAAATCCATGCGGATGGCAGGCAAGACCGGAACCAGTCAGGTGCGCAATATCTCCAAGGCGGAGCGTGCGCGTGGTGTGACCCGAAATTCTGACTTGCCGTGGGAGCGCCGTGACCACGCGCTCTATGTTGGTTTCGCGCCCTATGATAACCCGAAGTATGCGGTGGCGGTGGTGGTCGAGCATGGAGGGGGTGGCTCGGTTGCGGCGGCACCTATTGCGCGTGATATTATTTTGGCAGCGCAGTCTGGTGGTATGCCTCCACTGTCGGCCTATCCCAGTTCTCAGCGTGGGCGCATCCGCTCATCACTTAACAAATTGCAAATCTGGGACTTGTCAGAGCCGAAGCCCCCGGAGCCTAAGACATGAGTTATCTCGAATATAACGTCAAATCGGTGCCGTCGGGCTTGTCCAAATTGTTGCATGTGAATTGGCCAGTGGTGATCTTGCTGACAGCTATCGCGAGTATCGGCTTTTTGATGCTTTATTCGGTCGCTGGCGGCTCGATGTTGCCGTGGGCTGAACCGCAGATGAAACGCTTTGGTGTGGGGCTTGTCTTGATGCTTAGTGTGGCCATGATTCCGGTCTGGTTCTTGCGCAACATCGCCGGGGTTGCCTATGCGGTTTCGGTGCTGCTTTTGCTGGGTGTTGAGTTCTTTGGCACAGTTGGCATGGGCGCGCAGCGTTGGATTGACCTAGGGTTTATGCGCCTGCAACCTTCCGAGTTGACCAAGATAACGCTGATTATGTTTCTGGCGACCTATTACGACTGGCTTGATATTAAAAAGACGTCGCGCCCGCTTTGGGTCTTGGCTCCGGTTCTGATTATCGCGGTGCCGGTCCTTCTGACACTGCGCCAGCCGGATTTAGGCACGGCGCTTTTGCTGATTTTCGGTGGCGGCGGGGTCATGTTTCTGGCGGGCGTCCACTGGGCCTATTTCGCGGCGGTGATCGGGGCCGCAGGTGGGCTGGTCGCGGCGGTGTTCGAGAGCCGCGGCACCGGTTGGCAGTTGCTCAAGGACTACCAATACCGCCGGATTGATACGTTTATTGACCCGGCGTCCGACCCTTTGGGGGCGGGCTATCACATCACCCAATCCAAGATTGCACTGGGGTCGGGCGGCTGGACGGGCAGGGGCTATATGCAAGGCACCCAGTCTCGCTTGAATTTCCTGCCCGAGAAACACACTGACTTTATCTTCACGACCTTGGCAGAAGAATTTGGCTTTATTGGCGGCATATCTCTGCTCGGCCTCTATATTCTTGTGCTGGTCTTTTGTGTGACCTCGGCGCTGGGCAACAAAGACCGGTTTTCTTCTTTGTTGATCTTGGGTGTCGGGTTGACCTTCTTTTTGTTCTTCGCGGTGAACATGTCCATGGTCATGGGGCTGGCCCCTGTGGTCGGGGTGCCGTTGCCTATGGTTAGCTACGGCGGCTCCGCGATGATTGTTTTGATGCTGGCATTTGGACTGATGCAAAGCGCGCATGTCCACAGACCGAGGTAATTTTCATGGTGAACGTGCTATTCTCCGCCAAGCCTACGCGTTGGGCGGAATATGAGAGGCCCTTGAAGGCTGCATTGTCGGAGGCTGGGATTGACGGTGCCCTCAGTACTGATTTTCCGCCTGAGGATGTCGACTACATTGTCTATGCCCCCAACGGGCCAGTGACTGATTTCATCCCCTTTACCCGCCTCAAGGCGGTTCTGAGCCTTTGGGCCGGTGTCGAAACTATGGTTGATAATCCAACGCTTAAGGTGCCGTTGTGCCGGATGGTGGACCACGGGTTGACGGAGAGCATGGTCGAATGGGTCACGGGCCATGTGTTGCGCCAGCATTTAGGAATGGACTATTTCATTCACCACCAAGATGGCATTTGGCGCCCAGAGCAGACTGCCCCCTTGGCGCGTGACCGTAAGGTTTGTGTGCTGGGGCTGGGGGCGTTGGGGGCGGCGTGTGCGCAAGCTATGGCGGCGCTGAACTTCAAGGTGCATGGCTGGGCGCGCAGCTCTAAGGACATCCCGAACGTGATTTGCCACCATGGCGATGCTGGGATATCCGAGGCCCTGCGTGACGCGGATATGGTCGTTCTGTTGTTGCCAGATACAGCCGCGACCGAGAATGTTTTGAACGCCGAGCGTATGGCGTTGTTGGCGCGCGGGGCGGCCATTGTGAACCCGGGACGCGGCCCGTTGATTGATGATGACGCCTTGTTGGCAGCATTGGATAGCGGGCAGTTGGGGCATGCCACTTTGGATGTGTTCCGGGTGGAGCCGCTGCCGCAAGAGCACCCGTTTTGGACGCATCCCAAGGTGACTGTGACACCACATATCGCGGCCGAGACCAAGGCGGTAACAGCCTCGCAGGTGATTGCCCAGAACATCGTAAATGGTGAGGCGGGGCAGCCGTTCATTCATGTTGTTGACCGTGCTGCCGGATACTAGATTTTATAGCAGTTTTGGCGGCTTGGCCGGGTCGCTGCCCGGCGCAGGGCGCTCTGTTAGTTCAACGGGTTGAATCGGCTGCGGCAGGTCGAAGCGCAGCGCGTGGGCGTTTAATGCACCAACAATCGGGTGGGCGGCGTCAAAGAAGGCCACATCTAATGCACCCGCTTCGATGTTAGAAAAAACCAAGGCTTCATTCGCGGCTTGGGCCAGTGCGCTCTCGGCGGCGGGGTCTGCGCCGATAAACGCCAATATGTGCGAACGCTGCCCGCTGGCATAGGTCACGCTGGCTAGATAGGCGCATTGGGCAAGACCTGCTGCGGTGGCTAGTTTCGTGTCGATGGCGGCTATAAGGCTGTCGGGCAGACCTTTGGGGGATGCAATCTGTGTCGGTGTGTCGCTGGTCTCGTCTGGCGTGTGGGACAGGGTTTCATGCAACCAATCCATGGCCGAGGGGGGGATCAAGATGGAGGATGGAGCAACCCCGAGGTTCAACCCAAGGCCAAGGCTTTGGCCTGCCACCATCTGTGCCAATGTACGCCCGGACAGTGCCACGTAAGGGGCCACGTATGCGTCGGGGCCTTGTGCAAACTCGGATAGGCGGTCTTCACGGTCAAACGCCAGAATATATGAGGTGCCCTCGACTTCGAACTCTTGAGGTGTGATTTGGTCACCTTTCGGCTCACCTTCCAGCAACAAGAACAACTCTATGTCGCCCATGCGCTCGTAGAACCGCAGGCGCAGCGCGTCATCGTCCGGGGAGGCTTCCATTGCGGCGTGGGCCTGATCCAGCGGGGTTGTCATTGGGCGAGTACCTCCCTCACGCGAGTTTTCAAGACGGGCAGCAGCTCGGCCTGAAACCACGGGTTTTGTTTGATCCATCCGGTATTGCGCCATGACGGGTGCGGCAAGGGAATAATGGAGGACGCATAGTCGCGCCAGTGCTCGACGGTTTGGGTGACGCTACCGGTTTTCGGGCCGAGGTGGTGTTTTTGGGCATAGCCACCGACAAGTAAAGTCAGGCGAATGTTGGGCAGCAAGGCGAGAACCTGATCGTGCCATGTCTTCGCGCAAATGGAGGGCGGAGGAAGGTCCGAGCCTGTGGCGTTATACCCCGGAAAGCAAAAAGCCATGGGCAGAATTGCGATGGTCGCGCGGTCGTAGAACGCTGCTTTGCCTATGCCCATCCAGTCACGTAGCCGGTCGCCGGAAGGATCGGTAAATGGCTTGCCACTTTCGTGCACACGGGCGCCGGGGGCTTGGCCGGCAATGAGAATACGGGCGGGTGGCTCGAACCAGATGGTCGGGCGGGGCGCATGGGCGGTGCGGGTTTTAGCAAATTGGTCGGTGCAAATTGAGCAGGCGGCAATGTCGCGTTGAAGGGTGGTGATCGGCATGGCGCAATCATAGCTGCGTAGAAAGAGATTGCTATTGTTTTATGTTTCTATAAATATAGAACTATGAAAGCATTTACTGATCCCGCCCTGTCCCTTGTGGAAGCCGCTAGCGCCTATGCCGCCCTTGGCTCCGAGCAACGCCTGTCTTTGCTGCGCACTTTAACGCGCGCGGGGGAGCAAGGCATGAGCATCGGCGCGCTTGGGACCGCCACCTGTCTGAGCGGGGCGAACCTGACGCATCATTTGAAAATTCTGGCGCAGGCGGGGTTGATCCAGCAAACGCGCCAAGGGCGATCGACCATTTGTGCCATGGCCGATTACGCCACCTTCAAGCGGCTCAATGATTTCTTGCTGGCAGAATGCTGCGCGGACCTTGAAGGGGGCCATGAGCATGGCTGATCTTTCGCAACCTGTTAATCCGACTATTTGGGCCAGGCTGTCCAAAGTCTGGCTGTTCTCGCTCGCGGTGCTGGCTCTTGTGGGTATCTTGGACCCAAGCCAGTTCGGCCCGACCCTTGCAGAGACCTTCACCTCGTTCGGGCATACGGCTATTTTTATTGGCTTCGCGGTGCTTGCGATCGGCTACTTGCGCGCAACGGGGGCGGAGGCCGTGGTGGCCGAGGCATTCAAAGGCCGCGAGACGCGCATGATATTCCTTGCCGCCGCGCTGGGCGGTATTGCCCCGTTTTGCTCGTGCGAGGTTATTCCCTTCATTGCCGCCTTGCTGGCCGCTGGTACGCCTCTGTCGGCGGTCATGGCGTTCTGGCTGGCTTCCCCGTTGATGGACCCCGCGATGTTTCTCATCACCTCGGGCACGTTGGGCTTTGACTTTGCCGTTGCAAAAACTGTTGCTGCCATCGGGCTGGGATTGTTCGGGGGATTTAGCGTCATGGTCATGGCGCGCACGGCAATGTTCGCCAACCCGTTGCGTGAGGCGGCTGCCGGGGGGTGCGGGTGCGGCTCACCATTTAAAGGCAAGCCGGTGTGGACGTTTTGGAGTGATCCCGCTCGCATTGAGGCGTTCAGGTCGGCCGTCTGGGAAAATGCGCTATTCCTCGCCAAGTGGCTGTTTCTTGCCTACCTACTAGAGAGCTTGATGAAGGCCTATGTGCCCGCCGAGTTGGTGGCATCGGTTCTGGGCGGCACGGGCGTCGGGCCTGTGGTGCTAGGGGCTTTGGTCGGCGGACCTGCCTACCTGAATGGCTATGCGGCGGTGCCTTTGGTTGATGCCCTGCTCACGCAAGGGATGAGCAACGGGGCGGCGATGTCGTTCATGCTGGCGGGCGGCGTCAGTTGTATTCCGGCGGCGATTGCGGTTTGGGCACTGGTCAAGCCACGGATATTTGTGGCCTATCTTGGCTTCGCCTTCATTGGCAGCGTCTCGGCGGGCCTAATTTGGAACCTGATCGCGTGATTTGATTGCCCCCCGGCGTGGAATCCTTTACTCCCAACGGAAAGATCAAGATCAGGGAACCGGTATGTATCGCGTCTGGAATTTCGTCACTAACTACTCGCTTCTGCTAATAATTGGCGCGATTATCGCGCTGTTCTGGGCGAACACCGACCCGCATGGGTATCACCACTTTGTTGAGCACCCTTTGTGGTTCAACGACCTGATCGGGCTGGATTACTCCCATTGGGCGCAGTCCTATGGCCATGGCTATGAAAAATATGAGGTCGGTGACGTCACCAAAGTGCTGAGCCTGCACTACCTCGTCAATGATTTGCTGATGGCGTTCTTCTTCGCGATTGCGGCCAAGGAAGTCTGGGAAGCGGTGATCTTGAAGAACGGCTCCCTGCGCGGCAAAAAGGCGGCAACGCCCTTGTTCGCAACGGCGGGCGGCATGTTTGGCCCGATTGCTGTCTACCTTGGCTTGGCCTATTTCATGGGGTCCGAGACCTATAATGCAGTGGCCAACGGCTGGGCTATCCCAACCGCAACGGACATTGCGTTTAGCTATCTTGTAGGCCGCATGGTGTTCGGCGCTGGCCACCCGGCAGTGCGTTTCTTGTTGTTGCTGGCCATCGCAGATGATGCGGCTGGCTTGGTGATTTTGGCCATTTTCTACCCCTCAAGCGAATTGGCGCCAGAGTGGTTGCTGCTCTCTGCTGCTGCTGCGATTGGGGTTTATTTCCTAGCCAACTGGCTGCCGCGCAAACTTGATCAGGGCAAACAAAACCGCCCGGTATCAAGCTTCGTGCGCAAGAAACTGCACTTTGTACCTTACCTGATTGCGGCTTGCCTGAGCTGGTATGGCTTTGCGGAAAGCGGGTTGCATCCTGCGTTAGGTTTGCTGCCGATTGTGCCGACAATTCCACATGCGGATCGCGCCTTTGGCTTCTTCTCCGAGGCCGAGCAGTATCTCACCGACCTTCTCAATCAGTTTGAACATGCGCTGAAACACCCGGTTGAGATCGTGTTGTTCTTCTTCGGGTTGCTAAATGCCGGGGTGGAGTTCAACTCTATTGGCTCTGCGACCTGGCTGGTTTTGGCCGGGCTGATAATCGGCAAACCTTTGGGTATTCTTATCTTTGGCTGGATCGCAGCCCGCCCCTTGGGGTTAGGGTTGCCGCAGGGTATGCGGATCGTTGACTTGGTGGTCATCGGGTGTGTGGCTGCAATTGGGTTTACTGTCTCACTGTTTGTGGCATCCGTCGCGTTTGACGCGGGGCCTGTGCAAGACGCGGCCAAGATGGGCGCGTTGTTCTCCTTTGCGGCGGCGGGTATTTCGATCGTTGTTGGTAAATTGTGTCGTGTTGAGAAACAAAACGGCTGATTTCACCCTTTGAAACTGTGATTGTTTCGCAAGACAGCGCAATAAACTGCGCTGTCTTGCCTGATTCATGGCTTATTTACCGAAATAGCGTTGATATGTGGGGTGCCTGTCCGACATAATGCGGCCTTAAAGGGTGCCTAGAATGTATCCAACGACCCGCAGCCAATATGCGGGCTAACCGAGGCAAGGGGAAATCCCCGCGATGATTGAGTTCAGAGACGTCAGTAAGTCCTTTTGGACTGGCACGCAGCGCAAGGTGATCCTTGATCGCGCCTCGTTTCGCGTGGAGTTGGGCAATTCCATTGGCATCCTCGCGCCTAATGGGGCGGGCAAGACAACAATTATTAACATGATGGCAGGTCTAGAGAAGCCGGATGAGGGCGAGATCGTGCGGACCTCGCGTATCTCTTTCCCGCTGGGCTTCATGGGCGGCGTGGTGCCTAAGCACACGGCCCGTGAAAATTGCCGCTACATTGCGCGGCTCTACTCGCTGGACCCCGACTATATCGAGGCGTTCTGCCGCTACCTGTGCGGGCTGGAGGAATACTTCGACATGCCGGTGGGGACGTATTCCCAAGGCATGAAGGCGCGGTTCACCTTCGCGCTTATGTTGGCGTTGGAATTTGACATCTACCTCATCGACGAGGGGATGCCTGCGACGACAGATGTCGAGTTTAACCGCAAGGCGGGCTCCATCCTGAAAGACCGATTAAAAAAGGCCACGGTGATTGTGGTGTCCCATCAGGCGGAAACGCTGGAAAAATTCTGTCGCTCCGCGGCTGTCCTGAGCAAGGGCAAGTTCGTGATGTTCGATACTTTAGAAGAAGCGAAGCATCTGTATGACTACGAAACCCAAAGCTAAAAAGTATCGCATACGGCGCAGCGAAAGCGCGACGCCTGCTGAGCGCCCTGCGGCTTCTGCTCCGCCTGCGGCAACCGCAAAAGCTGCGGAACCCGATGGGGTTAAGGCGGCAATTTCCGGGATTTTGCAGCCAGAGCAAATGATGTTTGGAACGCCTGCTGATGATGGGTTTGGGGAGCAATCCTTTGTGCAAGAGGGCGACGGGGCGCCGAATGCAGCGCAGCCAGAAGCCGCGGCAGCGAGCAAGCCACAAAGCCCTGCCGAAGTTATTGATGGTATTCGCCGCGAGGGCCTAACTGGCCGTCAGTTGCGTATGGCACGGCGGGTGGCGCAAAAGCAGGGCCTTGCTCCGGTGTCAGATTATGATGCTGTGCGTTTGCTGCGCGAAAAGGGGATAGACCCATTCAAGCGCTCCAATATGCTGGAGCTGGTTGTGCCCGAAAAGGGCGGCGCGGATATGGTGGATAGTGGCGCGCCTGTTAAGACGCAACTCCCGTCGACGGTTGCTGTCCAGCCTTCGCTGCCGTCCACGGAAGTGGTCACCGAGGACAACCGTGCTACTGAAATCATGGCTATCCAGCGCGACATTGCCAAGCGCCGCCGCCGCCGTGCGACGTTGCTTGCAATTCGGATGATGGTGTTCGTTTTACTGCCAACCTTTGTGGCGGGATACTATTACTATGCGGTAGCCACGCCAATGTACGCCACCAAATCCGAGTTCGTCATTCAAACGTCCGAGGCTTCATCAGCCGGGTCATTGGGTGGGCTGTTTTCCGGCACCGGGCTTGCGACATCGCAAGATAGCATCACTGTGCAGGGTTACTTGCAATCGCGCGAGGCGATGATTCGTCTTGACGAAGACGCGGGCTTCAAGGCCCATTTTTCAGATCCAGATGTTGATGCACTTCAACGGATTGAGGCAGATAGTTCAAATGAAGCCGCGTACTCGTTGTTCCAAAATTACGTAAAAATTGGCTATGATCCGACCGAGGGTGTCATCAAGCTGGAAGTCAGTGCGGCTTCCCCTGCTACATCTGAGCGGTTCTCTCGCCAGTTGATTGGATATGCCGAAGAACGTGTCGATCAGTTGACGTCGCGGTTGCGCGGAGATCAGATGTCGGGTGCGCAGCAAAGCCGTAAAGATGCCGAAACCAAAATGCGCGCAGCTCAAAATCGCATTGTGGAGCTTCAAGAACGCCTCGGTGTTCTCAGTCCTGAAAGTGAAGTGCAGGCAATTTTTGGTCAAATTACGCAGCTTGAAAGCCAGCTGCTAACGGAGCGGATTTCGCTGCAGCAATTTCTTGCTAACCCGCGTCCGAATAAGGCCAAAGTAAATGCGGCAAAAAACAAGATTACAGAGCTGCAAAAGCTGATTGCTGAATACCGTGCACTACTAACTAAGAGCAATGCCAACACAGGATCTTTGGCGCGCATCTCGGGTGAACTTTTGGTCGCGCGTGGTGATCTCGCTATGCGTCAGGAATTCCTTGCCGCTGCTGAGGCGCAATTCGAGACCGCCCGCCTTGAGGCCACTCGTCAGGTGCGTTATCTGTCGGTAGGCGTTAGCCCTGTGGCCCCAGATGAGCCCACGTATCCACGCTCTTTTGAGAATACTCTTTTGGCGTTCTTGATCTTTGCAGGCATATATTTGATGGTCTCTCTGACTGCTTCAATCCTTCGCGAACAGGTATAAAACCCATGAAAACCATCCGTATCGGCGCCCTTGAGTGCAGCAATGATTTGCCCCTGACCTTGATTGCCGGCCCTTGCCAGCTTGAAAGTCTCGATCATGCTTTGATGATCGCCGAGGCTATGGCAAAAGCCTGTACTGAGGCGGGTGCGGGCTATGTGTTTAAAGCCAGTTATGACAAGGCCAACCGCACCTCTCTGGGCGGAAAACGCGGCTTGGGCATTGAAGAAGGCCTGCGCGTTATGTCCGAGGTGCGTGCGCAAATTGGCTGCCCTACGCTTACTGATGTGCATGCGCCCGAACAGTGCCAAGCGGTGTCCGAGGCCGTCGATGTCATGCAAATCCCCGCCTTTTTGTGTCGCCAAACTGATCTTTTGATTGCCGCGGGTAAAACTGGTGCGGTGGTTAATATCAAAAAGGGTCAGTTTTTGGCACCTTGGGATATGCCCAATGTAATCTCCAAAGTGGAAAGCACGGGCAATGAAAACATACTCCTGACCGAGCGCGGGGCCTCCTTTGGGTATAACGCGCTGGTTGCTGATTTTCGTTCGTTGCCGACTATGGCAAAAACTGGCTATCCGGTGATTATGGATGCGACCCATTCAGTGCAACAACCCGGTGGGCAGGGTGGCTCAACAGGCGGGCAGCGTGAATTTGCCCCCGTTATGGCGCGCGCAGCCGTTTCACTTGGCATTGCAGGGGTGTTTATTGAGACCCATGAGGACCCTGATACGGCCCCTTCTGACGGCCCGAACATGATCCCGTTGCACCAAATGCCAGCGCTGATCCAAAGCTTAATGGCATTTGATGTTTTGGCTAAAAATGACCCTTGTCGGGTCTAGTCTTCATTATGGACCTTAAGGCGCAAGCTTAACAAACCTGCCCCGCAGCCCATCCAGATGACCACGCCCACTGAAAGTTGTAGCCACCAAGCCAGCCGGTCACATCAACAACCTCACCGATGAAATACAGGCCAGGCGTTTGGCACGCCTGCATGGTTTTGGCATCCAACGCATCCGTGTCGACGCCGCCCAACGTGACTTCAGCGGTGCGGTAGCCTTCTGACCCCACAGGTTTAATCTGCCAGTGGTGGACCCTATCAGCTAAGACTTGCAATGCAGCGTTGTTTTGATCTGCTAAGGTCCCCTTCATAGCGGTCTCGGCCACGATCAAGGCTGCCAGCTTTTCCGGTATGATCCGCGCCAGTGCATTTTTGATAGAAATCCGGCCAACATCGGCCCGAAGGGCCTTCAATGCGGCATTCACATCTTGCGTCGCAGCCAGATTGACCTCCAACGTGTCACCCTCACGCCAGTAGGATGAAATCTGTAGCACCGATGGTCCTGACAGCCCGCGGTGGGTGAACAGCAACCCCTCATCAAAGCTGGCTTTGCCACAACTGACTCGCGCTTGCACAGAGGTGCCAGCTAGAGGTTTCGTTCGCGCCAATTCTTGTTCGGCAAAGGTCAGCGGGACCAATGCGGGGCGCGTTTCAACCAGCGGTAGGCCAAACTGCTCTGCAACATGATACCCGAACCCTGTTGCCCCCATTTTGGGTATGGATTTGCCGCCACATGCGATCACAAGACTCTCGCAGTGCAAGAGCCCATCCGAGGTCGCAACCCGAAACTGGTCGCCACGTTTACTCACCTCATGAACTGACAGCCCTAGCTTCATCTTAACGCCAGCGTCCGACATATGCCCCAGCAGCATTGCAATAATATCCTTCGCGGACCGGTCGCAAAAAAGCTGGCCTAGGGTTTTCTCATGCCAAGGAATTCCAGCCGCATCGACCATGCCAATGAAGTCCCACTGGGTATAACGCTTGAGGGCAGACAAGGCGAAGCGCTGATTTTGCGACAAAAACCGATCCGGCTGAATATCAAGGTTGGTAAAATTGCAGCGCCCGCCACCAGAAATGCGGATTTTCTCGCCAGCCGCTTTCGCGTGATCGAGAACTAAAACCGAGCGCCCGCGCCGCGCGGATTCGATTGCACACATCATGCCCGCAGCGCCTGCGCCGATAATTATGATCTGAGCATCCATAAGGATGGGCTTAAACCCGTCCAAATTTACAAACAAGACGTGATTTTAGGGTTGCAGCATGGATCAGGTCGCATTAGATCAGCACTCGGTATTGGGATGTGGCCTAGCGGTAGGGCACCTGTTTTTGGTACAGTAGATCGTAGGTTCGAATCCTACCATCCCAGCCAACCTCTTCGACATGTGCCGCCCAGCGTGAAACCCAACTTATGTCAGGTAAGAGGGCGACTTCGCGAACTTGTTTCGGTTTTTGGCCTTTCGAGTGGCATAGGGTGCCTGTTCGCTAGTTTCTGATAAATGACCTAGCATAGGCGAAGTGAAAGCTCACTGACGATCCATATGTTTGCAGAAATTTTGCTACGACTGACGGGAACTCAACTCATCTGACTAGGCCGCTAGACAGAACCGGAATGTGCGAGATCAAGCAAATTCAGTGCGGTGGTGTTTATGCATTCACTGTCGGATTGCTTCTAACCCAATTTGATCCCGACTCCAGACTTCGATCCCCGTTCAATAAATGCACCAGCATCACAAAAATCATTTGTGTTGGAGTTAGTCGCTCGCAAAAGCAGCCCGAGCCCTCCGGTGCCCCAATGAATGTCATGCGACACGACAACGATCTGATAAGGTCACACTGGCGCACATCAAGGAACAGTCGCGTCTTAGCCGTGGCAGCTATGGTAGGCCGCCATGGCTGAGGAATTGAAAGAGATCGGCCTAGATATTGGTCAACGTCGCGTGGGCCGCTTGATGTGCCAGAACGGCATACTGGTCATCAGAACGCGCAACCGCATGAAACGTGACCTTGCGATCCGTGCGTTGAAGGCGGCCATAGCCTTCCGGGCACCAACTTTGCGATAACACGGCTCTCCAAGTGTTCCCTTATTATCCTAGGTGAGGTCGTTTTATGGGAATAATGTGGTGCAACCCATTGAATGTGCTTCACTCTTGAAGAATTGAACTTTCCCAACTGCGCAAGAAGGTGTGCCGTTTAATTTTATCGAGAAACACCAGCAACCCGGGGCCAAACCGAATTGGCCGCAAAGATGGATTATCTTGCAAGGCGGCGGCGTCGACGGGGGGTAATCCCGATGCTGCCGCCAGTTTCGGATGAGTGCGCAGAGCGGTCAAGAAATCGACCATGGTTTGTGCGTCGGCGGTGTTTTCAGCCGCAGAAGGGATCAAAACCGTGCGCAGCATCACATTTACAAAGTCGGTCATCTCGACAATGTGGAACCCCTGTGTGGTGGCAAGTTTCGAGGCGGCGTAGCTGCCCAACACGTTGTAGGCTAATGCTAATTTTCCCGAAGCCACATCCGCAATCATATCACCTGAGCAGCAGTATAATTGGGCGTCGAGGCGCCCCATGACCTCCATCAGGCGCCAGAAGGTCTCGGAGGAGCGGCTGTCCTGAGTGGCCATGAGGTAGCCGAATCCGGACCGCCGCACATCATAGGTGCCGATCTTTCCGCGAAACCGCTCGGGGTTCTCGCGTAGCAAAGTGATTAGAGCATCGCGGTTCTGTGGGGCTTTGCCGGAGGGAAAGAACCGATCCGAGACCACCATGACAGCGGGCTCTTGGGTGAAGGCAAATAGTTGATTGCGCCAAATTGCCCAGTCGGGCAGGGAGGCGGCATTGGCGGGGGCATAGCTTTGCGCGAACCCGTCATTGGCCAGCTTAGTTTGCAAGTCCATGGCCGAAGAAATGGCAAGGTCGAACACGGCTCCCTCGGTGTAAATAGCCTGCATCAAATCGGAGGTGCCGGTGATAGTGTAATCGACCGAGATGCCGGGGTTGGCGTCTTGAAAGGCCATGATGATCGGCTCAAACACCGCGCGGTCTGCGGTGGAGATGACACGCAGCACCGAGCGCTCGGGTGTGGCTTGGTAAAGGCGGCGGTCCTCGACTTCGAAAGCCAGCGCGCCATGGCCCCACAGCAGGCAGGCCACCATCAACCGTAGGGCAATATTAACGAGACGCATGCGCCGGCTCCTTCACTGCTATGGGACAATTCCAGGTGGCCGCCATGGGCGCGCGCGACCTCGTCGGCGATGGTCAGCCCCAAACCGGAGCCAACGACATCTTCAACATTAGACCCACGCGAATAGCGTGACGTCAGGGTCTCCAGATCCATGTCGCCAAAGCCGCGCCCCTGATCGGTAATTGACAGATGCAAGGCTGCATTCGTGTCGATCCGCACGGTTATGTCGCTGTCCTCGGGGGAATATTTTATCGCGTTGTCGAGGATATTATGCAGGGCAGCTTGCAGCATAATACCGTCGCCTTGGAACGGCACTGTGCCTTCTGGTAGGGCGCGGATAAGTGCGATGTCTTTTAGCTCGGCGGTCGGAGCAAGCCGGTCACAGGTTTCCGCAATCAGCGCGGCCAGATCAAGCGGATCCCGGATCAGACTGTCGGCGCGGAAAGTGACCATGGCGTGATCGAGAATTTGCCCCGCCGAGCGCGAGCTTTCATCAATCGCGCGGATCATATCGCGGATAGCTTGTTTATGTTCTGGTCTGTTTAGTTTGCGGTGGGTGACTTCGGCCTGCGCGCGCACTGTAGCCAGCGGTGTGCGCACCCGGTGCGCGGCTTCGGTGATCAAATCCTCAGTGCGCGATAGCGATGTTCGTAGCCGCTCCATGAACGAGTTCAGTGCATCTACCAAAGGGGTCAGCTCGGCAGGGGCTTCGGCGGTCACCGGGCGCAAATCAGACGGGCCGCGACGGGTGACTGCGCCAGTCAGGCGGCTGATCGGGCGCAGCGCAGAGTTAGCAGCAAGCAGGCTTAGCGTTGTGGCCAGCAGGAAAAACAACAGCCCGACGCCCGTGGCCGTGGAGGTGATGCGTTGCGAAATTGCGACCAACCCCAGACGGGTTTGCGCGACGGTGACAACGACCTGAGAACCGCGATCATTGTTGGCAATATGGCGCAGGACCGAGGCGACGCGCACCTCGTCCCCACGATAGATCTCGGTGGTAAAACTTGGTGTGTCGGTGCGGGTGGGCATGTTGGATATCGGCAGGTCGGCGTAGCCTGTGAGGGTCTTTCCCTTGATCGCCACGCGGTAGAAAACCCGGTCGTCATTGATGGTGCCAAGCATGGATAGGGCGGAGTAGGGCAACTCCAAAGTGACCGCGCCGTGCTCTGAGCGCAGACTGTCCGCAATGGCCGTAGCAGAGGCGGCCAAAATGTCATCTTGCGTGCCTTCGGCGGCTTGCGAGGCCACACCGCGGACGACCAAAACGAACGCCAGTGACAGCACGGCGGCAACGGCGGCCAGTTGGAAAAACAGCCGCTTGCGAATGCTGCTGGCGGGCCTCATGCGGCCATCATGCGGTAGCCAAGGCCGCGCACCGTCTCAATGCGCGCGCCAGAGCCTTCAAGCCGCTTGCGCAGCCGGGCGACATAGACCTCAATAGCATTCTCCGAGGCCTCGTCAGAGAAGGAAAACAGCCGATCCATGAGGTGAGATTTTGAGAAAACCTGACCGGGGGCAGCAAAGAATACCTCTAGCAAACGTAATTCCCGGTTGCGCAGCACGGTTGTCACGTCGCCGTGCTGTAATTCTCCGGTGGTGAGGTTCAAAGTGGTGCCCTCAAAGGTCTTTTGATTGTCAGCAGCCCCACCTTGGCGGCGCAAAACAGCGCGGCAACGGGCCTCAAGCTCGGCAAAATCGAAAGGTTTGGTAATATAATCATCGGCCCCCAAATCCAGCAAAGAGATGCGATCTGACACCGCCGAGCGGGCGGTGATGACAATAACAGGTGTGCGTTTTTCGGCCCGACGTTGGCTTTGCAAGAACTCGCGACCGTCCCCATCGGGGAGCATAATATCAAGCAATATCAAGTCGTAATCAGCCACATCCATGCAGGCACTTGCAGCGTCCAGCCGGTCGGCATGATCCACAGCGTGGCCGTCCAGTTGCAACCGCTCCACGATGGCACCAGCAAGTTTTAGATTATCTTCAATCAGCAAGTAGCGCATGGGCGCGGGCCTTTTTTGGGGGCGTGACAGGTTGGTGTCAGGTTTGGGCGTTTGGCTATGAACATGTGCGGGGAATCCCGCCATGTCAAATGGGAGGAAACTATGACGAACCGTCTTTTTAAGGCGCTCATGACGAGTGCCGTTTTGGGCCTTACGGCCACCACTGCTATCTCTGCTGCTGAGTGCATCGCCCCCGCCAACCCCGGCGGCGGTTGGGACTTCACTTGCCGTCAAATCGGCAAGATCATGTATGATATCAAAGCCGTTGATAAACCAATTCAGGTCACCAATATGGCCGGTGCTGGCGGCGGCTTGGCGTATAACCACGTTGTGGCCGAGCGCGCTGACGACGCTGATCTGATCATCGCAGCATCATCTGCGACCACCACGCGTTTGGCGCAAAATGCCTATGCGGGCATGACCGCTGACCAAGTGCGCTTTGTCGGGGCAATCGGCGCTGATCCGGGCATCATTGCTGTGGCTGCTGACAGTGAATTCAAGACGCTTGGTGATCTGGTTGATGCAATCAAAGCCGACCCCGGCTCTGTTGCATTCGCGGGCGGCTCTGCCGTGGGCGGGTTCGACCACATGAAACCACTGATGGTTTTGCAAAAAGCGGGCTTCACCGACATCACTAAGGTGAAATACATCGGTGTTGACGGCGGCGCAGATGCCATCACGCAAACCGTGGGTGGCTTCACCCAAGCGATGACCGGCGACATGTCCGAAGTCGTGGGCTTCCTGAAGAACGGCGACATTCGTGTGATCGCGGTTCTCACTGATGAGCGCGTGCCGGGCTTTGACGACATCCCAACTGCCAAAGAGCAGGGCTTTGATGTTGTTGCCGTGAACTGGCGTGGTCTCTACGTGCCAAAGGACATCTCTGACGAGGCGTTCAACGGCTGGGCTGAAAAGCTGCAAGCGGTGGCTGACAGCGACGAGTGGAAGAAAGCGATGGTCGATAATGGCCTTGCTCCGTTCACCAAAGTTGGCGGCGATTTCCAGTCGTATGTTGATGGTTTGGTTGCAGATATCGCCACCATGTCCAAAGAGCTGGGAGTTATCCAGTAATGGCATCTGACCGGATTTTTGGTCTGGTCATGCTGATGACGGCGGTCGCGTATCTCGCGGCCGCCACTCAGATCCAGACGAACTTCTTCTCCGGCGAGGTGCTGCCGAAGTTGTTCCCGATGATGATTGGCGGCGTGGCCGCGATATCGTCCCTTGTGCTCATGTTTAAGCCTGATCCCGACCCAGAGTGGCCAGCGAAAAAGACCTTTGCGTCGCTTGGTTTTGCAGTGCTGATCTTGGTGTTTTACGCCTATGCGCTGAAGCCGTTGGGCTTTTTGATCCCGACTGCGATCACTGCCGGGCTGTTGAGCTACCAGATTTCGCCGCGCCCGAAGATGGCCGCGATGGCGGGGCTTGGGCTGTCGATCGGCTTGTTTGTTTTGTTTAGATACGCGTTGGGCCTTGGCCTGTTCGCGGTCCCTAAGGGGTGGTTCTAACTCATGGATATTCTATCAAACCTTGCTTTGGGCTTCAGCATCGCGCTGTCGCCTTATACTTTAATGCTAGCCGTTTGCGGTTGTTTTCTAGGCACGATCATCGGCGCGTTGCCGGGCCTTGGGCCATCGAACGGCGTGGCGATCCTTATTCCAATTACCTTCACGCTGGGCCTTGATGCGACATCGGCTTTGGTGCTGATGACGTCTGTTTACTACGGCGCGATGTATGGCGGGCGGATCAGTTCGATCCTGCTCAACATCCCCGGAGATGAGCCCGCCCTGATGACCACCCTCGACGGCTATCCAATGGCTAAAGCGGGCCGTGCGGGGGACGCGTTGGTGCTGTCTGGCGTGGCGTCATTCGTGGGCGCATTGCTGGCCACTATCGGCTTGATGTTGCTGGCACCGTCCTTGGCGCGCGTGGCGTTTTTATTCGGTCCGGCGGAGTATTTCGCGCTGTATCTGCTGGCGTTCTGTACGCTTGGCGGCATGGCCTCCAACAACCAAGCCAAGGCGGCGCTGGCGGCTTGCATCGGATTGGGCATCGCCATGATCGGCGTGGATTCATCTTCCGGTTTGCCACGTCTGACTGGCGGCCATTTACACCTGTATGACGGCATCGACTTCCTAGTCGCTATCGTTGGCCTCTTTGCTATCGCCGAGGTATTCTTCTTTATTGAGAGCCACGGCAAAGGCTCCTCCATCGGGGTTAAGTTAGATAAAGTCCGCATCCCTTGGGGCGATATCTGGGATACAAAATGGACGATGCTACGCTCCTCTGGTGTGGGCTTTATTGCGGGTATTTTGCCCGGCGCAGGGGCCTCTCTCGGCTCGTTCCTTGCCTATATGACAGAGAAAGCCATCGCGGGTGAAAAGGGCGGTTTCGGCACAGGCGTTCCCAAAGGTATCGCAGCTCCGGAGGCCGGAAATAACGCGGCCGCAGGTGGCGCGCTGGTGCCAATGCTGACGCTGGGCGTGCCGGGGTCGGGGACCACGGCGGTGCTGTTGGCATTGCTGATGACGCTTAATATCACGCCGGGGCCGACCCTATTTACCGAGCGGCCCGAGGTGGTTTGGGGGCTGATCGCATCGCTGTTGATCGCCAACTTTGTGTTGCTTTTGATGAACGTGCCGATGGTCAAAATCTTCGTCAAAATCTTGATGGTTCCGGCCTGGATTCTATTGCCGGGCGTCACCATGGTCTCATTCGTGGGCATCTATTCGCTGTCCGGCAGCTACTTCGATTTGTTGCTGATGGTGGGTTTCGGGGCCTTGGGATACGTACTGCGCAAACTGGACGTACCAACGGTGCCAGTGATCCTTGGCATCTTGCTGGGCGGTAACATGGAGGACGCATTGCGCCGCGCCATGACCTTATCTGACGGCGAGGTCAGCTACTTGTTTTCCAGCCCGATTGCGATTGGGTTATGGGTCGCTGCAATCGCGGGGTTTGTCGCCCCGATGTTCTTGCGGAAAATCTTGAAAAAGCCACAGGCGGTCACTGATTAATGGTAAAGGTTTTGATCCCTTCGGGGGCTTTGGGTCTGGGATATGACCGTGCGGCTTTGGCACGCGGAATAGCGCAACAGCCTGATATCATTGCGATTGACGGCGGATCCACGGACAGTGGGCCACATTATCTGGGCACGGGCACGTCGAAATATGCGCGCGGCTCTACCAAGGCGGAATGGCGTGAGTTGATGGAGGCACGCGCGCAGGCAGGCGTGCCTTTGGTTATCGGCACGGCGGGGACGTGCGGGGCAGATGCGGCGGTTGATTGGCTGGTGGAAATCACCCGTGAAATAGCCGCCGAGGCGGGCATGAAAGTGAAACTGGCCGTGTTGAAAAGCGGCCAGAAATCCGATGTAATAATTGAGGGATTGGCGCAGGGAAAAGTCACCCCCCTGCACCCCGCGCCTGAGATATCGGCTGATTTATTGGCCTCTTGCACCAACATCGTAGCACTGGCGGGGGCGGAGCAAATCCAAGCCGCGCTGGACATAGGGGCGGACATTGTGATCGCGGGGCGCACCACTGATACGGCTATCATTTCGGCCCTGCCATTGGCGCGCGGATGTCATGCCGGCGGTACGTGGCACGGGGCCAAAATCGGTGAATGCGGGGCCTTGGCCACAACCGCGCCTAATTCCGGAACAATTTTAATCGAATTTGACGAAGAGGGGTTCACCATCACCCCGATGGGTGCCGAGGCCCGGGCGACCCCGCACACGGTTTCGGCACACATGCTGTATGAGAACTCGAACCCCGATATTTTGTACGAGCCGGGCGGGCATCTAGATGTCAGCGCGGCGCAATACGAAGCATTGGACGCGGCCCGCGTGCGGGTGACGGGCAGCGAATGGATCGTGTCGGACCGCTATACCGTGAAGTTGGAAGGCGCGCGGTCGGTAGGGTTCCAAACGGTATCTTTGGTGACAGTACGCGACCCGCGCTATGTCGAACATATCCGCGCGTGGTGCGATGACATTGTGGTTAAGGCGAGCGAGAAAGCACGCGCACGGGTGGGCGACGGCTTTGTGATAGAGCTGCGATTGATCGGCTTGGATGCGACGTTGGGCGCGTTGGATGTGGGTGCGAAAAGCGGCACGGAAGTGGGCGTTTTAGGCATGGTCACGGCCCCCACAGAAGCGCTGTCGCGCGAGGTGGCGAAGGTGCTGAACCCCTACCTGTTGCACCACCCATTGACTGAGGAAGAAGAAATGCCGACCTTCGCGTTCCCATTCTCGCCGCCGGAAGTGAGCCGCGGCGCAGTCTTTGAGTTTTGCCTTAACCATGTGTTGGAACTCGATGACCCGATGGAGGCGTTCGACCTACAAGTAGAGGAGTTGGGCGCATGAGCAGGTTGGGGGATGTTGCCGTTAAAGTGCGCTCGAAAAACGCTGGACCATTTTGGTTAACTGTTGATATTTTCTGCGGCACACCAGAGGTGTTCGCGCGGGTTTGCGCCTCGGTCACGACGGATCGCGTGGCGGATTTGTTTCATGCAAATGCGCCCGAGGTAGATCGCTATGAGATGGCACAGTTGAATGTGCTGAAACTGAGCCTGCCGCGCCCGCAAGTGCAAGGCACACGGGCTGATCGTGACATGCATGGAGCCTCATTTGCGGCCTTGGTGGCGGAGCTGGAGCTTTGACGGGTTGACCGCTGGCCAGCATGTGATCACACTCCACGGATGCTATTAAATTCTCCAAATTCAGAGCCACTAGGGGCTGGGGCCGTTGGCGCAGCTAATGAGCGGATATATCGCCAGTTGCGGTCTCAGGTCATGCATGGAGAAATTCCACCGGGGTCCGCGCGCACGTTGCGCGGCATTGGCAAAGAGTTCGGGGTTTCCATGACGCCAGCGCGCGAGGCAATGCGGCGCTTGGTGGCAGAGGGGGCGTTTACGCTGTCCTCATCGGGCCGGATTTCGACGCCGGAATTGTCCAATGACCGCATTGAGGAGTTGGCCTCGTTGCGGGCATTGTTGGAGCCAGAGTTGGCTGCGCGAGCATTGCCGCGCGCACATATGGCGCTGATCGAGCGGTTGCAGACAATCACCAACGCGACGGGGCAAGCAATTTTGCGCCAAGATGCTGTGGCCTATATACGCACCAATCTGGAATTTCACCGCACGCTATATTTACGTGCGCAGGCCCCGGCGATGTTGGCTATGGCGGAAACTGTTTGGTTGCAGATGGGACCAACGATGCGCAGCCTTTATGACAAGCTGCACCGTACCGAATTGCCACGCCATCACAGGCTGATTGTGGCGGCATTAAAGGCGGGGGATGAGCCGGGATTGCGGCTGGCCGTGCGCGCGGATGTGACCCAAGGGCTACGGATGTTGGCGCAATAAGGGCTTTTCGAGGCGAGTAATCCCGCCTCGAAAATTATTATTTATCAGACTATTAGCTATGGATTGGACCATCGCCACAAGCCAGTGCTGCTTCGCGCACGGCTTCTGAATAAGTTGGGTGTGCATGACAGGTGCGTGCCAGATCTTCGGCGGCGGCGCCAAATTCCATCGCGACGCAAATCTCGTGGATCAGATCACCTGCCATGGGGCCAATGATATGTGCGCCAAGGATGCGGTCTGTGTCTTTGTCGGCCAGTATTTTGACAAATCCGTCGCCTGCAAAATTGGCCTTTGCACGACCGTTACCCATGAAGGAAAACTTGCCAACTTTGTAGTTGCGGCCGGCTTCTTTTAACTCTTCCTCGGTGGCGCCAACGCTGGCAACTTCGGGGTGAGTGTAGACCACACCGGGGATAACCCCATAATTTACATGACCTTTTTGGCCTGCGAGGGTCTCGGCAACGCCCATGCCCTCATCTTCGGCTTTGTGCGCCAGCATTGGTCCAGTGATCGCATCACCAATGGCGTAAATGCCTTTGACAGAGGTGGCCCAATGGCCATCAGTTTTGATCTGGCCGCGTGGTTCCATCTCGACGCCAAGTTCTGCCAAACCAAGGCCATCAACGAACGGTTTGCGGCCAGTGGCGACCAATACAACATCTGCATCAACGACATGTTCACTGTCATCTTTGCGCAACTTATAGGTCACTTTGGCCTTGCTATTTTTGACCTCAACGCCTTGAACTGCGGCGCCCAATTGGAACTCAAGCCCTTGTTTTTTCAGCAGTCTTTGGAACGTGCGCTGAACTTCTTTATCCATGCCGGGCGTGATGGTGTCGAGGAATTCAATCACCTTCACATCCGCGCCAAGACGCTTATAGACCGAGCCTAATTCCAACCCGATAACGCCCGCACCGATCACGACCATTTTCTTAGGAATTTTGCCCAATTCCAGCGCGCCAGTAGACGAGACGACGATCTTCTCATCGATCTCTACACCGGGCAGGGAGGAGACCTCGGAGCCGGATGCGATCACGATATTTTTGGCCTCGTGGATGTCATTTCCGACCTTAACCTGACCCGCAGCAGGGATGGACGCCCAGCCTTTGATCCAGTCTACCTTGTTCTTTTTAAACAAAAATTCAATGCCAGAGGTGTTGCCCGAGATGACATCATCTTTATAGGCAAGCATCTGTTTCCAATCGACGGATGGCGCTTTGCCCTTCAGGCCCATCTTGGCGAAATTGTGCTCTGCTTCGTGCAATTGGTGGCTGGCGTGCAGCAAGGCCTTGGAGGGGATGCAGCCCACATTCAGGCAGGTGCCGCCCAAGGTTTCACGACCTTCAACGCAGGCTACTTTTAGGCCTAATTGAGCGCAACGAATTGCACAAACATAGCCGCCGGGGCCGGCACCGATGATGATAACGTCATAGCTGGACATGGGGGTCTCTCCTTACCTTATTGGCAAATTTGGGCGTCAGACTTGCGTCAGACATGTGTCGGTTTTCCGTCGGGCCTATTTGCTGGGGTGCAAAAAGGGTGTGTGTTGTGATGCGCCATCATATGAGCGCGGCAAATAGCATTGTGAGTGTGGCTCCAAAACCTACGAACCAGATCACCGAGCGCCAAGGCGCAAGAGCCCAGACATAGGCCGGAATGTAGAGCACGCGGGCGACCAAATAAAGGATGGCGCAGGTTTGGGTCACAGTGGTGGATTGCTCGCCCAATGTGACAACGATCACGGCGATGGTGAAGAGGATCAGCCCCTCGAAGTGGTTACTTAACGCGCGTTGCAGGCGGCCAGCTTTGCCGGTGAGTTCGATCTTTTGATCGCGGGGGCCCATTGAGGCTTTGGGGCCAACTTGTGTTGACGCGGATGTTGAGTAGAGGGCGAACTGAATTGCTTGCAATATGGCCGCGAGGGTGAGGATGGTGAGTTCAAAAGTCATGATTTATCAGGTCCGTTTCGATGCAAGTTCTGCGAGGGTGGTGAAATCGGAATTGCCGCAATTGGTGCAAGAGATATATGTGTCACCGTCGCGCCGAGTTTGATCCCATTCATCATGGCCCAGCAGCGTATAGATGGGCGTATCGCTGACCCGCCCATGTGGCCCGACAGAGCTATCACCGATAATCACATCCTGCGACGTGCCGCAATTTGGGCAGGTAATAGTGGTGCGGTTCGGGATGGCCATGGCTATGGCGCCAGCGAAAAATAGAGTGAAGGGGAGCCGACTTGGGCTTGTGCAATAACCCAGTAGAGGCAGAACTGGGCTGCCTGTAGCAGGGCCGCGAGGGCGAGGGTGGTGAGTTCAGTGGTCATGGTATTATTCGGCCTTTGATCCGAGGTCATTTCTCATCGCTGCTTTGATGTTTTCCGTAGCGGTTTTTCTTTGTTCAGAGCCAGGAATCGCAGAACTCCAATTGTCTAAGGAGATGCAAAGGGATGGAGATCCGACGAGTTGGCATCTAAGAATCCAATGGCCTACCTCATACCTGTTCGAGTCTGTAGTGCCCTCTTGATCTTGATTTTTCCAAGATATTAACAACCCAATGTAGGCTTCTTTTCGATCAGAGCGAAGGGCAGAGATTTCGTCGGCCTTTCTGCTTAAGAAATGTTGGGAGACAGCCGTTAGAACCGACCCAAGTCCTGCTGCTGTAAATAGTGCTAACCAAATTTCCATTGTTCAGGTCCGAACGCTGCCCTATGGTGGGACAACAACATGTGTTTACAAATCCATCAGCAAGCGGCGTGGATCTTCCAGCGCCTCTTTGACGCGCACTAAGAAGGTAACTGCGCCTTTGCCGTCCACGACGCGGTGGTCATAGCTAAGGGCCAGATACATCATCGGACGGATTACGACTTCTCCGTTGATCGCCATCGGGCGGTCTTGGATTTTGTGCATGCCAAGGATGCCGGATTGTGGTGGGTTCAAGATTGGCGAGGACATCAGCGAGCCGTAAACACCGCCGTTGGAGATGGTGAAGCTGCCGCCTTGCATCTCGGCCATGGTCAGTTTGCCGTCGCGCGCACGTGCGCCTTTCTCAGAGATGGCTTTCTCGATATCGGCAAACGACATGGCGTCGGCGTCGCGGATGACGGGGACCACAAGGCCAGTCGGTGTGCCAGCGGCGATGCCCATATGGACGTAGTTTTTGTAAACCACATCGGTGCCGTCGATCTCGGCGTTAACTTCTGGGACCTCGTGCAGGGCGTGAACGCAGGCCTTGGTGAAGAACGACATGAAGCCAAGTTTGACGCCGTGTTTCTTGAGGAACAGGTCTTTGTACTCGTTGCGCAGGTCCATGACCGCACCCATATCCACCTCGTTATAGGTGGTCAGCATGGCGGCGGTGTTTTGGCTTTCTTTCAGGCGACGCGCGATGGTTTGGCGCAGGCGGGTCATTTTTACCCGTTCTTCGCGTGAGGCATCATCGGTTGAGACTGGGGCACGAACGGCCGCTGCAGGGGCAGGGGCGGCGGTGGCTGCTGGGGCGATTGCGGCTTTCAACACGTCTTCCTTCATAACACGACCATCACGGCCAGACCCTTGGACCGACGCGGGGTCGATGCCTTTTTCCGCCATTAGTTTATTCGCTGATGGGGCATTTTCAATGTCTTTGGTGGCAACAGGCGCCGGGGCGCTGGCTGGTGACGCCACAGGCGAAGCGGGCGCAGCCGCACCACCTGACGAGGAGATAACGGCCAATTTGGCAGCGGCTGCTACGGTGGCGCCTTCGGGCGCGAGGATTTCGATGATGGTGCCAGCGGAAGGTGCTGGAACCTCGACGGAGACCTTATCGGTTTCCAACTCGCACAGCATCTCGTCTTGCGCGACTGTGTCGCCGACGGCTTTGAACCATGTCGAGACGGTTGCCTCGGTGACGCTTTCGCCCAGTGTTGGGACCATGACGTCAACAGTGTCGCCGCCAGTTGCTGCAACAGGTGCGGGGGCTGCTGCTTCGGGTTGTGGTGCGGGGGCGGTGCCGCCTTCGCTGACTTGGGCCAGCAGGGCGTCAACGCCGACGGTTTCGCCCTCGGCTGCGATGATCTCGGAAAGGACACCAGCGACGGGCGAGGGGACCTCGACAGTTACTTTGTCGGTTTCCAGCTCGCACAGCATTTCATCAACGGCAACGGCATCGCCGGGCTTTTTGAACCATGTGGCGACGGTGGCTTCAGTGACGCTTTCGCCAAGGGTTGGGACGCGGATCTCAGACATATTAATTTCCTTTGACTGTCAGCGCGTCATTCACGAGCGCGGCTTGTTGTGTTTTGTGCTGGCTACCCGACCCTGTTGCGGGCGAGGCGGCGGCGTTGCGACCGGCATAAATCGGGCGCGTATGTGTGGCTTTGATGCGGGTCAGGACCCACTCGATGTTTGGCTCCATGAAGGACCACGCACCTTGGTTTTTAGGCTCTTCCTGACACCAGACCATTTCAGCGTTCTTGAAGCGCTCTAGCTCCTTCACTGCCGAGATGGCCGGGAAGGGGTAGAATTGCTCGAAACGCATCAGATAGACATCGTCGATGCCGCGCGCGTCGCGTTCTTCCAGCAGGTCATAGTAGACTTTGCCCGAGCACATAACGACGCGTTTGACCTTATCGTCAGATTTCAGCTTGGTATCAGAATTGCCTTGCTGAGCATCATCCCACAACACGCGGTGGAAGCTTGAGCCCTCGGTGAATTCGTCGGCCTTGGAGACGGCCTTTTTGTGGCGCAGCAAGGATTTCGGCGTCATGATAATCAGCGGTTTGCGGAAATCACGGTGCAATTGGCGACGTAAAATGTGGAAGTAGTTGGCGGGGGTCGTGCAGTTAGCCACGATCCAGTTATCGCCGCCACACATGGTTAAGAACCGCTCTAGGCGCGCGGATGAGTGCTCGGGGCCTTGGCCCTCATAGCCGTGTGGCAACAGGCAAACGAGGCCCGACATGCGCAACCATTTGCTTTCACCCGATGAGATGAATTGGTCAAACATGATCTGCGCGCCATTGGCGAAGTCACCGAACTGGGCTTCCCATAGGGTCAGCGCGTTTGGTTCCGCTAGCGAGTAGCCATATTCAAACCCAAGCACTGCATATTCCGACAGCATCGAGTCGATGACCTCGTATTGGGACTGGCCCTCGCGGATGTTGTTAAGAGGGTAGTAGCGGTCCTCGTTGTCTTGGTTGATCAGGCCGGAATGGCGGTGGCTGAATGTGCCGCGCGTGCAATCTTGGCCCGACAGGCGGACGGGATAGCCCTCGGTCAGTAGGGAGCCGAACGCCAAGGCCTCGCCGGTGGCCCAATCAAAGCCTTCGCCGGTCTCGAACATTTTGGCTTTGGTTTCCAGCAAGCGGCCGATGGTTTTGTGCAGCGGGAAGTCGGTTGGCGCGGTCGAGAGCGCGCGACCAACCTCTTTGAAGGTCTCTGTAGAGATGAACGTTTGCCCGCGCTGGTAGTCTTCGGCGTCGCGGCGATCCAGGTGGGACCACTTGCCGTCAAGCCAATCAGCCTTGTGTGGCTTATACGTTTTTCCCGCCTCGAATTCTTCATTCAGGTAGGATTGGAACGCGGCTTTCATATCCTCGATCTCGCCCTCGGGGATCAAGCCGTCACGCACAAGGCGCTCTGTATAAAGCGTCAGTGTAGTCTTCTGCTTTTTGATCTGCTTGTACATTAGCGGATTGGTGAACATGGGCTCGTCGCCCTCGTTATGACCAAAGCGGCGGTAGCAAATGATGTCGATTACCACGTCTTTGTGGAACTTTTGGCGGAACTCGGTTGCGATTTTGGCGGCGTGCACCACGGCCTCGGGATCATCGCCGTTAACGTGGAAAATCGGGGCCTCGACCATCAGTGCAATGTCGGTCGGGTAGGGAGAGGAGCGCGAGAAATGCGGTGCGGTGGTGAAACCGATTTGGTTATTCACCACGATATGCATCGTGCCGCCGGTCTTGTGACCTTTCAGGCCAGACAACCCGAACCCCTCGGCCACAACGCCTTGGCCTGCAAATGCTGCATCGCCGTGCAACAAGATCGGCATGCAAGAAATGCGGTCCACATCGTTTTGTTGGTCTTGCTTGGCGCGTGCCTTGCCCAAAACAACCGGGTTCACCGCCTCTAGGTGGGAGGGGTTGGCGGTCAGGGATAAGTGCACGGTGTTGCCGTCAAATTCGCGGTCACTTGAGGCACCAAGATGGTATTTCACATCGCCAGAGCCATCAACATCTTCGGGTTTGGAGCTGCCACCTTGGAATTCGTTAAAGATGGCTTTGAACGGTTTGCTCATCACATTGGCAAGCACCGATAGGCGGCCACGGTGCGGCATGCCGATGACGATATCGCGCACACCCAAGCTGCCACCGCGCTTAATGATTTGCTCCATCGCGGGCACAAGGCTTTCGCCGCCATCAAGGCCGAAGCGCTTGGTGCCCATGTATTTGACGTGCAGGAATTTCTCAAACCCTTCGGCCTCGACCAGCTTTTTGAGGATCGCTTTGCGACCTTGATGCGTGAAGGTGATTTCTTTGTTCCAGCCCTCGATACGCTCTTTCAGCCAACCCGCTTCTTGGGGGTTCGAGATGTGCATATATTGCAGCGCGAAGGTGCCACAATAGGTGCGACGCAGGATCGAGACGATCTCGCGCATGGTGGCCGTTTCCAGCCCCAGAACGTTGTCGATGAAGATCGGGCGATCAAGGTCAGTCTCGGAGAAGCCGTAGTTCTTTGGGTCCAGTTCCGGGTGCGCGTTGATCTCGCGCATACCAAGCGGATCAAGATCGGCGGCAAGGTGGCCACGGATGCGGTAGGCGCGGATGATCATGATGGCGCGGATGCTGTCGAGCACGGCCTGCTTGATTTGACCCTCCGAGACGGCGACGCCCTTCTCGGACGCCTTGGATTTGATTTTGTCGGCGGCTTTTGAAGGCTCGGCCCATTGGCCGTCCAGCGCTTGGGTTAGATCATCATTGGGCTGTGGCGGCCAGTCAGCGCGCCCCCATGATGGGCCAGCGGCCTCGGCTGTGACGTCAGTATTTGCGTCGCCAAGGGCCTCAAAAAAGTCCCGCCAGCCTTGGTCCACCGCATTGGGATCATTGGCGTAGCGCGCATAAAGCTGCTCCAGATACTCGGCATTATGGCCTTGCATGAAGGAGGATGCGTGGAACTGGTCGTTGGTGGAATGTTCCGTCATGTGGGGACCTCGTTGGGGTTGGGACCGTAGGTGTTGGGGCCGGGAGTGGAGGGGCGAGTGAGCCAAAAAATGACAAGGATGATTGCGCCAAAGATGAAGGGAATTCCCCCGAAATACATCGCAAGATTGGTTGGGGTTTGGATCATTGGCGTTTCTGTCAGGGTTTCGGTGATGGACGAGGGGAAATGAGAAATATCAAGGGGCACAAGCTCCGAGAAAATGTTCATTAGCCCTATAGTAAGTAGAAAGAACGGAATGGGCAGCAGCGCGCGCCAGCCTGCTTTATCGCTGTCGTGAAGTCTGCGCCAAGTAACGGCAAACCATGGGAGAATGGTTGCGATACCGAAGATATCTGAAAGCCACCCGCCGTTAAATTTCAGAAGCGTTTTAGGCGTGGTGTCGACGACAGGATTGCTTTCGGTCGGGATCGCAATTTTTTGCATCACCTCTGGCCCGAAGTATAGCCCGTTCAGGATAATGCAGGCCAATGATCCTAGGAACAGGAATAGGATGAAATACCAAAACTCGGCCTTTGAGGCGCGGCCAGAAAAGGTGATGTATTTGCGAAAGCAGGTTTTGATGGCGCCTTCAAATTTCATCAGTTGCCCCCCGCCGCGAAGTTGGTTTGTGTCTGGATGATGCCGCTCACAGTAACGGGCGCGCCGATCTTGGCGGACAGGCTGGCGGCGTTCATGGTGGTGGCTGCGAAGCTGCGGGTCGCGGTGGCGTCGCTGCTGTCGAATACTTGCGGCACGGCGAAATCGCCGGCGGTGTGGCCGATCAGCGAGGTCGAGGACAAAGCGAAGCGGCAAATGATGTTGGTCGTGGACGGGTCCGGCTGGAGCCAGAACACCAAAGCGGCCTCGTGATTTGCGCCGATTTGGCGATGCAGGATACGGGTTTGGCTTTGGGGGATGTCTTTCTTGCGCGCAAACCCTGCGACGGTCTTGCGTTGTAGATCAACGATGGATTTGATCTGCTCGCCGCCAGTATCGCCCGTGGCGTAGAAGGCCACTTGGGGCCAGATCAGCAGCTCGATTACCTCTGGGGCAAGATCGCCCTCGGGCACCAATATCCAGCCTTGTTGCGCCAAAGCGGTGACGGTGTCGTCAACATTCGCGTTGGGCAGGTGGCATGCTTCGATGGAAGCGGACATTTCGGTCAGCGTTAGGGCGGAGGTTGGAAGTGCGGCAAACGCCGATAGAAACACCGAAGTGACCATGGCGCGCGGTTGGCGAAAGGTTGGGAGTCTGCCGATGATCGAAGAGGCGCTCATGGCATCAACTTTCGGGGCTAACGATGGTATTAATGAGGATCAATTGACTGTCCTCGACCACACCTGCATGGATGGCATCCAGATAGATGTGCTCATTGTCGTAGTCGTTCCAGTTGGACCTTGTTCCGTTGGCACCGGACTTGTCCTGTCTCTCTAGGTAAGGGTCGGTAAATGTAGCTTCGATGCTTTGTGCCAGCCCGCCCAAATCGGTACCTGCAGTGGGAGCAATACGGCAGGAAAAATAGGTCTTCGAGTAGTCGTCTAGCTTTATCTCGTTCCAGTGTAGCTCGGCGACATGCCCTGAGGGGCTTTGAAGAACGGATAGGATCATCTGGTCGAAGGGTGGTTCGGTTTTTTCAATGCTTTTGCGGATCGTATCTAGAAAGGATGCCGCACCTTCCGAATGGGCGGCGCGCAAGGTTTGCGCATCGCCATCTAGGTGGTCGTACAGGACGCTGCTGATAGGCATTGCAGAAGCGAGGCGAATTTGCGCCGCCTCATCTGCTGGAACCCAGCCTGCGTTGCGCAAGTCTGTGGTCGCGGCGTCATAACCACGATCAACACCAGCGCAGGCAGTGAGGGCCACAGCAAGTTCACCATCGCTGGCGAAAGCTTGCCCGGCCCACATGCAGGCCCCTATCAGCAGCGCCCCACGCATCACTTTGCGATAGCCGCTAGAACCGCCTCGCCCAGACCTGCGGGGCTTTCAGCGACCACGATGCCTGCGGCTTTCATGGCCTCGATCTTGCTTTCTGCGTCGCCTTTGCCACCGGCAACGATGGCACCAGCGTGGCCCATGCGGCGGCCGGGAGGGGCCGTGCGACCAGCGATGAAGCCAGCTGTTGGTTTCCAGCGGCCAGCTTTTTTCTCGTCTGCAAGGAACTGTGCGGCTTCTTCTTCGGCAGAGCCACCGATCTCACCGATCATGATGATCGACTGAGTTTCAGGATCCGCGAGGAACATCTCTAGAATATCGATATGCTCGGTGCCTTTGATCGGATCGCCACCGATGCCAACAGCCGTGGATTGGCCAAGGCCTGAATCCGTGGTTTGTTTCACGGCTTCATAAGTCAGCGTGCCGGAGCGCGAGACAACACCAACAGAGCCACGTTTGTGGATGTGGCCCGGCATGATGCCGATTTTGCATGCGTCAGGCGTGATAACACCCGGGCAGTTAGGACCGATCAGGCGCGAAGAGGAACCTTCCAGCGCGCGTGTCACCTTCATCATGTCGAGAACTGGAATGCCCTCGGTGATGCAGCAGATGAACGGGATCTCGGCGTCGATGGCTTCCAAGATACTGTCCGCCGCGAAGGGGGGCGGCACGTAGATCACGGTGGCATTGGCGCCTGTGCGCTCTACCGCCTCGTGGCAGCTGTTGAACACAGGCAAGTTCAGGTGGGATTGACCACCTTTGCCCGGTGTCACGCCGCCAACCATTTTGGTGCCGTATGCAATTGCTTGCTCGGAGTGGAATGTGCCCTGAGAGCCGGTAAAGCCCTGGCAGATCACTTTGGTGTTTTCGTCAATTAGAATGGCCATTATTTATTTTCCTTGTACGGGCTGTGGTGCAATGTGACGGGGAACCAGCGAGGCTCCTTGTACTGGCGGAGTGATTTCGCCACGTCCATTTGAGGGACAGCACCATCTATCATGTATGTTAGGTGAGAGGCCGGATGAGGATGCACTTGCTTTTCCGCGATCATTTCAGACACTAAGCGAGCGAGCATTTCCGACATGCCAGTCCAAAGCACAATGCTCTCGTAGCCCGGCAGATGCATCGTGAATTCGCCTCGCTCCTCCGGCAACTCGTTTAAGAGTTCCACAAAGGACACGTGACCACGATCACCGACCAAGCCAAGAATTATCCAACGGATCTGCTGTTCCGTCATCGCCTTACCCTTTAACCGCTTTCACGATTTTCTCGGCACCGTCTTTCAGGTCGTCGGCGGCGATGATGTCCACGTCGGAATTGTTGATGATGGCTTTGCCCTCTTCAACATTGGTCCCTTCAAGGCGCACAACCAGCGGAACTTTAAGGCCCACTTCTTTCACCGCGGCAACTACGCCCTCGGCGATGACATCGCAGCGCATGATGCCGCCAAAGATGTTCACCAAGATGCCTTTGACCTGTGGGTCAGAGGTGATGATCTTGAACGCCTCGGTGACTTTTTCTTTAGTCGCGCCGCCACCAACATCAAGGAAGTTAGCAGGCTCTGCGCCATAAAGTTTGATGATGTCCATAGTGGCCATCGCCAAGCCAGCACCGTTTACCATGCAGCCGATTTCACCATCCAGAGCGATGTAGTTCAGGTCATATTTAGACGCTGCCAGCTCTTTAGGATCTTCTTCCGACTCGTCGCGCAATTCTGCGATGTCGGGGTGGCGATACATTGCGTTGCCGTCAAAGCCCATTTTGGCGTCGAGGCATTTCAGATCACCCTTGTCGGACACGATCAGCGGGTTGATTTCCAGCATCTCCATGTCTTTGTCGGTGAAGATTTTGTACAGCGTGCCCATCAGTGCAACGCATTGTTTGATCTGCACGCCTTTCAGGCCCAGCTCAAACGCGATGCGGCGACCGTGGAAGGCTTGGTAGCCAGTGGCCGGATCAACGGAGAATGTCAGGATTTTCTCAGGGGTTGATGCTGCAACCTCTTCGATGTCCATGCCGCCCTCGGTCGAGCAAACGAATGACACGCGGCTGGTTTGACGATCGACCAGCAAAGCGAGGTACAATTCAGTCTCGATGCCGGAGCCGTCTTCAATATAGATGCGGTTGACTTGTTTACCAGCCGGGCCGGATTGATGCGTGACCAAGGTGCGGCCGAGCATTTTCTTGGCTTCATTGGCGGCTTCTTCAACGGATTTGCAAAGACGCACACCGCCAGCTTCGCCTGCATCGGCTTCTTTAAAGGAGCCTTTGCCGCGTCCACCAGCGTGGATTTGGGCTTTGACGACCCAAAGCGGGCCGTCAAGTTCGCCGGCAGCAGTTTTTGCGTTCTCGGCGGCGAGGACGATACGGCCATCCGAGACCGGGGCGCCATAGGAGCGAAGAAGGGCCTTCGCCTGATATTCATGGATGTTCAAAACTCTCTCCTTGAGTCAGGGGGTTCTTAGCGACAATTACATGAGAATGACCTTACGCAAACGTCGAATATGCGCGGAGGCCGATAAAAGCGACATTTGTGATCACACTCTGAAAAAGTGTGATCACAAAAATTGAAAAAGAGGCGAATCGTAATAGTCATTGACGGCATTGGCGCGCACAGGGACTTATATATTATGAATGATTTTGCAGAAAATGGTGAGTTTTATGCCTGTACCTAGTTGGGGCGTGGTTGGCACCATGGACGAGCCACCGGAACTTGTTGCCGCCTATGCGGCGCATCATCTGTGGTCGGGGGCCTCGGCGGTGCATATTTATTTGGACCGCGACAACCCGCGGACCCGCGCCCTTTTGGCACCTTTGAAGCAGGTGCATGTGGTCGTTGCGGACGAGGCCTATTGGCGCGCGACGTTGGATATTAAGGTGCCGAAGACGCATCAACGTCGCCAAACGCTGAACGCGACGTTGGCCTATCAGAATACGGATGTGGATTTTCTGGTGCATTTGGATGCGGATGAATTCATCCATCAGGTGGAGCCATTGGGTGCCGAGTTGGCGCGGTTACAGCGGATGCGGCCGGGGCATTATCTGAATATTCCCAACCTCGAGCGGGTTTGGCTGGAGGGTGAAGCAGATAGCAACATGTTTAGTCAAAATTTCCGGGCCTCGACCAAGCGACTAGAGGGCGACTTTTCCGCGATGACGCTTGATGGTGACGGGCTGACACGGTTCGGGCTGACGGGGCATAGCGAGGGCAAGGCGTGCTCGCCCACTGGATACGACTATGTGCTGGGTATCCATCGCCCGCATCATGACACGGAGCGCCCCTGGACTTTTCCGGGGATGAAGCGGTCTCGCTCCTCGGTGGTTTTGCATTTCGACGGGATGACGCGGCTGCATTGGGTTTATAAACGCCTGCGCAAGGCGCTGTTTCGGGCCACGCAAGTGGGCCAGCCGATCACGGACCAGATGCAGGCACAGATTGATGCGATTGAGGCGGGCGGTGGCGGTCTGGTGGCCGCGAACGCCTTGCACGATCGGATCAAGGTGCTGGGTGTTATGGCTGAAGCGCTTCGAGAGGAAGATTTACTACTGGAGATACCGTTTGATGCGATGCGCGGGCTGGCGGCGCTGCTGCCGCATGAGAAATTGGACCTGTCGGCAGCGGGATTTGACGCGTGGTTGAGAGCGGAAAGGGCGGAGTTTTTTTGAGGGGCTAGGGTAGATTGCGAAACTTGGTGGGGTGTCTGTCATGGGGACTTAGCTGCCATAGGATCGTTGGCGATGAATGTCTGCTCCAGCATAGACTTTGGACCTACCGCGTGTCATTTGAAGCACATGAAAACCTATGTTCAGAAGTTCGGCATTCAACGCAGAAGTCGAATTACGGTCCCAGCCTAACAAACTGGGCTGGGTAATTCCTATCTGAACGTCAGTTGTGCGCTAAACACCGAACAAGGTTATTCTTATGTCTAATACATCGCCGACCCTGCACTTGTTGTGCGGAAAAATTGCCTCAGGAAAATCTACACTGACTGCTCAACTAGGCAGCTTAGATGGAACAATTGTGATTGCAGAAGACGATTGGCTGAGCGCACTCTATTCTGAAGAGATGTCTTCGATGTCAGACTATGTGCGATGCACTTCGAAACTTCGGAGGGTAATAGGGCCTCACATTGCGTCATTGCTAAATGCGGGGATTTCGGTTGTTTTGGATTTTCAAGCGAACACGATTGAAGCACGCAACTGGATGCGGGGCATCTTGGATCAGACAAACGCGTCTCACAAACTACATATGTTGGATGTTCCCGATGAGGTCTGCATCGCAAGACTGCACGCACGCAACGCGCAAGGCGATCATCCGTTTACTGCAACGGAGGAACAGTTTCGGCAAATATCCAAGCACTTTATTGCTCCTTCTCCTGATGAGGGGTTCAATATCGTGCTGCACAAAGCTGACCTATACTATTGAGCGAAGCGGACGTTTGTAGATGGTGCAGCATTTTGCAACAATGGCCCAGAGCGGACATTGATTTTAGAAACCTAAATTCAATAGCCTACTTAGGGAAACGCAAAAAGGCCCGCTCGGTTATGGGCGGGCCTTCGGTCTTGTGCGGCTTGTTGGCTTTACGCCAGCGAGCCGTCGATCTCTTTACAGGCTGCGACGAGGCCTTTCACGGCGTCGACGGATTTATCGAACATCGCTTGCTCGTCTTTGGCCAGCTTGATTTTGACCACGCGCTCGATGCCGCCTGCACCGATCACGGTTGGCACGCCGACATAAAAGCCGTCGAGGCCGTAGGCGCCTTCAACATAGGCTGCGCATGGCAGCACGCGTTTTTGGTCTTTCAGGTAGGCTTCGGCCATCTCGATCGCGGAAGTAGCAGGCGCGTAGAACGCGGAGCCATTGCCCAGCAGGCCAACAATCTCGGCACCGCCATCACGGGTGCGCTGAACGATTGCGTCCAGTTTTTCTTGCGTGGTCCAGCCCATATCTACCAGATCAGGCAATGGGATGCCTGCAACGGTGGAGTAGCGTGTCAGAGGCACCATGGTGTCGCCGTGGCCACCCAGAACGAACGCGGTGACGTCCTTCATGGAGACATCGAACTCGGACGCGAGGAAGTGACGGAAGCGCGCGCTATCTAGCACGCCAGCCATGCCGCAAACTTTGTTGTGAGGCATGCCGGAGAATTCGCGCAGTGCCCAAACCATCGCATCAAGCGGGTTGGTGATGCAGATCACAAATGCGTCTGGTGCATGGGCGGCGATGCCCTCGCCCACGGATTTCATAACCTTGAGGTTGATGCCCAGCAGGTCATCACGGCTCATGCCCGGCTTGCGGGGAACACCAGCAGTTACGATGCACACGTCAGCGCCCGCGATGTCGGCGTAATCGGTGGTGCCTTTCATGGTGGCGTCAAACGGGCCCGCGGGGCCTGCTTCTGCGATGTCGAGTGCTTTGCCTTGTGGCGTGCCGTCGGCGATATCGAACAAGACGACATCGCCTAATTCTTTAAGCGCTACGAGGTGAGCAAGTGTGCCGCCGATTTGTCCGGCGCCGATAAGGGCAATTTTGGGTCTGGCCATGTGAATGGTCCTTGGTGCGGTTAATGTTGGGGCTGAGGGGTAGCGCTTGCGGGGGCCTCGCGCAAGTGTGCTGCATTGCAGAAATGGTATTTGTGAGGTTGCCGCTAGGTGTAGAGTTTCGGTTAGCTATTGAACTTAAGCGGTTTTTCTTGGAGTTTGCCGGATATGGAGTTTGATGCGACATTTTTTGCACTCGCGCTTCCGGCGGCATTTATATCCGGCGTGGCGAAGGGTGGATTCGGGGGAGGAGCGGCCTTTGTGGCGACAGCGATTCTCGCGCTGTTCTTGCCGCCAGCCACGGCATTGGGGATCATGTTGCCGCTGTTGATGGTCGAAGATTTGGCCACGTTGAAGCCGTTTTGGCGTAAATGGGACTGGCCCAATGCCAAGGCCTTGATTGCAGGCGGCGTGCCGGGAGTGATCTTGGGGGCGGTTTTGTATAAGGCCACGGACCCAGACGTGCTGCGAGTGCTGATCGGGGCGATCTCGCTGGGATTTGTGGCGTTTCAATTGGCGCGCGCGGGCGGATTGCTGGCGGTAAAAGAGCGCGGGGAAAGTTTTAAGGGCGGATTTATTGCGGGGATCGTTGCGGGGTTCACCAGCTTCGTGAGCCACGCGGGTGGGCCACCTGCGGCGATGCATTTGCTGTCGCAAGGCCTGAGCAAAACGGCCTATCAGGCGACAACCGTGATCACCTTTTGGGCGATCAACGCGATGAAGGCGGTGCCTTATGCATTTCTGGGGGTGTTTACTTGGGACACGTTCAAAGCCGACTTATACATGGTGCCATTCGGGTTGATCGGTGTCGCCGTGGGGGTCTATGCGCACCGGGCTTTGCCGGAACGCATATTCTTTCAGATCACCTATACGCTGCTCACTGGCGCTGGGGTGAAGCTGATTTTTGACGGGCTGACTTAAGTTTTAAGTCGGCGCGCCAAGTGAGGCTGGCAGTTCTTCTTCTACCGTCTCAAATGAGGTCCCCGCCGCCACAAGGCAGGTCATGCCATTGGGATGGGTGACCGTTATGGTCCAAGAGCCAGTGTCGCCAGAGGCATGTAGTTCAACGATGCCATTGTTGGCGGCCAACCCCATAGATCGGCGGGTTTCGCCATATTGGGCAGTGAGTTTTTTCATCACCACGCCACGTTCTGCACACATGTTGCGGGCCTGAGCCGCGGCCATATCAGCCGCAAAAATCAACGCTGCGAAGCCAAGCGAGAGACCAAAGAGATGTTTTGTCATTTCCACGTTCCTTTGCAAATGGCTGCGCGGTTTTTGGGCGCGGCCGGGCTATTGCCTAAAGTTGGCTCGAACATTGGCCATTCTGGTCAGGTCACGCATGTTTTGCGTGCTCAGTCGATCATCCGAAGCAACGCCCTTAGGATTGATCCAAGCGGCAAAGATTGTGTTAAGGCAGCGCCCGCAGCTCATGGTTAGGCGAACCTTTTTACCGATAACTTGAGATAACTTTAAGAAGTAAGCCGTGCGTAGGCCCGGTAAGGCACCGTGCGGCGCTCATTTTCTGCGATGCGGCAAAAGAGCGGTTGCGGCTCGTGCGCCTGTGTGGTGAGTAATAAAATAACAAAACAGGAGTTGAATTCGATGCAAAACGTCGCGCAGCCTTACCGTTCCGTGCTCTATATCCCCGGGTCCAAGACCCGTGCGCTGGAGAAAGCGAAAACCTTGGCTGTGGACGCCATCATCTTTGATCTTGAGGATGCTGTTGCCCCCGACGAGAAGGCTGCGGCACGCGAATTGCTGGCTGAGACATTGAAGAGTACGGATTACGGTTCGCGCAAATGCATTGTTCGGGTAAATTCTGGCGACACAGAATGGGGTGCGGCAGATTTGGAGGCCTTCATTGATGTGGCCCCCGATGCGATTTTACTGCCCAAGGTAGAAGACGCGGCGGTGGTCGCGGCCTTGGCTGCGCGCCTAAAGGGCAAGACCACAATCTGGGCCATGATGGAAACCCCGCGCGGCATCTTGAACGCGGCGGCCATAGCGGCGGCCCCGAAGATGGCGGGCTTTGTGATGGGAACGAATGACTTGGCCAAAGACCTGAACTCGCGTGGGCGTGCGGCGATGGTGACAAGTTTGCAAATGTGCCTTCTGGCGGCGCGCGCCGAGGGGCTGGTCTGTGTCGATGGCGTATATAACGCGTTCAAAGACGAGGACGGGTTGCGCGCGGAATGCGTTGAAGGCCGCGACATGGGATTTGACGGAAAAACCCTGATCCACCCGGCGCAAGTGGCGGTGACGAATGCGGTGTTTGGCCCCTCGCAAGAAGAGCTGGATTTGGCGCGCCGCCAGATCAAAGCCTACAACGCCGCCAAGGCTGAAGGCCAAGGCGTTGCAGTTGTGGATGGCAAAATCGTAGAAAACCTGCATGTTGAGACAGCGACGCGACTTTTAGCCAAAGCGGACGCCATCAACTTGTTGGAGGGTGTATGACATTACTACTTATCGGGGTCTTTGAGTGGACCTTTGTGCATTGGTTGAAACGCCTTGTGCCAAACCTGCGCGCGGCAATGACGCAACGCATGGGCGAGGCGTCTAAGGGCGTTATTGCTGTCTTGATTGTTATGTCGCTAATTTTGATGGTTTGGGGATATCGACAGTCGGACTTTGTTGAGGTTTGGTCGCCACCTAACTTTTTCGGACACATCAATAACCTGCTGATGTTATTGGTGTTCTACTTCTATGGGGCCTCGGCCGCGAAGGGGGCTAAGGTGTGGCTTGGCACGAAAATTCGCCATCCTCAGTTGGCAGGGTTTAGCATCTGGGCGGTGGCGCATTTGTTGGCAAACGGGGATTTGGCCTCGGTTGTTTTGTTCGGTGGGTTGCTGATCTGGGCGCAAGGCTCGATCTTTTTGATCAACCGTGATCAAGGCCCATGGATCCGCCCGGAGCGTGCGCCATTTAAGAAAGAAATCGTGTTGGTTGTCATTACATTGGTGCTGTTTAGCGTGGTGGCTGGTATCCATTTGGTACTGGGTGTTAGCCCGTTTGGAGGCGTGTGATGAAGATTTACCGATTGCTAACAGAGGATGATACATCCGCGTTTTGCCATAAGGTATCGCTGGCATTGTCTAAGGGGTGGGAGCTGCATGGCAGCCCGACTTATGCGTTTGATGCGTCTAATGGCGTGATGCGTTGCGGGCAGGCTGTGACGAAAGAAATAGAGGGCGAATACAGCCCCGAGATGAAGCTGGGGGCGCAATAATGAGCAAGACAAATTCGGGACGTTTTTTTGAGGATTACCGCGTTGGCGAAGTGATCGAGCACGCCGTGCCACGCACGTTATCGGGGGGCGAGCGGGCGATGTATCACGCGCTATACCCTGCGCGCCACGCGTTCTATTCATCCGATGAGTTCGCGCGTGATTGTGGGCTGCATGAGGCCCCGCTGGACGATTTGATTGCGTTCCATACGGTGTTTGGCAAGACGGTGCCCGATATTTCGCTGAATGCGGTGGCCAATCTGGGCTATGCCGAGGGGCGGTTCTTGAAGCCTGTGCATGTGGGCGACACGATCAGCGCGCGCTCGGAAGTGATTGGGGTGAAACAGAACTCCAGCGGTAAAACTGGCGTGGTTTGGGTGCGCACGACGGGCACCAATCACTTGGATGAAGATGTGTTGAGCTATGTGCGTTGGGTCATGGTGCGCAAGCGCGATGCGAGCGCGCCTGCGCCTGAGACGGTGGTGCCTGAGTTGTCAAATACAGTGGCGGCCAGTGATCTGGTGGTGCCAGAGGGGCTGAGCTTTGAGGGGTATAACTTTGCCCAAGCAGGCGAGCCGCACCGGTTGGGTGATTACCAAGTGGGCGAGCGGATTGACCATGTGGACGCGGTCACGATTGAAGAGGCCGAGCATATGTTGGCCACCCGCATGTGGCAAAACACGGCCAAGGTGCATTTTGATGCCACCGCGCGCGAGGGTGGGCGGCTGATCTATGGCGGGCATGTGATCTCGCTGGCGCGTGCGCTGTCGTTTAACGGCTTGGCCAATGCGCAAATCATAGCTGGCTTGAACGCGGGCGCACATGCGAACCCGTGCAGCGCAGGCGATACAATCAAAGCGTGGTCCGAGGTGTTGGACGTGGCGCAAACCGATGCGCCGGGCATTGGTGCGATCCGGCTCAGGCTGGTGGCACAAAAGGCGGAAGCCGCGCCCTTCTCGCTGAAAGGTGAGGATGGGAAATACCTTCCCGGCGTATTGCTGGACTTGGATTACTGGGCGTTGATGCCAGTATAATAATGCTTTCAGGACGCATCAAACGGTGGACCGGTCGCGCGCATCAGCGTGTTGGCGCTAAAATACGCGAGGCTGCGCTACGTGATATGCATGCTGGCCGGGTTGGCGAGGTATCGTTTAGCACGCGAATTGCACAGGGCCTTGCGGGGGTGATTGTCGCGCTGCCTTTTGTGCTTATGGCGGCGGGCATTGCTATCATGGCCGCCGATTTTCCAAACCTGCTATATATAGTGCTTGGGGCGATGTCGCTGGGCATGGGCATTTATGTGCGACCAAGGCGCTGGCGTCTTGAGGGGGCCTTTAAGGGCCGCGAAGATATGCCCGAGATGTTTGCCTTATGCGATGAGATTACACAGCGGTTAGGTGGGAAGCCAATCACCAAGGTACAGCTCAAGTCTGAACTGAACGCGTATTCAATTGATGCGGCAGGAGAGCGGGTGTTGGGAATGGGTGTGGCGTTATGGTTGGTGCTAAGCCCACAAGAGCGCGTTGCGGTTATTGCACATGAGGTGTCGCATCAGGTGAACGGGGATCAAGCGCGTAGGGGCGTGTTGCATACGGGGCTGCAATCGCTCGAGCGGTGGTATTTTCTGTTTGGGAACAGCCATGTTGTTGACCACGAGGGCTATTATATCCGTGAACACGGGATTGAGGACGCGATTGGCGGCGGCATCATGGCGGTGATAGCCACAGGGATAGAGTGGGTATGGCTGCTGCTGAGCCGGCTAAGCTTTCTTGATAGTCAGCGAGCGGAATATCTGGCCGATGGGATCGCCGCGCGGGCGGGGGGTATCAAAGCGGGGCAAAGCACCTTGCGAAAGCTGTGCTATGCGCCCTTGCTTGAGAAAGCCGCCCGCGAGATGGCCCCGGCACGCATTCCAAGCGGAACCGCATATTTCGAGCAGCTTTGCCGGCAATTGATTGAGGCTGCGCCAAAGCAGCGCGCCGCGCTGGAGGCAAGCTGCAAGGCAGAGGGTCATTGCGTCGATGTGAGCCATCCACCGACATTCGAGCGGATAAGTTTCTTGGAACAACTTTCAAAGCCGCCAGAGGCTCCGGTGGCCTATCGCGATGGCTTAGACGCGGAAATGGCGCCTTATATTGAAGAGATAGGTGCCGAGATGTTGCTGTGTCTTGAGGTACAATAACCAAGTTAAACGCTTGGGTTTATTTGTGATCACAGTCTGGAAAAGTGTGATCACAAAGGTAAAAAATCACCGATTCTGCTGCAAAACGCCGCAATATTCGGTATTTGGGGGGCGTGACTCACTGCGTTAATTGTCTAATAATACCGGGCAAATAACGTAGCAAACGTATCGTAGCAAAAACGAAGGACGCGCCATGGCTGACGTCAATCGGGGAAAAAGACCTCTTTCCCCTCACATTTCTATCTATCGCCCGCAATGGACGTCGATTACGTCGATCCTGACACGGATCACGGGAAACGCGCTGATCGTGGCCTCTGTGCTGATCGTTTGGTGGTTTCTTGCCGCCAGTTACGGCGAAGATTACTTCAACACAGCCAACGGGTTCCTGACCAGTTGGTTTGGGGATTTGATCCTGCTCGGCTCGCTTTGGGCTGTTTGGTATCACTTTCTGGCGGGCTTGCGTCACCTATACTGGGCCAGCGGACGTGGTTTTGAATTGGATGCCGCTAAGAAGCTGGCGTATGGCGTGGTGATTGGCAGCTTTGTGCTGACGATCGTTACAGCCATCATTTTGTGAGGGGGCTGACATGTCATATTTAACCGATCGTAAACGCGCTGCTGGCTTGGGTTCGGCCCGGGCAGGGACAGAGCATCACTGGTCCATCATGGTGTCCGCCGTTGCTATGGCGATTTTGCTGCCGCTGTTCATTTTCACCTTCGGGCGCATCTTGGGCGCGCCTTATGCAGAGGTGATCGCTTATTTTGAGCGCCCGTTCCCAGCCATTGTTGCAGCCCTGACCATCTTGGCCAGCATGATGCACTTCAAGGCGGGTGTGCAGGCATTGCTTGAGGATTACGTCAAAGGCACAGCACGCGAAATCGCGGTCATCTTGTCGGTTTGCTTCTCCTACGCCATCGCCGGGGTTGGCCTTTTCGCCATTGCCCGCATTGCTCTTTAATCGGAAGGCCCCTTAGACATGGCTGCTTACGAATACGAAACTCACGAATATGACGTTGTTGTAGTTGGTGCTGGTGGCGCTGGCTTGCGGGCTACATTGGGTATGGCCGAGCAGGGCCTGCGCACTGCCTGCGTCACCAAGGTTTTCCCGACACGTTCCCATACTGTTGCAGCGCAGGGCGGCATTGCCGCATCGCTGTCGAATATGGGGCCGGACAATTGGCAGTGGCATATGTACGATACCGTCAAGGGATCCGACTGGCTGGGCGACATGGACGCGATGGAATATCTGGTGCGTGAGGCCCCCAAAGCGGTCTACGAGCTGGAGCATTACGGTGTGCCGTTTTCGCGCACCGAAGAGGGCAAGATTTACCAACGCCCCTTTGGTGGTCACACAACTGAATTTGGCGAAGGCCCCCCTGTGCAGCGGACGTGTGCCGCGGCTGACCGGACGGGTCACGCGATTTTGCACACGCTTTACGGCCAATCGCTGAAGCATAACGCGGAATTCTATATTGAATACTTCGCCATCGACCTGATCATGGATGATGACGGCGTATGTACCGGCGTGATGTGCTGGAAGTTGGATGACGGCACGATGCACCTGTTTAGCGCCAAGATGGTTGTGCTGGCGACGGGCGGCTATGGCCGTGCGTTCTTCTCGGCGACATCTGCGCATACCTGCACAGGTGACGGTGGCGGTATGGTGGCGCGCGCAGGTCTGCCATTGCAAGACATGGAGTTTGTGCAATTCCACCCGACGGGGATTTACGGTTCTGGCTGTTTGATCACTGAGGGCGCACGCGGCGAGGGCGGTTATCTGACCAATTCCGAGGGCGAGCGGTTCATGGAGCGCTATGCGCCGACCTATAAAGACTTGGCGTCGCGCGACGTGGTTTCGCGCTGCATGACGATGGAAATTCGCGAAGGGCGCGGTGTGGGCGAGCAATCGGATCACATCCATTTGCACCTGAACCATTTGCCACCGGAAACCTTGGCAGAGCGTTTGCCGGGTATCTCGGAGAGCGCACGCATTTTTGCTGGCGTGGATTTGACCAAAGAGCCGATCCCTGTGTTGCCAACAGTGCACTACAATATGGGCGGCATTCCGACGAATTACTGGGGTGAGGTTTTGAACCCGACCGCCGACGATCCTGAACGTATCTCACCGGGCCTGATGGCCGTGGGCGAGGCGGGCTGTGCCTCGGTTCACGGGGCAAATCGCCTTGGCTCCAATTCGCTGATTGATCTGGTGGTATTTGGTCGTGCAGCGGCCATTCGGACCGCCGAGATTGTGAAAGCAGGTACGCCGAACCCAGAGATGCCGCAAAAATCTATCGACGCGGCGTTGGATCGTTTCGACGGGCTGCGCCATGCAAAAGGCAATGTTACAACGGCAGAACTGCGCCTTGAGATGCAGAAAACCATGCAAGCTGATGCTGCTGTGTTCCGCACGGATAAGTCGTTGGCCGAGGGCGTGGTCAAGATGGAGGCCGTTGCCTCCAAGATGGATGATTTGCAGGTGTCCGACCGCTCGCTGGTGTGGAACTCGGATTTGATGGAGACGCTGGAGCTGGCCAACCTGATGCCGAATGCTTTGGCGACAATCGTGGGCGCAGAGGCGCGCAAGGAAAGCCGTGGTGCGCATGCGCATGAGGATTATCCTGATCGTGACGATAAGAACTGGCGCAAGCACTCGCTTTCGACCATCGACGGAAACAAAGTGGCGTTGACCTATCGCGGAGTGCATCTTGATCCGTTGACGCCTGAAAGCGATGGCGGGATCAAATTGAAAACGATCGCCCCGAAAAAGCGCGTATACTAATGCGCTGGGCGGCCCTCTTTTTGGCGCTTGCTGCTTGTGCCCCTGTTCCGGTTTCACCGCAGCGGGCAGCTGAGTTGTGTCGCGAAGAAGTGGGGTTGGCTGACGGCGTTCAGGGTCATGTGGGCGTGGGTGTTGGCACGGGAGGCGGCAAGGCGCGCGGCTCAATCACGGTGGCGGATAAAGTGTTTCGCCCGCAGTCGCCGGATCAGGCGTTTGAGGCCTGCGTCGACCGCCGCGTGAATGGCAAGCCGCAACCGACGACGTTTGGGATCACGATAGGGGCCTCGACATGAAGAAGTTTGCGATTTTGATGATACTCGCGGGGTGTGTGCAGCCTGCGTTGGACGAGCCGACGCAAGCCAGCGAGCAATCTATTGCGCGGTTTGTGGCAGATGTATCGCCGGAGTTGACGCCAGAGCAGCAGGCGGCGGCGTCCAACTGTGGTGCGCAAAATACGACTTCCGAGGAGCTGCAACGCCTGTCAGCCGTGGGTGAGGTTTTGGATGCGGCGACAACGGGTTTGATCTCGGAGATTATGACACGCGACGGCACGTTGGCGTGTCTGGAATTGAACGGGGTTCCGCTCTGAGTGATGTAGCTGGCATACGACGGGCTGCGCGCGATGAGGGCTTTACCCTACATCCGTGGAAGACGCGCCCACCTTACCTGAAGGGGTATGGTTTTGCGCCCGACTACGTGATTGACGTGGGCGTGCATGACGGCACGCCGTGGCTATACCGCAGCTTTCCCGATGCGCATTTTGTGCTGGTTGATCCGCAAGCGGAATGCGAGGCAGCGGTGAAGGCTGGCGTGTCGCCCAAACGGTTTGATTTTCGCGCGGTGGCCTTGGGGGCTGCGCAGGGCAAGGCTATGCTGAGCGTGCCCGAGACCGAACCGGGCAAGGGCGGCGCAATGGCGAGCCTGATGGAGCGCACGGATAAGTTGGTCGATAGTTTTACGGATGTGGCCAAGCGTGAGGTGCCGGTCATTACGCTAGATATGTTGGCGGCGGATTTGCAGGGCCGCATCGGGCTGAAAATCGACACCGAAGGCTTTGAGCTGGATGTGTTGCAAGGTGGCTCGGAGACATTGAAGCGCTGCGATTTTGTGATTGTCGAGATGTCGGTGACGCATCGGTTTAAGGGTGTAGCACCGCCTTCTGCGATGATTGCAGAGTTGGCAAAATCGGGGCTGGAATTTCGCGATGTGCTGGCGGTGGCCGCACATGCGGGCAAAAAGGCGCAGCCGCGTCATATGGATGTTTTATTTACAAGGTGGGCCGAATGAAGCGGATCTCAATTTTAGCACTCGTGTCGCTTATGGGTTTAAGTGCCTGCGGCGAGGACGGCTTGGCCGATCAATTGGCGCGTAAAGAGGCCAAAGATGCAATCAGCCCGGTCTTGGCAAAACGCTTCCCCGGCGTGCCGCTGGAGCCTGCCACCGATTGCGTGATCAATAACGCCTCGGCCGGAGAAATTTTAACGCTGGCGAAGGCTGGTGTGACGGGTATTGGCCCGAACGAGACCCAGCTGGTGGTTGAAATTGCCACCCGCCCCGAAACTATACAATGTCTTTTGAAAGACGGCTTTGCGCCGTTTTTGACGTAGGAGAGCAACATGGTTGAACTGACCCTTCCCAAGAATTCGAAAATCATGGGTGGCAAAACGTGGCCGAAGCCCGCGGGTGCTACCAATGTGCGCAAGTTTCAGATTTATCGCTGGAGCCCGGATGACGGCAAGAACCCGTCGGTGGACACGTATTTTGTTGATATGGATAAATGCGGCCCGATGGTTCTGGACGCGCTGATCAAGATCAAGAACGAGATTGACCCGACGCTAACATTCCGGCGGTCTTGCCGTGAAGGGATTTGTGGCTCCTGTGCGATGAATATTGACGGGATCAACACGCTGGCCTGTATTTACGGCATGGACGAGATCAAGGGTGATGTAAAAATCTACCCGCTGCCACACCTGCCTGTGATCAAGGATTTGATCCCCGACCTGACGCATTTCTACGCACAGCATGCGTCGATCATGCCGTGGTTGGAAACCAAAACTAACCGCCCCGCGAAAGAATGGCGTCAAACCATTGAGGACCGCAAAAAGCTGGATGGCCTGTATGAATGCGTGATGTGCGCGTCGTGCTCGACCTCCTGCCCATCGTACTGGTGGAACGGCGACCGCTACCTCGGGCCAGCCGCATTGCTGCACGCCTATCGCTGGATCATCGACAGCCGTGACGAGGCAACGGGCGAGCGTCTGGACGAGTTGGAAGACCCGTTCAAGCTGTACCGCTGCCACACGATCATGAACTGCGCCAAGACTTGTCCCAAGGGTTTGAACCCGGCCAAGGCAATTGGTGAGATCAAAAAGATGATGGTCGAACGCCGCGTTTAATCATAATACTCCGGGGTAGTAACTTCGGAGTATTTTTATGAGATCTATTGGTTTTCGTTTTCTTATTGTCGGTCTGCTGACCGTTTTGATGTTTGTCCCGTTATTTTTGGCGGGCGAGGTGATCGACGCGCGTGCAGATCACAGTCGTAACACTGTATCCTCGGCCGGGGAGGAATGGGGTGGCCCGCAATTGGTTTCTGGGCCGCAGATTTATATCCCTGTGAAGGGGCCCGTTACGCGCAAGGAAAAGCGTGAAGTGGCGAAGATCGTGGATGGCAAAGAAGTCATCACAACAGAAGAATACGAGATCACCGAGGTTAAGTATAAGCGCGCGATTTATCTTTATCCCAATAATTATGATTTCACTTTGGGTTCTGAAACGCAAACCCGTGCACGCGGTGTGTTTCGTGTGCCAGTCTATGTGGCGACGGCGCATATCAAATCTACGTTTGATTTCAGCACGGTCACGGATGAAGTTTTTGAGGATGAAGAAATTTTATGGGCCGACGCTAAGCTTCGGGTATCGCTACGATCCAACAAGGCGTTACGCGGTGCCGCGACGCTGCTTGTGGATGGCAAGGATGTACAGCTAGAGCCGATAACGGGCAGTCGCAGCGATACCAACCCCGGCATTATGGCCGAGATTGGCGACCCACGGAAAACCTCGCAATATGATCTGGAGCTTGGCTTTAACGGTGCTGGCAGCTTTGAGGTGACGCCTGTCGGGCGAACCTCGCGCGTTGTGTTCAAAAGCGATTGGCCGCATCCCAGCTTCTCAGGGGCCTTCTTGCCAAATACGCGCACGGTCAGCGAGCAAGGCTTTGAGGCGGAATGGCTGATCCCGCATCTAGCGCGTAACCTGCCGCAAATATCGCGTGAAAATTCGGATCAGACTGCGCGCACGCAGACGGCTTTCGGAGTTGAGTTTTTCCAGCCCAATGACTTCTACCAAAAAGCCTACCGCGCGGCGCGCTATGGCATTTTGTTCATCGCGTTGACCTTCCTGACCGTGCTGCTGATTGAAGACCGCACTGGCCGCCCGACCCATCCGGTGCAATATATTTTCATTGGCTTGGCGCAGTCTTTGTTTGTGCTGTTGATGGTCGCTTATTCCGAGCAAATCGGCTTTACGGCGGCCTATGGAGTCTCAGCCGGCGCGACGATTATTTTGCTGACGTTGTTTGGCTATGTGGGCATGAAACTGGGTGTGCGGTCTGCCGTTTTGGGCGTGATGTTGCTGCTGCTTTACGGGGTGTTGTACCTGATCTTGCGCAGTGCAGATTACGCGCTTCTGGCAGGCTCCACCCTAGCGTTCGTGGCGCTGGCAGGCACGATGTACCTGACACGCAACGAGGATTGGTACGGCGAGCCGGGGCATGGGGTGATGGATTGGTTGAACGGAAAAACACCGCCAGCATCGCCGCCGCCGTCCGTGGATGAAACCTAAGCCGGGGTTGGATTTGAGAGCTCTACGGGGGTGCGGCGTCGAAGTGGCACCCCGTTTAGCAACAGGGCCAGCACCGGCACCCGTTTGACGATCAGGTGATGGGTTGGCAGCTTGATTGCCAAGGTGCAGATGATCAAAGCCGCGAATAATGCGCCGCCTTCCAGCCCGATGGCGGTGAGGGGCGCTAGCAATGTATGCAGCACCAACCATTGCAAGATGTAGGTGGTTAACGCGCCCTGTGAGATGAAAGACCACAGCGGCGTGGCGCGGTGGAAGAACCGACGGAACGCCCAGAGCAAGCCGAAGCTGATGGCAGCAGTGCTAGAGGCAATGCGCGCGGCGTGCAGCATGTGGTGTGCCGTCGTGCCAGGGGTGGCCCAGCCGTCGATCATGGCCAGCCAGAAAATGGCGGCAATCACAAAGGGCAGGGGACCGGGGCGATGTATGGCCTCCCACGCTTTTGGATGTTGAAACAGGGCCAGACCAGTGATGAACGCCCAGCCATATTTGGTGAAGCCGTCAAAGGGGGCGGGCAGGTCCAAGCCAATGGTCGCGGCGAGGGCCATTTGCACCGTGACGGCGACAAGGGTGATCGCGGTGGCGATGTAGGGTGCCGGGATGCTGGGTGAGGTTAAACGCCCCCATGTGGCAGAGCGTAGACCGCGCAAGATCAGCGGCACCGCGCAGATAAAGCCCATCAGGCTGAACAGAAACCACAGATGCACAAAGAGGCGGCCAGATAGGGCGCGTGACACCACGTCTTGCGCCCACTCAGCGCTAAACTCGCCGTGGATGAGGGCTAGGGTGGCCGGATTTACCAGCAATAACCCTGTTGCCAACGGCCAAGCTAAGCGGCGCAAACGGTCGCGTAAATGTGGCCAGATCGGGCCATCGGGCAGGGTTGCTGCCATGACATAGCCAGAGATAATGAAGAACGTCCCCATGCAAAAATTGTAGATAAACACGGCAAAAGGCGCGGCAGGGGCGTAGTCGATCAGGTAGTAAGCATGTAGCACCACGACGAAGATCATGCACATGGCACGCAGGTGGTCTAGGTAAGTGATACGCATGAATTTTGCCCCTTTCATGCAGGGATAAATCATACGAATTCGTCAAAAATAGGACCGATTTCAACCTAGCAGTAGCGCTCTACCCCGATGATTTGCGCGTCAGAGTAACGGTCGCCATGCGCCCATCCAATGGGCAGAAGTTTTTGGATTTTGTTTCGATCCTGATCTGTAAAAATGACCGCATTGCCTTGAGCCAGTTGCTCTAGATGCGCGCGACTGCGGGTGCCGGGGATCGGGATTAGGTGCGCACCTTGATCCAGCGCCCATGCGATGGCGGCGGCGGCGGGGCTCCAACCGCGTGTCGTGCAAAAGGCGCGGAATGCGTTGATGGTTTTGCAGTTGGCGGTGAAGTTTTCCCCAAGGAACCGTGGCTGAGCATTGCGAAAATCCGTCTGGGAAAATGTGCCCGGATTGGGGAGTGTATCGGCAAACATACCGCGCGCGACGGGTGAGAAGGGAACGAAGGCCACGCCCAGTTCGGCACAGGTTTGGATCATGCCCATCTCGGGCTGACGGGTCCAAAGGGAGTACTCGCTTTGAATGGCTGTGACTGGGTGCACGGTGTGGGCGCGACGCAGGGAACTCGGAGCTATTTCAGAGAACCCAAAGCCGCCGATCAACCCCTCTTTAATGAATTTCGCAAGGGTATGTGCAACGTCTTCTATGGGGCGCTCAGCCTCGCGGCGGTGAACATAATAGAGGTCAATGTAGTCAACCCCGAGCCGCTTCATGGATCCGGCAAGCGCGGTGCGCAGGGCGGTTTCCGAATTATTAAAATGGCGCGTTGGCTGCGCGATGATCCCGCCTTTGGTAGCGATTTTGAATCCGTGTCCGGGGTTCATCTTGAGGTAGGAGCCGATTATTTTCTCGGATTGACCAAGGCCATATAGCTCGGCGGTGTCCAGAAAGGTGACACCTAAATCACGAGCGGCGTCCAGGGTGTCATGCGATGTGGCCTCGTCGGTTTTACCATAAAATCCGGCAAAACTCATACAGCCAAGACCTATTGCCCCGACCATTGGACCGCGGGTCCCTAGCTGGCGTTGTTTCATCAGAAAGCTGCTTCTAGTGCGATTTCAACCATATCCCCGAAGCTTTTTTCGCGGTCCTCAGAGGGCAGAGCTTCGCCAGTGATCAAGTGGTCGGATACGGTCAGAATAGCCAAGGCGCGGCGGTCATAGCGGGCGGCGAGAGTGTAGAGTTCGGCCGCCTCCATTTCCACGGCGAGAACGCCATGGCGGGTCATTTGCTCGTTCAAGTCTGGGCGCTCGTCATAGAAAATATCTGATGAATAGATGCCGCCTACATGGGTGGATACGCTGCGTGCCTCGGCCGCGTGGAAGGCTGAGTGCAGCAAGTTCCAATCGCATGTGGGGGCGAATTGCAGTTCTTTGAAAATACCGCGCGAGGGTGTGGTCAGGGTTGAGGCGGTGGTGGCGAGGATCACGTCGCGCAGGTTGATTTTCTCCTGCATTGCACCGCATGAGCCGATGCGGATCAGGGTTTGGGCGTTGTAGTCTTTGATCAACTCATTGGCATAGATGGACAGGGACGGCATCCCCATGCCAGAGCCCTGAATGGTGACGCGATTGCCTTTCCACATGCCGGTGAAGCCCAACATGCCGCGCACTTCGTTAATCAGTTTTGGATTTTCAAGGAAGGTCTCGGCCGCCCATTTAGCGCGGTATGGATCACCGGGCATCAGAACAGTTTCAGCGATATCGCCGGGTTTGGCACCGATATGAATGGTCATGGGTAAGGCTCCTAAAGATCAGGTTTTCCCCATCATATCAGCCCTATTGTGCGGGCGCGAGCGCCTGTTGTGTGGCAATCGTATTGGCGGCTGTAAAACCGACCATATGGCGGCTATCTTCGTCCCAAAGTTTCAGTTTGAGGCAGTGCAGGCTGTCGCGAAATGTGACCCGGTTTGTGGCTGCTAATTCTGGGTGGTCGGCTAAAACTTCGGGCAAGCGATAGAACGCAATGCGCGCGTATAAGTGGTGCACATGATGGATGCCAACATTGCAGGTGAACCAGTTTAGCCAGCTTGGTAAAACGTAATAGCTGGAGCCATAAAGGGCAGCATCAAGGACGCTCCAATCTTCTTGGTGGTCCCAACGCCCTCGAATTGATGCTGGATATAGAACACCCAAACGCCACACGAGGCCCCGATCAAGGTTGAGGGCACGAAAATATATAGGATCGGGTCCCAGCCGCCAAACGCATAGATAATGCCTAAAACAATGGCGATAGACAGGTTGGTGCCCATGGCGCTGACCCAATATTCGCGGCGATCCATCAAGCGAACTGGCAGGCGGTATTCCAAAAAGAATGAGTAAAACGGGCCGAATGCCAAGAGGAAATAAGGGTTGCGATACAGCCGGTACGCGGCCTTCCAAAACGGAGTTTTGGCGTTGTATTCTGCCACTGTCAGGGTCAACAAGTCACCCATTTCGCGGCGATCAAGATTGCCATGGGTGGCATGGTGCACATCGTGTTTTTTGGCCCAAACGGCGGCGGGCGCGATGCAGATCACGCCAAGGCAACGCCCCAGCCAGCGATTGGCGCGCCAGGATTTGAAAATTGCGCCATGGCCGCAATCATGCTGAATAGCAAAAATGCGCATCATCAACATGCCTGTAAGGATAACTGTGGGAACCGTGAGCCAGTAAATTTGCGCCGATAGCGACCACCATGCAACGGCCCAAAGCGTGAAATATGGGACCAGAGTGCTGGCGAGCTCCCAGATCGAGCGCTTCAGAGAAGGTGTGCGGTAGTTTGCTAAAATTGGTATCCATTCACGGGCGGGGCGGCGTGTTTTCGGATCAGTGGCTTGCATGCTGCGGGCCTTTTAATACTTAACTTTAATAGTGGGGAGTATGGAATGGATCGTGATCTTGCTCAAGGCTGTGGTGTTTGGACCGCTTGGGGGGAAGTGCTGGACAAAGACGGGCAAGGCGATAGGCTTGCAATATTACAGGGTGGGTGACGCACGAGATGATGATTAAAGACTATATTATACCGCTTGGCGCGGGTGTGCTTGGAGCTTTCGCAACGGTTGCTGTGGGGTGGATGGGCGTATCTGAGCAGTCGAGGTTTAATAACGCAGTGCTGAGCGAAGATGCGGTTCAACAACGGATTGAAGAAGCGGTGGCGGCGTCTGAGTTGCGCAGCAATGTAGGGCAGGTCGGCGCGCGCTTGGCGTCACTGGAGGAGGATGTTGCGGATCAGGGGCGCGCGGTTTTGCGAGTTCAGCCATCGGCAGTGCGGGTGGCGGCGCTGGAGGCCCAGCTTTCGCAATTTAAAGACCAGCTCTCGAAACTTAAATCCGGGAATGGCTCGCGGTTAGGGTTCGTGTCACCAGATGAGGTGGCAGCGGTGCTGGCCGAGCAATATCGCGACGTTATTCGTGGCCCGCAAGGGCCTAGGGGGCAGCAAGGATTGCGCGGGGCAGACGGCCCTGCGGGTCTTGCCGGCGTGAGGGGCGAGCGAGGTGTCGCGGGCCTTTCTGGCGCGCCTGGCGCAGAAGGCCCCGTGGGGCCGGTTGGCGTAATTGGGCCGAAAGGGGCTGACGGCAGAAACGTGGATACCGCGAAGTTACTTGCCGCGATGAATGCGCGGGCGACGGGCGTGACAACTACAGCGCAAGCAGCGCGGGTGCCGCAGGCGGCGGGCCAGCCGATTGTTGTGAAGAAGAATACTTGTCTAGATGTCTCGGGAAAGCAGCCGATTGTGGGCGTGACGTTTGAAAGTGGTTCCTACATTTGCAATGGTTCAAACCCGATCTTGACGATGAGGTATTATCAAACGACTAGACTTCGGTTCAACTTTATTGGCCAAGGAGGCCAATACCTGCGTACTGGTGATAGCATCCCCCTAGATGTGGAGAAGTCACTTTTCTTTATTTTGAGTGAACTCGATGGAGAAACCAGTCGAATGGTGGGCAGTATCAGCGTGCGCTAACTACTCCGCCGCGATGCCTTTCGGGTCCACCAATGCGACCAGATCAACCATGATGCGGTTCAACTCGAAATCTTTGGGCGTGTAGACTTTGGCCACGCCCATCGCGCGCAGGTGGGTGGCGTCGTCTTCTGGGATGATGCCGCCGACAACGACGGGGATGTGGCCCAATCCTGCGGCTTTCATTTTGCCCATTAGGTCCTCGATCAACGGGATGTGAGAGCCGGACAGGATTGATAGGCCAACGACATGTGCCTGCTCTTTTACAGCGGCCTCGACAATCTCGTCGGGGGTCAGGCGGATGCCTTCATAGCTGATATCCATGCCGCAATCGCGTGCGCGCGTGGCAATCTGCTCGGCCCCGTTGGAGTGGCCGTCTAGGCCGGGTTTACCGACCAAAAACTTCAGGCGGCGACCCAGTTTGTCAGAGACAGCATCAACTTGAGCGCGAATATCGTCCAGCCCTTCGGTGCGGTTGGAGGGGTTGCGCGAGACGCCAGTAGGGCCGCGATATTGGCCGAACACTTGTCGGATCACGTCGCTCCATTCGCCGGTGGTGGCACCTGCTTTGGCGGCCTCGATGGTGGGGGCCATGATGTTGGTGCCGTCTTGTGCGGCTTGGTGAACCTTGGCAAGGGCAGCCTTAACGGCTGCGTTGTCGCGCGATGCGCGCCATGCGTTCAGGCGCGTGATTTGGTCAGCCTCGGCGTCGGCGTCGGCGACCATAATGGCCTCGTCGCCAGCGGTGAGCGGGCTTTCCTCGTGCTGTTGGAATTTGTTCACGCCAACAACGGTGGTTTGGCCGGTTTCGATGTTGCCAAGGCGCGCACTATTGGCCTCGACCAGCCGTGATTTCATATATTCAATCGCCTCGTTGGCGCCGCCCATCGCGTCAATCGTGGCCAGCTCGGCGCGGGCGCCAGCCTTGAGGGCTTCGACTTTTCGGTCAACGGCGGGGTTGCCATCAAACAGGTCGTCGAATTCCAAAAGGTCCGTCTCGAACGCCATGATTTGTTGCATCCGCAGCGACCATTGCTGGTCCCACGGGCGCGGCAGGCCAAGGGCCTCGTTCCATGCGGGCAATTGCACGGCGCGCGCGCGGGCGTTCTTGGAGAGGGTCACGGCGAGCATCTCGATCAAGATGCGGTAGACGTTATTTTCGGGCTGCTGCTCGGTCAGGCCAAGCGAGTTCACCTGCACACCATAGCGGAAACGGCGGAATTTGGGGTCTTGCACGCCATAGCGCTCAAGGGTGATTTCATCCCATAAATCTACAAAAGCGCGCATTTTGCACATCTCGGTCACGAACCGGATGCCTGCATTTACGAAGAAGGAAATGCGACCAACCATGGCGGGAAAATGCTCGGGCGGGACTTTGCCTTTGAGATCATCCAGCACGGCGGTGGCCGTGGCCAGCGCGAAGGCAAGTTCTTGCTCGGGCGTGGCTCCGGCCTCTTGCAGATGGTACGAGCAGACGTTCATCGGGTTCCATTTTGGCAGATGCTCGCGCGTATAAGCGGCGACATCGGTGATCATCCGCAAGCTGGGTTTTGGCGGGCAAATATATGTACCGCGCGACAGGTATTCCTTGATAAGGTCATTTTGCACCGTGCCTTGCAGGGCGGATACATCCGCGCCTTGCTCTTGCGCGGCGGCAATATAGAGGGCCAGCAACCAAGGGGCCGTGGCGTTGATCGTCATCGAGGTGTTCATCTGATCGAGCGGGATATCGTGGAACAAGGCACGCATATCGCCCAAATGCGCAACAGGAACGCCAACCTTGCCAACCTCGCCGCGCGCCAGAGTGTGATCGCTGTCATAGCCGGTTTGTGTCGGTAAATCGAAGGCGACGGAGAGGCCAGTTTGCCCCTTGGCGAGATTGCCCTTGTAGAGCGCGTTTGAGGCCTTGGCCGTTGAGTGCCCGGCATAGGTGCGAAACAACCAAGGACGATCCTTTTTAGGGGCGGTGGAGGTGTCGGAAGTGTCGGACATGGAGGGCCTCGCAGGAATCATGGCTTAGTAATATTATTGCTTAGTTTGATTGTTACTTGAAAGATTATATTAATGTCAACGCGCTGCATCGCAGCATGTCGGATTAACGGAGATTTACAAAGGATTTACCGAGGACGCAAACACTGCCACTGTCTTGAACTATGTTTAGTACAGTTGAAATGCCCGTCTGGGCTTTGGTTCTTATCGGGGTATTGGCCACGGTTACGGCAGCTTCGCATTTACTTTTCCCGTCAGTTCGGTGGTTTTTCAGGCGCAGGGCTGAACGGGTTGTTGGTCGCTTAAATGCGCGACTAGCCCGCCCGATCCAGCCGTTCAAACTGGCGCGGCGCCACGACATGATCCAGAATGTTCTGTATGATCCTGATGTGATCCGTGCGGTGAATGACTATGCCGACCAGATGGGCGTGCCCGACAATGTGGCTTTCGAAACGGCGGAGCGCTATGCCCGCGAGATTGTGCCGTCGTTCAGTGCCACGATATATTTCGGGCTGGGCACGCGGGTAGCCAAGTGGGTGTCGCGATCGCTTTATCGGGTGCGTGTGGTTAATACTGGCAGCGAGGCAATGGCCGATATCGACCCGCAGGCGACGGTGGTGTTCATTATGAATCACCGCTCCAACATGGATTATGTGTTGGTGACTTACCTAGCCGCGCGTGAGAGTGCGCTGTCTTATGCCGTGGGTGAATGGGCGCGTGGCTGGCCCTTGCGCCCGTTGATCAAGATGATGGGTGGCTACTTTATCCGGCGGAAAAACCTTAACCCGCTCTATCGCAGGGTTCTGGCGCGTTATGTGCAGCTTTCGACGAAGGAGGGTGTTGCGCAAGCGGTATTCCCTGAAGGGGGATTGTCGCGGACCGGCGGGTTAGGGCAGCCGAAACTTGGCTTGATCAGCTATATTATAGATGGGTTTGATCCTGCGGGGACGCGCGATGTTGTGTTCGTGCCGGTGGGTCTGAATTATGACAGGGTGCTGGAAGACCGGGTTTTAATCTCGGCTGCGGGCGAGAAGTCTGCGCGCTTTAAGTTCAGGATTGCTCATGTGGCAAAATACGTTGGCAGGCACTTGTGGCAACGGGTGACAGGGCGATTTCATCGTTTGGGGTTTGCTGCCGTGGCTTTTGGGCAGCCCGTGTCATTGAAGGCGTTTCTGACGGAGAACCCGGAGGATACAACCATGAAACTTGGGGCGGAGCTTATGACCCGCGTCAGTCGGGTTGTGCCAATCCTGCCGGTGCCTTTGGTCTGTCGCTTTCTGCTGGATGCGCAGGGCGCGATAAAGGTCACCGAGATTGTGACTAGGTTTACGGCTGATATTGCGAAATACGGTGGTGAGCAGCGGGAGCTGTGCTTGCCGGTAGAAAATGAGAGCGATGTCTGCACGCGCGCAGTGGAGGAGGCATTACGCATGTTGGAGGTTCGCGGACTTATCCGGCAAGTGGGGGGCATGGTCGAGGTGAGTGACAAGGCACCTGAAGTGATCGGCTATTATGCCTCTTCAATAGCCCATTTCGACGCGACATAAAATTACAAAAATACCCAAACTGGGGTTGTATTGTTACTTTGACGTTTGTATCTCTTCTTTATTGGCGATGCAGCATTTGATTCTGCGTCGCGGCACGAAATGATGGGGAACGCCTACCATGGCCCTAGATACGCAGGACGATATGATGGACAATAGTGCAGATAAAAAAGACCTCTATGAGGTCGGTGAAATTCCCCCGATGGGTCACGTCCCTGCGAAAATGTATGCGTGGGCCATTCGGCGCGACCGGCATGGTGACCCAGAAGACAGTTTCCTAAATGAGGTGGTTGAGACACCTGCGATTGACAGCCATGAAGTGTTGATTTTGGTGATGGCCGCTGGCGTGAATTATAATGGCGTCTGGGCGGGGCTTGGTGTGCCAATCAGCCCGTTTGATGTGCATAAAGCTGATTATCATATTGCGGGATCGGATGCTGCGGGCATCATTTGGGCCGTTGGCGATAAGGTAAAGCGTTGGAAAGTGGGCGACGAAGTGGTTGTGCATTGCAACCAAGATGATGGCGATGATGAGGAATGTAACGGTGGTGATCCGATGTTCTCGACCAGCCAACGGATTTGGGGCTATGAGACACCTGACGGGTCATTTGCGCAGTTTACGCGTGTGCAGGCCCAGCAAATTATGCCGCGCCCTCAGCACCTTAGCTGGGAAGAAAGTGCGTGCTATACACTGACGTTGGCCACAGCTTACCGGATGTTATTTGGCCATCACCCGCATGAATTGAAGCCGGGTCAGAACGTATTGATCTGGGGTGCGTCAGGCGGATTGGGCTCGTTCGCAGTGCAATTGGCCAATACGGCCGGGGCAAATGCGATTGGTGTGATCTCGGATGAGGACAAGCGCGAATTCGTGATGGGATTGGGTGCAAAGGGCGTCATCAACCGCAAAGATTTCAATTGCTGGGGCCAAATGCCCACCGTGAACACGCCTGAATATAAAGAATGGTTCGGTGAAGTGCGCAAATTTGGCAAAGCCATTTGGGACATCACAGGCAAGGGTAACAACGTCGATATGGTGTTTGAGCACCCCGGTGAGGCGACGTTCCCTGTGTCTGTATTCGTGTGCAAAAAGGGTGGCATGATCGTGATTTGTGCAGGGACAACGGGCTATAATTTGACAATGGATGCGCGGTATTTGTGGATGCATCAAAAGCGCGTCCAAGGGTCTCACTTTGCCCATCTCAAACAGGCGGCTGCGGCGAATAAGCTGATGGTCGAGCGTCGCTTGGATCCCTGCATGTCCGAAGTGTTTCCATGGAATGAAATTCCAAAGGCACACACCAAGATGCTGCGCAATGAACATAAGCCGGGGAACATGGCCGTTTTGGTGTCAGCGCCGCGCACAGGCTTGACAACCTTTGAAGATACGCTTGAGGCTAGCCGCGAGGGTTGACCTTACTAGGCGACCCTTTCAAAAGCCCGCGAATCGCCGGATTTCGCGGGCTTTTCTGTGCTCAAAATTTAGGCAATCCAAATCCACCAAAAGCTTACCAAAACCTGACTCGCTATTTATGGGGAGGGTTAATTAGCGAATATTTTCGGCGATATTCCGCTGTTAACCTAGTTGTTAACGGATGATTAACCCTTTCGGAAGGATAGTGTTCATGACGAATGACTGGATTATTGACGTCTTGATGGACCTTAAGAAGTTCTCAGCTAGTAATGAATTGGATTACTTAGCTGAGCACCTCGACGATACGATCATGGTTGCAACAACTGAGCTCGCATCGCCGGCCCGATCACGGCGCCGTTTGGCAGGTGAGATTGAACAAACTCATAGACATGCAAGAAGCTCTTTCACAGGCGACAACGCTTGAAGAAGTCCAGACTTTTGTTGATGGGCTGCGCGATGTCTATGATATCGAACATCTCGTCTACCACTCTGTTAACAGCACGGGCGAGCAATATGCGGCACTGACCTATGATGCCGATTGGGTTGAGCGCTATGTTGAAAAAGACTATGCCCGCATAGATCCGGTGGTCCAAGGTTGCTATCGCCAGTTCCGCCCTATTGACTGGAAAGCGTTAGACTGGTCGCCCAAACCTGCCCGAAATTTTCTTGGCGAAGCAATCGCTGCGGGCGTTGGCAATCAAGGGTTTAGTGTTCCAATTCGGGGGCCAAGCGGGCAATTTGCCCTGTTCTCGGTGAACCAAAAATGCAGCGATGACACATGGGAAAAGTTCACCAACGAACGGGTTGGGGAATTACTTTTGATCTCCCATTATCTCAATGAGAAAGCCTTGCAGATAGAAGGAAATCCCGACCGTGGTCCCATTCGGTCATTGTCACCGCGTGAAAAGGACGCGCTGACGTTGCTTGCCACGGGGGCCACCCGTGCAAATATTGCAGAGACCCTTAAGATTTCCGAGAGCACGTTGCGCGTGTATATTGAGAGTGCGCGCTTCAAGCTGGGCGCGGCAAATACAACGCACGCTGTGGCCATGGCGCTGACACATGGCCTGATAGTCGTTTAAATTTGTTGCAAATTCTAACTATCTGCGGACGCAGCTTTGATCTGAGCTTAATAAAACTTTGCGATCTCCATCCTCCCGACCCGGATGGAGTTCCAAATGATCAGATACCTTTACGGCGACCAGATGACGGCCTACCCAAAACTTGAAGACAGCATGTTGCGCGACCGCGCAGTGCAATTTCATGACCGCCTTAAGTGGGAGGTGAGCGTGGACGAGCGTGGATATGAGCGTGATCAATATGACGCCCTGAACCCGCTTTATGTGATCTGGGAGCGTCCTGATGGTTTGCATGGTGGCTCTATGAGGTTTCTGCCCACGACGGGGGAGACGATGCTGAACGACTTCTTTGCGCATCTGGCGGGGGGGCCGTTGACGGCTCCGCGTGTTTGGGAAACGACGCGGTTTTGTATCTCTCCGTCGAGTAAAGATGGCGGGCGTATCGCCGCGTTGTTGATGATGGCAGGTGCACAGCTGGGCTTGGGGCGTGGGCTGACGCATACGGTTGGCGTGTTCGATGCACGGATGGTTCGGATATATCGTAAACTTGGCTGGGCGCCCGAGGTGCTGGGGTCCGAAGGGCAGGGGCGCGATGCAATTAGCGCTGGGTTGTGGGAGTTTACGCCTGAAATCCTGTCCCTAATGGCGGGCAAGGCAGGGGTCTCGATCGAGGTCGCAAGGCATTGGTATAATCGTGCCTTCGGACACGAAGAGGTGGCAATTGCGGCCTGATCGCACTGGCAAATCACCGGGGTGCGAGATAGGGTCCGCCTATGTCACGCACCCCCATAAATATTGTCTTTTCTGACGATCAAGCCGAAGCCTATGATGCCATTGCCGAGGTTATGGCTGGCGCGGGGGTAGATATGTTGGAGGGGCATACGACCCCTTTGAACGAGGCCAAAAGCCAGGTTATGGCGATTGTTGGCAAGGCGGGGTCGGGCAAGACATTGCTGCTGGCAAAGATGGTTGAGGCGGTTCAAGAGGCGGGCGTTGATCTGATCTCAGGCGACTACGATGGTAAGCCGCGCAAAGACCGCCGCACAATTGCGGTGCTGGCCCCGACCAATAAGGCGGCAAGTGTGCTGCGCAACCGTGGTGTGCCTGCGACAACGATCCACCGAATTTTATACACCCCATTATATGACCCCGAGTATGAGCGGATTGCTGAGTGGTTGGCCGGGCAAGGTGAAAAGCCCGAAGTTGAGGGTATTACAGATGTGGCACTGGAGCGTGCGCGGCTGTTTTATGCCAACAACAAATCCATCCCCGGTGCACTGGCCGCGGCGGGACTGAAAGGGTCTGACTTTATTCAAGGCTGGAAGCGGCGTGAAGACCCATTGGATATCGGGTTTATTGATGAATCCTCGATGCTTGATGAGAAGCAATATGAAGATTTGAGGGAAATTTTTCCGACGCTGATCCTGTTTGGTGATCCGGCGCAATTGGCCCCTGTCGGTCAATCTGGTGCAATGGTGTTTGACAAACTCAAGGACGGCCGCCGGTTGGAGTTGTCGCGTGTACACCGCCAAACGCAGGACAATCCGATCCTTGATCTGGCCCATGCCTTAGCGGACCCGACCATTAATTTTAACGCGTTTGACCAAATGGTGCGTGAGGCGGCCGCTAAGGATGACCGTGTGGTCTACGCGGAACGGGCCGAGGCGGATTTAATGGCCCGCTCGCCTGTTCTGGTCTGGCGCAATGCGACGCGCATCCGGCTAATTCAGGCGTTTCGGGGGGCTTATGGCGCGACCGTGGACACGTTGCTTCCGGGTGAGCCGCTGATTTGTGACGGGATTGAGCTGCCTGCAAAACACCGCAAAAAACGGATTGATCTTGAGGCGCGTGGCCTGATTAAGGGCGCGCAGGTGGTTTATATGGGACCGGGGAACAAGCCCGGGTTTTCACGGCTGCATGTGATTGGCGCGGAAGACCCGCAGGTTTCTGCCGCCTCGATCATCAAGATTGAAGCGCCGGGTGAAGAAGAGCCGTTCATCCCTTTTGCAGCCCGCATGGGCGCGGCTTTTCTACATGGTGCGGCGGTAACAATTCACAAGGCGCAGGGCTCGCAATGGGATACGGTTCAGGTCTTCGCGCCGGATTTATATGCTGCCGCGCGTGCTGGGCGCGAAGAGGCGGGGCAGCCGCTGTGGAAACGGCTTGCATATGTTGCAATTACCCGTGCTGAAAACCGGCTTATGTGGATCACGCGAAACATGTTGGCGCGCCCAACCGGGGCGTTGCGCACGGATGATTTGCCCAAAAGCGCGGCACGTTTAGAGCTGACTGTTGAAGATAGTGACGCTGACTAGAAGCGGATGTAGCGGAAGACGGCGGAGGCCATCCAGCCTGCGACGATTGCGATGAACAGTGACAACAAACCATAAGCCAGCGGTTTGTTGTGGGCCAGATCATAAATCCAGCGCTCTAGCCCGACTTTGTTGACGCTGATTATGGTCTCATATTCATCAATCACCAATCCGTCGCGAACCAAAAATATGCGGGTGTTGTACGGCCCTTCAACCAGATTGGCGGGCAGGTCGATCGTGGTTGAAAAGAGTGTTTGATCGTGGAACGTCACGGTACTGTCGAGCTGTTGATACAGGTTTTTACCAGTGCGGATACGGATCAGAGCCTCGGTGAATTCGGCAGTATTGGCGACATCGGAAGGCGCTCCGACCGATCGAATTGCGCGGGGAATGGAGACTGCGTGGCGCAGGTCTTCGACCTCTGACAGCAGCGTCTCCAATATCCCACTGGAGGCCACGGCGTAGAAACTGGGGGCCAGATCCACCTCGACCGAGGCTGTGTTTACCCAGATACCAAACCGGCGGGCTTTCTTACGGACGCTGACTGATTTTTGGGGTCCCGAGACGGCAATGATGACGTCTAAAGGGCTACCTTCTGGCGGCGTATCTCGCTTGACTGCGCCATAAATCAAGATGTCGGAACCATCGAAATTGGCTGTGATGGCAACCTCGTCCCGCGACAGATCTGCGACGACTTGCTCCGCAAATACAGGGGCTGCAATGAGGCTGAATACGAGTAAAAGAGCGCGGATCACGAGTGGCCACCGCTACCTAGCGAGAAAAGCTCCGTCGGCTCAATCAGCAGATCAAGCGCCAGTTTTGCGCAGACCGCGATGACCATAATGGACAGCAAAATGCGTAACTGTTCGGCTTTCAGCTTTACGCCGATGCGCGTGCCGATTTGTGCACCAATCACCCCGCCAACCAGCAACAAAACGGCCAGCGCCATATCCACGGTATAGTTGGTGGTGGCGTGTAGCAGGGTGGTGAACGCAGTCACAAAGATGATCTGAAACAGGGAGGTGCCGACCACAACCTTGGTGGGCATTCCCAACAGATAGATCATTGCAGGCACCATCACAAAGCCGCCGCCAACCCCCATGATTGCGGCCAGAATGCCAACAAACAGGCCAACCACAATGGGCGGAATGACCGATATATACAGGCCGGAGGTGCGAAATTTGGTCTTGAAGGGCAGGGCGTGAATCCAGCCGTGTTTCTTGCGCGGCGGCAGCGCTTTGGGGTTTTTTGAGCGGCGAATAGCGCGCAGGCTCTCAAAAAACATCAACCCGCCGATAACGCCAAGAAACAGCACGTAGCAAAGTTTCACCAGAAGATCGACTTGGCCCATCTCGCGCAGGATGGCGAAGACTTGCACGCCGATTGCCGCCCCAACCAAGCCGCCAATCAGCAGCACGAGGCCCATTTTCAGATCAACGGTTTTGCGCTTGAAATGTGCTAGGACACCGGAAAACGACGAGGCAACAATTTGGTTGGCTTCGGTGGCCACGGCCACGGCTGGCGGAATGCCTATGAAGAACAACAATGGGGTCATCAGGAAGCCGCCGCCAACGCCGAACATGCCCGACAAGATGCCCACAATTCCGCCAAGGCCCAACAACAAGAAGGCGTTGACCGAGACCTCGGCAATTGGGAGGTAGATTTGCATGGGCTTTCTTAGCCTCCGGCAACTGGACTGAGCAAATCAAAAATGTGAGTCCAGTTGCAAAAATAGGCATTTGAGTGCTTTTGCGGGTTAAAATGGGCCTCTTTTGTCGCGATCATCGCTCTTTGACATAGGGCTCGCCGCCAGCGCGGGGCGGGATGGCCTTACCAACGAATCCAGCGAGGATCACCACGGTCAGGATGTAGGGTAGTGCTTGCATGAATTGCGAGGGCAGCGTGACAAAGCCCAAATCAATGCTGGGGTAGCGGTTGGACACGGCTTCAAGTAGCCCGAACAAGAAGGTTGAGAACAGCGCATACCATGGTCGCCACTTGGCAAATATCAGCGCTGCCAATGCGATGTAGCCGCGCCCTGCTGTCATCTCTTTGACGAAGCTCGCGCCTAGGCCGGTTGCCAAATAGGCCCCCGCAAGGCCGCAAAGAACGCCGCAAATCAGGACAGCCGAATAGCGCAGACCGACCACGGAAATCCCTGCGGTGTCCACGGCTGCCGGGTTTTCACCCACGGCGCGCAGGCGCAGGCCAAAGCGGGTGCGGTATAGCACGTACCAAGACAATGGCACGCAGAGCAGGGCGACATAGACGAGGATGGTGTGCCCCGACAAGACTACAGAATAGAGCGGGCCGATGAGGGGGACGCCAGACAGGGCCTCGGCAAAGGGCAGGTCGATCCCTTGGAAGCGCGCGGCCCCACGCAGCGCCGGAGTTTGGCCCCCAAGTTTGAACCAACTTAGCCCGATTAACACGGTCAGGCCGGATGCGAGAAAGTTGATCGCCACGCCAGAAATGAGTTGGTTGCCGCGAAAGGTAATCGACGCCAAGCCATGGATAAGGGACAACACCAATGAGGCGGCAATCCCCGCCAAGAGGCCCAACCAGACGGAGCCGGTTGAATAGGCTGTGGCCGCCGAGAAAAACGCGGCCATGAGCATTTTGCCCTCTAATCCGATGTCGAAAATGCCCGCGCGCTCGGAAAACAGCCCGGCGAGGCAGGCAAAGAGCAGAGGCGTTGCAAGGCGCAGCGCACTGTCGAGAATTTGCAGGAGGGTGTTGTAGTCCATGTCTACGCCTCCGCCGATTTACGGTTTCGGAAGAATAGCTTGGCCACGATAAGGCGGACCATGTTGTCCAGCGCGCCGGTGAACAAAATCACCAAGGCCTGAATGACGATCACTAACTCGCGCGGGATTTTGGTCCAGAGACCCAACTCGGCGCCGCCTTGATAAAGTGCGCCAAACAAAAGCGCTGAGAACAGGATGCCGACGGGATGCGAGCGGCCCATCAAAGCCACCGCGATACCGATAAAGCCCGCGCCCTCGACGGAGCCAAGGATCAGGCGCTCGGCCTCGCCCATGACGTTATTGATAGCCATCATGCCAGCCAAACCGCCCGATATCATCATTGCGATGATGGTGATTTTAACCGGGCTGATGCCTGCGTAAATGGCGGCGGGTTGCGATTTGCCAAAGGCACGCAACTGGTAGCCAAAGCGGGTGCGCCAGATCAAAAGGTAGACCAATACGCAGGCCACTAGGGCCACTAACAAGGTGATATTGGCAGGGGTGCCTTTGGCCCAAGACAGGCCTAAGGCATTCGCCATCTCGCCGATCGAGGGCAAATGTGTGGGTTCTGGAAACTTGGCCGTGGCGGGGTCCATGGCGCCTTTGGGGCGCAGCTGGTTGACCAGAACATAGTTCAAGAGGGAGGCCGCAATGAAGTTGAACATGATCGTGGTGATCACGATATGGCTGCCGCGTTTGGCTTGCAGATAGGCAGGGATCAGTGCCCAAAGCGCGCCGAACGCCGCCGCAGACGCGGAAGCCGCAATCAATGCGATGGACCAGTGGGGCCACGGAATGAACAGACAAATCAGTGCCACGCCAAGGCCGCCAAGAGCCGCCTGACCCTCGCCGCCAATGTTGAACAAGGAGCCGTGGAAAGCTACGGAAACCGCAAGGCCGGTAAAGATAAAGTTGGTGGCGTAATACAGCGTGTAGCCCCAGCCATAGGTTGATCCGAGCGCGCCGGAGATCATCAATTTGATGGCTGCGACCGGGTCGTGGCCGGTAACCAAAACCATCAACATGGACAACACGAAGGCCATGAGCAGCCCGACAAGTGGCACAACGATCAGGTCAGCCCATTTTGGTAATTGGTCCATTTCAGGCGTCCCCCCCGTCTGTAGTCGTTCCGCTATTTTCGCGCGTCATGCCAGCCATCATCAGGCCTAGCTCTTTCTCGTCGGTCTCGGAGGGCAGGCGTTCGCCCATCAATTTGCCGTCGAAAATCACCGCAATGCGGTCTGACAGAGACAGAATTTCTTCCAACTCTACCGAGACCAACAAGATGGCTTTGCCCTTGTCGCGCAGGGCCACAATTTGCTGGTGAATAAATTCAATCGCGCCAATATCCACGCCGCGGGTGGGCTGGCCAACGAGCAAAAGATCGGGGTCGCGCTCAATCTCGCGGGCCAGCACGATTTTCTGTTGATTTCCGCCGGAGAAGCTTTTGGCATCCAGCATTGCATTGGCCGGGCGCACGTCGAAGCGCTTGATTTTACCCTCGGTATCTTCGCGGATAGCGACGTTATTCATCAAGAGGCCGGATTGGTAGTGCGGGTCGTCATCGTAGCCAAATGCGGTATTTTCCCAAGCCGTGAAATCCATGATCAGACCTTCGCGCTGACGGTCTTCGGGAACGTGGGCAATGCCGCGTTTGCGCCGCGACCGCGCGTCTGAAAACTTGCCAGTCAGGTCGATATCCTGCCCGTTTACACGGATAGACCCGGTGCCGTTTTGCATGCCGCCCAGCACTTCCAACAACTCGGATTGACCATTGCCAGACACGCCAGCAATACCAAGAATTTCGCCAGCACGGACGTTGAGAGAGATGCCTTTGACCCGCTCGACGCCACTGTCATCAACGACCCGCAGGTCCTCGACTTCCAGCACCAATTCACCGGGGGTAGCAGGCTCTTTATCGACTTGGAGCAGCACTTTGCGCCCGACCATCAGCTCGGCCAACTGCTCGGGCGAGGTTTCCGAGGTTTTTACCGTCGCGGTCATCTCGCCACGGCGCATCACCGACACGGTGTCCGTTGCTTCCATTATTTCGCGCAGCTTGTGGGTGATCAAGATGATGGTTTTGCCCTCATCCTTCAGGCGGTGAAGGATGCGAAACAACTGGTCAGCTTCGGCGGGGGTTAGCACGCCCGTTGGCTCGTCCAAAATCAAGATGTCGGCGCGACGGTAGAGCGCTTTGAGGATCTCAACGCGCTGCTGCATGCCAACGCCGATGTCCTCGATCAAAGCGTCGGGGTCTACGTTTAATTCGTATTCAGCGGCCAGCGCGGTCAGCTCTTTGCGGGCCTTGCGCAGGGATGGGGCCAGAAGTGCGCCGTCCTCGGCCCCCAGAATGACGTTTTCCAGAACTGTGAAGTTTTCGACCAACTTGAAGTGCTGGAAAACCATGCCGATGCCTGCCGCAATGGCGGCTTGGCTGTCGGGAATGGCGGTCTTCTTGCCCGAGATGAAGATGTCACCTTTATCGGCTTTGTAAAAGCCGTAGAGGATTGACATTAAAGTAGATTTACCCGCGCCGTTCTCGCCGATGATCCCGTGAATGGTGCCGGGCATGACGCGGATCGAGATATCTTTGTTGGCCTGAACAGGGCCGAAGGCCTTGGATATGCCTTTGAGTTCAATTGCTGGTTCAGTCGTCAATTCAAGGCTCAAGCGGGCGCTCCCATGCCTGCAAACCCGATTAGCCGCGTGATCTTGCCGTCTACGATATCGGCAAAATACTGGCCGTGCTGCATTGCTACGCCGTCTTTGCAAAAGGCGACTGTTGCACGGGCATGGCCATTATGCGTGGACATATCAACAACCTCGGCAGAGCCGTCAGGCATCATGTCACCATACATTTTGACATAGGCCAGATAGGCATCGCGATCAGTGATCGGCGCGGGGGCATTGGGGTCTGCGTAATAAAAACTAGTGGCCAGAGCCGCGTCGGTTTTAGCCGCGCGGCTCTGCTCTGAGGGGTCGCCCCAAGCTGAGAAGAATGTGTTGAGACAATCTGTCATGACCTGAGGCCCCCCCCTCTTTTTTGCTTAAAATACCGACTGGTTTAGAATTTCAGTGCCGGGCAGGTTTCGTCGGACATGTAGTCATGCACAGCGATTTCACCCGAACCGATTTTGGCCGAAAGGGCCTCCACATCGGCTTTCAACTCGTCAGAGACCAGTGCTGCGTTGTTTTCGTCCATTGCGTAGCCCACGCCACCGTTGGCCAAACCCATGACGTTGAAGCCGGTTTCCAGACCCGGCCCGTCGGTCATTGCGTTAAACACGGCGGTGTCGACGCGCTTCATCATTGAAGTCAGGACTTTGCCGGGGTGCAGGTAGTTCTGGTTGCTGTCAACGCCGATGGACAAGATGCCCTCGTCAGCAGCAGTTTGCAGCACGCCCAGACCAGTACCGCCAGCGGCGGCATAAACAACATCAGCGCCTTGGCTGATTTGCGCACGGGTCAGCTCGCCGCCTTTAACCGGATCGTTCCAAGCCGCGCCCGTGGTGCCCGTCATGTTGGAGATCACAGTCGCATCAGGGTTCGCAGCCTTCGCGCCTTGGGCATAGCCGCAGGCGAATTTGCGGATCAGTGGAATATCCATGCCGCCGATGAAGCCTACGGTGTTGGACTTGGAAGTCTTAGCCGCCATGTAGCCCACCAGATACGAGCCTTCGTGTTCGTTAAACACCACCGAGCGCACGTTTGGTGCGTCCACAACCATGTCGATGATCACGAAAGAGGTGTCAGGGTAGTCGCCAGCGACTTCGCCCAAAGCATTGCCGAATGCAAAGCCTGCCATGATGATCGGGTTGGAGCCAGCTTCGGCAAAGCGGCGCAGAGCCTGTTCGCGTTGTGCGTCGGATTGCAATTCGACCTCGGCGAATTTGTTGCCGGTTTCTTCTGCCCAACGGGTGGCACCGTTATAGGCGGCTTCGTTGAAGGATTTGTCGAACTTGCCACCCAAATCGAAGATGATGGCAGGGTCGGCGGCGGCAATACCGGCCGTTAGGGCCAGCGTCGCGGTTGCGCCGAGAAAATTTTTCATGATTGTCATGGTGGTCTCCCAGATGTTTTGTTTTGACCGAGGCCGTCCCCCCGGCTGCAAAAAGCAGTGACCGAGCGTGCTCTGCCCGTCGATCATCGTACAATAACGACTCAGAGGAGGCAGGGGGTCAACCAGTTTTTAAGATTTCGTGTTGCAAAGCCGGGATTTAAGGCGGTTGCCCTTAGGTCGCTTGGGTTTCTGGTGGCTAAAGCGGGCACCGTAATACGAGAGCGTCACTTTTCGCCCCGTCTAGTGCGGTATAATAGTTTTTGCGCCGCCCTGCTTCGGTGAAACCGGCCTGTGTATAAAGCGCGCGCGCCGGGGCATTGTCTTGTGCGACCTCTAGAAAGGCCTCGGTCGCCCCTGCACCCGCGACGCGGCCCAAGAAAGCCAAGACCAGCCCCATTCCAGCGCCTTGCCGACGGAGGTCGGGAGATATGGCGAGGGTTAGCAACTCGGCCTCATCCGCGATGGTGCGCCCGATTAGAAATCCTTGCGGGGCTTCGATGAGGAAGGCGTGGCTTAGGATTGAGCTGAACTCGCGTGCGGACCACGGGCGCGGGGTGGTAAAGCATTGCGCATGTAATGCTGCGAGCTCGTCAAAGGTCATAGAATGACAGGTGCAGGGTCGCGGGGCGGGGCGGCATCGGCGGGGCGCAGGTAAAGCGGCGCAGGGCGGGTGCCGTCTGGGGTGCGGCTTGCCGCGATGCGCGCGATGGCCTCGGGAATGGGCATCTTGGGCGTGTCAGCGTGGCCTGCACAAAGGGGGGCGATGGTGTCGGCACTATGCCCGATACAGCGCGGCTCGGCGCGTGCGGGAATGGCGGGCAGGCTGTCTAGATCACAGAGTGCCGGATCGGTCTTTTGCCCCGTCCCGAAGACTTGCACATAAAGCCGCCCTTGCCTTGCATCCAAGCTGGACACCACCACGCCGCTTTGCCCGTAGGCTTGAGCTTCGAGCGAGGAGACACCGATGGCAGGAATGCCGAGCGCCAGAGCCAATCCGCGCGCCGCACTGACGGAGATGCGGATGCCCGTAAAGTTGCCCGGACCGATGCCAACACCGATGCGATCGAGGTCGTCCCATGTTTTCCCTGCCTCTGATAGCAGGTCTTCGAGCAGGGGCATCAGGCTCTCGACTTGGCCTTTTTGCATCTCGTCGATACGTGACGCCAAAATGGTATCGCCCAACAATAAAGCAGCCGCGCAATGTGCCATTGATGTATCAAAAGCCAGAGTTAAGGGGGCATGGGTCAAGTAACTAACTGCCTGTTCTAGCTAGGCATTTACGCCCGCTTCCTTGCACACGAGGGAGGTCATCTGTGATGCTAAGCCACGGGAGTTGCGAGCCACAATGGGTGTGCAGGCTAGGCTCTAACGCGTCTGCATTATCAAGGAGGCCTACGGGTACGTAGACCTGACCATCTAGGTAGTCGAAGGTTGCCATCAACGGCGATCCACATTCTGGGCAAAACCATCGGTTGACGCCTTCGGGTGTAGTCGTAGAGGGCGTGCGTGGTGGTACAAGCACAACATCGTTAACTGCGAAAGCGGCGAAGGCGGCAACCGGAGCACCAGTCCAACGCCGACAGTCAACGCAGTGGCAATAGGCTAGCGTTGTTGGTGCGCTTCGTGAGGTGAGCGTGGAGTGCTGACAGTAACACCGCCCGATTGGGCGGGCACCATCTTCAGGCGGCAACTGGGCGAACCTCAACCACTTCGGGGATGTAGTGGCGCAGCAGATTTTCGATGCCCATTTTCAGGGTCAGCGTCGACGAAGGGCAGCCAGCACAGGCACCTTGCATATGCAGGTAAACCACGCCGCGCTCAAAGCCGTGGAAGGTGATGTCGCCACCATCTTGCGCCACGGCTGGGCGTACGCGGGTGTCTAGAAGTTCTTTGATTTGCTCGACAATGGCACCGTCTTCGCCGGTGTGTTCGGCGTGCCCACCTGTGGCACCACCGCCGTCGCCGTCAATCGCGGGCTGGCCTGATTGGAAGTGCTCCATCACCGCGCCTAGAATGGCGGGCTTGATGTGGTCCCAGTCAGTGGTGTCCACCTTGGTGACGGTCACGAAGTCATTACCCAAGAAAACGCCAGTGACGCCCTCTACCGCGAAAATGCGGCTGGCCAGCGGGGATTTGTCCGCGGTGTCTGCGGATGGAAAGTCGGCGGTGCCCATTTCCAAAACGGTTTGGCCCGGCAGAAACTTCAGCGTGGCGGGGTTCGGAGTGGATTCGGTTTGGATAAACATGGGTCACGGCCTCTTTGGGGATCGTAATAGATATGGGCTTGGATCTGCGCGGAGTCAATATGTTAGAATTATTCTAAGTTGGCTGGGGCAGCACTAACTGACAGCTTCAAGTTGCTCCTTGGTCATCTCACCGGGAACGATCGTAAAGGGGATGGGCAGCGAGCCAGAGCGCCGTGTCAACTCGGTCACCAGTGGTCCGGGGCCTTTGTTGTCGGGGCTGGCTCCAAGCACTAAAACTCCGACCTCGGGGTCGTCTTTTACCTGTGCCAGAATTTCCGGCACCGGCTCGCCCTCGCGGATAACCAACTCGGGGTCCACGCCTTGCTTGTCGCGCATCCATTTCCCGAAGACCTCGAAATGCGCAATGATACGCTCGCGCGCCTCTTGGCGCATGATTTCGCCGACGCCGACCCAGTGGTTGAACTCCTCTGGCGGAATCACCGCTAAAACTTCGACACCGCCACCCGTGCGCGCCGCCCGCATCGCGGCAAACCGCATCGCGTTGAGGCATTCAAGGCTGTCATCGAGCACTACAAGAAACTTACGCATGGCAATCGCCCTCCTGAGAGCCGGATCATGGGCCAAGCACCGTCGCCGTGCAACATATGGTTTTCCTTATCTGCGCTTCACGCGTCTGTGTCTGGCTCAGCAAGACCCGCTGGACCTATGATGGCGATGGATCACAGAAAGGTCAGAAATGCCCGACACCCTCATCCACCGCCGGTCCGTCCTGTCGGGGGCCCTTGCCTTGGGGCTGGCCCAGTTTAGTCCCTCAGGCCCCGCACGCGCTGACGGGACCATGCCGATGCGCGCCATTCGCCAGTTTGACTTGGGTGATATGGTGGTCAGCGTGATTGACGACGGCAGCTTTTCTATGGGTGTTGGCATGTTCGGGGCCAATGCACCAAAGGGGGCAGTGGGTGCGTTGATGGAGAGCTATGGCTTGTCGCGCCGAATGGCAGAGATGCCATTGCAGGTCATGCTGATCGAGACCGCTGGCCAACGCATATTGATTGATACTGGCATGGGAGAGGTCACGTTTCACGGCAACGAGCACGACAATGGCCGCTTGATCAGCTCGTTGGCAGCGCTGGGTTTCGCTCCGGCAGATATAGATATGGTGGTGCTGACCCATGGCCATCCGGACCATGTGGGTGGGCTGACTATGGGCGGTGAACAAGTGTTCAAATCTGCCACCCATTGCATCCCCCAGATGGAATATGACTTCTGGACACAATCGCCAGACCGCGCGCCTGCTCAGTTGCGCGAGATGATCCTCCACTGTCGCGGGCATTTGTTGCCAGTTGCGCAAGCCATCCAGCCCTATGTGGACGGCCAGGAAATTGCACCGGGCATCAAGGCCGTAGCCGCGCCGGGCCATACCCATGGGCACTTCGCGTTGATGCTGGAAAGCCGGGGCGAGAAGCTGCTGCATCTGGTGGATACTGTCGTGCATTATATAGCCGGATTGGAGCACCCCGAGTGGACCGTCGGCGCGGACTTAAACAAACCGCTGGCGGTGGAGACCCGAAAACGGCTGCTGTCACAAGCCGCCGATGAGAAGTTGCTGATTGCAGGCTATCATTTCCCGTTTCCGGGCGTGGGGCGCATCATGCGCCTTGGGGATGGGTTCCGCTATGTGCCGATGCCACTGGTCTGAGGTTCCGGGTCATGGCAGCAGATACAAAGTTTGTTGCCAGATGGATCACGAAAATATGCGTCATAAAAGTCGAGGTGATATTCGGGGCGCGCACCCTCAAGGACCGCAGCATGGAGCTGTATGCGCAGTCTACATCAGCGCGCGTGGCCACGAGCAGAGCAACCATTGCGCCATTTGCGACGGTGGCCGCCTGAGCATCAAAAGGTTGGGTTATGTTGAATGGCGGGCGCTCATGTTCTGCTTGTTGCCAGCTAGATTATGGCATCGGCTGTGGGGGGCTTCCGCTATTCGCTGCTACCGCACCAATGGCTGCTTTATATCCTTTCATAATTCTGCGCCTAAAACCTGTAGAGTTTCTTACCAAGAGTCATTTGACAGGACAGTTATTCATGCCCATCTGGCACCTATGACCAAAGAGCCTAAAAATAGCCAAGTTTATCTCAGAGAGCAGCTTTCTGGCTTACGTACGCTTATGAACTTAGCAGTACCTTTCAGTTCAAAGGCGCGTAGGGCGAAGGCAGATATGAAGAAAATACAAGCTAAGATTGACGAGCTCTCAAAGGCTCAAGAGGTTTTCACTGAACGATATGCCCCAGACGGCTGGTCCTTGTTTGCAGGCATGGCGACACCAACACTATTTGAGCTAATGGGCGCCACCAAAGAGACCAGCACGGCCATCCTGACAAGCTACCACCTCAAGCCAGTCAATCTTCATGCTTTGCAGCAGCGACTTAAGTCCGAAAAACTGCGCCCTTGGTTCGACATTTATAAGACCGCCAAGGAACGGGCTGAGGCAGAGGGCTTCGTTTCTGCTGTCCCACTAGTGCTGTTGATCATTGATGGGATCGTTACAAATCTGACAGGGAAACATGCTTTCTCTGGCGGTACAGATGCGCCAGTCTTTGATACTCTCGCATCGGGCCCGGGCGGTATAGCTGACGTGTTGCGTTTGCTTGGTCAACAAAGAGGTTCTGTTACCACTGAGCTATTACAAGCTCCGTATCGTCACGGCATCTTACATGGTGTGGACCTAAATTTTGGTCATGCCGTTGTTGCCGCGAAGGCGTTCAACGCCCTGCATGCTGTGATAGATTGTTGTGAACGCAAAGTGGATGAAAAAGTAAGAGTGGCGGAGGCCCTTGAGGAACAGCACGTTCCACCGGTAATAGAGATTTTAAAGGGGCTTGCAGATGATGCAAAGATCAACAAGGCGATTGGTGCTTGGTCTGCTCGCCCATTGAAGTCTTTTGAAGACGGGGCAAGCCAAGCAGAACTCGAGGCATTCGGCAAGGGAAGTCCAGAGGCCGCTGCAATGGCATACCTGCAAGCATTGTCAGGGCGAAACTATGGGCGCCTTGCAGCACACACGGTTGACTTCATGAAGCGGCCCATCGGGGAGCGAGCGAAAGACTTTAAAATGCGACTGGCTGACGTTGGAGCCTGCGAATGGCGTATTCTTCAAGTTAGAGATGAAGCACCCGCCGTTTCAGAGGTCCAAGCACATGTTTGGGATCCGTCTGAGGGGCGCAGTTGGAGCTATATGGGAACGATCCGTCTCATCCATTCTGGGGAGGATGATAAGCCAGCGGTGTATGGGGCTGAAACTGGAAGGTGGAAGGCAATTGAGTTTTTTCTAGCTAAGTTGGAACCGACTGTTTTGCTTAAAAAAACAACCGATGACCTGACGTGACGGGGGCTGAGTCTTGTGGCCAACGCTACACACGAGGCCAAAGTGGTTTATGTCCTTTAAACACCTATGGCGGAAAATTAACCCATAGTTTTCAGCAGTACCCGAGAGTGGAAAATCCTTAACCAGAACACCAGTTTTTAAGCGCCTAATGTGACATGGGAAATCACTGCGCTGACAGCGCCCAATCCCAATACATATCGCGCACTTGTGCGGTCACGGGGCCGGATTTGTATGTGGTGTCGTCAAGCTTGGTGACGGGGGTGACTTTCATCATATTGCCGGACAAGAACACCTCGTCGGCGCTATGAAAGTCGTCAAAGCCGAGCACGGTTTCATGTACGCGCAGCCCTGCATTTTTCATATGACCGATATGGCGTGCGCGGGTGATGCCGGCAAGGAATGTGCCGTTGGGGATCGGGGTGAAGACCTCGTTATCGCGCACAAGGAATACGTTGGCGGTGGCGGTCTCGGCCACGTTGCCCATCACGTCTGCAACCAGCGCATTGCCGAAGCCTTTGGAGCGCGCCTCGGCCAGCATGCGGGCATTGTTGGGATAGAGGCAGCCCGCTTTGGCGTTGATCACGCTGGATTCCAGTGTCGGGCGGCAGAATTTTGTGGTGGTGAGGGTGGTGGAGGCACCTTGCGGGGCCATCGGAATTTCCTCGAGGCAGATGGCAAAGCCTGTGGCGTTAGGCTTGGGGACGATGCCCAGCTCGTCGCCCTCGAGCGCCCAATACATCGGGCGAATGTAGACGGCGGTGCCTTTGGGGTAGGCGGCAAGGCCCTCGTGGATGATCTGCACCATTTGCTGCGCGCTATGTGTGGGCGTGATCATCAAGGCCTGCGCCGAGCGGTTCACGCGCTCGCAATGGGCAAACAGGTCTGGCGACACGCCCTCGAAGAAGCGCGCGCCGTCAAAGACCGAGGTGCCAAGCCACATAGCATGATCCGCAGCACGCATAACGGGAACATCGCTCGCGTGCCAAGTGCCGTTGAAATAGGTGCGAATGTTGATGCCAGTTGCCATGATGTCTCTCCCGAAGTTGTGGGGATGCTATGGTGCGTTAGGTCAACCGTCCAGACCTTTTTGACCTTCCGCGATTAAGGCCGACTGTAACGAGAAAGAAGTCCTCGCCAAAAAAGGTGGGATTAGGCGATATAAGCCCGTATTGCCGATGCCGCGATGACAATTGCGCTCTTGGACCGGGTTACGCATCACTGCTCGATCATTGAAACGGGAAACACATCCTTCCGCTTCACTCAGAGCAAAAAGTCCCGAAGCCAATAGGTCTCAGCGCAAAGTAATGCCAGCAGAGTTTTCGCTATATGAGGGCACCGGTCATCTGGCATTTCGTGCAGATTGGTTGCGAGAGACAGGGGATCAACTCCGACAAAGCCTCACTGGTTCGCGCCTTTAGGGCAGTATGGAGCCGACCCTACACACGAAAGGGCTGGTCCTTGTCGATCACAAGCGGCCCCACCCGCACACCAAAAGCATCTATGTGATACGCATTGCCGATGGCCTTGGGGCCAAGCGGTTAGAGGTCAATATGGACACGCATGATCTGTTGGCTTGCAGCGCGCCCCCCCTGCTACGGCACTATGGTGATGGCCCAGTGATCGGGCGTGTCGTTGGCCTGCAAGAACGTGACTTTAAGCGCCAAAAAGTGACCCCAGAAAAGTTCTCCAATTGCGAGCTGAACGCGCTCGAAGCGCCTTGTTCGTATGGGCTGAACGCCATTTTGAGGCTCAGCAAAAGCACCTCTCAAATTCTCCGCCAATTTGGGTCGCTCCGGGAAAAGCCCGCTTTTGGCGAGTGTTTATTTCTCGTTACAGTGCTGGGACCTTCTTTGTAAACGCGCGGCCCAGACCCGAGAGAAGTTGCATGCCATCTTGCCATTCCCCACCTGCGACACATAAGATCGCATAGTTCAAAAAAGGGAACCTGACCCATGCTTCGTTTTGCTGCTGCGGCCTTTGCCGCTTTTACTGCTACTGCTGCTTTTGCGGATGGGCACCTGCCCAATCTTGAGGGCAAAGAAATCGTTGTCGTCACCGAGAACGCCTATCCGCCGCTGCAATTTATCGAGCCGGGAACTGGTGACGCGATTGGGTGGGAATATGACGCCATGGCCGAGATCGCCAAGCGTATCAACGTGACCATCACCTATGAGAACACCAGCTGGGACGCGATGATCCCTGCTGTGAACCAAGGTCAATATGATCTGGGCATGACGGGTATTACCATCCGTGATGATCGCCGCGAGAAGGTGGATTTCTCGGACAAATACATGACCTCCGAGATGATCATGCTGGTGCGCGCCGATGAAGATCGCTTCATGGATGCGAAAAGTTTTGCCGCTGATGAAGAGCTGTTGATGGCCGCTCAACCCGGCACCACGCCGTTTTATGTCGGTGTCTATGACGTGCTGGATGGCAATGAGGAAAACCCGCGCATTATCAAGTTTGAAACCTTTGGTGCAGGGGTGCAAGCGCTGCGCATTGGCGATGTTGATCTGGTCTTGACCGATGGCACTGCGGGCAATGGCTATGTGGCCTCGTCCGAGGGCAAGTTGAAGATCGTCGGCGATAAACTTGGTACCGAAGACTTCGGTTTCATCTTCCCAAAAGGCTCGGAATTGGTTGCGCCAATTAACGCAGCTATTGCGGATATGGAAAAAGACGGCACGCTGGACGCGCTTAATAAGAAGTGGTTCCTGGACTACAAACTGGGCGGCTGATTGCGCCTGTGCTAGGTCCTTCACAACAAAAAGACGACTTCCCCTATTGGCTGGTGCTTCTAGGGGGCGTCGTGGCCTATCTTGGCTACCAAGTGGTGGCCGACGATCTGTATTCCCAAGTTTTGGGGACGCTTTCTAAGGGTATCCGCATTACGATTACGGTCACGTTAATCGGCTTTGCCAGTGCATCAATGATGGGGCTTGGGTTGGCGTTAATGTCGATGTCTCGCCACATCATTATCCGCCAGGTTGCGCGATTTTATATCGAGGTCGTGCGCGGTATTCCGATTATCGTGATGCTGCTTTATGTGGCCTTTGTCGTTGCCCCCGGCCTTGTTGCATTGGCAAATTGGGCGTTGGAACCGCTTGGGCTAGAGCTGGTTAAGACCCGCCAGTTTCCACTTTTGTGGCGCGCCACCATGGCGCTAGCTATCGGGTATTCCGCCTTCATCGCGGAAGTGTTTCGCGCCGGGTTGCAATCCGTTGATAAGGGCCAAATCGAGGCGGGTCATACCCTTGGTTTGAACCGCTGGCAGCGCTTTCGCTATATCGTATTCCCACAAGCGATCCGCACGATTTTACCGCCTTTGGGCAATGATTTTGTGGCGATGGTGAAGGATTCCAGCCTCGTCTCGGTGTTGGGGGTCGGTGATATCACTCAGTTGGGCAAGGTCACGGCGGCGGGCAATTTTCGCTATTTCGAGACCTATAACGTCGTGGCACTGATTTACTTGGTGTTAACCGTCACTTTATCGCTGGCCCTGCGCCGATTTGAGCGCCATATGCGCCAACCCGGCGACAGCTGATTGCATCTGGCGGTGCAGTGCTTAGGTTAGGCGCAAAGGAGCACCCCACATGAATAACCCGCTACTGTCCGACTGGACCACAGCTTTCGGCCTCCCGCCTTTCGCCCAAATTTCTGACGATGATTTCGCCCCCGGATTTGAGGCGTCATTGATCGCGGCACGTGCTGAGTTGGCCGCGATAATCGACAATGCAGACGCGCCGACATTTGCTAATACTATCGACGCGCTAGAGCTGATGGGCGAGGTGATGCACAACGTGTTGTCGCCATTCTACACGCTGGCTGGCGTGGACAGTACCCCCGCACGCGAAGCGTTGCAGCGTGAGTTTTCGCCTAAATTGGCGGCTTGGGGGTCCGAGGTGTCGATGAACCCCAAATTGTTTGCGCGCGTAAAGGCCTTGTGGGATGCGCGCGATAATCTTGATTTAACACCAGAGCAGATGCGGGTGTTGGAGCTGACGCATCGCGGTTTCGTGCGCTCTGGCGCGCAGTTGAAAGGGGCGGAGTTCGACCGCCTGAAAGAGGTCAAAGAACGCCTTGCCGTGATCGGGACGCAATTCACCCAAAACCTGCTGAGCGACGAGCGGGATTGGTCGATGGAGCTGTCTGAGGATGATCTGGAAGGCTTGCCTGATTTCGTGATCGCCACTGCGCGCGCTGCGGCCGAGGCTGACGGCAAGCAGGGGTATTTGTTGACACTATCGCGCTCACTCATCGTGCCATTTTTGCAGTTCTCGCCACGTCGAGATCTGCGCGAAATAGCCTATGAAGCATGGGTAGCGCGCGGTGCGAACGGTGGCGAAACCGACAACCGTGCGATTGCCGCCGAGACGTTGAAATTGCGCCACGAGCGCGCGCAATTGCTGGGCTATAAAGACTTCGCCAACTTCAAGCTAGAGACCGAAATGGCAAAGACGCCAGACGCGGTGCGCGACTTGTTGATGCAGGTCTGGCAACCCGCCAAAGCACAGGCCGATTTGGATGCGGCTAAACTGGTTAAGATGATGCGTGCCGACGGTGTGAACGGCGATCTAGAGGCGTGGGATTGGCGCTATTATTCCGAGAAACGTCGCGCGATTGAGCATGATCTGGACGAGGCCGCGATCAAGCCCTACCTGCAACTTGACCGGATGATCGAGGCCGCGTTCGAGTGCTCTACGCGCCTGTTTGGCCTTGAGTTCGCACCGATCAAAGCTGATTTGCATCACCCGGATGCGCGCGCCTGGGAGGTCACGCGCGACGGCCAACATATCGCCGTGTTCATCGGGGATTACTTCGCGCGCGGTGGTAAACGCTCCGGCGCGTGGTGCTCGGCGATGCGTGCACAACAAAAGCTGCGCGGCGATGTCCGCCCGCATGTAATCAACGTGTGCAATTTTGCCAAACCTGCCGCTGGCAGCCCCGCTTTACTAAGCTATGACGATGCGCGCACGCTGTTCCACGAGTTCGGCCATGCGCTGCACCAGGTGCTATCTAATGTGACCTACGAGTCGATCTCTGGCACCTCGGTCGCGCGCGATTTTGTCGAGCTGCCAAGCCAGCTATACGAGCACTGGCTAGAGGTTCCCGAGGTCTTGCAAAAGTTCGCCACCCACGCGGAAACTGGCGCGCCGATGCCTGCCGATATGTTGGAGCGAATGTTGAATGCGGCGACCTATGATCAAGGGTTTGCAACCGTTGAATATGTGGCCTCAGCGATGGTCGATCTAGAGTTTCACAGCGGTGATGCGCCCGATAATCCAATGGCTAAGCAGGCCGAAATTTTAGAGGCGATGGGCATGCCACAGGCCATTCGGATGCGTCATGCAACGCCGCATTTTGCGCATGTATTTGCCGGTGATGGGTACTCGTCAGCCTATTATTCCTACATGTGGTCAGAAGTCATGGATGCCGATGCGTTCGACGCATTTGAAGAGGCTGGCAGTGCCTTTGATGCGGCCACAGCTGCGAGGCTGGAAGAGCATATTTTATCGGTGGGCGGATTGCGTGAAGCCGACGTGCTTTATACGGAATTTCGGGGGCGTTTGCCGGGTGTAGATGCGCTGCTTAAAGGGCGGGGATTGGATAATGTCGCATGAAACTAACATCGCAACAGGCCGATGCCCTGATCCAGATTGTGCGCGACGTCGCGGCGCGTGAAATTAAGCCGCTATTTCGCAACCTTGAAGGCACGGTGATTGATAGCAAGTCATCGCCCGATGATCTGGTGACAGTTGCAGACCGCGCAGCCGAGTTGGCGATTGCGGCTGCCGTTCGTAATCTTCTGCCTGATGCGGCGATTGTGGGCGAAGAGGCGGTTGCCGCCGATGAATCGGTACTAGATAGGGTTGGGCAGGGGCAAGTTGTGGTCATTGATCCCATTGATGGGACATGGAATTTTGCCAATGGCAACGCGACTTATGGTGTGATCTTATCCGTGATTGAGGACGGAGAGACGGTCTTTGGCCTGCTTTATGACCCTAGCTATGACGACTGGATTACGGCGATCAAGGGCCAAGGCGCATGGTTTTGCAACCAAAGCGGCGCGCGCAAACCGCTTCAATTGCCCGAAGCCCCACAAATTTCCGACAGTTTTGGCTTTGTCGGTATGTACCTGTTCAACAAGGCGCAGCAGGCCCAAATCGCGGCGCAACTGCCTGCGTTTCGGCGCACTATGACGCTGCGCTGCTCGTGCCATGAATACCGAATGCTGGCCAGTGGAACGTCGCAGTTTTGCCTGAACGGGATGCTCAATGTTTGGGACCATGCAGCGGGTGTGCTGATCTACCAAGAAGCGGGCGGGGTGGCGCGCTTGCTGGATGGGCGCGAATACCATCCCACGATGCGCGAAGGGGTGTTGTTAACGGCGGCCTCATCAGCGCTTTGGGATGCGTTGGCCGACCGGTTTCGGTTCCTTGCCTAGTGGAGCTTGAGCTGCCCCAATTGCACCCCTAACCAATGGCGCAAAGGCGGCTCGGTGCACAGTGAAATCGCTTTGTCGTAGGCAGGTTTCGCTGCCTGTGGATCGATGTCACGCAGCAAATGCGCCCGCGTCGCCCAATAAGGTTGATAACGCGCAATGCGGTTTTCAGGTAGCTGATTTAGCAATGCGAGCCCGGCCTCCGGGGTTTGCGCATGGCCCAAGGCCGCAGCTTGCGCAACGCGGCTTCCGAGGGTTGGGTAAAGCGCGTTTAACCCTGTGTAGAGTTGGACCAAAGCCGCCCAATCTGTGCGCTTAGTCACGGCACGGGCGGCGTGGACGGATTGGATGGCCGCCTCAAGCTGAAATCTCCCCGGCTGCTTTGCGCCAGAGGCACGGGTCAGGGTTTTACTGGCGTGGGAGATCATCCGGTGATCCCAGAGCGCCGTATTTTGCGCGTGCAGAGGGATCAAAATACCGTTTTCCAGCCGCGCATCATGGCGGGCGGCAAGGAAACAAAGCAACGCACTCAGCCCCAAGGCTTCAGGAGTGTCGGGATTTAAGAAAGCAACGAGATCGGCCAGAAACAACGCTTCGCGGGTTAGGTCGCGCCCATCGGGTAGCATCATCCAGTCGAGGGAATAGGCTGCATAGATGGCCTCTAGCAGCGCGGTCATTCGCTCTGGCATGGCATCGCGTTCTGGCAGAGAAAAGGGGATACCGGCATCGCGAATTTTTGCCTTCGCGCGGACCAGCCGCTGCGCCATGGTCGAGGGTGCCACTTGAAAGGCCTGCGCCACGCGGTGCGATGTCAGGCCCAGCACGGATTGCAACATTAAGGGGGCGTGAATCTGTGCATCCAAGGCAGGGTGGGCGCAGACCAACATGAGGCGCAGCCGCTCGTCCGGGATGCTATTCTCGGGGGTGATTTTCGCCGCTAAATGGGCCTCATCAAGCGGGTCATTGCGGCCATGCTTGCGTAACATATCAATGCGCCCGCGCCGTGCTGTGGTGATAAGCCAGCCCTCGGGGTTGTCGGGGATGCCCTGGCTGGGCCAAATGTCCAAGGCCTTGGCAAACGCATCTGCCAGCGCATCCTCAGCCCCCGCAATATCGCGATCAGGGGCCGCCAATATTGCAATCAACCGCCCGTAAGAGCTGCGCGCGATATGCTCCGCGCGCAGCTTTGTGTCGTCAGCGTTCAACCGTCCATGGCCGAGGCGCGAATTTCCACCTTGCCTCGTTTAACTGCGGGGCATTTTTGTGCCCACGCCATAGCGGCATCCAAATCGGGGACATCAACGGCAAAGAACCCGCCCAGCGTTTCTTTGGTCTCCGCGAACGGGCCATCTTGAACCCGCAACTCGCCGCCTTTGAGGGCCAGTGTGGTCGCGGTTTGCACGGGTTGCAAATAGTCGGTGTCAAGGAACACCCCTGCCTCCTTTAAAGCCCCGATATAGGCCCCATAGAGTTCTTTCTCGGCAGTCCAATCGTCTGGTGTCATATTGGATAGGTCCGCAGGGTCGGTATATATTAAAAACGTGTAGCGCATTGCGATAAATCCTTATGCTGTTTCAGTGCGAGGGTTTGCAAACTGTTGCCCAGAGCTTCGCCGATCACCTTGATGATGAAAAGCGCTATGGTGCGGGCAAAGGGGGGCGTTCCCTTGTTTGCATCCTCCGGTTTGTTGACCCGAAAGCGGTGGTGCTTTCATAGGTATAACGAACGGGGGGCCGAGATTTCGACACGCGTTTGAAAAGTTTTGAAAATAAATCGCGTGCTTGCTATTCGCGAACCTCATCGGGCAGCAGGCCCCAGAGCTTTTCGCGAGGCACCCAGCCTTTGGAGCCGGTAACCGTGATGCGGCACCAATATTGGTCGCACTTCCCAAGGCGCGCGACAACGCCAGCTTCTAGGTAGGCCGCCACCGGAGACCCCGTATCGGCCAGTTTGTAGACCGGGGTCAGGTCTTCTTCGATCAACCCAAATCTGGACCCAGAAAGCAGCGTATAATGCACCCAACCACCAGCGCCGTCGCGGTCCACGACACGCCGCCAGTGGCCATGCTCGGCTACAATCTTTAGGGGCATATTGCGATGCTTGAACACCCAGTCAATCCGGTGTGACAGTGAAGGTCCGCGGCGCACATTGCCCTCAGAGGCTTTCAGGGACACAAATCGCGGCAACGGCAGGTTGGTGACAGGGCCGCGATCCGCAGCCAATGCCAACATTGGAGCGCAAAGCAAACACGCGACCAAAGCCGCAATTCCAAATACCCGTTTCATTAACCGTCCTGTTTGCACTGCTGCACTTTATATTTGAGACATTTCTACCTTGCCCCTTTGCCCGTGATCTTGTCACTATAGGGAAATAATTTCCACTCAAGGATAAGCGCAAATGCCAAACCAAAAGCTGAGTGTTGTCGTGACGCGACGGTTACCTGAACATGTCGAGACCAGAATGTCCGAGTTGTTCAACGCTACGTTGCGTAGCGATGATACCCCCATGACCCGTGCTGAATTGGTCGAGGCGGTGAAAACGGCAGATGTGTTGGTTCCGACTTTGACAGACCATATTGATGCTGGGCTGCTGGGGCAGGCGGGTGAAAACCTGAAACTGATCGCGAATTATGGTGCCGGAGTAGATCACATCGACATCCACACCGCCCGCCAACGCGGCATTTTGGTCTCCAACACTCCCGGCGCGGCGGCTGAGGATACTGCCGATATGACGATGGCGCTGATTTTAGCGGTGACACGTCGCATCCCGGAAGGCTTGGCGATGATGCAATCTGGCGATTGGGAAGGCTGGTCGCCGACGGCCCTGATGGGGGGGCGCATATCCGGGCGTCGCCTTGGTATTCTGGGCATGGGGCGCATCGGGCAGGCTGTCGCGCGTCGGGCCAAAGCCTTTGGGATGCAGGTGCACTACCATAATCGCAAGAAGGTCCATGACGGTATCGCGGATGAGTTGGAGGCCACCTATTGGGACAGTCTCGACCAGATGATTGCGCGCATGGATGTGGTGTCGATCAACTGCCCGCACACGCCCTCGACCTATCATCTGATGAACGCGCGGCGCTTGAAACTGATGAAGCCTGACGCAGTGATTGTGAACACCTCGCGCGGCGAAGTGATCGACGAGAACGCCCTGACGCGGATGTTGCGTAGCGGTGAATTGGCGGGGGCCGGCCTAGACGTGTTCGAGCATGGCAACCAGATTAACCCACGCCTGCGCGAGTTGAAAAACGTGGTTCTCCTGCCGCATATGGGCTCCGCCACCCGCGAAGGACGCTTGGAGATGGGCGAGAAAGTTTTGTTGAATATCAAGACCTTCGCAGATGGGCATCGACCACCGGATCAGGTTGTGCCAGGGATGCTTTAGGGGCGCACGGTCTAGGTTTTAGGTTGGGTCAAACGCACGTGGTGCTATGAATGGCGGCTTAGAGCCCAGAGGCACCGATGCTGCGATAAACACGAATGACAAGTATGCATTATTTGCCAGTATTTCTCACGCAAGGAAGCCAGATACTGCCAGACGCATTCAACTGCCTGACTGTTTTGTCCTTTCAGCATGGCCACCTAGCTTTTGGCGCTAGCTCTCGTGGTGAATAACAATACACTTGTCTGAGTTTCTGCTTGTTTCTCGGAAAATTGAAAGTGCCGGGAAACGGTTGAAGAGTTCAGTTCGGGGGCCAGCCCCATCAGATGAAGCATGCGCCAGAATCTGAACATTGGGCTATTCGTGTTCATTTCCGGGTTTCCCAAGCAACCATGTTTGAGGAATTTGCGTGATCCGTAGCTGCGCTTAGTAAGGTCGCAACCTGCGTATAGATATCTTGCAGTTGAGGCACGTTCTTAGCACTCAACATCATCAACACCTCACGCTCAACAGGTAGCCAGAACCGAAAGCTGCAATTGTCGTTCGGAGACAGCTCCGTATTTGAGGCCCGCTTAAAGGTACAACCGCCATAGCCTATGGCTGTATTGTCTATGTCATAGATGGCGAAAGTTGGCCGCTGACTGCCACCAAGCATTGGCCGGTTGCATTCGGGGGGCAAGAAGAGCCGCAAGGCGCTCTTGCCAAGTGTACTCACATATTTCCGCGACATCTGCGCCGCTTCTGCATCTGTGGGTTGCCTCAGGCGATACACACCGGTCCCAACAGATGTGTCCTGTCGGCAATTGTAATTGGCAAACAAATCAAGCCGCGTCGAAAACGACCGTTCTCGCTCGCCCGCAAATGCCCCTGCCCCATAAGGCAGGTTTGGGGCGTTAATACTTACCGAAAGACGCTCATGGCGATCAGTCTTGTTCGGGTCCTTGAGAAACTGAAAATCAGGCAGCCCAACGATAAAGGAAAAATTCAAATTGTAAGGGTAGTTCGGGTTGTCTTCGACCTGCTGATCAGTACGGTCTTCATCAAGAGACTTTGCCCATAGTCCTGCAGGCATACGCAGCACCCAAACCTCGTCATCTGGAGTGCCTTTCTGCCCGTCATTACCTCCGTCAATGAGGCGAAACTCTTTTGTTCCATCGGCATGTACGATTGGCAAAAACGGCTGTGCGTGAGGGCCTTTCTCGAACGTGAACACGAAGACACCAATGGCCAACGAAATGCCGAAAAGAGTGGTAAGGACTGGGTGTTTCAATTGTTTTCTCTCTGCTTCGAAGTCCAGAAATCCTGCTTGGCCATACCGCTCTACTATCGCCTAGTGATCAGAAGTCCTCGATGTGAGATTTACCCGATACTTACTAAATATGGTCAATTTTGGATTGGAAACACGAAACTCTCAATAGGTCAACGCCGACATTGGCGCAGCCGCAGCGAATTCACACTTTGTCCGCAAAGCGGATAATGCTTAACCTCTGATCACAGACTTAACCCTCAATCTTACCGCCCATAATCGCAATCGCTTTTTGGTAAACGCCAGCCGCATTCCACTGCTTGATTACCTTAAAGTTCGGCTGCCCTTCTTGGAAGCCTTTGCCTTTTTTCCAGCCCTTGCCTTTCAGGAAGTTGGCGGTGGAAGCCAGCGCGTCAGCTAGGTTGTTGAGGTCAATACGCCCGTCGCCATTGCCGTCTTGGCCGTATTTCAGCACATTGCCCGGCAGGAATTGCGTGTGGCCGACCTCGCCATGTTTCGCGCCAATGGATTTGGACGAGATCACGCCGCGATCCACCAGTTTTAACGCCGCCATCGTGTGGCCCGTGAAGAAGTCAGAGCGGCGGCAATCATAGGCCAGTGTCGCGATGGAGGACACAACATTGCTGTCACCCATGAAACGGCCAAAGCCGGTTTCCATGCCGTGAATGGCGATGATAACGCCTGCTGGCACGCCGTATTTCTTCTCTAGGGAGTTATAAAACGCGGCGCTTTTGGCTTTGCGTTTGCGCCCTTGGGCGATGATTGTATTTGCGCCGCGCACCTTCATGAACTTGTCTAACGTGTACTTGAAGCTCTTTTGATTGCGGTCGGCTGCAATCGTGCGTTTGGCGTAGGTGGTGCCCGCTAATGCCGCCAACCCGCGATCCCCGACACCTGCCTTGGAGGCCTCTTTGGCGAAGGAGGATTTCCACGCGTTATAGCCGCCCGCAGAGTTTCCGCATTGGGCGGCGAGGGCTGGGGAGGCAATGGTCAAAGCTGCGATAAGGGCGGCGGTGCGAAACATTTAATCAATCCATTTTCTAAAACGAGAGTGGTGAAAGTTTACCCACGTGCAGTGCTCGGCGCAACTGGCTGGGGTTAGCTTGTCGGAAATGGTGGATTTTGGGTCGAAAGACGCACGGGAATTGACGCATCCCTTGCTAGACAAGGACAGTAAGTCCACAGGGAGTCGGCACAGATGAAAACGCATGTCAAAGCATTGGTTGTCGGCGGTGGTGCCGTCGGAACATCTATCGCGTATCATTTGGCCAAGGCGGGTTGGGACACCATGTTGCTAGAGCGTGACGAGTTAACATCAGGCTCCACTTGGCACGCGGCGGGCCTTTTGCCCTATTTCAACATGTCATTCGCGACGACGCATATTCATGACTACTCGATCAAGTTCTACAAAACCCTTGAGGAAGAGACGGGCCTGAATGCGGGGTTCTCGGTCTGTGGCAACTTGCGCATGGCGCGCACGCAAGAGCGGATGGACGAGTTTGCGCTTTATAGCACAACGGCTGAAACCGTGGGTGTGCCGCATGACTGGATGACGCCTGCACAGATCAAAGACCGCTGGCCGCTGATCCGCACTGATGATCTGAAAGGCGCGATTTACCACAACACGGACGGCTATATTAACCCCGCCGATGTCACCATGGCGATGGCCAAAGGCGCGCGGCAACATGGCGCTGTGATCGAGCGCAAATGGCAGGTTGATGGCTACGAGTGGACCGGGTCCGAGTGGAAAGTCACTGTCACCAAAATGGTGGAACAGGGCGGCAATTTGGTCGCATCTGATGAACAGGTGATCATCACGGCCGAGCATGTGGTGACAGCCACGGGCAACCATTCGCAACGCACGGCCGAGCTGCTTAAGATTAAAATTCCTGCGATCCCGGTGGAGCACCAATTTATCGTAATGGAGCAAGACCCCGCATTGGTCGAGTTCCGTAAAACCAACCCCGAACATCCCGTTATTCGCGACGCCGATGCGCAGTCATATGTGCGCGAAGAACGTGGCGGTTGGATACTTGGCGTCTATGAGAAAAATGCACCATCGCGCTTTAAATACGGTGTGCCGGATAGCTTCCGCGCCGATCTGTTTCAGCTAGATCTGGAGCGGATAGAAAAGCAATATATGGAGATGATCCACCGCATTCCGTCTTGCGAAAACTGTGGTCTGAAAGATGATTTCAACGGCCCGATTTGCTACACACCAGATGGTAATCCGCTGGTTGGGCCTGCGCCGGGGTTGCGCAACATGTGGCTGGCTGAAGGGTTCTCGTTTGGGATCACGGCGGCTGGGGGCACAGGCTATTACCTTGCGCAAATGATGGTCGAGGGAGAGGCCGAGATCGATATGGCATCGCTTGATCCCAAGCGCTATGGATCATGGATGACAACCGAGTTTGCCTCGCGCAAAAACGAGGAATGCTACGACCACGTCTACACCTTGCACCACCCCGATGAAGAGCGCCCAGAAGCGCGCCCCTTACGCACATCACCGGCCTATGATCGCCAAGCCGCACGCGGTGCGCAGTTTGGCTGGGTGAACGGCTGGGAGCGTCCGAACTACTTCGCACCGATGGGTTTTAACGACCATGATAGCCGCTCGTTTAGGCGCGGTGGTTGGTGGAAACATGTCGTGGAAGAGGCCAAGGCCATCCGCGAAGGTGTCGGCTTAGTCGATGCCACGGCGTTTACAAAACACATCGTCAAAGGGGCTGGCGCAGAGGCGTTCCTAGACTGGTTCACCACCAATAAATTGCCGCGTGTGGGCCGCATTAACCTGACTTATGCACTGACGGATGCGGGGACTACGCGCACGGAATACACGATTGTGCGCCTCAAAGATGACGAGTTCTACCTTGTCTCGGCTGGCGCATGGACGGCTTATGACGCGGATTATTTGCGCAAAGCTATCGAGGATAAAGAGCCGGAATTTGGCCGCATTGAGTGCCAAGATGTGACCACTCAATGGGGTGTTTTTGCCATTGCCGGGCCAAAATCGCGCGACGTTTTGGGGGCTGTTATCAAGGATGCGGACCCAGAAACAGCGTTGAGCAATAAGCGGTTCCCGTGGTTATCTGCGCAACAAATTGAGCTGGGCATGTGTCCGGTCAACGCCATTCGCGTAGCCTATACGGGCGAACTGGGTTGGGAGTTGCACCACCCGATCGAGATGCAAAATTACCTATTCGATTTGCTAGAAAAAGCAGGCGAGCCACATGGTATGAAACTGGTCGGAGCACGCGCACAAAACTGGTTGCGCATGGAGAAATCCTACCGTGCGTTCGGTACTGAATTGGGCCGTGACGCCACGCCGATGGAGGCTGATCTGCCGCGCTTTGTGAACCTTGAGAAAGACTTCCATAGCAAGGATGCAATGATAGCTAAAGGTATCCGGTCTAAATGCGTCACGCTGTTAATCGACGGGCCAACAGATGCCGATCCATGGGGTCGCGAGGCGCTGTATTCCGGTGATACCAAAGTGGGCCGCCTGACCTCTGGCGGCTACTCGGTGGCGTTTGGAAAAAGTATTGGCATGGGCTATGTCACGCCAGATTTGGCGCAAGTTGGTACCAAGCTGAAAGTACGGATGCAGCGCCAACTTTGGGATGCGGTGATTGTCGAAGACAGCCCCTATGATCCGAAGAATGAAACCATCCGCCAAAACATATAATTGAGCCAATGGGGGCGCTTAGCCCCCCAGCTTCGCCATCATACCCTCGTTCATCATCGCGCCCATCAGGCCGCTTTCCGTCATGCGTTTCATGATGATTTCTTGCAAGCCGCAGCTTTGCATTGCAGACAGCGCCACTGGCTGGCTCAGCTCTGCTGGCTGGTTGGCGGTATCAGCAAGCGAGGTGATCGGGCGCGCGGCGTGGGCTTCGACAATGGTGATGTATTTCTCGACGCCGTCCGCACCGATCCCGGCCTCTAGCTTGTCCAAAAAACAGCCCCCCGCACTGCGGTAGTCGTCGTCCCATTCCCAATTTGGCAGGTTTGGTTTCAGCTCTGGCGCGCGTGAAACTAGGAAGGTTGATAGTTGTTTGCCGCCCATTTCAGTAGCAATTTCAAGGCGTTCTAGGTTGCCTGCAAAAAGGCTGCTGGCGGGGAGTGCGAAAAGAGCTGCGATAAGGGAAATGCGTGTCATTGGAAAATCTCCATCAGTTGAATAAGTCGAGTGTGCCAAATATAGGTACCATGGTCTACGGGGTTAAGTCTGTGGGTTGTAGTCTGCGTTTAATCGTTGTGAAAACGCGTTGGGGCCAGTGCTGCGATGATGTCCGCGTCCAACTCGGACGGGCGGCCAGCGACAAGGTCGGCCAGAAGTTGGCAGGCGGCGGGGGCGGTTTGGAAGCCGTAGCCGCCTTGGCCTGCGCACCACCAAAAGCCGTCAACCCCGGAGGCCCCGATGGCAAGGCAGCGGTCCGGCGTGAAGGTGCGCAAGCCTGCCCAATTGGCGATCATGCGTTGCACAGGACTGGTCACATATTCCTCGTAGAGGGCGATGCCCTCGGCCAGCGCCATATCTTCGGCCCACGCATCCATAGGGGGGACGGGGTCTTCATCGGCGGGTGAGATCAGCAAGGCACCGGCATCGGGTTTGGCGTACCATTCCTCGCCCGGGCCAAACAGCATTGGCCAGCTGTTCACATTGATGGTGTCGGGGGCCGCGACGCGCGCAATAGAGCGGCGCAGCGGTTGCAAACCCAGCGGAGTAACCCCCGCCATGGCAGCGATTTGATCGGCCCATGCACCGGCGGCATTGATGACTTGGCGTGCCTCGAAAATCTCGCCCGCCGTGACGCGCCACCCTTGGGCGGTTTTCTCGATTTTGGTGACTTCGGATTTAGCGTGAACGGTGCCGCCATTGCCGCGCAACTGGCGCAAATAGCGCTGGATGGCAGCGTCAGTGTCGATGTCCCATGCCTCGGCGTGGTAGCCGATCTGGGTGACGCGGGCGGGGTCCAAAATGGGGATCATCGCCTGCGCTTCGTCCATACCCATAGGGCGCATTTGCATAGAGATCATATCAGCGTCGAAGGCGTCTTGTTTGCCCGCGCGCCCCAATAACATAAGGCCGCGCGGGGTGTCGCGCGAGCCATTGACGTCAAGGTGCCAGTCCTTGCTGGCCGCGTTTAACGCGACGGTGGCAGGCTTGCCATAGGTGCCCTCGAACATCGCGGCAGAACGGCCGGAGGAATGGTAAGCCAGTGCATCTTCGCGCTCTAGCAATGTCACTTGGCCCAGCTCGGATAGGTGTGCCGCAGCCGAGACGCCAGCGATGCCGCCGCCGATCACAAGGAAGTCGATCATGCTTCTTCGAGCCTATCTGTTGCAGGGGCAGGAGCCTGACTGAGAGCGGTGAGCCGCGCATAAAGGTCGTCATCCATCTGGAAATCCATTGCGGCAAGGGATGGGGCCAATTGCTCGGGCGAGCGGGCCGAAATAATCGGGGCCGCAACGGCATCATTCCGTGCAACCCAAGCGACAGCCAAAGTGGCCGCGTCCGTGCCATATTCAGAGGCAATTGCAGGCAATGCGGCGGCAGTATCATGCATCCAAGCGACGTTATAGCGCGCGTTATATCGCGCGTCATCGACAAGGCGACCTTTGGCACCAACCTTGGCATATTTACCAGTAAGAAGACCACCGCCTAGCGGAGAATAAGGAACAACATCAATGCCTTGATCAGTACATGCAGGAAGGATTTCAACTTCTGCCTGACGTTTCACGAGGCTGTACATGGGCTGCAACACATCAATTGTGGTGCCCATATCGCGTGCGACTTGGGCGGCCTTCATGACCTGCCAGCCTGCAAAGTTCGAGATGCCAATATAGCGGATCAAGCCGTCTTCGCGCAGCTCGGCCAACGCCTCGAAGCTTTCTTGCAGCGGCGTGGTCTCATCAAAGCGGTGCAGATACATCAAATCAACAGTGTCGACCTTCATCCGCTCGCGGCTTTCCTCGAATGATTGCAACACGTTATCTTTGGTCGTGGGCTTGTTGAACGCGGCCTTGGTAGCGATCAAAACATCGTCACGTTCGATGCGAATAAAGCGGCCCAGCATGGTCTCGGACTGGCCATCGGTGTAGACATAGGCGGTATCAAAGAAGTTGATGCCAGCGGTCCGGCAATCCTCGTACATCGACTGGCTGGCAACTATATCTGCGCCGCCCCCGAACTGCATAGTTCCGAAACAAAGCTTGGACGCGGGGGCCCCATTGGGCGTGATCATATGTGTCATAGGGTGAAGCGTGCCAGAGAACTGCGTGTGGTTAAAGCCCATTCGTGAGTGGTCGGGCAGCGGTCGCTATCTATCAAGCCGAAGTTGGCAGAGTTCCACCCCTTTATGACGCGCCATTATAATGGGTAAGCCACCAACGAATTTTGTTCTCCACCTCTGCCTTTGTAACCCCAGCATGGAATTCTAGCAAAGGGATGTCAGCGCGCTCAAGGGCGAGGCGTTTGACGGCATCTCGTGGCTTGGCGTCATCGCTTAGGTAATGACCTGTTCCGTGATATTCGATGGCGAGCTTTGGCTTGCCATATGCATCAATGATCAAAAAATCCACACGTTTGGAATTAAAGGATTTGAATGCGCGATTTTGGGCGTCTTGAGGCGCATCACCCGTTGTGCCAAGAAAACTCCCCATGGAGACTTCGGCCAAAATACGGTGCTTAGGCGTCACGCTATTTATGACACCTTCCGCGACGATAAACACGGCCTTAAAGGCCTCAAGGTTTATGGGCTTGCGAGAGCGCAGGGAGGCATCTTTTAGGAATTTGAGCTGATTTTCAGGGTTGCTTATATCCCATTCAAGGTAGTGCAATCTGGCAGATCGCCTTTTGAAGAAACCGCGAATCCACATGAAGATTGCGCCAAAGAATGCCCCGATTACAAATTCCATTAATCAAACACCCTTGATGATATGTATCGTATTGTTCGGCCATAGGGGCACTGTTGCACTGTCTTTATTGGGTGGCAACTATACCTTCTAACAGACCGGATGCCGCATGGAAAAAGGCCCACGAAAATCGCAGGCCTTTTGATATGTCAGATAGGGTGAGCCACCCTAGTGCTGCTTAGTTAGGGATATCACCTTTGATGCCTTCGACGTAGAAGTTCATGCCTGCAAGTGTGCCATCATCAGCCGTTTCGCCATCAGCCAACCAGTCAGAGCCGTCTTGCTTTTTCAACGGGCCAGTGAACGGGTTGTAGTCGCCCGATGCGATGGTGTCTTTCAATGCTAAGGCTTCGGCTTTCAGGTCGGCCGGAACTGCGTCGGAGATTTCACCGATGCCAACCATGCCAGCGCCAATACCGTCCCAAGTCGAGACGCTTTCCCATGTGCCATCCATAACCGCTTTGGTGCGCGCAATGTAGTAGGGGCCCCAGTTGTCGATGATCGAGGAGACGCGTGGCATTGGGCCATACTCAGCCATGTCGGAAGCCTGACCAAAGGTGATCACGTTGCCGGCTTTTTGGGCTGCTGCTTGTGGCGCAGTCGAGTCGGTGTGCTGCAAGATCACGTCCGCGCCTTGCTCGATCAATGCGGTCGCAGCGTCGGCTTCTTTGGCTGGATCGAACCATGTATAGGCCCAAACGACGCTAAATTCGACGTCAGGATTTACCTTCTTGGCGTGAATATAAGCCGAGTTGATGCCACGAATAACTTCGGGGATCGGGAAGGAGGCAATGTAGCCGATCTTGTTGGTCTTGGTCATTTTGCCAGCGATGTGGCCTTGGACCGCGCGCCCCTCGTAGAAGCGTGCCGAATATGTGGATACGTTTGGCGTGTTGCGTTTATAGCCAGTTGCGTGCTCGAATTTTACATTCGGGAACTTGGCGGCAACGGCGTTTGTTGGGTCCATATAGCCAAATGACGTGGTGAAGATCAGGTCCGCACCAGACAGGGCCATTTGGGTGATAACACGCTCAGAGTCAGCGCCCTCAGGGACGCTTTCTTGGAAAATGGTCTCGACCTTATCGCCAAACTCAGCTTCCAGAGCCAAGCGGCCTTGGTTGTGCTCGTAAGTCCAGCCGCCGTCGCCCACAGGGCCGACAAATACAAAGCCGACTTTGGTTTTATCTTCGGCGAAGGCGGCGCTTGTGAGTGCCAAGGCGGCAACGGCCCCGGCCAATATTGTTCTACGTTTCATTTAGGTTTCTCCCCAGGTTTATGGAATTAGTGGCCTCAGTGTGAGGCATGGAAGGCGCGCCCTAAACAGGCGGGCGCATTGAGTGATGCGCGGGCGTTTTTGCCCTTGCGTGGTGCAGACATGATGACCAGCACCGCGATGGTTATCAGATAGGGCGACATGGACAAGTACTCGACCGGGATTGCCAGCCCCGCCGCCTGCAAATTTAGCTGTAAAACAGTCACACCGCCAAAAAGATAGGCACCCAGCAAAACGCGCAAGGGCCGCCAAGAGGCAAACACTACGATTGCAAGCGCAATCCAGCCAGCACCAGCGGTCATGCCCTCGGTCCATTGTGGCACACGGATCAGGCTAAGATACGCGCCGCCAAGACCAGCACACGCGCCGCCAAACATGATCGCCAGCAGCCGGACTTTAACGACCTTATAGCCAAGCGCATGGGCGGCATCGTGGTTTTCGCCGACCGCGCGCAAGATCAGGCCAGCACGGGTGAATTTAAGGACAGCCCAAGTGGCGACGCAAAGTATGAGCGTCAGGTAGACCATCAGATCATGGTTGAACAAGATCGGGCCAATAAGCGGGATATCGGCCAGCGGACCTAGGTTCAGCTTGTCGATGGATGGGGGCCGAATGCCGACATATCCTTGGCCCAGTAGCGATGACAGGCCAAGTCCAAACAAGGTTAATGCCAGCCCGGTAGCGACCTGATTGGATAGCAAGTATTGCGTTAAGAAACCAAAGATCAGTGACAAAAGCGCGCCGCCGATTGCCGCCGCGATGAAGCCCATCACAGGCGATCCGGTCTCGACCGCAATGGCAAAGCCGCAAATCGCGCCTGTGATCATCATGCCCTCAACGCCAAGGTTCAGAACACCCGATTTTTCGACCACCAACTCGCCCAAGGCGGCCAGCAGGATCGGGGTCGCGGCCACCATAAGGGAGGCCAATAACAAGGTGGGAGAGATTGCTGAAAGATCCATTAGATGGGCCTCCGTTTACCAATTCGGATGCGATAATTTGATAGAACATCCATGGCCAACAAGAAGAACAGCAACATGCCTTGGAAAGCTTGGATCGCCGCTGACGGCACTCCCAGCATGAAACTCGCCAACTCGCCGCCGATATATGTCAGCGCCATAAGCAGGCCAGCAGCCAAGATGCCAAACGGGTTCAGGCGACCAAGAAAGGCCACGATAATGGCGGTAAAACCATAGCCCACGTTGAAGTCGATGCTGATTTGACCTGCGGGGCCAGCGACCTCGAACATGCCAGCTAAGCCTGCCAATGCGCCAGAGATACCAAGGCAAAACAAGATCAGGCGTGCAGGTTCAACCCCGCCAAAACGCGCCGCTTTGGGGGCCTGCCCAGCAAGGCGAATATTGAACCCCATCATATGCTTGGAGAACAAAACATAGGCGAAAATGACCGCAATCATTGCCGCTACCACACCCCAATGCAGGCCGGTATTGGGCAGCAATTCAGCATTAAACGCTGAAGGGTATTCTTTCAAATTGCGCGAGCCGGGAAAGCCGTTGCCCTCCGGATTTCGCAACGCGCCAAGCGCCATGGAGGCAAGGATGAACTCGGCCACATAGACCAATAACAGCGACACCAAAATCTCGTTGGTGTGGAACTTTACCTTCAGAATTCCGGGGATCATCGCCCATGCAAAACCGCCCAATGCGCCTGCAACAACCATCAACGGGAAGATCAAAAAGCTCTCGGTCGGATAAAAAGCAAGACCCACGGCGGCCCCACAAATGGCGCCGATAATGTATTGCCCTTCCGCCCCGATATTCCACACACCTGCGCGAAACCCGGTGGAAAGGCCAATAGCAATCAAGACCAGTGGCGCGGCTTTGACCAGCAATTGCGGGCGCGAGAACGCGGCGAACTGCTCGTTAAATAACGGGTCCCAAAAGATAACGCGGATCGCCTCAAACGGGTCTTTGCCCAGCATGGCGAACATTATGCCGCCTGCGATCATCGTGGCGAACACGGCCAGTAAGGGGGTGATCGCAGACCAAAACTGCGATGGTTGAGGGCGTTTTTCAAGTGTAATCACGCTAAATTCCTCCGCGCAACATTCCCTATCATTGTTCTATAAATATCCAAAATCCTCACCCCGCCACCTGCGCTATGTCTTGATCTGGCGCGCCACCATCAGCGCCGCCCATCATCAAGCCGATTTGATCCACTGTCAGGCCCGCAGCCTCAACCGGGGTGCTAAGCTGGCCCTCGTTTAGGGCGGCAAAGCGGTCGGAAATTTCCATTAATTCATCAAGGTCTTGGCTGATCACCACAATCGCCGCGCCATTGGCTGCAAGGTCCAGCAGTGCTTGCCTGATCGAGGCCGCCGCCGAGGCATCAACGCCCCATGTTGGCTGGTTGATCACCAACACATCCGGCTTTTGCAAAATCTCTCGGCCGACCACGAATTTTTGCAAGTTGCCACCAGATAGCGCGCGCGCGGCGGTCTTGGCCGACGGGGTGCGCACGTCAAATTCTTGAATGATCTTCTTGGCAAAAAGACGGGTCTTTGCCCAATCAACAAAGCCGCGGGTCTCTAGGTTTTCACGCACGGCACCAGAAAGTAGCGCGTTCTCTATCAGGGACATATCGGGGGCTGCGGCGTGGCCTAGGCGCTCTTCTGGGGCGGCAAGTGTGCCTAATGCGCGGCGCTCGTTGGGGCCTTGGTCGCCAATGGGCTGACCAGCAAGGCATAGCTGCGATGGCTCGACCAAAATTTCACCAGAGATCACCGAGCATAATTCATCTTGGCCATTGCCCGCGACGCCGCCAATGCCAAGAATTTCACCTTTTTGCACGGATAGGTTGATGTCTTTGAGTGTGGTGCCAAATTCGGTCAATGCAGGGACGGTTAGCCCTTTGATTTCTAGGGCCACGTCTTGGGGAATGCGGGGGTTTTTCTGCGGCACGTGCAGCTCTTCGCCGACCATCATTTCAGCCATGGCGCGCGCAGTTTCTTCGCGTGGATTACAGGTGCCAACCACTTTGCCTAACCGCAGCACCGTGGCGCTGTCGCAAAGGGCGCGAATTTCTTCTAGCTTGTGCGAGATATACAAAATCGAGCAGCCTTCACCGCGTAATTTCTCAAGCGTAAGGAACAAGATATCGACCTCTTGCGGGGTCAACACTGATGTTGGCTCGTCCATGATCAACAGTTTGGGGTTTTGCAGCAGGCAGCGGATAATTTCCACGCGCTGGCGCTCGCCTGCGGAGAGATCACCGACCAATTGGGCGGGGTCCAGTGGCAGGCCGTAACTATGCGACACCTCGGTAATACGCGAAGCCAGATCGCGCATTTTGGGCGGGTTTTCCATGCCCAGGGCGATGTTTTCAGCCACATCAAGTGCTTCGAACAAAGAGAAGTGTTGGAACACCATGGCGACGCCTGCGTTGCGCGCGGCGCGTGGCTCGGATGGGGTGAAATCGGCACCTTTGAACTTCATCACCCCAGCGTCAGGTTTCACTAATCCGTAGATCATTTTGACCAGTGTGGATTTGCCTGCGCCGTTCTCGCCCAGCAGCGCGTGAACCTCGCCGGGGCGGATCGAAAACGACACGTTGTCATTGGCAACGACACCGGGATAGGCCTTGGTGAGGCCGCTAATTGTGAGCAGGTCTTCGCCTGCCATGCTGAGTGTATTTTCGGTCAAACCGCTATCTCCTCCCCCAAGGTCTGCGTTTGCAGCGTCATAAGTAACTCGGATGCTACGCCAACCGCAATGGCTTGCGGATGTTTCCCTAACGCCGGTTGCCCGATTGGGCAGGTAATGCGCGAAATTTGTGCATCGGTATGGTTTAATATGCGCAGGCGAGACTGGAAACGCGCCCATTTTGTAGTCGAGCCGATGAGGCCCAAACTTTTGAAGCCGCGCGACAAGAGGCGGTGGCAAATCTCTAGATCGAAAACATGCGAATATGTCAGCACCAAGTGATGCGCGTCATGGGGGGCGTGGCGTGCGGCATCGGGGATGTTGGCCACGGGAAAGGGGGTCACAAGGGGCGGTGGTGACGTGTCTGGGAAGCGTGCCAGGTCGCTATCAACCCATGTGATATTGAGGCTTTTTGTGGGGGCTAAAACATCAATGATTGCGCGCCCGACATGGCCTGCGCCCCAGACCCATAAATCTTCGCGTGATGGGTTGCATACCTCGTGTAACCAGCCGTTTTCAAAGGTAATTATTGTGCCTTCGCCATTGCGTGTATTGGCCTCAGCGCGGGTGATGGAGAGGGGTTTATCAGTGCCGGTTTTGATCTGGCGCGTGAAGCTGGCGCCGATTTTTGGCATGGCTTCAAAAACTTCGGTGACCAAGGTGACAGCGCCGCCGCAGCACTGGCCCAGAGCCGGGCCAAGGGGGATGCGTGTGACGCTATTTGTTGTAGCAGATCTGGCACGCTGAGCGGCGTCTAGCTCGAGCGCGCCACCGCCGATTGTGCCTGATTGTCCGCCCTGCCAAACCAGCATAGAGGCGCCGGCTTCGCGCGGGCTGGAGCCTTGATGCGCCGCAATCACAACACGCGCAACCCGGCCATGGGTGGCGAGGGCGCGTTGCAGATCTGGCGCGTCAAAACTCATTCGCGCAACCTTTGGCACGTCATCATAATGCGCTCTGGCGTGGCGGGGGCGTCTAGGTCTGGATAGTCGGTGCCGCAAGCGGAAACAGCATCAGATAAGGCGGCCAAAGCCGAGACGCCCAGCACGAAGGGCGGCTCGCCCACAGCTTTGGATTTAAAGACGGTCTCAGCGTGATTTTCGCCATCCCAAAGGGCGACGTTGAAGATGTCGGGGCGATCGGATGCGCAGGGGATTTTATAGGTCGAGGGGGCGTGGGTTTCAAGCATGCCATCTTCGTCCCAGATGAGCTCTTCTGTGGTGAGCCAGCCTGCGCCTTGCACGTAGGCGCCCTCGATCTGGCCGATGTCTAATGCGGGGTTCAGCGAGGCGCCGCAATCGTGCAAAATATCGGCACGCAAGATGCGGTTTTCGCCAGTTAGGGTGTCGATGACAACCTCGGTGACGGCGGCGCCATAGGCGAAATAGTAGAACGGGCGGCCTTTGCCTGCGATGCGGTCCCACTCAATATCGGGGGTGGCATAAAATCCGGTGGCCGAGAGCGAAATGCGGTTTTGGTAGGCCAGTGCTATGGCGTCGTTAAAGCTCATCACCTCGGGGCCGACATGCACGTTGCCATCTTTGAATGTGACGCTAGCGCCTTGGGTGCGATCTGACAGGAACTCACTGAGGCGGGCTTTGATTTTCTCGCAGGCGTTCAGCACGGCCATGCCGTTTAAATCCGCGCCAGACGAGGCGGCGGTGGCGGAGGTATTGGGGACTTTGCCCGTATCCGTGGCGGTGATTTTGACCGCGCCCATCGGCACGCCAAAACTATGCGCAGCGACTTGGGCAATCTTGGTAAACAGGCCTTGGCCCATTTCCGTGCCGCCATGGTTAAGATGGATCGAGCCATCTTGGTAGACATGCACCAATGCGCCGGCCTGATTGAGAAATGTCAGGGTGAAGGCGATGCCAAATTTCAACGGGGTTATAGCGATGCCGCGTTTAAGGACCGGGTTGCGGTCATTCCAAGCAGCAATGGCTATGCGGCGGTTTTGGTAGTCTGACGAGGTTTCTAGCTGATCGACCAATTCGTTGATGATCGAGTCCGTGACCTGCATGCCGTAGGGGGTGGTTTGCGGGGCTTTGGGATCATGGGGCGCGTAATAGTTTGCGCGCTGCACTTGCAACGGGTCTAGGTTTAGGTGGTGGGCAATGTGCTCGATTGCGCGCTCGATGCCAACGATGCCTTGTGGGCCACCAAAGCCGCGAAAGGCGGTGTTGCTTTGGGTGTTGGTTTTGAGGCGGTGCGAGGTGATGCGCACATGGTCCAGATTATAGGTGTTATCGGCGTGCAGCATGGCGCGATCTGCCACGGGCAGGGATAAATCTTGCGACCAGCCGCAGCGCGCATATTGGGTGAAATCAATGCCGGTAATGTGGCCGCTATCGTCAAAGCCCACATCATAGTCGATGCGAAATTCGTGGCGTTTACCAGTGATAATCATGTCATCATCACGGTCATAGCGCATTTTGGCGGGCTTATTATGCTTTGAGGCTGTGATTGCGCACGCAATGCAAAGCGCGTTGCCTTGGCTTTCTTTACCGCCAAACGCGCCGCCCATACGGCGCACCTCGACACGCACGGCATTCATTGGGCGACCAAGGGCCTCGGCCACTTTGTGCTGGATTTCTGTCGGGTGCTGCGAGGAGGCGTGGATAACCATATCGCCGCCTTCTTGCGGCATGGCTAAAGCGACGTGACCTTCAAGATAGAAATGCTCTTGGCCGCCGATTTCCATGCTGCCCTGTAGGCGATTTTTGGCAGTAGAGAGCGCGGTGTCCGCGTCGCCTTTGGCATAGATGCGCGGGCCATCTTCAAATCGGGAATTGGCGGCAAGGGCGGCATCTATGGTGAGGATCGGGGTTTGCTCGTCATAGCTGATTTTGCCAAGTTTCGCGGCCTTGCGCGCGGCAAGATGCGAGGTGGCGACGACGAGAAATATCGGCTGGCCAAGGAAGTGAACGCTGCCTGTGGCCAGCAACGGCTCGTCATGGATGGCGGGGCCTACATCGTTCTCGAAGGGGAGGTCTTCGGCCAGCAGGACGTCGATTACGCCGGGGGCTTTGCGCACTGCGTTAAGGTTAATTTTGGTGATCGTAGCGCGCGCAACGGTGCTAAGCCCAAACGCCAGATGCAACGTGTCGCGCGGTGTTGGGATGTCATCGGTGTAGCGCGCGGTGCCGCTAACGTGCAGTTTGCCTGCGTCATGGGCGGTATTCGTGCCAACGCTCATGGGTTGACCTCCAACACGGATGTGGCGATGCCGAGACTGTCCACATAGGCGCGGCGCAACATGTTTTTCGCCGCTTGCAGGCGGTATTGGGAGGAGGCGCGCATGTCGCTCATGGGGGTGTAATCTGCCTCGAATGCGGGCAGGGCGGCCTCGATATTGTCTTCGCTCCAAGCATTGCCGATCAGGGCGGCCTCGACGGCGCTGGCACGTTGTGGGGTGGCTGCCATGCCGCCAAAGGCTACGCGCGCACTGGTGATAGAGCCGCCTTCGACGACGATATTGAAGCAGCCACAAAGTGCTGAGATATCTTGGTCAAAGCGTTTAGAGAGCTTGTAGCATCTGAGGCTGTCTTGCTGGTTGGGGATGGTCACTGCCTCGACAAATTCACCGAGGGCGCGGTCTTGTTTGCCGTAAGAGATGAAGTAATCCTCTAGCGGAATGTCGCGCCGGGTATCGCCGCAACGCAGGTGCAAAATAGCCCCCAAAGCAATAAGCGCGGGCGGGCCATCCCCGATAGGCGAGCCATTGGCGATATTGCCGCCAATGGTGGCGGCATTGCGCACTTGGGTGGAGCCAAAGCGGCGCAGCATTTCAGCGAGCGAGGGGTAGCTGACGCGCACAGCATTCAGCACTTGGGTGATAGAGCATGCGGCCCCGATGCGCAGGCCAGCATCGGTGGACGTGATTTGTTGCAGATCGGTGCAGCGGCCAAGGAAGGCGATATTATCGAGGCTCATCAGGCGTTTGGTGACCCAAAGGCCAATATCGGTGCCGCCAGCAATAAGCGTGCCGTTAGGATTGGCCTTGTACCACGCGGCCAAAGCGTCGGAGCTTTGAGGCATCGGGTAGGGTGGGGTTGAGGCCACGGATGCTTCGCTCATCCAGTCGGGCACGTCAGAGTTTTCCGCAGCTTGTGCCGCGCGAATGATCGGCGCGTAGCCGGTGCAGCGACACAGGTTGCCTGCCAATTGGGTCTCGTGGTCGGTGGCGCCATTTTTATGCGCCGCGGCCATGGTGGTGATGAAGCCCGGCGTGCAAAACCCGCATTGCGAGCCGTGCAGATCAACCATGGCGCTTTGGACGGGATGCAGCGTGCCATCGGGGCCGCTGACACCTTCGACGGTGCGCACGGCGCGCCCGGACAATTGGCCCATGAACAAAATGCATGAATTCATCGCGCGCGCCACGCCGTCATCACCGGTGACGATGACAGAGCACGCGCCGCAATCGCCCTCGTTGCACCCTTCTTTGGTGCCTGTGAGGCCTTGTCGTTCGCGTAGAAAATCGAGCAGGGTTTCGGTGGCTCCAACCTCGGCTTCCACGGTCTCTCCGTTTAGAAGAAACGTTAACATATGGATAGTATCCTGCCGCGTTACCGATGGGTGTCCCGATATGCGTGCCTTCGATGCGACGTAGAAGACCCACGGGATTGCCTGACGCATAGCAAAGCGCACGCGCGCGCATTTGGCAAGCTTTTCAATTTAGCGCCGCTTAGACGTCTGTCTCGGAGACCCGCCTTTGCCATTCTAGCCAGCCTTGCAATGGGATCAGCGCATTGGGCTCCAACCAGCACATACGCACGCGGCCTTCCTTGCGTGTTGCAACGACGCCGCCTGCCTCCATCACTTTGATATGTTGAAGAAAAGAGGGTAATGCCATGTCATGCGGCGCGGCCAATTCACTGACGGGTGCAGGGCCATGCGCAAGGCATTCAATCACCGCGCGACGGGTCGGATCGGCAAGGGCTGAGAACAAAGTATCGAGGGAATGGTTAGGCATGGAGCTAACTATCAAATGTTGCGGTTTAGCACAAGCGAATCCCCAAACGGCATCTTTCGCTGGCTGCTCATGCACCGTAGACTGCCCCCATGAGCAGCCAACCCCGATTCATTCACCTTCGCACGCATTCCGAGTATTCATTACTGGAAGGCGCTATGCGGCTGAAAAAGCTGCCCGGCAAGTGCATTGATATGGGCATGCCAGCGGTGGCGTTGACCGACACCAATAATATGTTCGCCGCGCTGGAATTTTCGGAATACGCATTTGATGCGGGTGTTCAGCCGATCATTGGCTGCCAGGTTGATCTGACTTTTGAGAAAGCCGCCCCGGGCGAGCGGGCGCGCGGTCCGGCCCCCATCGTCCTGCTGGCTCAAAACGAGCAGGGGTATCTGCACCTGATGAAGCTGAACTCGTGCCTTTATATCGAAGCGAACGGGGAGGTTCCGCAGGTCTCGGTCGAGGATTTGCGCAAATATAGTGACGGGCTGATTTGTCTGAGTGGTGGCCCGGATGGCCCCATCGGGCGGTTGTTGCGCGCAGGTCAGCGGCCAAAAGCCGAAGGGTTGATGCAGCAACTGGCGGAGGTGTTCCCGCGCCGCTTATATGTAGAATTGCAACGCCATCCGATTGATGGCGGCCTGCCTGAGGCAGAGAAAAAATCCGAGCGTGGTCATATTGAGATGGCCTATTCTATGGGGCTGCCGCTGGTGGCGACCAATGATGTCTATTTCCCTAAACCCGCAATGTACGAGGCGCATGATGCGCTGATTTGCATCGCGGAGGGGGCCTATGTTGACCAGCAAGAGGGGCGTCGTCGCTTAACGCCGCAGCATTACTTTAAGTCGCCACAAGAGATGGCCACGCTGTTTGCCGACCTGCCAGAAGCGTTGGAAAACACGATTGAAATTGCGCAGCGCTGCGCGTTCAAAGTCTATAAGCGCGATCCGATTTTGCCGAAATTTGCCGATGATGAGGTGGTCGAGTTGCGCCGCCAAGCGGCTGAGGGGTTAAAGCGGCGCTTGGAGGTGATCCCGCACGCGGTCTCGGTTGAAGATTACGAGGCGCGGCTGGAATTCGAGCTAGATATCATCGAGGGCATGGGCTTCCCCGGTTACTTCTTGATCGTGGCGGATTTTATCAAATGGGCCAAAGATCAGGGCATTCCTGTAGGGCCGGGTCGTGGCTCGGGGGCGGGGTCTTTGGTGGCCTATGCGCTGACGGTGACGGATTTGGACCCGTTGCGATATTCGTTGCTGTTTGAGCGGTTCTTGAACCCTGAGCGGGTCTCCATGCCCGACTTTGATATCGACTTTTGCATGGAGCGCCGCGAAGAGGTGATCCGCTATGTGCAAGATAAATACGGTCGCGATAAGGTGGGGCAAATCATCACCTTTGGTGCGCTGCTGTCCAAGGCTGCTGTGCGCGATATCGGTCGAGTTTTGCAGATGCCATATGGGCAAGTGGACCGTCTGTCGAAGATGATCCCGGTCGAGGGCGTGAAGCCGGTTTCTATCGAGAAAGCTTTGGCCGACGAGCCGAAGCTGCGTGAAGAGGCCAAGAACGAGGAGGTCGTGGCGCGGCTGCTGGATTATGGTCAACAAGTTGAGGGGCTCTTGCGCAATGCCTCGACCCACGCGGCGGGTGTGGTGATTGGCGACCGCCCGATTGATGAGTTGGTGCCACTGTATCAAGATCCACGATCGGACATGCCTGCGACCCAGTTCAACATGAAATGGGTGGAGCAAGCCGGTCTGGTGAAGTTTGACTTTTTGGGCCTGAAAACCTTGACGGTTATTCAAAATGCGGTTGATTTGATTAAAGGCACCGGACGGGCGCTGCATGTTGATGCTGCGGGTGAGACATTGTTCGAGCCGCCCGAGGGCTCGGTCAATGATATCGGGGCGATCCCGCTTGATGACGTCAAAAGCTACGAGCTGTATGCCGCGGCTAAAACGGTTGCGGTATTTCAGGTGGAAAGCTCGGGAATGATGGATGCGCTGCGGCGCATGAAGCCGACATGCATCGAGGATATTGTGGCGCTGGTGGCGCTGTATCGCCCCGGCCCGATGGAAAATATCCCGACCTATTGCGAGGTGAAGAACGGGCTGAAAGATTTGGAATCTGTTCACCCGTCGATTGACCACATTTTGGCCGAGACGCAGGGCATTATCGTCTACCAAGAACAGGTGATGCAGATCGCGCAAGTTATGGCGGGATACTCGCTTGGGGGCGCTGATTTGCTGCGCCGTGCCATGGGTAAAAAGATCAAAGAGGCGATGGATGCCGAGCGGCCTAAATTCGAGAAAGGCGCTAAGGAGAATGGCGTTGATGCGAAGAAAGCGCGCGAAGTTTTCGATTTGTTGGAAAAGTTTGCCAATTACGGCTTCAACAAATCGCACGCGGCGGCCTATGCGGTGGTCAGCTACCAAACGGCATGGCTGAAAGCGAACCATCCGGTAGAGTTTATGGCCGGCGTCATGAACTGCGATTTGCATCTAACCGATAAGCTGGCGACGTATTTTGAAGAGATCACCAAGCGCATGGAGATCGAGGTGGTGCCGCCTTGCGTGAACCGCTCTGATGCGACGTTCAGCGTGCATGAGGGCCGCGTGGTCTATGCGCTGGGCGGGCTGAAAAACGTCGGCGTTGAGGCGATGAAGCTGGTCACAGATGGGCGCGACGGCACGCCGTTTACCACGTTATTTGACGTGGCGCGCCGCGTTGATTTGAAGCGTGTCGGCAAGCGGCCCCTAGAGATGTTGGCACGCTCTGGCGCGTTTGATCAGTTGGATGGCAACCGCCACCGCGTGCTAAGCTCGCTGGATGGATTGGTGGCCTATTCGGCGGCGATCCACGAGCAGCGCAACTCTAATCAGGTGTCTCTATTTGGCGAAGCGGGCGATGATTTGCCCGAGCCACGCCTATCGCCAGTAGATGATTGGCTACCGGCCGAGCGCCTGATGGAGGAGTTCAAGGCGGTTGGGTTCTATCTGTCCGGCCACCCGTTGGATGACTACATGCTATCGCTGAAACGCAAAGGCGTGATGACACTTACCGAGATCGAATTGCGCGCCCAAGGTGGGCCGTTTGTGGCCAAACTGGCGGCCAATATTGCCGGGCGGCAAGACCGAAAATCGGCGCGCGGTAATCGGTTTGCTTTTGTGCAAGGATCTGATCCTACAGGGCAATTTGAGGTTACAGTATTCTCGGATACGTTGGAGAAATCTGGCGATCATATGGTCACGGGGGCCAATGTGGTGTTGACTGTCGAGGCCACATTGGAGTCTGAGCAGCTGAAATTGCTTTGTCGCGGCGCGCAGCCTGTTGATGGCGCGGTGGCGGATGCGGGATCGCTGGGCCTAAAAATATTCGTGGAAGATGACAGCGCGATTGAGGCTATCGCATCGGTGTTGGAGCGCTCTGGGCAAGACCCGAAAATCCGCGCGCGTGGTCCGGTGTCTTTGTGCCTGATGTCACCGGATTTGCCGGGCGAGGTTGAAGTTGAGTTGGGCACTAAGTTTGCGGTGAACCCGCAGGTGAAAGGCGCTATCAAATCGCTCAGTGGTGTGTTGATGGTGGAAGAAGTCTAGCTTCTTTGTTCTCTCAAATACGGAATCGGCGCTTCGTGATTTTATTGGAGTGCAGCCCGTATTTTTAAGAACAAAGAAAGGTTTAAGTGTTTATTTGCTCACGCGGTACAGGCTGCCGAGCCGATGGCCGTAGATCGAAGAAGACTAAAGCGCCCCGTTTCTATTCGTGTTAGGCGGGGCGCGCCTTACCTTCTAATGGCCTACCAATGAGGGGGGCGTTGATCTGCCATAACAGCAGTGCCGCCTACGTCTAGTTCTGCCTCGGCGGAGCGTTGCATCAGCATTTCTACGCGGCGCGTTAGGGTGGCTATTTCATCTTCTTGGCGTGCGACAATATCGGAAACATCCTCGATCGTGCGGGTGAGGTGGGCGATTTTTTCTTCCAGATTGGTGGTATTGGTCATGTTGGCCTCCGGTTTCACACCTGCAAATATGGCGCTTTGCTTGCCCCCGCAAGGGCTGCGGGGTAAAGGCTGGGCCAAACAACACAAGCAGGACCGAGCGCCATGGCCAAAGTCAAGAAGCAGCCCCGCCCTAAAGCGGCCACCCCAAAAGGGTTTCGCGATTATTTTGGTGCAGAGGTAACGCAGCGAAAAGAGATGCTGGATCAGATATCGCAGGTCTATCAGCTTTATGGGTTTGAGGCGCTGGAAAGCAGTGCGGTAGAGACCGTTGAGGCTTTGGGAAAATTTTTGCCAGATGTGGATCGCCCCAACGAGGGTGTGTTCGCGTGGCAAGAGGATGAGGACGCGGATTGGTTGGCGCTGCGCTATGATTTGACGGCGCCTTTGGCGCGAGTTTATGCGCAGTTCCGCAATGATTTGCCGACGCCTTATCGCCGCTATGCGATGGGGCCAGTTTGGCGCAATGAAAAACCTGGACCGGGGCGCTTTCGCCAGTTTTATCAGTGCGATGCGGATACTGTCGGCGCGTCTTCTGTTGCTGCAGATGCAGAGATTTGCGCGATGTTATCGGACACGTTGGAAGCTGTGGGCATTCCGCGCGGCGACTACATTGTGCGGGTGAATAACCGCAAGGTTTTGAATGGTGTGATGGAAGTGGCGGGCGTGTTAGACTCGTCTGATCCCGATAAGTTTGTGACGGAGCGTGGCATCGTGTTGCGTGCCATTGATAAGTTGGATCGTTTAGGGCCTGACGGCGTGCGCGCATTGTTGGGCGCGGGGCGCGAAGATGGCAGCGGTGACTTCACCAAGGGCGCCGGTTTGTCAGGTGAGCAAGCCGAGATTGTCATGGGCTTCATGCAAGCCAAGCGCGAGAGCGGCGGCGCGACTGTGGCGCGGCTACATGAGTTGGTGTCGGGGTCTGAGACTGGCATCACGGGCGTGCAAGAGCTTGAAACAATTGCGGAATTGATGGCCGCGCAGGGATATAATTCAGGTCGTATCGAGATTGATCCAAGCGTTGTACGCGGGCTTGGCTACTATACTGGGCCAGTCTACGAGGCGGAATTAACCTTTGAAATTAACGACGAGAAAGGCCGTCCGCGCCAATTTGGATCGGTTGCGGGGGGCGGGCGTTATGACGATCTGGTCAAGCGGTTCACGGGGCAACAAGTGCCTGCAACCGGGGTCTCGATTGGGGTTGATCGCCTGCTGGCTGCGCTGCATGCCAAGGGGCGCATGAGCAAGGAAGTTGTTGGTCCGGTGATTGTGACGGTGATGGATCGCGACCGTATGGCGCAGTATCAAAGTATGGTGGCAGAGCTGCGCAACGCAGGCATCCGCGCCGAGGTTTATCTGGGCAATCCGAAGAATTTTGGCAATCAGTTGAAATACGCTGATAAGCGGAATTCTCCGCTGGCTATTATCGAGGGTTCTGATGAGGCCGCGCGCGGTGTTGTGCAGGTCAAAGATCTGGTGCTGGGGGCGCAGATTGCGCAAACGGCGACACTGGAGGAATGGAAAGGGCAACCTGCCCAGCGTGAGGTTTCGCGCGCAGATTTGGTTGCTCAGATCAAGGAAATGCTGGCCTGATATGGATCGAGTTCATGATGAAGCAAACCGGCTGTCTAAGATGTTTCGCGAGGCGGGGGCGCTCAGTGTTGAGACGCCGATTTTGCAACCTGCGGACACGCTTTTGGATCTGTATGGCGAGGATATCCGGGCGCGCGCTTATGTGACGTCGGACCCAGTTTTGGGCGAGCAAATGTTGCGCCCTGACTTTACGGTGCCTGTGGTTCAGCAGCATATGGAAATCGGGGCGGAGCCTGCGCGATATACCTATCAGGGTTTGGTTTTTCGCAAGCAAGAGGCCGGGACCGAGCGACCTTCGGAATATGTGCAAGTCGGCTATGAGGTGTTTGATCGCAGCGATCCTGTCGGGGCTGATGCCGAAGTTTTTGCGTTGTTTGCCAGTGCGTTGAAGGGATTGCCTTTACGCGCAGTGACCGGGGATATCGGTATTTTAATGGCTGCGGTTGCAGGGCTTTCAACGTCAGATCGGCGACGTAAAGCACTGCTGCGCCATATCTGGCGACCAGTTCGGTTTCGGGCTTTGTTGAAGCGGTTCAGCGCGCCAGTTACGCGAAATGTGCCAGATTTCGATATGGATGCGCCGCAAATTGGACTGCGTTCACAAGGTGAAGTTCAAGCGCGCCTTGAGGCCTTGTGTGAAGATGGCAAAACAGCGCCGCTAGAGCTGCGCGAGACCGAGGCGTTGCATGCGATTTTGTCGGTGGCTGATACTTTGCCAAAAGCGTTAGAGCAGCTCCGCGATATTGCTAAGGATTTCTCGGCGATCAGCCCGGCATTAGATAGGCTTGAAGCGCGGCTGGTGGCGCTTGAAAAACGTGGCGTCGATACTGCTAACCTGATTTTCACCAGTGGCTACGGACGCACGACAATGGAATATTATGATGGGTTCGTTTTTGGATTTCACGGCTATGACGATATTCCTGTAGCAACTGGCGGGCGCTACGATGCGCTGACGCGGGTGCTGGGGCAGGGGCGCGAAATTCCGGCCGTGGGTGGCGTGATCCGCCCGCAATTGGTGGAGATGTACCGATGATTAAACTTGGTATCCCCTCTAAAGGGCGCTTGATGGATGACACGTTTAGCTGGTTCGCCGCGCGTGGCGTGACCTTGGCGCGCACTGGATCAGAACGCGAATATGCGGGCGAGGTGTCAGGTGTGGGTGGCGTGTCTTTGGTGCTGCTTTCGGCGGGTGAAATTCCGCGCGAGCTGGCGGCGGGGCGCATTCATTTGGGTGTGACTGGTACCGATATGGTGCGCGAAAAGATGCCGCTATGGCGCGAAGAAGTGGTTAGCGTTGTGGAAATGGGCTTTGGCCATGCGGATTTAATTATTGCGGTGCCAAACTTCTGGGCTGACGTGCAAACGGTTGATGATCTGGATGCGGCAGCGGCGGCATTTCGTGCCAAGCACGGGTTTCGGATGCGAGTTGCGACTAAATATCATAGGCTTGTGAGTGAATACCTGCAAAAGCATGGCGTGGCTGATTATCAACTGGTCGATAGCCAAGGCGCCACGGAAGGCACTGTTGCGAACCTAACGGCGGAGGCCGTGGCCGACATTACATCAACCGGAGCCACGTTGCAGGCCAACCATTTGCGCATGTTGTCTGATGGGCCGCTACTGGCCTCGCAAGCCAGCCTTTTTGCCAGCAAGACCGCTGATTGGACCGGGCGTGATCTGTCGGGACTGATGAGGATTTTGGGCTTAGAAAATCCCGATATCAGCTAGGGCGGCGGACAGTTCAGGCGGCAGCGCATCGTCGTTGACACGGTGTGCCGTCAGGTCTGGCGGGGCGTCCTCGGGCTTAAGATACCGCCACCCTTGAAATGGTCTTTTCAATACGGATGTAGTGCGGATCAGCTCTGGCTCCAACACCAATGCGCAGCGCCGGATGCCGTCGTCGCGGGTAACCTCGTCCAGTCGCAACAGCTTTTGGCGGGCTTGGATTACGCCTTTGATGACCCAATAAATTGAACCACCGTTTAGTAATTCGGCCTCGCGTTTGGGCCACATGCGGGTCACATGGCGGGGCAGGCCGCCGGGCAGGGTGGGGCGAATGCTGTCTTGCCAATCTTGCAAGCCTTCGACCGTTTCTGTGCCGACGCTTAATTTGATTAAGTTGATGAATGCCATTTGATCCCCGCTGTGCTACATATAGTAACCCTCCAAATGCCAACTGCAATCCGATTCCCTGCCGAGGACCTATCGTCATGACTTCTTTCGCCGCCCCAATTGCCGAGCAAATCTGGGATATGAAGTACCGCTTTAAGGCGGCCGATGGCACGCCTATTGACGGTGATGTGCAAGATACTTGGCGGCGCATTGCGCATGATTTGGCCAAGGTCGAGACGGATCCTGCCAAGTGGGAAGAGGTGTTCTTTGAGGCCTTATCGGACTTCAAATACCTGCCAGCGGGACGCATCATTGCAGGGGCTGGCACTGGGCGCTCGGTGACGTTGTTCAACTGCTTTGTCATGGGCACGATCCCTGACGATATGGGCGGTATTTTCGAGATGTTGAAAGAGGCCGCGCTGACGATGCAGCAAGGCGGCGGCATCGGTTATGATTTCTCGACCATTCGCCCCAAAGGTGCGGATGTGAAGGGGGTGGCGGCAGATGCTTCTGGGCCGCTATCGTTCATGGATGTGTGGGATGCGATGTGTCGCACGATCATGTCGGCGGGGTCGCGCAGGGGCGCGATGATGGCTACGATGCGCTGTGATCACCCCGATGTGGAGGCATTTATTGCCGCTAAACAAGATGCGGCACGCTTGCGGATGTTCAACCTTTCGGTGCTGATTACAGACCCGTTTATGGAGGCCGTGAAGGCTGATGGGCCGTGGGATTTGGTATTTGACGGCAAGGTTTACAAGACGGTGCAGGCGCTGGATTTGTGGAACGCGATTATGCACGGCACCTTTGAATATGCCGAGCCGGGGGTGATTTTCATTGACCGGATCAATGCCGCCAACAACCTATCTTATGTAGAGCAAATTGCGGCGACAAACCCGTGTGGCGAGCAGCCTTTGCCGCCCTATGGGGCGTGTTTGCTGGGCTCGATTAATCTGGCGCGTTTGGTGGCTGACCCGTTTGCTGAGGGTGCTGATCTGAATGAGGAGAAGTTGGATCAATTGGTGCGCGTGGCTGTGCGCATGATGGATAATGTGGTGGATGCGTCGAAATTTCCACTAGAGGCGCAAGCGCGTGAGGCGGCGGCAAAGCGGCGGATCGGCTTGGGTGTAACGGGCTTGGCGGATGCCTTGCTGATGGTCGGGGCGCAATATGGCACTGAGGGCGCGGCGCGTCTGACGGAGCGCTGGTTGCACGCGATTGCGCGCGCCGCATATCTGGCCTCGGTGGATTTGGCCAAGGAGAAGGGCGCGTTTCCGCTGTTTGACGCAGAGGCCTATCTGGCCAGTGGTGCGATGCAAGCGATGGGCGAGGACGTGCGCGAGGCCATTCGTGAGCATGGCATTCGCAATGCGTTGCTAACCTCGATCGCGCCAACGGGGACGATTTCGCTTTATGCAGGCAATGTATCCTCGGGGATCGAGCCGGTATTTGCTTATGCTTATACGCGCAAAGTTTTGCAAAAAGACGGCTCTCGGACGGAAGAAGAGGTCATAGATTACGCCGTGCAAATGTGGCGCGATAAGTTTGGTGATAAAGAGCTGCCAGACTATTTTGTGAATGCGCAAACATTGGCCCCGCTGGAGCATGTGCGCATGCAAGCGGCGGCACAAAAATGGGTGGATTCGTCGATATCGAAGACCATTAACTGCCCTGAAGATATCAGCTTTGACGACTTCAAAGAAGTCTATATGGCGGCGTGGGATACGGGCTGTAAAGGCTGCACAACCTATCGCCCCAACGCGGTAACGGGTTCGGTGTTGTCCGTGTCCGAGAGCGCCGACACCTCCCCATCCGAAACCCCGCAAACATCCTCAGAGGGTGATGTTATCTACATGGCAGAGCCTCTGGATCGTCCCAATGAGCTGGAAGGCCAGACCTATAAAGTCAAATGGCCCGATAGCGAGCACGCCATCTACATTACCATTAATGACATTGTTATGAATGGCCACAGACGCCCGTTTGAGGTGTTCATCAACTCTAAAAACATGGAGCATTTTGCCTGGACTGTCGCATTGACCCGGATGATTTCGGCAGTGTTCCGGCGTGGCGGCGATGTGTCCTTTGTGGTTGAGGAATTGAAGGCGGTGTTCGATCCGCGTGGCGGGGCGTGGATGCAGGGCAAATACATCCCCTCCATTCTGGCGGCATTTGGCGGCGTGATCGAGAAACATATGATCGCCACGGGGTTTATCGCGGGTGAAGGGATGGGGTTGAAAAGCGACCCGCAGGCGGAAGTGGTCAATTTAGGCGACAATCGTGGTGCCGCCTGCCCAAGCTGTGGGCAGTATGGCCTGCGCATGATTGAGGGCTGTATGACATGTGGGTCATGTGGGCATTCTAAATGCGGCTAGTGTGAAGGTGGCTGTTTGTGTTTAACACGGCATAACTTGGCCATTGAGGGGCGTTTTTGACCTCTCGACACAGGTTAAATGACCACCAACGGGCCCTCTGTTGGTGGGGAGTGCATGTAACGTGATACTTTTTGACGCCGACTTGCCAGTTTTTGACATCTAACCTGCAACTTTGGCTCTTAAACATCTATAGGAGGTTAGCTTTACACCGTATGAGGCACTAGTTTCTAAACTTAAGCTGGAAACGTAGCTAGATACTACCTAGCTGACAGAAATGGAGTGTGTGAGATCAAGTATATCCAGCGTGGTAGAGGTAGTGCGTTCAACAGCCGATCGTCTGATTTATAATCAGTAGGTCCGCGGTTCGAGCCCGTGTGGAGGCGCCATTTTTTCTTAATTAATACAACGAACTATAGGGGTTTGAGCGTTTATCAATGGCGTTCGGTATGACCGGCTTGCAATTGGGCATCAGGCACGATGCAAAGGATCGCGACCCGTCGGTATTTAACTTTCTTGCTCCAAACGTGCTGCCTTGATGGCGTTCCGATACTTGGTTTCGTAGTTCACACAAAAATCGTCAACGGGTTGCCGACGTATGCTCGAACAACGTTTGCAAGGTTTATCAACAGCTTCGTAGCAACCCCCGTTCTACTGCGGCTCTTACGCCCAACCACGCAGTTGGCTGACAAGGATTTTTCTAGGTTTTAGATATTGTGATGCGAACGTACCGACGATGAGAGCAATGCCAAGATCGCCGTGGCCAGCGGATGACCGCGACTGGGTGATGATCTGGTTTTGGGCTGCTGTGGTTGTCAGAGTGAACGAGGCTTGGTCTTCTTCTATTTCCTGACGTAGGGGCAAATCATGAGCGAATTTGATGTCACCCGACGCAAACAGCACCGCGAGATTTTCGATCATAAAAGTTTTGCCTGCGTTGACGTGCCGCGCTGAAGTGGCCCCATTATTTAGGACAGGTTTTTGGCTTATCTAAGATGTAACCGGGTTGGTTTCATGCCGCCCTTTGGGTTCGTTCTGTGTTGAAGAATGCGTCGTTGGGGATCGTTTGTCGAGAGCGGTGTGTGGTCGCTCAGTGTTGTAGAACTTGATCCAGTCTTTGATCACGCGTTTGGCTTGGAGCCCATCTTGCAATTCATGCAGGTAGACGGCCTCCTGTTTCAGTGATCGCCACAACCGTTCGATGAAGATGTTGTCGAGATGGCGCCTCCTGCCGTCCATTGAAGTTTTGACATCAGCTTCGGTCAAAGTGGAGTTCCACGCCGCACCAGTGAACTGTGATCCTTGGTCTGTATTCATGATGTCTGGGGTGCCGTATTTGACAGCCTCCATGCCAGTACCTTGCGTGTGGTCCAATCCTTGATCGCGACCAGATGGAGAAAGCCGCGCCGCACCGGGATGTAGGTGATATCACTGCACCAAACATGGTTCGGGCGCGTGATTGGTGGCTTTCTCAGCAGGTAGGGGGCAATCCGGTGTTGTGGGTGCTTCTTGCTGGTGTTTGGCCCTTTGTAGGTGGCCTGCTGCTCCATGATACCCATCAGTCGACGCACACGGTGACGGCCAGCATGGAACCCGTTTCTCGGCAGGTAGGCTGCGATCTGTCGGCTGCCGAAGAACGGGTATTTCGTGAACACACGATCAATCTCATTCATCCGCTTCAATGACTCCGCATTCACGCCAACCGGCACGTAATACAGGGGCGACCGGCTGATCTTGAGCAACTGACACTGCTTGGTCAGGCTCAGATCGGTGCTGTTCCGATTGTTCAGGGTCTTGCGTCAGATGGGCTTATCGCTTTAGCCCTTATGACAAAAATCGTTTTTAACCGCCAGCTTCCGAACCTTGGCGTGAAGCTCTTTGGCTTCGGCTTCATTGTCCTCAACTCGTCTGGCTTTGTTAGAAACCACGTCCGTCAGCCCATCGATCGCCTGCCTTTTCCACGTAGTCACCTACGTCGGACGGGCCTTGTGTTTGGCTGCTATCTCTTGCGCTGTGCGATCTTCACGAAGTGCCTCAAGCGCAACTGTAGCCTTAAACTTGTCTGAAAAACTACGTCTTTTCGTCATTTGTGTATCCTGTCTTCATGGCTGGATACATCTTAGCACGCAGTCCAATTTTGCCGGACCACTTCAGTTTTGTCACGTTGTTATCAACCCAGCGTTTGAAATATTGGGTCCCACCGAGCGATGCTTCTGCGCGTGTGAGTGGTGTAGTTGGGATGTTTGTGTTCATTTTTATGCTTTTGATAGCGACTTTTCTACTTCCCTTGACCGACACGTCCGGGATGTCTGAAAAATTTCGTTTTGCGATGACATGGCCATTTCCCCTCTTTTCATTTCGTTCGTAACTTATCAGTTGATTGGTGCGTTAAAGCTAAATTGTGGTCTCGTCGGCCTGATCAACACCCCGAAATAGCTGTTGCCATAGAGGTCAACAACGCCTCGTACAACCCGGAGCCGGGTGCGAGTTCGGCTCCGAGGGGGTCGAGAGTGGCCGATTTTGCGTCGGTTCCCTCAAGAACCGTGGCGACTAAAGCTTGCGAGAACTGGGGCTCGGAGAACGCGCAGTTGATACCTTTCTCGCGGATCAGATTTTGTACCTTCTCAACACGGGCCGGGCCGGGGGGCGTCGCGTCGCTCAGGGCAATCGTCGTGGCTGCTTCAACGTCGAATCGGGCCTCGAAGTAGTGGTAGGCATCGTGGAAAACAACGAACGAAGGGGGGGTGTCCGAGGCGAATGTTGCCTCAATTTGGGCCGTTAACTGATCTAGCCGACCCAAAGCCTTGCGCGCATTCTCTTGGTATATGGGGCCGTGCTCCGGGTCCAACTGCTCTAACCGTGCAGCAATGGCCGAAAGCCAAACTTTGCCGTTTTCAGGGTCGAGCCAGGCATGCGGATCAAAATCACCATGGTGGTCATGGTCGTCATGCGCCCCCTCATCGTGACCCTCGTCGTGGCCGTGGTCATCAGTCGCGAAATCATCGTCATCTCGGAGTGGCAATAAATGTGTGCCGGAGACGTCCAGAAGTTCGGTCGGGGAGGCGTGTTTAGCAAGGCGATCCAGCACCGCGGCCAGCCATGGGGTCAAGCCTTCGCCGACCCAGAACACGGTCTGCGCTTGCTCCAGCGCTGCGGCTTGTGACGGGCGCAACGCGAAGCTGTGTGGCGAGGCTCCGGCGTCGATCAGTAATGTCGGCGTGCCCAAATCACCCATCACTTGTGCGGCCAGCGAATGGATCGGCGCAATGTCGGTGACGACGCGCGGCACATCGGCTTTGGCTGCGCAGGTTAGGGTCAAAAAGGTGGTTAATAGGATGGGACGAAGCATGGCGTTCTCATGTGATTGTATAACATATTGAAGATCAGTAAGTGTTATAGCATAACATATCAACCATTCTTTTCAGGAGCCCCCATGGACCCGCTCGGATTTAAGCGCCACGACCACGCAATATGCATCGCCAGCGGGGTCACATCAGTGGCTAAAACCTGCGCGAAAGCCGGGTTGCACTTTACCCCCGTGCGCAAACGGGTGTTGGAATTGTTGTTGGCGCAGCATCGCGCGGTCGGGGCTTATGAAATCCTTGATTCACTGCGCGAGGAGGGGTTGGGTTCGCAACCTCCTGTGGCCTATCGCGCGCTGGATTTTTTGGTGAAACACGGCTTTGCCCATAAGATTGAGCGCCTGAATGCGTTCATTGCCTGCGCCCAGCCCGGCGAAGATCATGCGCCTGCGTTTTTGATATGCCGCACCTGTGACGCCGTGGCCGAAAGTGTGACAGAACCTGCGGGTGGGCGGCTTGCCAAGGCCGCTAAAGATACGGGTTTCACCATCGAGCGCACCGTGCTGGAGGCCGAAGGCATTTGCCCCAATTGCCAAAGTGCGCAGACATGAGCGCGCTGATTGATATTCAAGGTGTTAGCGTGCGTTACGGAGAGCATAAGGTGCTGGACCGTGTGAACCTGAGCATCGCGGCCGGAGAAATCGTGACCATTGTGGGGCCGAACGGGTCGGGTAAATCCTCGCTCCTACGTGCAGTGATCGGCGCGCTGTCGCCGTCCGAGGGCAAGATCGATCGCGCGCCCGGTTTGCGCATTGGCTATGTTCCCCAAAAGCTTCATATCGACCCAACCCTGCCGATCACCGTCACCCGCTTTTTGGGCCTTCCCCTGCCGGTTTCTGCCTCCGAGTCTGATGCGGCCCTAGCCCAAGCCGGTGTGGCTGACCTTGGGGCGCGGCAAATGTCGCGCTTGTCGGGGGGGCAGTTTCAACGCGTACTTCTGGCCCGCGCACTGTTGCATAACCCGCAATTACTGCTGCTGGACGAGGCCACTCAGGGGCTCGATCAACCGGGGTCGGCTGCCTTCTATCGCCGCATTGAGAAGGTCCGCGCGGACCTTGGTTGTGCGGTTTTGATGATCAGCCACGAGTTGCACGTCGTGATGAGCGCCTCTGACCGGGTGATTTGCCTCAACGGGCATGTGTGCTGCGAGGGCAAGCCCGACGTGGTGGCCTCGGCCCCAGAATACCGCGCGTTATTTGGCTCTGGCACGGGGGGCGCATTGGCGCTTTATCGCCATGATCATGACCACACGCATGGTGACAGTTGCGACCATGACCACACACATGAGGCAGGCCAATAATGCTCGATAGTTTTCTGATCCGCGCGGCCCTCGCTGGCCTAGGCGTTGCCCTAGCCGCCGCCCCGCTGGGCTGCTTCGTGGTGTGGCGGCGCATGGCTTACTTCGGCGATGCGACGGCCCATGCCTCGATCCTTGGGGTGGCATTGGCGCTGAGTTTCAACATGTCGATTTTTGCGGGCGTGTTGGTGGTGGCCTTGGGGATGGCCACGATGGTCTCTATGCTAAGCGGGCGCGGCTATGCGATGGACACACTTCTAGGTGTCATGGCCCATTCCGCGCTGGCGTTCGGGCTGGTGGCGGTGTCCTTCCTAGAGGGCGTGCGAATTGATCTGATGGCCTATCTGTTTGGTGATATCTTGGCCGTGGGCCGTGTCGATTTAGCCGTGATCTGGGGCGGCGCGCTGCTGGTATTGGGCCTTGTGGGCTGGCGCTGGCAACGGCTGCTGACCGCGACCGTTAGTCCTGATCTGGCCCACGCCAGCGGCATTGATCCCAAGCGCGAGCAACTGGCCCTAACAATCGCGCTGGCACTGGTGGTGGCGGTGGCAATCAAGGTGGTTGGCGTGTTGCTCATCGCCGCCTTGCTGATCATCCCCGCCGCCGCCGCGCGCCCGTTGGCCCGAACGCCAGAACGCATGGCTGCAATCGCCGCATTAATCGGCGCGGCCTCGGCACTTGGCGGGTTGTGGCTGGCCTACCAGTTCGACACCCCTACAGGTCCCACCATCGTCTGCGTGGCGGCGGGGCTGTTTGCGTTGACGAGCTTATTTGGAGGGCACCGCACTTAATCTGCGCCTCCGAGCGTTATGTCGCAAAATTTTGCACAGGTCCGGTATAACTTTGCACCTGCCATTTGCACGCGCCGCACAAAAGCTCCGGTCTCTTGGTTCATGTTAGGCAGCCTTTCGTTTGAATGCCAAGGGGCTTTTCCCACCAAGGGATGAATGCCGTCTGTGCGGATTGTAGAATCCATTGATGTATTGGATTATTGCTCCTTCTGTTTGCCTGCGGGTTTCCCATTTCTGCCGCCAGATCAGTTCGGCTTTCAGGGGTTTGAAAAAGGTTTCGACCATATCTTTAAATCTGATGCAGCCTGGGTGCGCGTCACTCCGCAGGTCGTCGCTATGCGAACCGCATCACGTCTGAACTCGTCGCTGTATCTTGGGGCCAGTATTAATCTTCTTCATTGCGAATATCGCTCGAAAAAGACCAGAACTAAAGCGGGACAAGACCAAGCTTCGCCGCGCAAGCCATGGGTGTTTCCCGGTAAAGGTCCAGCAGGTCACATTGTCGAGCCTAAAACGTTCCTTCAACGGGTCACCGCGGCTTCAGGCGTAACTTTCACACTTCATGATCTGCGCAGAACTTACATCACGATTGCTGAAAGCCTCGACATTCCGCACTATGCGCTCAAACGGTTGCTTAACCATCGCTTATCCGCCGACGTTACAGGCGGTTACATCATTATCAACGTTGATAGGTTGCGTGACCCCGTTGAACTCATTTCCGAACGCATCCTGAAAATGAAAGAACCTAAGGACTAATTGCATGGGTACTTTTCGACTGGGATCAAGTGCAGTATAGACAAACGTGCTTTCTGTCCAAGCCCATTGGGATCAGGCAGAGTATGTCGATTGGGCCAGTAAAGCTTGTGTGTCGGCGTTGAGGGGCGGTTTTATTGGGAAATCGGATTTTATGGTGCTGCTGGGGAGAATGGAACTCCCGACCTCGTCATTACCAATGACGCGCTCTACCACTGAGCTACAGCAGCCTATAAAATCCAAGGCACAAGGGCATACGCCCTACTAATACCCTACTAACAATTTCCGCACGCTGCTAACTCACTGTTCAAACACACGAACTTGGAATGGACCTACCCATTACCAAGGGTGTGCTCTACCACTGAGCTACCACAGCATCGTCACTGGCGTGTGGCGGGTAGATAGGGCCAAATTATGGCCAGCGCAAGCCTAATCTGGACCCTTTTCCACGCCTGCGTTATGACAGTGTCATGAGTAACAAAATGACCCCCAAAGACCCGAACAAGCCACCGACCGAGGCTCAAACGCGCGCGGCGCGCTTGAAGGTTGCACTAAAGGCGAATATGGGGCGCAGGAAGCAACAAACGCGCGCCAGACGCGCCCCCGCTGACGCGGGCAATAATGAAACTAAAGGGCAGTAAAACATGGATAAGATCGTCGTTACGGGCAATGGCCCATTGAGTGGGGAGATTGCGATCTCCGGTGCGAAAAATACATGCTTAAAGTTAATGACGGCTGCGTTGTTGAGTGACGAGCCGTTAACCCTGACCAATGTGCCGCGCCTGTCTGACATCGGGACGTTGACGACGTTGCTGGAATCTTTGGGTTGCGAAGTGGCGTTGCTGAATGGCGGCAATGTTATGGTTTTATCAGCGGGCAAGATCACCAACCGCAAAGCCGAGTATGAAATGGTGCGCAAGCTGCGCGCCTCGTTCAACGTGCTGGGACCATTGCTGGCCCGCGAGGGTGAGGCGACCGTGTCTTTGCCCGGGGGCTGTGCCATTGGCGCGCGCAAGGTGGACCTGCACCTGATGGCGCTGGAAAAGCTCGGCGCAACCCTGACCATGGATGAGGGCTATGTGCATGTCTCGGCCCCGAACGGGCTAAAAGGCGCGGTCATTGAGTTTCCGTTTGTTACCGTTGGCGGCACCGAGAATGCCATTACCGCCGCGACGTTGGCCAAGGGCACAACCGTTATCAAGAACGCCGCGCGCGAGCCGGACACCGTGGATTTGTGCAAATGTCTGGTTGCTATGGGGGCTAAGATTGCTGGCGCTGGCACGTCCGAGATCACCATTGAAGGTGTCGACCGGCTGCATGGGGCCACCCATGAGGTGATTGCCGATCGCATTGAGATGGGCACCTTTATGATCGTTCCCGCCATTGTTGGCGGCGAGGTTGAGGTGATCGGTGGTCGTCGCGATCTGATCGAGGTTTTTTGCCAAAAGCTGGAGGCAACCGGTGTTGTAATTGCAGAGACCGAGCGGGGCCTGAAGGTGTCGCACAATGGGGATCGCTTGCGCCCGATTGATGTGACGACAGAGCCGTTCCCCGGCTTCCCAACCGATTTGCAGGCTCAAATGATGGCCGCGCTTTGCACCGCGGATGGCACGAGCAAACTGCATGAGACGATTTTCGAGAACCGTTTTATGCATGCGCCGGAGCTGATCCGTATGGGCGCGCAGATTGATGTGCAAGGTGGCCACGCGACAGTGACAGGCGTTCCTAAAATGAACGGGGCGCAGGTTATGGCGACGGATCTTCGGGCCTCGGTCTCGCTGATTTTGGCGGGGCTGGCAGCCGAAGGCGAAACTGTTGTGGGCCGCGTTTACCACCTTGATCGCGGCTACGAGCGGATCGAGGAAAAGTTGGGCGGCATCGGTGCCCAGATCGCACGGGTGCCAGAATAATGTCGCAAGATGCAACTTTTGAAGATGGCGCAGCCCGCGCGTTGCGCTTGAAGGCTGAGGACGCGGATGATGTGACTGTGATCTCGTCCCTAGCGCAGGATGCGGTGTTTCCTGTGTCCGAAATTTCATGGAAGCCCGAGAAACGGCGCTTTGCCTTGTTGCTTAATCGGTTTCGGTGGGAAGACTTGCCTGCCAACGCGCGTCAGGGGCACGACTTTGAACGTGCCCGCGCGGTACTGGCGTTTGACGACGTGAGTAAGGTGGTCTCCAGCGGCTTAGACCGCTCGGACCCGGAGATGATTTTGTCACTTCTGTCGATCACTTGGGAGGCAGGTGAAGACGGGGCAGGGCGCTTTGAATTGACGCTCGCGGGGGATGGCGCAATCGCGCTGGACGCGGAATGCGTGAACATCACACTGCAAGATGTCACGCGGCCTTACTTGGCGCCATCGGGCAAGGCCCCGACGCACCCAGAGGGCTGACATGGACCTCCGCCCCCTGACATCACAGGATGCGGAGGCCTATGAGGCGCTCTATCTTGAGGGCGTGACGAATTTCCCGACGGCATTTTTGCGCACCGCAGAAGAAGTGCGTGCGACCCGCTCTGATGAGATTGCACGCGTCTTAGATAGCGGAAAAATTACGGGAGCATTCGAGGCCGGAGACTTGATCGGGCTTGCGGGCTTGGAGCCGCATAACCTTACTGCAACACAACATCGCGCCATGATTGGTCCGTTTTATGTTAAACCATCACACCATGGTGGCGGCGTGGCGCAGGCTTTGATGGACGAGTTGGTGCGTCGTGCAGGTGAGATGGGCGTGATCCAATTGGAGCTGGTGGTTTGGTCCGGCAACCCACGTGCGCAAAAGTTCTACGCGCGCAACGGGTTTGTGCAAACAGGGGTTATGCCGCGCTCTGTGAGGATTGGCGGCGAATACCATGATGATTTCTTCATGGTGCGCGCTTTGGATTGTTGAGCCTGCCCTGCGCGCAAGGTATGGATGCGTCATGCCTATGTTTTTGAACACCTCCGAGCCCGATTTTGATGCCCTCTTTGCCAAGCTTCTAACGATGAAGCGCGAGGACAGTCCCGACGTGGACGCCATTGTTGCGGATATTATTGCCGATGTGCGCGCTCGCGGTGACGCGGCAGTGATCGAGCTGACTGCGAAATTTGACCGCATGGAGTTAACGCCCGAAACCATGGCGTTCAGCGCTGCTGAAATGGACGCGGAGATTGCGAAAGTATCCAGCGAGCAGCGCGCGGCGCTGGAGCTGGCTGCCGCGCGCATCCGGTCTTACCACGAGCGCCAACGCCCCACTGATGAAAGCTGGACAGGCCCGCACGGCGAGACGCTTGGCTGGCGCTGGAGCGCGGTTGAGGCGGCGGGTCTTTATGTGCCGGGTGGGCTGGCGAGCTATCCGTCCTCGGTGCTGATGAATGCTATTCCTGCGCAGGTTGCGGGGGTTGAGCGGCTGGCCATTTGCGCCCCGACACCGGATGGGATTGCTAATCCGTTGGTGCTGTTGGCAGCGCGGTTGTCGGGGGTCGAAACCGTCTACCGCATAGGCGGCGCACAGGCGATTGCGGCACTGGCTTATGGAACGCAGACGATCCAAGCCGTGGATAAGATCACCGGGCCGGGCAACGCATTTGTGGCGGCGGCCAAACGGCGGGTGTTCGGGCGTGTCGGCATCGACATGATTGCGGGCCCATCGGAAATTTTGGTCATCGCGGACAAGCATAATGACCCCGATTGGGTTGCGGTGGATTTGCTGTCGCAGGCAGAGCATGACGAGAGCGCCCAAAGCCTGTTGATCACGAATGACGTCGATTTTGGTCAAGCCGTGGTCAAGGCGGTGGAGGCCCGTCTGAAAACCTTGGAACGGGCTGCCATTGCTGGGCCTAGCTGGCGTGATTACGGCGCAGTGATTGTGGTGCGTGATATGGATGAGGCGGTGATGTTGTCTGACAGAATTGCGCCGGAACACCTTGAAATTGCTTGTGAAGATGCTGAGAAAATTGCTGCAAAAGTGCGCCATGCCGGCGCGATATTTATCGGTGCCTACACCCCAGAAGCCATTGGCGACTACATTGGCGGGCCGAACCATGTGTTGCCCACAGCGCGCTCGGCGCGGTTCTCGTCCGGGTTGTCAGTGTTGGATTTTATGAAGCGGACAACGCTGTCCAAAATGACGCCAGACGCACTGCGCGCGATAGGCCCTGCGGCGGAAGTTTTGGCCAAAGCAGAAGGTCTGGAAGCCCACGGGTTGTCGGTCCGTGCACGATTGAATAGGTTGAATGAACAATGAGTAAACTTTGCGAAGTAAGTATCGACGACAGCGGCTTGCCAACTCCCACGCCGGAGATTGAGCAGGAGCGTAAAGTCGCGATTTTTGATCTGCTGGAAGACAACTCTTTTTCCTTGCCACAAGAGGGTGCGCCTGACGGTCCTTACAAGCTTGACCTGTCGATCCGTGAACGCAGATTGGTGTTTGATCTGCGCACTCAAGCTGATGAGACAGCAGCGGAATTTCACCTATCACTGGGGCCGTTTCGCCAAGTTGTGAAAGACTATTTCCAGATTTGTGAAAGCTACTTTGATGCGGTTAAAAAGCTGCCTCCTAGCCAGATCGAGACCATTGATATGGCACGGCGCGGCATCCACAACGAGGGCGCTTTGGTCGTGACCGAGCGCCTTGAAGGCAAGGCAGAGGTCGATAATGACACGGCGCGCCGCCTTTTCACCCTCATTTGCGTTCTGCACTTCGGGGGCTGAGGGAATGGGAGCAGATCAGCCACAATCGGTTTTGTTCTGCTGCGACCATAATGCCGTGCGCTCGCCCATGGCTGAAGGATTGATGAAGCTGTTCTACGGCACCGACATTTATATCCAGTCAGCGGGTGTGAAGAATGATCTCGACATCGACGGGTTCTCGGTCGCGGTTTGTGCCGAGCTGGGGGTCGAGCTGTCACGCCACCGCACGCGGTCGTTTGAAGAGATGCAGGAGTGGGGCGATGACCTGTCTGGTTTCGATCTTGTCGTGGCCCTTAGTCCGGCATCACAACGCCAAGCTCTTGAACTAACACGCCTATATCACTTGGATGTTGAATATTGGCCCATCCTAGACCCCACTGGATTGGGCGAAGGGCGTGAAGAAAAGTTGAATTCCTACCGCATGTCTCGTGACCAGATTAAGGAACGAATTTTGGCGCGATTCGGGGCACCAACAGCCGACTAGGCCCCTGATTGTGGCTGTTTTTTCACGCGGCTGGTGCACTCGGCGCCGACATTTGTGCCGCGTTAAGGGCCAATTGCGCATAATTCCCTTGAAAACCCCACAAAGCGAGCGCATCTAGTGCCACGTCCGCACCAACGCGGCAACAACAATGGAGTGAACATGGCCAAGGAAGAACTGCTCGAATTCCCAGGCGTCGTGAAGGAACTCCTGCCTAACGCGACATTTCGGGTCGAGCTGGAAAACGGCCATGAGATCATCGCGCACACGGCAGGCAAGATGCGTAAAAACCGCATCCGCGTTCTGGCAGGCGACAAAGTACAGGTCGAAATGACCCCCTACGATCTGACCAAGGGTCGGATCAACTACCGCTTCAAGTGACGGCAACATGACGGCGTTAACCCGGGCGACCGGGTTGAAGCTTGTGCTTGGTTCTGGCTCGCCTCGGCGGCTGGAACTTTTGGCGACTTTGGGGGTCATCCCCGACGACATCCGCCCCCCAGATATTGACGAGACACCGATAGCCGCGGAGAAGCCACGCGCCTATTGTCAACGGATTGCGCTGCAAAAGGCACAGGCTTTAGTGCTGTCTGAGGGCGAGATTGCCTTGTGTGCAGATACCACTGTGGCGCTTGGCCGGCGCATCTTGGGTAAGCCTGCTGATGCGGGCGAGGCGGCTCAGTTTTTGCTGTCACTCGCGGGGCGGCGACATCGCGTTATCACTGCCATTGCGGTGAAACGTGGCGATAAAATTTGGACCCGCGATGTGGTCACGACAGTGAAAATGAAGAACCTCTCTGATGAAGAATTGAACGCCTACCTCGCCACGAATGATTGGCAGGGCAAGGCGGGTGGCTATGCGATCCAAGGGCCCGCGGGGGCGTTTATCCCGTGGATACAGGGCTCCTATACCGGCGTTATGGGGCTGCCCGTGGCCGAAGCGGCAATGATGCTAAAGGCCGCAGGATACGAGGCACGCCGATGAAAGGCACTTTGATTGTATTGGGCAACATAGCGGGCCGCGACGCGGCGGCGCGTATGGTTGACGGCAAGCTGGACGACTTTTTGCTGGCCACCGATGACAATGCCCCCCCGGCACCGGGTGCCATTTTTCGCGCCGTAGCGGACCGCCCGATGAAGGGGCAGGGCGGCATGATGATGTCGCTCCCCGGTGGGCAAACCGCGTTATTTCGAGGCGCTAAAGGGCTGAAACCCGGCACTGCGATACTGGTGCAGGTCACAAGCTACGCCGAGGCGGATAAAGCGGTGCCAGTAACTGACCGGCTGATTTTCAAAGGCCGCAGTGTGATTGTGACGCCGGGGGCCAAAGGGCTGAACGTGTCGCGACAAGTGCGTGATGACGACATGCGCGAGACCTTGCTGGAAGCGCTACATCGATCCCGCGCACCTGACTCGGGGCATGGTGTGATCTTGCGCACCGGCGCTGTGGGGCTTGATGCGGATGATATTGCCGAAGAAGCGGACAGCCTGCTTGATCTGGCCGATGCGGTGCTGGCTGATAGCGTTGGCGGGCCGGAGCTACTGGTGGATGCACCCGGGCCACATGATCTGGCATGGCGCGACTGGCCCGGTGGTAACAAAAGTGTTGAAGGGTTTGAGGAGCACGGCGTGTTGGACGCGTTGGTGCTGCTTGATAGTGCCGAAGTTAATTTGGGGACGGGTTCGATGTTCGTTGAGCCGACCCGCGCGTTAGTGGCGGTCGATGTGAACACGGGGGGGGATTTTTCGCCCGCTGCTGGTGTGAAAGTTAACCTCGCCGTGGCCAAAGCATTGCCGCGCGCCTTGCGCTTGCGCGGGCTTGGTGGGCAAATCACACTTGATTTGGCACCGATGCCAAAGAAAGACCGCAAACAGTTCGAGGTGTCGCTGCGTGCCGCGTTCAAAGCAGATCCGATCGAGACGTCGCTGGTGGGTTGGACCCCGTTGGGCCATTTCGAGCTGCAACGCAAACGTGAACGCCTGCCTTTACCTGTGGGGATTGCCCAATGATTTGCCCGATCTGTTCAAACGAATCCGTTGATAAATTTCGCCCCTTTTGCTCTAAGCGCTGCGCGGATGTGGATCTTGGTCGTTGGATGACGGGCAGTTACGCGCTACCCAGCCAAGACCCTGATAATGAAGCAGAGCTGGTCGAAGAACTTGAAAAAGCGCTCGACAAGATGGCCGCTGACACCCCATTCGGCAGTAGATCAAAACCCCATTAAGTCGCTCGTTTGCGAATGGTAGAACTTTTCGCACATTCCCCACTGGACAGCACCAGAACACTGGCCTAAATAGGCCCACGTTCGCAGGTAAACACCCTATGCGAACACCCGGTGCCCGGGTAGCTCAGGGGTAGAGCAGTGGATTGAAAATCCTCGTGTCGGTGGTTCAAATCCGCCCCTGGGCACCACTCATTTTATAGCTTACGGCGTCAATGGGTTGGTGTGGCGCGCCGCTACCTTTGAGACGAATTTACACCAGCTTTGAGACGCCAAATCTGAGTTTTTAACGGTGTTGCTCAGTCATCTCGGCGATGTGAGCCATGAAAGAGCGAGCATTTCCGAAGATTTCCCTAGCTTCTCTCTCATCACATTTCGATCCTGCATGGGCTAACTCATTGCGAAAAGCGTTCTTGATAAAACGCAGATGTGTGCCAGCTTCGGCTGCCCATTGCTCTTCTTTAGGCCCATCTGTCTTCTTGCTGATGCTGCGCAGTGCCGCTTCAATTTCATTGAGAGACTTGTTCCAGTTCTCGGAATGCACAATTTTCATGTGATGCGACAGCCCGCATAGCCCGATCTCAAGCACCTTCATGACGTGCATCGCAGATGCGGTCCAAAGGCCAAAGGATAGGCACTTCCCAGCTTCTGAGATATCGAACGCTGCACTGGGAAACGCATCAATGACTTCCGTCCCGAATAGGGTGTCGGCATCGTCGTGTTGTTCGCTGACAGTACGGTCCAGAAGGTAGAACTGACGTGCATCCGCTTCGGTCACTGTGACCTTGATCAACTGTTCCAAGGCTCCCGTAACAATTCTGAGGTTCCGAGGATGACACCAGCTATCTCCGGCAAGAGCTTTGAGGCAGTCTCCACTGGCCGTATGGGCAAACTTCGCACCCATCACTAAGCCATGTTTGGAACATTCATCCTGCAAACTCGCAATTGCTTTGAGAACAAGAGCACGTGTTTCGAGTGGTTGTGTCGCGCGATAGTTTGCAGTCTGCGTCGCCATGCTGAGCAAAATTTGATATTCGCCTAATGCCGAGCTGATAAGTGTCAAACTGGATAAGAAATTTACCGTATCGACCTGCAACATATCCCACCAACTCACGATTCGTTTTACATTCGATACGTTAGCGTAGTCTTGATAGGGGGCGAATAAAATAGGGGTCATTTCACTGTCTCCATCACTGCTTTCAAATCCACATCACGTTGCTTCGTCCAATTGTGATCCGTCTCAGGCTCAACATCGCGCTGCTCAAATGGATACTCGCCGTTGTGGCCTTCACCAGACGCTTGGAAGCCAAGCAAATACGCTTTTTCAATCCGGATGCGGATCGTGTCATCATGCTTCATGGCTGTATCTCCTGTGTCAGCACTTCCATGATTGCCAGACGTTCTTGGCGATCCATCTTGGCAAACTTCGCAGCCCACCGTCCTTTTTTGCGCTTGATCTGCTCACGCGCGCGGTAACCATCACCAAGGAAGCGATAGTCATGCAGGGCGACGGGTGCCTTGAAATTCATCCAGAGGCTCTCAGCAACCGGCCCACGGCGCGTCTGTGCTTGGTAGTCAATGCGGTGCCAGAGGTGCAGAGCATCATCATAGAGTGGGCTGCGATAGCCTGAGATCATCACCATGCACCGCGCCTCTGTCAGGAGGTCCAGAAGGTCAGAATGGGCATCATCATCCATCTCAAAGTCATAAATGTCCGCCCCTTTGCGGGTTTCCATCATGTAGGGGGGATCGGCGTAGAGCAGCGTGGTGGGCTGATTTATCAAAACGGCGCGGGAATCGCTCACCATCGGCTTCAACGATGGGAGCAGCTTGAGGGCATCGCCATCGAGCAGGCGAAACTCACTGTGATCAACGCCAGCCTGATCGGCCAGCTCAAGGCACAGATCAAGCGCCTCCACGCTGCGATCTATCCCAATATTGCGCAAGGCAGGCCGCTTGTGACGCAGCACGGCGCCGGAGCCAAGAAAGGCCTCAATGTAGGTCTGGTGAGGTGGCATGTGGTTTATGATGCGCTGATAGATGCCCGCGCCGTTCTTTCCGCCCGGATAGGTCACGACTGAAGCCTCGCCAGCTTTGACGGTATCGGCCGCAATCGCTGGAAGTGACGGTGGCGGAATCGGCCATCGTCATCACGGGTGGTGCTCGATATCATTGGTTGAGCGTTTCAGAAAAGGAGATTGAAATTGTCCGATCATCCAGAGGTGATTTATCAAGGCGAGATGGAGGAGTTCCACATTTCAAAGGGTGAAACTCCAAGAACATTACTTCTAGACGTCTTCCGTTGGCGCAACGGTAAGCAAATGTCGTTTCGTTATCGAATGAGCGAAGACCGGGCGAAAGAACTATTGCGTCAACTTGCGGCTCACCTTGCCGTTGAGGGTACGCTAGAGCTACCGCCGCGCGGACCAACCAAGTTGCAATAACCTCACGCATTGGCCGCGTCCCAAGCATTATTGAAGCGCCGTTCCAAGGTCAGACGTGGCTCTGCATGGCCCAAAAGGTCAGGGCAGAAATCATCTGCACCAAGCAACCAAAGGTGGCGAAACTGGCCGTTGTTCACGACATCAGCAGACGCCGGATAGACCTCAATCGCACGGGCTTCATTGCCCCAAACAGCGCACTTGATCCCTTGGAGCTGATCCCATGTGAGAGAGCCGTCATGCGTCACCGTGAGGTGGCCGAGCGTCTCATCAACCATCACGGCAAAGCCCATAACTTCCGTCTCAATCGGGTCTGGATAATCGTGCTGCATTGGTCAGTTTCCTCAGACGTATTTTGGTGATCGGCCCAAAGACCAAAGCACAAAGCGACGGCCTCTCATGGCGCTGTAGGCCAGCCAGACGCGCAGTGGCGGGGCGTGCTCAGACATGGCCGCTTCAAACCATTGGCTGTCTGCAAAAGCCTGCCGGAAACCTTCTTCCAAGAGCATGTCATGGATACATGCAGACCTGAGGAAGAGCGGATCATCTGGTGAAAAAAGCCAGCGCAAGCCATGTGGCACAGAGCTTTCGAATTCGCGCCCTGCCGGAACGGTAAGGAGCCACATGCTGTGCTTTTTGCCAATCCACCATTCATGTGGGCGCGTGGTGACATAACCACGCGCACCGCCCTTTTCGTACCATGTGCTGTCAGGCATTAAACCGCCCCTAGAATTGGTCCACGACAGCGGCGGCAGCGGGCGGAACACCCGGCCAGTGCTCATCTGCCGTGAAGTCCTTTGCGGGGTCAACGGCAAGGGTTTTGACGGCTGCACGCATTGCGCCAACCCAACCGATTGCAGCCTCAAGACCCGCTAACACGGCCTTCTCTTCATCCGTGCGGGAGTTGGATGTTTTGGATGAAATAATGGCGCTTGCAGCGGCCATGTTCATCTGCGTTTCAACGGATGCCATAGAGTAGATGCGGCGACGGCACTCCCGACCAATGACAGCCACTTTGGCCTTGGCCTCACAGGTATCCACCAGAGCCTCTGGATAGCCCAGAGCGAGTGCGCCTGCACGGTCTATGGCAAATGTTTTGCGGCCTTCATTTTCAATATCAAATCGCATTTTGTATTCCTTTGGTTAGCTCAACAGAAGATCAGTCCCGAGAGTGCCGCCACTGTGAAGTGCCGCACCATTGAGAAGAGTGGTTGATTGGGTTTGGATGAAGGAAATGCCACGGTCGGCATTATCAACGCCAAAAAACGGACCATCCAATGTAGATTGGTAAAGCCCAAGACGTGAAACGGCTGATCCGTGACCCGTCATAATACCAATCGGCGTTCCGGCGATGCCCCCTCTTTGAGGTGGCCCTAGATTTGTA
>NZ_JBYVDD010000008.1:0-517430 GCF_058136045.1 Litoreibacter sp.
AAATACCTCCCCCGGAGGGTCGGGCACCACAAGCTCTTAGCTTTACTTTGGAGACAGGCTTTGTGCCAACCGCATCAAACTGATCGCCTCTGCACGGTAGCCGAAACTGTCCTCGCCCTTGGTTGCCGTCGCCAAACCGATGGCGTCGGCGTAGCCCCAGTCACCTAAGGCGGCGTTCCGGGTCAGTAGTTGCGCGAAGCCAGCGATGGCAGTGGCAAAGCCTGCTTCGGCGTTGGTCTCAGTTGCTTGGGTCGAGATGACTTGTTCCAGCAGCTGGCTTTTCTCACTCCCCGGTTCTTTGTAGCGCAGGCGTAGGAAGGCCAAGTCGCTGGTGTTGCCACCCTCAACCACAGTGCCAAACCGCAACGGGTCGGTAAGGGTCGCGTCCGAGCCGACGGGCGTGACCTCATAGAGAGCCGTCACTGTGTGGCCAGCGCCGATCTCGCCTGCGTCCACGTGGTCATTGTTGAAATCCTCGCGTTTTAGCGCGCGGGTTTCGTAGCCGATGAGGCGGTATTCTGCGACGGTGGCTGGGTTGAACTCGACCTGAATTTTCACGTCTTGGGCGATGGTAAACATGGCCCCTGACAGCTGATCCACCAGCATCTTTTGCGCCTCGGCCAGCGTGTCGATATAGGCGGCTTGCCCGTTGCCGTTTTGGGCCAACGTTTGCATCAGCGCATCGTTTACATTGCCGCGCCCGAAGCCCAAAACAGATAGGTAGGTGCCCGATTTGCGTTGTTGCTCGACGAAGCTTTTTAGCTCTGCATCAGATTGCATTCCGACGTTGAAATCACCGTCAGTGGCCAGTAATACACGGGACACCTCGCCGTCAGTGCTCATCCCTTTGGCCAGCGCATAGGCCGCGCGCAACCCTTCGCCCCCGGCGGTGGAGCCACCGGCAGATAGGCGCAGCAATGCCGCCTCGATCTTGTCGCGCTCGGATGCGGGCGTTGGCTCCAACACGGTTCCGGCTGATCCTGCGTAGGTCACGATTGCTACTTCATCTTCGGGGCGCAGTTGGCCTAGCATCAGGCGAAAGCTTTGTATCAGTAAGGGCAGCTTGTTCTCGGCATTCATCGAGCCGGAGGTGTCGAGCAGGAACACTAAGTTCAGCGGCGGGCGTTCCGTTATTTGCGCACCTTGGATGGCGATGTGCATGAGCTGCGTGTCGGGGTTCCACGGGGTCTGGCTTAGGCTCACGGTTTGGCGGAATGGCACGTCGCCATCCGGCGCGGGGTAGGCATAGGGGAAGTAGTTCACCATCTCCTCGATGCGCACGGATTTGGGGTATGGCATCCGGCCGCGCATCAGGCTGGAGCGCACCCAAGAGTAGCTGGCGGTATCCACGTCGATGGAGAAGGTCGAGACCGGCTCCTCGGAGGCGACTTTCAACGGGTTGGCAGTGGCGTCGGGGAATTGGTCGTGGGATTGGGCCATTTGCGGCTGCGGTAGCCGATCGCGTAGCGGCCCGCTGTTTGAGGCCATGAGGCCACTGGTCGCCGCACGGGAATTAGCGGACTTGGCCGTACGCTTTGGGGCAGTAGCCCCCATATGTTCAATAAGGCCGTCAATGTTTGAAATACCTGAGCTACTGTCATCTGAAGTCGCGTTTTGAGGTATATGCGGAGAAGCCGCTAGATCGATCAAGGGGCTGGCTTCAGGCGCAGCTACTTCGGCCGGGGCAGGCTCTGATATAGCGGGGTTACTTTTTGACATGACTGGTGGTTGAACAACGTGTTCGCTCTCGGTGATTGGGGCGGGTTTTGGGCCCATCAGGGGTGAGGTTAGCACGACACCAACGCCAATAATCACCAGTGAAGAGGCCGCCAACATCATGGGCTTCAAGTTTTGCTTCATAAACATCCGTTTAAATCCTTTCAGAAATTCTGCCCGCTGGGGGCTAATATCTGTAGGACGTGCGACGCTGGCCGTTCCTTGGAAATTTGCAAAACTTTCTTCTGCCATGCGCAAAGAAGCCTCTTTGGCCGCATCATCGGGCACGGGGGCGGCCTCGTGCAGTGCAGCACGCAGTTTGTCTAACTCATCCATATTATTTGGCCTCCCTTTCGGCCATCTCGCGCAGGTGGCGTTTTACTTCGGACATGCGCCACGCGATTGTTCCCTCGGATAGTCCCATGACCTCTGCCGCCTGTGCCTGCGTCAAATCCTCACCCAAAGTCAGGGCCACGGTTTCGCGCAACTCCGCGGGCAAAGCGCGCATCGCATTGGTTAACCAATCTTTAGCCTCAGCCGCTTCGGCATCCTCGGCGGCGCGGCGCATGTAATCTTGCCCCCAACCTGTCCGCGCTTTCGTGCGCCGCTGTGCTTTGCGGGCGCGATCAGTCGCGGCGTTCAATGTCACGCGGTACAGCCATGTGGTGAACTTGGCCTCGCCACGGAACGCGCGCAGCTTGCTCGGTAGGGCCGCGAGGATGTCATGGGTCAGATCCTCGGCATCAGCTTTATGCCCGGTGAGCCGCCATGACAGGCGGAACAACCGATCATAGTGACGGCGGACCAGCAGGCCAAAAGCCTCGCTATCCCCATCACTCGCGGCTTTCGCCAAGGCCTCGTCACTGGTTTTCATACGCATATTGATGGTAGGACGCATGGGCGGCGTCAATCCTTGGAAAGAAATTGAGAAAAATGTCAAAAACTCAACAAGAGCTTGATTTGGAGTATGAAAACGGCGGTTTTATCCCGAATGCACAAAGCTATGCAGATGCTTGGGAGGCGGCGTCTGTACAGTTTCGGGCGCAGCAGGCCGGGGAATATGACGTCTCTTATGGGCCAAACCCGCGTGCGAAATATGATTTGATCCGGCCAGAGAGCATCCCAAAGGGGCTGTTTATCTTTGTGCATGGTGGTTATTGGCTGCAACGCCATAAAGATGACTGGACGTGCTTTGGGGAGGGCGCGCTGAGCGCTGGCTGGGCGATTGCACATCCGGGCTACCCCTTGGCTCCGGAGATGCGGGTCAGCGAAATTACCGCACATATTGCACAGGCGGTGACGGCATTGGCGGCGCAGGTGGACGGTCCGATCGTGTTGGTGGGCCATTCGGCGGGCGGGCATTTGGTGGCGCGTATGGCAATGGCGGGCGTGTTGCCTGAGGGTGTTGCAGAGCGCTTGTCGCATGTGTTGTCGATCTCTCCCGTGTCGGATTTACGGCCCCTTTTAGCGCTGAGCATGAATGAGGTTTTGCGCCTTGATGCGGCTGAGGCGAAGATGGAAAGCCCAGTTCTGGGGCAGCCGCTCGATGTGCCTGTGACGGTGGTGGTCGGGTCGCAAGAACGCCCAGTATTCCTGGATCAGGCGCGATGGCTGGCGCAGGCTTGGGACACACGGCAGATAATTTTATCGGGGCGGCACCACTTTGATGTGATTGACGACTTGCGCAACGTGAACAGCGCGATGATGCGGGCTGCATTGCGTTAAAATGCCAAAATTTCCCTTTTTGCTATAGCGTGGGGCGGGTCCGCCGTGGCAAACTCTTTAAAACGGCTGTTTTAGTCACTATGTAAATAGCAGTAACATTTAAACGAGGGGAATTTATCTATGGCCAATTTCGATGCGCAGGTTCGTGAAAGCCAAGCCCAAGTGGCTGAGGCGCAATCTAAAATTTCCGAGATGACGAGTAAGATTGAATCTGCCCGGGCCAAAATGGCCGCAGGGGACGTGTTGGAATTGGACATTGAGAATGCCTCGCTAGAGGATGTGCACGCGCATACGGCGGCGATGGACGCTAATATTGCCGAGTTGATCATGGGCTTGGACGATGTGACTGCGGGGTTTTCGGAAGATTTTTCGGCGATGCGCGACAAAACGGGTTGGGAAAGTTTCGTTGGCATTTTTTCCTCCGGTAAGTCGGAAAGTATGCGCCAAGAGCGGATGCGCACGGCCTCTATCGACGATAAATTGCAAGACCTGATTGGTAAATCCGACACTATCGTGGTGCTGCTGCAAGGCCAGTTGGGCCTGTTGAATGAGCAAAAAGAAAAGGTCGAGAGCAACCTGACCGCGACGCTGGATGATCGTGAATTTACCGTGGGAGAGCTGGAAGCCCTGCGTGCTGACATTCTGGCGATGGACCCGAAACTGATCACGCTAGAGAATAAAATCAGCGTTGAGCAGGATGCCGCCGCGCGGACCAAGCTAGAGACCAAACTGGCGAGCTTGAACTCGAAATACAACGAGAAGGTGCAGGCCGAGCAGGTCAAACTGGCCAAGTCGCAAACTCTGGAGCGCTATATCGAGCAGGGTAAAACTTGGGTTGATAGCCTGCAAAACCAAGCGGCGACGCAGATGGTGCTGATCAACAAGTTGGAGACGGACACCAAGCAACGTGTTGTCCTATACGATGCGTTAACCAAGTCGTTGAAAACCGCGCAGCAGCAAGATGTGGCGCATAAGATCAACGAAATTGGCGTGAAAACCGACCAAGAGGCGCAATCCGCCATGGCCGGTATCGGTGCCGCGACGAACGCGCGCATGGCCGAGATGATGGAAGCCCACGGCGACCAAATGGTGTTCGCGCGCAAGGTGCTGGAGCAAAAGGCCAAGGCGGACGAGCGGTTCGCGCGGCGCTTTGAGAAGATTGTCGAGAAGCACGACAAGAACTTGTATGGGGCGTAAATGCGCTTTGCGCACCAACAGATACTCGCGTTAAGTCCCGGCCTTCTCCTGATTGCTAAATCAATGGTGGGGCTAGTACTTTCTTCCGATGCAAATGTGCCGTTTGTAGCGGAAGAAATCCATATTGTAATTTTAACTCCACTTCAGATTTTGTTTTATTTTGCTATAATCAGGTATGTTTGTTGGGCATGTTGGGGAACTAAAAGAGGTGAAGTTTTATTGCGACACGTCGGCTTGAGAGGCTCTTCAAAACACTATCGCCCCACGCGCCTCGAACGATGGTGGTTCTATTTAGATGAGAATGGCCAACTAAAATGACAAAAGACCTAAACCTCACCCAAGACCACTCTGGCTTGACCGATGACCTTGCGGCGCGGCGCTATTTTGCCAAGTTTGAGCGGATCACTGGCCATTTGGCCCGTGTGGCCGCCGAGATGGAGGCGGAGCGGACGTTCTCTAAGTCGGACGTTGCGATTATCTCTGCTTATGTGCAGAAGATTGCGTTCACGTTTCGCGCGCTCAGCCACAAGTATCTGCTGACCGGGCGCGACACGGGCGTGTTCTTTGGTTCGCTGTCGATTGATCGTCATGAGAGCGGGTTTCCGGTCTTTGCAGAGCTGATGAAGATGGCCAATGACGCGCAGCAGGCGCGGGCCCATTTGGCCGGAATGCGCAGCGTCGAGGAGCTGAAAGACGAGATGGTGCGCCAGATCGTGGGGGATTTGAGCATCCCCACTAAGCTGCAATATGCCATGTCGCAACGGCTGTATTATGAGCAGCTACAGATGGGGAAATTGTTTTGGGCCAGCAATGATGCGCAGGCGTTGTGGACTGGCAACACGCAGGATCGGCGCAGCTATCTGTTGCATTGGGCGGTCTATGACAGCCAACAAAATGTGCCGACGATCTATATGATGGATGTCGAGGATACGGGCGATGTGGCACTGCCCAAAGACGCGCGGCGCTGGCCTGCGGTGCAGGCGCATTTGGCCGCACAGGGCTCGGCCGGGTTGAAGTTGTTGACCATCGCGCAAGGCTTTGATCGTGACTTTGACGACCTGCACCCCAAGCGGTTGCGGCGCATTCATGTGGGGCCGATGTATTCGTCTGCGTTCACGTTGCAATCAGGCCCGATCCGCGAAGTGTTGGAAGAGGCGCAAGGGGCTGTGGGCGAGGATTGGACCTTGGCATGGACCGTGGAGGATTTGCATTCCGAGCGGGTGGAGCTGGAGAAGAAGGGCTGGTTTGGCTCTGTTGAGCGCGAAATTTTCAAGCTGGATCCCTTTGCCGGGCGCGGGGCGGAGACCGGTACGACAAGTATTGAACGCGCGATTATTTTGCCGCAGCGCCCGTTTCAGGTTTTGGCCGAGAAAAACCCGGCCGGATTTCGCGATGTGCGTAAATTTGTGGTCAGCCCTGCGGGGCGGGTTGTGAGCTACCGATAGGTTTATCCAAAAGTCCGTATTTTTAAGAACAAAGAAAAGAGATTAGTGTGAGCATTTCAGCCGATTTGATGGAACTGAGCGAAGACGACATCCGCAAGCATTATGCAGCGGCGGTGGCGATGCTGGAGGGGGTGGATCACACGCCGCGGATCGCGGTTGCCAAAGAGGCTCCTAGGGCGGAAAAATCTGCGGGGCTTGGCACGCGGCGGAGATTTCGCTCTACCACGCCGGGGCTTGTGACCCGTTCGACTGCGCGCCCTGAGGGTGTGCGTTTGATTGAACGGGTCGAGGGCGTGGGCGAGGATGCGCTGCCCTCTGCCATTCAAGCCACTGTGTTGCAAAACTTGCGCCGCGCGTTGGCGATTGCTTTAGCCACGGGCGAGGCATTTTCTGAGGCTACGGGACTGGCTGAGTTGAAGAAAGAAAACCTAGCGGGTCGCATTGCGGAAGCGCGCCGCGTTGAGTTTGGCGAATTGCTGGCGGCGGAAGCGTTAGCTGGTTTGTTTACATTCGCTAATGCGGTTTCGTTTCTTTTGGGGGTGCAATCTAGCGAGGCGTCAGTTGAGATTGGTGCGGTTGAGGAAATCCTGACCGATAATGTGCAACTGGCCCTGCACGGCGCGCTTTGGGAGTTGGACCAAGACCTGACTTTGTTTGCGGATGGTGACGCTAAATTGGTCGCCACCGTGCTGGCTTATGCCGAGCAGGTGATGGAAAAAGTCGCCTTGCGCGCCCAAAATACCTCTCGTTTACAGGCGTTTAACGCGGCTTCATATCGTGTTGAGGCGGACAATTTGACCATTAATGGCTTCGCCCCGGCCCATGCTGCCAAGGGCACCAAGCTGACGATGACCTTCAAGAAACCCAATGAGGTCGTTGGTAACCATATTGCTAAATACCAGTCGATGAAGCTGTCGAAGATGCTGATGGCCTATGATTTTGAGCGCAAGCTAAACCCGTTTGCGGAGCTTGGCGGTTTCATCTTTACCTTTATGGGCGACGGCAAGCCGGGCACTGGCAAAACCACGCTGATCCAGATGATGGCGGGGTTGGTGTCAGGCTATTGCGAGACGGCGGGTTATCCGTTTCGCTATCAAAACTTGTCCACGGATAATATTGACAGCTATCAGGGTAAATCGGGCCAAAACGCGAAAGCGTTCATTAATAATGTGCTCGACCCGAATGCGATTGGCTTTGGCACAATCGACGACATTGACCAGTTGGCGGGCAAGCGCGGCGACCGTCAATCTAGTGCGGGGCAGTTGGAAATTACCGCTGTTTTGATGGAGAGCTTTGCGGGCGCGAATACCGTTGTGCGTGGCAATTGTACGTTCGGGATGTTCTCCAACTACCCCGAGAATGTCGATGATGCATTGCGCCAACGCGCGGGCGCGCGCTTTTTGGTGGACGGGCCCATTACGCAGGATGACTACATCGACATCTTGCATTTGTTGATGGGCAAAAACCATGACATCCCGCTGGGTGATCACGAAGCATTTGCGGCCCAAGAGATCAAAAAGGCTGTTGCAGCCTCGTTTGAAGGCCATGGCAGGCCGCATGAGGACGGGTTGATCAAGGTCTTTGACCGCGTGTCATCGGAGATTGGGGAGTTGGATACAATCGCCAAAATGGGGGCCTATCTGAAAGGCATCCAAGAGGCGGATGACCGCTTTACTGGGCGTGCCATCAAGAACATCACTGACGCGGTAAAAGTGCGCGCTATGGACTTTGAGCTGCCGGATGAGTGGATGGAAGAGCCGGATTTATTTCTGTTCAAAACCTATGACGAGAAGAAGGGCATGATCGAGGAGCTGCGCCAGCCGATCACCGTGGACATGGTTCTGCAAGAGATCAACCGCTACGCGGATAGTGAGTTCCGCTATGCCGATAAGTCCGATGAGGTGGCGATTGAAAATATGGTACGTGATTTTGGGCGTTCTGAAGAGGCCAAACGGCGATATTTGGAGGGGAAGGGGTGACGCGCGTGAGCGGCATTTCTACAGTTAAAGGCACATGCCTATGATGCGTCTCATCGAAAAAGGGCTGATGTTTGGCAACCTGTTCCATGTGCAGGGCCAAGCCATGGCGGACCGCTATAATCGTGCGCTTAAGCATCTGACGGGCAAGACCACCAAGCTGACCGACTTTCACGTTGATATTTCGGGCTATGCGCCGGAGGTGGGCGAGGAGTTGGGGGATCATCTTTATCTCAACCCTAATGGCTGTAACCGTCAGTTTATTCTACTCTCGACCGAGCAAAAGACCGCGCCTTTGCTGGAGGCAAAGTTCTCTACGTCGCGTGGTATTTTGCGCCAGTTCATCATCTCCAACGAGGCGCAGCTTTTTGCGCTGACGGCGCGTGATGCGGTGGCGGGGGAGTTGGTGAACTCGATCTATAGTGTCGATAAGGCAGCGCATTTATTCGATATCCGCAAGATCAAAATCGAGGCGGACACGACATCTGGTGTGGTTGCCGATGCGGGCAAACTGGACGCGATGATCACAGAGTTTCGCGCCCGAGATGACGCTTGGTGGGACGATGTGTTGATCGCGGATATGATCACGCTGGCGCATAAAACCGGTGATGTGACGCGCGCTCCGGTCAAGCTGGGCTTTGCGGAATATGAGCAGGGCAACTTCTGGACTGCGCATTTTGGCGGGTTATATGCCTTCCGAGATGTCGAGAAGCCGGGGGTTATTTCGGTCTCGGATGATGACTTGGGGAAGCTACCTGTAGGCAAGGGCGGCGCAGCTATCCAATTATCGCAGCGCACCAAAATTGCCAAATTTCTGGACGCTAATGATTTGGTCGAGCCGATTGTGAAAGCGCGTGGCGTCAATGCCGTAGCGATTTTACGCCAGAAGCTGGATTTTATTATTGTAGATGTTGGTGCGACTATGGGCGCTGACTTGACCGATTTGCGCCGCGCAGATTTGCGGGCTTTGGCGCGGCAATATAGCGATCTGCTGCCGCCGGAATTCCATACCCTTAGCAAACTGTTGCGTTGGGCCGAGGGCGGCGGTGCGTGGCCGCGTATTGCCTCGACGAACCCGGCTTATTTTTACACATTGCGCGCCAAATCCCATGCGGATCGCGACTTGGTGAATATGCTGCTGTCTGAGTTGTCGATGCTGGACGTGCGCCAACTGTTCATTTGCCACAAGGAACTGTTCTACAGCCGTTACCGCGATTGGCCGGAGCAAAAGAAAGCCTTTGTGGCGGATTTCCTCGCAAGGGAGTATCAGGTGGACAAGGTGGGTGCGCGCGAGGCCTTGTTTGGCAGCGGCGACGCGCCTATGGAGGAGCCGCCCCAATCAAGGTCGCGCGATATTGTTGACGTGGTTGGCCCATGGGGTGCAGTGAGGAGAACGCGATGATTTTCGGACTAATCCGACTTGGGGCAATGGCATTCGTCGTTATGCTTGTGGTCTATTTCGTGCTGTCGGCATGGTCACGCTCGGTCCGCCGGGGCAAATTGGGCGCGGAATGGGACGAGGATGTGCACACGGGTGATCGTGATGCCTTTATCGAAGATGGCCTTGCCGAGTACGATCACTCCTTACGTCGCAAACTGATTTTTGGGGTCTTTATCGTTCCCTATCTGGTGATCGGCGTGCTGGTTTATGTGGTAAATTTCCAATGAAGGAGCCTCGCTGATGCGTTGGGTCAAATACACAATCGTTTTGCTTTTCTGGCTGCTGGTGGGATCATTCTTCCACTACACATTGCCACAACGAGACATCGTAAGGATCGTTGAAACAGAGGTGCGCCGCGTTGATTTCGGCGAAAATTCAATCTTCTGGGCTAGTGCGGATAGTGGGCAAGATACAACCGGGGTGAACCGCGATGTGCGGTTTATCAATGCGGTTTTGTATGAAAGCGGTCGGGTGATGGTTTACCGCAACGAGGATACAGGCTGGGGCTGGCCCCCATATTTCAAACTGGATTCGTCCAATTTGCAAACTGAAGCCGCCGATCTGGTGTCTAAGAAAGATGACCCGCAATGGGTTGTGATTACGCATTACGGTTGGCGCAATGAGTTTTGGTCGATCTTCCCCAACTCGGTAAGCGTGCGGGCCACTGATACGCCGGACAAGACGTTGATCCCCTATTTTAATATCCTGATCTTGATCATTTTGGCGGGGTTGTGTCTTGGCCTGTTTCGGATGAGCCAGTGGTTTAAGCGATCCAAGATTGACCCGATAACTGAAAGTGTAGGCGAGACTTGGGATGCGGTGGACGACTATACCGACGAGACCCGTGCGGGCTTTCGGGGATGGCTGGATAGCTGGAAAAGCAAGCCGCGCAAGTAGGCTGACTGGCACCTTCCAAGTGCAGGAGGGGAAATGCAGAGAGTTTCTCCCATTTAGGGGGATCCCAAAGTTGGTTTACCCTGCTCTGGTAATTGCAGGCAAAACGCCGCGATGGAGTTAAGGGGACAGGTAATGAACAAGTATATCGCGGAATGTTTCGGGACATTCGTTTTGGTGTTTTTCGGGGTCGGCTCTGCCGTTCTTGCGGGAGGCGACATCGGGTTTACCGGCATTAGTTTTGCCTTTGGTATTTCGGTCATTGCTATGGCCTACTCGATTGGTCAGATTTCTGGCGCACATTTGAACCCAGCCGTATCCATGGGCGCATTGGTTGCAGGGCGTATCAACGCCAAAGATTTTGTGGCTTACAGTGTGTCACAAACTATAGGTGCAATCATCGCGGCGGCTGTTGTCTATATCATCGCGACCGGAAAACTTGCTGGCTATGATGTGGCGGCGAGTGGTCTTGGCCAAAATGGCTGGGGCGAAGGTTATGGCGGTGGCTTTAGCATGACTGCGGCCTTCATCTTCGAGGTCGTCGCAACGGCTGTTTTCTTGGTTGTTATTCTTGGCGTGACAGCCGAGAGCGGCAATGGCGCGATGGCTGGTTTGGTCATCGGCTTGACGCTGGTGATGATCCACCTTGTGGGGATTCCAGTTACGGGCACATCCGTGAACCCTGCGCGCTCGATCGGGCCGGCATTGTTTGCGGGCCCGGTGGCCTTGTCACAATTGTGGTTGTTTATCGTGGCCCCGCTTATTGGCGGTGCGTTGGGCGGCTTTTTGCATAAAGCCCGCATTACTTCGCCGTAAAAACAGCATAATAACAGGTAATTACGCCCCGGCTGAAACATGCCGGGGCGTTTCTTTTTTGGGCCTATTCTCCGTAGGGTATCCAGATGTTTTTCACTTCGGTCGCGGCCTCTAGCATGGAGCGTGCGGAGCCGGGGGCCGTCGCGCTCAGGGTGCGTTTTAAGTTGCTGGCGGAGGCGCTTTCAATCGCGGATGCGTGGGCTTGATCCGAGAAGTTCCAGACCGCGTCAATGTCCATATGAGCGCCCATGTGGGGTGCCAGCTCTTTATGGTCGCCGGTGAGCAGGTTAACGACCCCGTTTGGCATGTCGGAGGTCTCCAAGACTTGGATGAAATCGGCAGCCGCCAGTGGGAATACCTCGCTCGCTGACACAATGATCCGATTGCCCATGGCGAGTGCAGGGGCGATGGCCTCGACCAGTCCGGCCAGTGGCCTTTGATCGCAAAGGGCTGCGATTACGCCAACGGGCTCCTTCATAGCCAAGGCAACGCCACGGATGGGGACGCCGTGAACCTGCCCGTCGAATTTATCGGCCCAAGCGGCGTAGGTGAATAGGGTTTGGATTGTGCTCTCAACCTCGTCGCGACCCTGATTTCCGGTCATACGCTTGATGCGGTCGGCAAATTCTGCGCCGCGGGTGGAGAGGTTCTCCGCCATGTAGTACAGAATTTGCGCGCGCAAGTGGCCGGTGGTGCGACCCCAAGATTTGGCGCTTTGGGCTGCTTCGACTGCGTTACGCAGGTCTTTGCGGTTGGCGAGGCTGACCTCCCCCAAGGCGTCTCCTTTGGGGCCATAAACCATGCGGGTGTAACCGCCATCGGGGCGCGATTGCTTGCCTCCGATGTAGAGCTTGGCAGTGCGATCAATCGGGTCGGACAACCCGCTGGTTCCAGTAAATGCGGTGACAGGTTTGGCGGGTTTTGGCACGGTCTTGGGCTTGGTATAGCTTGCCAAGCCTTCCCAACCGCCCTCGCGTCCGAAACCACTTTCGCGCACTCCGCCAAAGCCTGCGGCGGCATCCATTAGGTTGGTGGAATTTATCCAGACAATGCCTGCGACCAGTTTCGGGGCAACATCTAACGCCAAATTTATGTTTTCAGTCCAGACGGTTGCGGCCAACCCGTAGCGCGTGTTGTTGGCCATCGAGACGGCCTCGGCTGGGGTGCGGAACGTGGTGGAGACCAATACAGGCCCGAAGATTTCTTCCTGCATTAGGCGCGAAGATGTCGTCAGGCCAGTGATCAGGGTCGGTGGGTAATAGCAGCCTTCGGGTGCGGGTGTTTGGTAGGTTTCACCTTCGGTATTTGTGGCGACCATATCCGCAATAGTTGCGCGTTGAATGGGGTCTACGATGGCGCCCACGTCAATGCATTTGTCAAGCGGGTTGCCGATGCGCAGCCCGTCCATGCGGGATTTTAACTTGCGGTAGAAGGTGTTAGCGATGCCCTCTTGAACCAAGAGGCGCGAGCCAGCGCAGCAAACCTGTCCTTGGTTGAACCAGATGGCGTCCACCAAACCCTCAACGGCGCTGTCGATATCTGCGTCGTCAAAAACGATGTAGGGGGATTTTCCGCCTAACTCTAGTGACAGTGCTTTGCCGGAGCCAGCAGTGGTTTTGCGGATGATGCGACCAACCTCGGTAGAGCCGGTGAAGGCCAGCTTGTCGACGTCCGCGTTGGTGATCATTTCCCCCACCGCGCCGTCGCCTGTGACGATATTTACGACACCTTTTGGCAGCCCGATTTGGGTGCAGATTTCCGCGAATAAACACGCGGTTAGGCTTGTGTATTCCGCCGGCTTCAGCACCACGGTGTTGCCCATCGCCAGTGCTGGTGCGATTTTCCAAGCCAACATCAGCAGAGGAAAATTCCATGGAATAATCTGACCGCAAACACCAAGGGGTTGGCGGTCTGGCAGCTCGTCTTCCATCAGTTGGGCGAAGCCTGCGTGGTGGTAGAAATGACGTTGAGCCAGGGGGATGTCGATATCGCGGGACTCGCGGATTGGTTTGCCATTATCCAGCGTCTCCAGCACCGCAAACAGGCGGGAATGTTTTTGCAATGCACGCGCCAAAGAATAGAGGTATTTCGCACGGGTGAGGCCTGATTTAGACCATGATTTCTGTGCCTTGCGCGCCGCAGTGACGGCGGCGTCTACATCGGATTGACTGGCTTGGGACAGCGAGGCGAGCACCTCTCCGGTGGCCGGGTTTTTTGAGGTGAAATCTTCGGTGGGGGCGGTGAACTTGCCGTCGATAAAATGGCCGAACTGGCGGTTCTTGGCGTTGAGCCACGCCATTACCTCGGTGGTGCTCTCGGGGGCGGGGCCGTAGTCCATGGATTCGAGGATATCTTTGACGGTCATGGCGTGGTCCTTGGTTTTGTACGCAGGGTACATGGCGTACAGAATTGTTTCTCAAAGGTACAAATCGGGCGCATCTGATCAGCCCATCGGGTGGCGGTAGGAGGCAGAATAGGCACCAGTGACGTGGTGTTCTAACTGGCGCTCGATGTCATTTAACAGCGAGGATGCGCCGAAGCGGAACAGGTCGGGTTGTAGCCAGCGGTGGCCTAATTCGTCCTTCATCAAGGCAAGGTAGGTGATCGCATCCTTGGCTTTGGAAATGCCACCCGCAGGCTTGTAGCCAACGTGAAAACCGGTGGCGTCATAGTAGTCGCGGATGGCGCGGATCATCACGAGGCTGACGGGAAGTGTGGCATTTACGCTTTCCTTACCCGTCGATGTTTTAATGAAATCAGCCCCAGCCATCATGCAAATCAAGGAGGCCCGCGAAACATTTCTTAAGGACCCCAACTCGCCGGTGGCGAGGATGGCTTTGACATGGGCGTCGCCGCACGCCGCCCGAAAGGCTTTCATCTCGTCATAGAGAGCCTGCCAGTTTTGAGTGAGAACATGACGGCGCGAGATGACAATGTCGATTTCGCGCGCGCCTGCTTTGACGCTTTCCTCGATCTCGGCCACGCGCAGGTGGAAGGGAGACAGGCCTGCGGGAAAGCCAGTGGAGACAGCCGCGACAGGAATGCCGCTGCCTTGCAGGGCGTCAACGGCGGCCTCAATCATGTCGTGGTAAACGCAGATAGCCCCGGTCTGGATGCCGCTTACACCAAGCGCGGTTTGGATGTTTTCCGTGATGGGCTGGCGGGCTTTGGCGCAAAGGCGCTGGACGCGGCCCGTGGTGTCATCCCCCGACAAGGTGGTCAGGTCGATGCAGGTCACGGCCTTGAGCAGCCACGCGGCTTGATAGTCTTTCTTGACAGAGCGGCGGCCGGGAAGTGCGGCTGCGCGGCGCTCGATCGCGGAGGTATTGGCCTGCACTTTCGCGACCCAGTCAAGATCCAGCGCCATGCCTGCGTTGCGGGGCAGGTGCACTTGGGGCAGCTGCGTTTGGGGGTGGTTGGGCGCCACGGTTTTGGGTGTGGTCGCCAGAATATTGGAGGGAGTGCTCAAGATGCGCATCCTTTGATGTGATGAAGCAAGAAATGTGACATGGGCGGGCGGGTGTTGCAAGCATGCGTGCGACTTCCCAAGCGTGAGATGGACGGTTAGGAAAGGGGAGACATATGCATCAGGGGATTCTGCCATGACCATCGACCGTTCTGTGAAAATTGCGCCTTCCATTTTGGCGGCAGATTTTGCCAATTTTGGCGCTGAAATTGATGCGGTAGAAGCGCAGGGCGCTGACTGGATCCATGTGGACGTGATGGACGGGCATTTTGTGCCCAATATCAGTTTCGGGCCAACCACCTGCGCCGCTATCCGCCCACACATTAAGACTGTGATGGACGTGCATTTGATGATCGCGCCGGTTGATCCGTATATTGAGGCTTTCGCGCAGGCGGGTGCTGATTTTATCACCGCGCATGTCGAGGCGGGCCCGCATATTCACCGCACGTTGCAAGCCATTCGCGGCGCGGGGGCCAAAGCGGGCGTTGCGCTGAACCCCGGCACGCCCGCCTCCGTGGTGGCGCATTTGCTGGATGTGGTGGATTTGGTGTGCGTGATGACGGTGAACCCCGGCTTTGGCGGGCAGAGTTTTATCCCGCTTGAGGGCAAAGTGGCCGAGTTGTGCGCGATGATCGGGGACCGCCCCGTGCATATTGAGATTGACGGTGGCGTGACGCCAGCAACAGCACCGGGATTGGTGGCCGCAGGTGCGGATGTGCTGGTGGCAGGATCTGCCGTGTTTAAAGGCGGATCGGTCAGCAATCCGGCATCTTATGGCGAAAATATTCGAGCTATTCGTGCGTCTTATGCCTGAGCAGGTATGAAACCTGTTTGGGGGATTTGATCGTTCCGTTGAGCATTAGCCTTGGCTAATAACCGGCTAAGGGTCGATTTAAGCCCTTTGTGAGCGCTAGTCATAAGGCGCTTTCACGGCAATTTGTGCCATTCATATAGCGCATCTGGGATCTTCTCTTCGTTAGCCGCCCCGTCGGTTTCATGGACCATTTTGAACCCGTTGCGCTCGTAAAAACTAATGGCACGATGATTTTGCAGAAAAACCCAGAGCTGTAAGTACATGTTGCGCTCTTTCGCCTTATTCAAAAGTGTCTCGCCAAGTGATCTGCCGACATGAGTTGGAAGAAGGTAAAGGTGATCAACCCAGCCTTTTTTAAAGGCACAAAAGCCGACAAGGGCGTGGTTTTCTTCAGCAACCCAAACGTCACATTCCGGCAAGACCCTATTCTGAAAATAGGTCTTGCCGTCATCAGGAGAGTGCAACTCGGGCAGGTAAGGTAGGAAGGCCGCACGAGATTTTCGCGCAATCTCAGCTACGGTGCCGGCTTCGTTAGCCAGCGCTTGCCTAAAAGTTGTCGTTCTACTTATCAAAACCGGCCACCTCCATCGTCAGAAGACCCCATAGCTGACGTTTGTATCCGCAGAATAGCACTTAAAACGTCAGGGTCTTCAAGGATGTGGCTGTGATCCGAGAATGCGTTGGCTAAGACAAACCTACGCGGCGTTATAGGTCTAGGAAAAAGGGATCGTGGGTGTGCCAATAGTCCGTTAAGTCGCGGCCCGTTGGGGCAAAATTGCCGCGTTTCTGTAGGGCGAATAGGTCGCTGGCCAAGAGGGCTGCGACGCGGAAAGTTTGCTGGACCTCGTTGCTGGGGTCGGGCTGGGGGCCGAAGACCCGCTCGATTGCGTGGGCTGTGCTGACCAGAACGAAGACGATTTGCGCGCCAGTGACATCGGGCCACTCGCGCGCCAGATCGCGCACGACGCAGCGATAGCCGTCCTGCCCGCTGGAAACATGTGCGATTGCGAAGTCGATCATGGTGTCGATTTGCTGAAGGCTCAACGGGTATCAATCCTAATCATTACTGTCGTTTTATACGTCCCCTGTCACGTTGGGTATGTTGTCCAGATTTGACAGGCAGGGGTTTAGATTTAGTTTTCCTTTTGAACTAATGCGGGCGAATTTACCCAAAGGTTTAATTAAATCAAGTAGGTTGCGTTCCGCGCACATGTAACCGCATCTGCCGCACATAACTTTGGCTTCCTCTGACATGCCTCGCCGCTTACAAGGTCCTTTGATTTATAGAGGGGATAATATGTCCGCAGTTGTATCGGTGAAAAACGTCACAAAGGTCTATGAGGGCGGTTTTGAAGCGCTCAAGAGTGTTTCGCTGGACATTATGACCGGAGAAATTTTGGCGTTGCTTGGTCCCAATGGCGCGGGCAAGACGACGCTGATTTCGATTATTTGTGGCATGGTGAACGCCTCGTCCGGCTCGATTACAGTAGGCGGGCATGACAATGTGACCGATTTTCGCGCGGCGCGGCGGATGATTGGGCTGGTGCCGCAAGAAATTGCACTGGAGCCGTTCGAGACGGTGATGAATTCGGTTCGCTTTTCGCGCGGGCTGTTCGGCAAGCCGCGCAATGATGCCTATCTGGAGAAAATCCTGCGCCAGCTGTCCTTATGGGACAAACGTGACGCGCGCACGAAGGAGCTGTCAGGAGGCATGAAGCGGCGGGTTTTGATCGCCAAAGCGCTGAGCCACGAGCCGCGAGTTTTATTCCTGGACGAGCCATCGGCGGGGGTCGATGTAGAATTGCGCAAGGACATGTGGGACATCATGCGCGGGCTGCGCGCGGACGGGGTGACGATTATCCTGACGACCCATTACATTGAGGAAGCCGAGGCGATTGCTGACCGCGTGGGGGTGATCAACGGCGGGGAAATTTTGCTGGTGAAAGACAAGGCCGAGTTGATGGCGCAACTGGGCCAAAAAGAGCTGCGGATCGAGTTGCAAGACCCCGTGGATGCGGTGCCCGAGGCATTGGCCAGCTACAATCTGGAGCTTGGCACACAGGGTGAAAGTATAATCTATACTTACGACACAAAGGGCGATCGAACGGGGATTACTGCCTTGCTCAGCGACCTTGCCGCTCATGGGTTGGTCTTGCGCGATGTGTCGACGTCGCAATCCTCTTTGGAGGATATTTTTGTGGGCTTGGTGGAGGGTGCGGCATGAGCTGGACGGCGATCAAAGCAATCTATGTGTTTGAGATGGCACGATTTTTCAGAACTTTGTTGCAGAGTTTCATCTCTCCAGTGTTGTCAACATCGCTGTATTTCGTGGTGTTCGGTGCGGCCATCGGGTCACGCATCGAGACGGTTGAGGGGGTCAGCTACGGCGCGTTCATTGTGCCGGGGTTGATTATGCTGGCGGTGATGACGCAGAGCACGGCGAACGCCAGTTTCGGGATATATTTTCCGAAATTCATCGGCACTATTTACGAGCTGCTGTCCGCCCCAATTTCGTTCTTAGAAATTGTCATCGGTTACGTGGGCGCGGCGGCGACCAAATCGCTGTTCATCGGGTTGATCATTCTGGGCACCGCATTTGTGTTTGTGGACATCGAAATCGCCCACCCGTTTGCTATGTTGGCTTTCTTGGTGATGACCTGTTTTAGCTTTGCATTGCTAGGCTTTATCATTGGCATCTGGGCGAAGAGTTTCGAGCAGTTGCAACTTATTCCGCTGCTGGTGATCACGCCTTTGGTGTTCTTAGGCGGCTCGTTTTACTCAATTTCGATGCTGCCGCCGATCTGGCAAACAATCACCATGTTTAACCCGGTGGTCTACCTGATCTCGGGGTTTCGGTGGGCATTTTTTGGCACGTCTGAGGTGTCGATCGGCTTTAGCCTGTTTGCGATTGGGGTGTTTACGGCGGCCTGCATTGCGGTGATCGGTTGGATATTTAAGACAGGGTATCGGCTGAAAAGCTAAGGTGCTGTGAGCAGTTCGTCCAACTGGCGTGCGATCCAGCCGCGCGGAATGAAATGCCCGCGTTGATGCACGTCGAGCACCACTTTGCCAGTGTCGCAGCCGGCCCAGATGACCCGCTCGAAGGTGTCTTTATCGGTGGTGGCATAGGTGGCGTTGCCCGTGGGCGCACCGCAGCCCAGCCGTTTGCGCCACAGGGCAACGGGATAGGTAGTATCCCCATCGGGGCCGAAGGGAAAATCCATCACAGTATCGCGGGTGCCGTGAACATGGCGGACCTCGGCGGGGGCGGTGGTGCAGGTCTCGTCTTGGTCAAGCGTGCCGGAGATTGCCAGTAATGCGCGGACCTGAAGGCCGCTTTCGCAGGCGTATCGCCACGCCATAGCCGAGCCGTAGGAATAGCCGGAAATGAAGATTTGTGCGCGGTCAATGGGGAAGCGCTTGGCGGCATCTTCGATGACGGCGGTGGCGAAATTGGTGTCGGGGCTGTCAGCGCCCCAGAAGTCCCAAGAGCCGCCGCGCCCGTTGGGGGCAAGAAGCAGGACGCCGCGCGGGCGGGTGGCCCCGGAGATACGCGAATGTTTAACGATTAAGGTGCCTTGGCGGCCCCAGCCGTGGAAGTGTAGCAATATGGGAAGGGGGGTGATGCCGTCCCAACCGTCGGGGGGAAGCAGGTGGTAGGAGCGGTTGCCCAGAGGGCAGGGGATCTGGGCCGTGCAGTCGGATTCAGTAGCGGTTTGGGCCGCGCTGGCGGTGGCCCATAAGCCGAGGGCGAGCATCCGTAGTAGTTTCTTAACACGCATTTGTTAGCCCCTTGTGTGCCTAAAGCTTAGCGGCATGTCAGGGGGCTGGCACGTCACAAAGCCGTTAGGGCGCAAGGCCGGTAAAGGGATCGTCGGGATAGCCGACGCTCGCAAGGTACAAGCCACCCGGTGGGCAGACGGGACCGCAGGCGGCGCGGTCACGGGCCTCTAGGGCGGTTTTCATCTGGTCGGGGTGCCAAGAGGCGCAGCCGACTCGCTCTAGCGAGCCTACAAAGCTGCGGACTTGGTTGTGCAGGAAGCTGCGCGCGCGAATAGAGAAGTGGTATTCGGCGCCGTAAGGCACGGCGACTTCCTCAATGGTGAGTGCATCAAGGGTTTTGATCGGAGACTGGGCTTGGCAGGTGGTTGAGCGGAAGGTGGTGAAGTCATGTTGGCCGATCAAATGCTGGGCGGCTTCGCGCATCAGGGCGATGTCCAGCGGGTACTTTACTTGCCACACGAGACCCTTCGCATGAGCAGCAGGCGCGCGGCGATACAGGAGGCGAAACCAATAGCGGCGCTCTAGCGCGTCAAAGCGTGCGTGCCAGTCATCCGCAACTTTTGCCACTTCCAGGATCGAGATGGGCAGAGGTTTGAGGTGGTAATTCAACGCCTCATTCAGGCGAAAAACCTCCCAATCGCGGGTCATGTCAGCGTGGGCGATCTGCGCCAACCCGTGCACGCCAGTATCGGTGCGGCCTGCGGCGGCGATGGTGTCAAAATCTGGTTGCAGCTTGCGCAGCGCGGCCTCGATGGCACCTTGCACCGTCGGTTGGCCGTCTTGGCGTTGCCAGCCGTTGAAGGGCTGACCGTTGTATTCGATTTTGAAAGCATAACGGGGCATGGAGGACAGGTAGCGCGGGTGGCGCGCGATGCCAAGTCTTTGTGTGAGGTCTACACATGTGCGTTTGCGGGCCTTATATATCGGGTAGCAACCCGAGGGGCGGATTTGATTTTATACGATATTGTGGACGGCATCGGGCGCTCTGTTGAGGGGGCTACGCAGTCCGTTACGGGCATATTCGAGCCGACGATCCGACTGGGCGTCACCGGATTAAGTCGCGCGGGCAAGACGGTGTTTATCACCTCGCTGGTCGCCAATTTGATGAACCGTGCGCGCATGGGACAGCTTCGTGCCGCCGCGTCGGGCGGGATACAGGCGGCGTATTTGCATCCGCAGCCGGATGACACGATTGCGCGCTTTGACTTCGAGACACATCTGGCGGCGTTGACAGGATCGGAGCCGCATTGGCCTACGTCCACGCGCACCATATCAGAGTTGCGATTGTCGATGCGGGTTCAGCCGACAGGGTTGGTGGGCATGGTGTCGGGGCCGCGCACGGTGCATTTGGACATTGTGGATTATCCAGGTGAATGGCTGCTGGATTTGGGGCTGCTGGAAAAATCCTACGCGCAGTGGTCGGCGCAGGCTTTGGAGCGCGCGCAGGGCCGTGAGGCGGGGGCTGAGTTTTTGGCCTTAGTAGGCGAGGCCGAGGGTGGATCAAAGCTGCAAGAGCCGCAGGCAAAGGCTTTGGCCGAGGCGTATACGCAATATTTGCATACGATCCGCGAGGCCGGATATTCGGATTACACGCCGGGGCGGTTCTTGTTGCCGGGCGATTTAGAGGGCTCTCCGGTGCTGACCTTTGCGCCGATGGCGAAACTGGAAAAGGCCAAACGTGGATCGTTGTACCGCGAATTTGAGCGCCGCTTTGAGGCGTATAAATCAAAAGTCGTGAAGCCGTTTTTTCGTGATCATTTCTCGCGGATTGATCGGCAAGTTGTGTTGGTCGATGCGTTGGGCGCGATCCATGCAGGCCCGCAGGCGGTGGATGATTTGCGTGTGGCAATGGCGGATATTTTAGGCGCATTCAGGCCCGGCGCAAATGCTTGGCTGAGCCAGCTTTTGTTTGGCAAACGGGTCGAGAAAATCTTGTTCGCGGCAACCAAGGCGGATCATTTGCACCACAGCCAACATGCGCAATTGACGGCGATCATGGAGGCGTTGTTGCGTGACGCACGCGATAAGGCAGATTTTGCGGGCGCTAAAACCAGCGCGATGTCGATTGCTGCGCTCAGAGCCACGACCGAGGACCATTTGCAGGGCTTGGATGTGGTGCGCGGGCGATTGTTGGACAGTGGAAAACAGGCGGCGTTCTACCCCGGCGAGTTGCCATCTGACCCATCTAAGATTGTTGGGGCCGCACAAAACGGGGCGCAGACATGGCTGGATGCGGAGTATTCAGTGATGAACTTTGCACCTGCCAAGCTGAATTTGCCCCCCGGCGAAGGCCCGCCACATATCCGACTGGACCGCGCGGCAGAGTTTTTAATCGGAGATCGTTTGAGATGACTAAATCCACGAAGTCAAAAGGCCCAACATTGATTGAGCTAGACACGCCCGCAGAGGTGACGCCTGCAACGGCTCCGGTGATTGTGGATGATGTGCCGCAGGGGCGCGCGATGCAATCGATGGCGGCGTTGGCCGCGCGCAAGCCCTCGCGGTTGGCGAAGTTTTTCTGGTCGGCATTGCTGGCGCTGATTGGTTTTATGGCCAGTGTTGCCGCGTGGGATTTTGTGAACTCTTTGGTTGTGCGAAACCCAATTTTGGGTGCGATTGCCATGGGGCTGACGGGGCTGTTTGTGCTGGCACTGTTGCTGGTGGCGGGCAAGGAATGGCTAGCGATTGGGCGGCTTAAAAAGATCGACGGGATGCGCGGTGACGCGGAGGCCGCTTTGGCGGCGGATGATCTGGCGGCGTCAAAGACGGTGTCGGGAAAGTTGTTGGTGCTCTATGCAAACCGGCCTGAACTGAAAGCCGGGCGTGCGGCGATTGCGGCGCGCGGTGGTGATCATTTTGATGCGGACGCAGTTTTGGGCGCGGCGGAGGTGCATTTGCTGGCGCCGCTAGATGCTTTGGCGCGTGCAGAGGTGGAAGCGGCGGCGCGACAAGTGGCGATGGTGACGGCTTTGGTGCCATTGGCTTTGGCCGATTTGGTGACGGCGCTGACCTCGAATTTGCGGATGATCCGACGGATCGCAGAGATTTACGGCGGGCGGTCCGGCACCTTGGGAAGTTGGCGGCTGACGCGCGCTGTGCTGACGCATCTGGTGGCCACGGGGGCTGTTGCGGTGGGCGATGATTTGATCGGCTCGATTGCGGGCGGCGGGGTGTTGTCAAAAATTTCGCGCCGCTTTGGCGAGGGGATGATTAACGGTGCATTGACCGCGCGCGTGGGTGTTGCGGCAATGGATGTGTGCCGCCCGCTGCCCTATGTGACGCAAGATCGCCCGTCGGTGACAGGGCTGGTGCGGCGCGCGCTGACGGGGTTGTTTCCGTCAGGCTAAATGCGGTTAATCGCGCGGCGTGAGAGACGCCATTGGTGGGATCATGTCGCCGCGCACCAAGCGGGTGAGCAGTTTGGGCAGGGGCCCTAACTGGCTGACAGGAAACAAGAAACGATCGCGGATATACGGCAAAATGCGGCTGTCGGATTGATATTGCGGCGTGAAACTCCACGACATTGCTTGATATATACGTACGTGCCAGCGCCGTGCCATGGCGTAGGCGGGCAGGGCCTCGGATATCGGATAAATGGCGATGGCCTTGGCCAAGGCGGACGCGTCTAGCATGGCCATATTGGCCCCTTGGCCCAGTTGTGGCGAGGCTTTGTGCGCAGCGTCCCCGATGATGGCGAGGTGCTCGCCATAGGGTTTGCGCAGGGTGCCGTGGGAATATCTGGCCATGGTCATTTGGTCATGGTCGGTGATTTGCTCAAGGAAGGGCGCGATGGCGGGCCACAGGGTTGTGGCCTCGGCCTTCCAATCGTTCAGCGGGGTTTTGCACCACGCATCATAGGCATCGCGGGGCATGGACCAGAAGATGGCGGCCTGTTCTTGGCTCGATCCGGGCAGGCTGCCTGACGGCATGGCCCCGATCATGCGGTCGGCGCGGCGGTAGGCTTGGGTAAGGTGATCCTTGGGCAGGTCGGTGGTTTTAGGCCAAGGCACCGTGCCCCAGATTGCGCCATAGGGCAGGGGCTTGGCGGTGATCGGTGATAGGGGCGATGAGACGCCGGAGCTGTCGATGATCAGATCAAAGGGGCCTTGAGGGGCTTGGGTTTTGAAGTGCAGGTGGCGGTCATTAAGGCGGGTGATTTCATGTGATGGCACAAGGGTAGCGCCCGCTTTCAGCGCGGATTGCAAAATGGCATCAAACAGCGAGGCGCGGTGAATGGCGAGGCCAAAGTTTTTGCCATCTGGGTCGTGATCATAGGTGACATCTAGGACGGGGCGACCATGATCGACCTCATGACCAAGCATTCGGCGGATTTTGTTGCCTTTGGCGCGGGCTGCGTCGCCTGCGCCGATCTCGTCCAGCACGGCTTGGCCGACAGGTTGGATAACGAGGCCGGACCCCACAGGGCGGGGCTTGTCGAACCGGTCGAAAACCGTGACGTTGTGGCCCTGATTGGCAAGGAGTGCTGCGGCAGTCAGGCCGCCAATACCGGCGCCTGCAATGGCAATATCATATTTCATGAACCGCAACTTAAGGGGTTAAGTCGTGGGCGTCATGGGGAAATTTATGGGAGCTTAGGGGCTTAAAGGGACGGTGGGGCGTCTGCGGGGGCGTGCAAATCCTCGACGCCCAAGCGCAGCCCATGGGCGATGCGGTGGGCAAGGGTGGAAAAATCCTGCGCGGCATCCTCGGTTAATTCGCTGGCCAAAATCTTGTCGAACAGCGCCAACCAGCGCGGAAAATGCTCGGCGCGGACGTTGCCTGCGGCCATGTGTGCCTGCATCGGATTGCCGTCATAAACCCGTTGGCGCAAAACGACGTTGCGCCAGAAACGGGCAATTTTGTCCTCGTGGGCAGGCCAGCCATCGCTGGGCACATGGGCGGCAAAGATCGGGCCAAGCACTGTATCAGCGCGAATTGCCGCGTAAAATTTTGCGACAACTGTTTCGATTTGCTCGGTTGTGACTTTGATGCGCGGGGGCTGCGCCATGCGCGGGTGTTGCAGATCGCTCACATAAAAATCCACACGATTGGCAGTAAAATACACAGGTATACCAGCATGTTAAACATGGAACGGATGAGGCCCATGTCCTCGGTCGGTGCGACGCCGAAAAGTTGGCAGATTTTGGTGCCGGGCCATAGCAAGACGTCCGCGATTTTCTCAATGGTGGGTTTTGAGGACATGATGCGACCCTTGCTTCAATATTTGCACGAAAATTATCTACGGCTTTTAATTGCGCATTGCAAATGCTAATTAAACTCCATGCAATTGGATAAATTCACCGACTACGGCCTGCGAGTTTTAATTTACTTGCGGGTTTGTGGTGCGCGCAAGGCTTCGGTGAATGAGATTGCGACCAAGTTTGGGTTGTCAGAGCATCACCTCTCGAAAGTAGCGACGGCGTTGGTGTCTGAAGGGTATGTGCGCTCGGAGCGGGGACGCGGGGGCGGGCTAACCTTGGCGCGTGAGCCTGTGCAAATCAGCGTGGGCGCCGTGGTGCGCAGCCTATCGCGCAACCTGACAATCGCGGAATGTTTCGCGGGCAACGAGGCGTGTGCCATCACCCCAGCGTGCGGCTTGCGTGGGCCGCTGCGAGAGGCGCAGGACGCCTTTTTTGCGGTGTTGGATGGCTACAGTTTGGCGGATGTGAGTGCGCAAGGGGCCGCAATGTCGCGACTGTTGGGGCTGGAGGCCGTTAGTGCACTGGACGAACCGACCCAGCCGAGGTTATAAGCGCCCTATGACTTACTTTCGCGTCATTATACGAATTATTTCCCCGGCGCTCTGACACAGATGAGACGCCGGGCAAAGGTGTTTGAGATGCTCGCACCGACCCGAACCCGTATTTGCAAATCCGACGAAAAAGGACGCCAGACATGTGCGCCGACACCCCCGAGACCATTTCCTACAAAGATACGCTGAACCTGCCGAAGACGGATTTTCCGATGCGCGCGGGGCTACCCAAGCGCGAGCCGGGTTGGTTAGAGCGCTGGGCGCGGATTGGCGTTTATGAGCAACTGCGCAATAAGGCAGTCGACGCAAATGGCACGCGCGAGCCGTTCACGCTGCATGACGGCCCACCCTATGCCAACGGGCATTTGCACATCGGTCACGCGCTGAACAAAATCCTCAAGGATATGGTGGTGCGTTCGCAGCAAATGATGGGGCGCGATGCGCGTTATATCCCCGGTTGGGATTGCCACGGGCTGCCAATCGAGTGGAAAATTGAAGAGAAATACCGCTCCAAGGGGAAAGATAAAGACGCGGTTGACGTGGTGGAGTTTCGCCAAGAATGCCGTGAATTCGCAGCGGGCTGGGTGGATATTCAGCGCGAGGAATTCAAGCGCTTGGGCATCACCGGCAACTGGGATGATCCGTATCTGACGATGAATTTCCACGCCGAGCGGGTGATTGCAGAGGAATTTCAGAAGTTCTTGATGTCAGGGGTGTTGTATCAAGGCTCTAAACCTGTGATGTGGTCGCCGGTTGAAAAGACCGCTTTGGCCGAGGCCGAGGTCGAGTATCACGATCACGTATCACACACGATCTGGGTGAAATTCCCGGTGGTGGGTGTGGCTGGCACCGAGGCTTTGGTGAGCGAAATTTCAGGTGGTGACGAGAGTAAAGTGGCGGCCGCGGCGCAAGAATTGGGCGCGGATTTTGCCAACACCAATGTGGTGATCTGGACAACGACGCCATGGACTATCCCGCAAAACCGCGCGGTCTGCTTTGGGCCGAAAATGTCCTATGGTTTATATGTCGTGACCGAGGCGGCCGAGGATAACTGGGCCAAAAAGGGCGAGAAATACTTGATGGCCGATGGTTTGGCCCAGAGCATTTTTGCCACCGCCCGCGTGGACGGGTTCGAGCGGTTGCGCGATGCGCCGCCAGCCGTGTTGGAAGCGTTAACCTTGAAGCACCCGCTGCGCGGCGTGCCCGAGGGCAAGGGCGAATGGGACTACGACGTGCCAATGTTGCCGGGCGATCATGTGACCGAAGAGGCAGGCACGGGCTTTGTGCACACCGCGCCGTCCCACGGGGATGATGACTACCAGATCGGCGTCAAATTTGGCCTGCCGATGACCTATAATGTCTTGGAGGATGGCTCTTATCGCGCCGACTTGCCGCTGTTTGGGGGCAAACGTATCCTCAAGGCGAATGGCAAGGAGGGTGACGCGAACAAGGCAGTTATCGAGGTGTTATCTTCGGGTAACCTATTGATGGCGCGCGGGAAAATCACGCACTCTTATCCGCATTCTTGGCGCTCCAAAGCGCCAGTGATCTACCGCAATACGCCGCAATGGTTCGCCGCCATCGACAAAGAAGTAGGCGATGGGCAGGACACATATGGCACCTCGATCCGCGAGCGCGCGCTGCGCTCGATCGACGAGTTGGTGACATGGACGCCGCAAGCCGGACGCAACCGTCTGTACTCGATGATCGAGGCGCGCCCCGATTGGGTGCTGTCACGCCAGCGCGCGTGGGGCGTGCCGCTCACCTGCTTTACCAAAGTGGGCGCGTTGCCCGATGACGCAGAATTCTTGCTGCGAAATGAGGACGTTAACGCCCGCGTTTTGGAGGCTTTTGAAGCTGAGGGCGCGGATGCGTGGTACAAAGAGGGCGCGAAGGAGCGGTTCCTTGGCGGTATCGTGAACCCCGACGACTACAATCAGGTGATGGACATCTTAGATGTGTGGTTCGACTCTGGCTCGACCCATGCGTTCACCTTGCGCGACCGCGAAGACGGGTCAGCGGACGGGTTGGCCGACCTGTATCTGGAGGGCACGGATCAGCACCGCGGCTGGTTCCACTCTTCAATGTTGCAAAGCTGTGGCACCCAAGGGCGTGCGCCGTATCGTGGGGTTTTGACCCACGGGTTTACGCTGGATCAGAAGGGCATGAAGATGTCCAAATCTGTGGGCAACACCGTGGCGCCTGAGAAGATCATACAACAATATGGCGCCGATATTTTGCGCCTATGGGTGGCGCAAGCGGACTACACCGTGGACTTGCGGATCGGGGATGAAATCCTGAAAGGTGTGTCCGACAGCTACCGGCGTTTGCGCAACACGATGCGCTTTATGTTGGGCTCCCTGAGCGCCTTTAGCGAGGCCGACCGGATGGACCCCGCCGATATGCCAGAGCTGGAGCGCTGGGTGCTGCACCGGGTTGCCGAGTTGGACGAGGTGGTGCGCGAAGGCTACGATAAATACGATTTCCAAGGTGTGTTCCAAGCGATCTTTACTTTCGCAACCGTGGATTTGTCGGCGTTCTACTTCGATATCCGCAAGGATGTTTTGTACTGCGATGGTGATACAGAACGCCGGCGCGCGGCGCGCACGGTGCTGGATATTTTGTTCCACCGTCTGACGGCTTGGTTGGCCCCAGTGTTGGTGTTCACCTGCGAAGAATTGTGGCTGGAACGCTATCCGGGCGATGACAGTTCGGTGCATTTGACCGATATGCCAGAAACCCCATCTGCATGGCGCGATGAAGCTTTGGCTGCCAAATGGTCAACTGTGCGCCAAGTGCGCCGGGTGGTGACAGGGGCGTTGGAAGTGGAGCGGACGGCGAAGGTTATCGGCTCATCATTGGAAGCCGCGCCGAGTGTGTTTGTATCGGGCGACGTGGCCGAGGTGCTTAAAACGGTTAGTTTTGAGGATATGTGCATCACGTCGGGCATCTCGGTGACGACGCAAGCCGCACCAGAGGGGGCCTTCGCGTTGGAGGACACTGATGGCGTGGCCGTGATCTTTGACAAAGCTGATGGCGACAAATGCCTGCGGTGCTGGAAGATCCTGCCAGACGTGGGCAGCCATGCGCATGAAGGGGTCTGCGGGCGCTGTGACAAGGCGCTAGATTAAGATGAGCGGCGGGAAATGAACGACAGGGCGCGAGCAGGTCTCGATAGCCCCGTCGGACCGATCACTTTGATCGAGCGGGATGGCGCGATTGTGGAGCTGGAATGGAACGCTTCTGGCGGGCTAGCCCCGTCTGATTTGCTGCGCGAAGCTGTTGCGCAAGTGGGGCAGTATTTCGCCGGGGAGCTGCGCGAATTTAGCGTGCCATTAGCCCCGCGCGGGTCCGAGTTTCAACAGAGGTTTTACGCCGCGTTGTGCGCTATTCCCTATGGCGAGACGCGGACCTATGGCGATTTGGCGCATGATCTGGGCGTCTCGGCGCAGGCCATTGGGCAGGCGTGCGGTGCCAATCCGATTGCGATTTTGATCCCGTGCCACCGGGTTTTAGGGGCTACAGGTTTGGGCGGGTTTTCTGGCGCTGGCGGGGTCGAGGCCAAGGTGGAATTGTTGAAACTGGAAGGTGCGGCGTCGCTGCTGATCTAGCCGTCTTTGCCGTGGAACGCTTGTTGCGCGACGCCTGCAAACAGTAGGTAAAGCGAGGTGATTATCAGCCCCCAATGCGCCCAGCTTGCCGAGTCGAAATCCAACCAAGCGGCCCAGCCTGCAAAAATTGTCCAAGCCAATGCCATGGGCAAAGTGATGGCGCGCCACCGCTCTGTGCGCACAGGGTGGACGAATTTAAGCGGCAGAAACATGGCTATGGCCAGCACGGTGATCAGCGCCAAAATAACCCAGAAGTTTGGCTCTAGGGCGAAGACCACAATGGCAACCATGTTCCAACATCCGGGAAATCCAGAGAAGGAATTATCCTTGGTTTTCATCCGTGTATCGCAAAAATACAGCGCGGAGGCAAAAGTGATAACGATGATCACGAACCAACCGGTCCAGCCTTCAAATAGACCCGATTTGAACAGGGCGAAGGCGGGAATGAACACGTAAGTCAGGTAGTCGATGATCAGGTCGAGCAGCACGCCATCGAATTGCGGGGCGTATTGTTTGACGTCATATTTGCGCGCTAACGGCCCGTCGATGCCGTCCACGCCGAAGGCCACGACCAGCCACACGAACATCAACGCCCATTTGCCATCCACTGCCGCGAGCATGGCAAGCATGGCCAAAACCGCGCCAGTGGCGGTCAAGAAATGAACAGAGAGGGCTTTTACTTGCGGTGTCATGCCCCGTCATGGCCCAAATTTGAGCGGGATGCAAAGCCAAAGGGTTAACGCCCTATGCTGAAAACAGGCGCAGCCATATAGGCGCGCCTGAAGATTGTAGCGTGGCTAGCCTAGTGGCTGATGCGCACCTCTTCGAGGGGATAGGCCAGCATGTCCTGATCCTCATAGGCCGCGTGGCAATCATGGCAGAAGCTTTGCTTAATTTTCATGACTTTGCCGTTGGGCTGGATGCCTGCGTAAAGCCAATCGGCGGTCTCTGGGATTGAGCCAGCTTCCATCTTGGTCATAACGAACAGCGGACCGATACGGGCCTGCTTTTTCTTCTTGGAAATGGAGATGGATTCCTTGGCCAGAACGGAGCCAACGGGCATCACCACGCCCTCATTGGCGAATTCAAGGTACTGTTCGGCGGCCAGATCATTGGCGAAGGTCTGTAGCAGGCGGTTGCCATGCGGGCCAGCGACGCCGGGGCGCGTAGAGGTTACGGTCCAACTGCGGAAGTTGGAGCCAACCTCGTCGCCCGCTTTGGCATAACCCTCGGCCATCGCGTCTTTGAGGCAGTCGTAAATCTCGGTGATCTGGGCGGCTTCTAGGTCAAAAGGGTCAGCCACATCAACGGGACAGTCGGTAGCGGCAGAGGCCGCAGTGGCCATAAGAAGGGTGGCGGTGGTGGCTGCGGCAAGCGTGGCTTTGATGGTCATGAAAAAAGTCTCCCGAAATGAATGCGTCGGTGAAAGTGTCGCAGGCGGGAGGGTGTTAGGCCAAGTCACCTTTCCAAACAAATGGACACAAAGGCGTGAGACTAGCCGTGTTTGCGGCCCTTGGGGTGGGCGTTATCGTAGACCTCCATCAGGCGGACGGTGTCGACAGCGGTGTAGGCCTGAGTGCTGGAGAGGGAGGCGTGGCCGAGCAGTTCTTGGATCGAGCGCAGGTCGCCGCCGGCCTCTAGCAGATGGGTCGCGAAGGAGTGGCGCATCGCGTGAGGTGTGGCGGTGGCGGGCAGCCCAAGTTGCATGCGCGCGCTTTCCATGGCTTTGGCAATCAGGCGGGGGTTAAGTGCGCCGCCACGCGCGCCACGAAACAACGGGTCATCAGGGTTCATCGCGAAAGGTTGCAGCGCGAGGTAGGTGTCGACGGCGCTGCGGGCGGGGCCGATGACGGGGACGATACGCTCTTTGCCGCCCTTGCCGGTGATGCGGATGACGTCGGGCAGGGGGGCATCGCGGAAAGTCAGGCCTAGGGCCTCGGAGATGCGCAGCCCGCAGCCATAGAGCAGGGTCAGCACAGCAGCATCGCGCGCGGCGATCCAGTCTCTGGGGGCTTGGGCGTCCACGGTGTCGATCATCGCGCGCGCGGCATCAACAGCCAGCGGGCGGGGCAATTTTTTCTGAAACTTTGGCGCGCGGGTGGAGAGGACGGCGGTGGGCTCGAACCCTTCGCGCTCGGCCAGCCAGCGGTAGAAATTTTTGACCGAGGACAACTCGCGGGCCAAGGAGCGCGCGGCGACGCCACGACCCCGCTCATGTGCCATCCACGCGCGCATGTCAGTGGTTTTGATCCGGGCAAGGGGGGCCAAGCCCGCTGCATTACCGAAATGGCCTGTTATAAAGGTGAGGAAGCCCAAGACGTCGCCGCGATAGGCCTCGAGCGTGTTTTGGGCCACAGCGTCGAGTGATTTGCGGTGGCTGAGCCAAGCTTCCAGCGCGTCGCGCGAAGCTGGCGAGATTAGCATTACGCCAGCCAGCGTTTGATCGCGCGCTCAAAGGCTGCACCGAAGAAGGCCAGCAGATCGGTGCCCTGATTGGGGCGGAATTGATGCGGGTCTTCGGAACCCATGACCAGAAGTGCGGGCAAGCGGCCATCGCCAAGATCAAGCCGTAAAAGGGCCTCGGATTTGATGTAGGAGGCGTTGTCTCCGTAGACGTCTTCGGATGCGGGCGAGACTTGGCGCAATGAGACCGGGCGTACGGGAATATCGCGGCCTGCGGTAATATAGTGGTCGACGACGCCCGGCTCGACGATGGACAAAACGTCCTCGAAGCCGATGGAGGGGCTTTCGTGTTCCTTGGATTCCAAGATCAGGCGCAGGCGAGAGACGCGCAGAGCCTCTAGTAGGTCACCGGACAAAGTGGATAGAAATGTCGGGAAATCGGTTGGCTCAAGGACCTTCAAGACAGCGCTGTGGATCAGGTTTGTACCCGCAAGATTTTCATAAGCGGCGGCGATCACCGAGCGGTGAGTGTCTTCAAGGCGGTCAAGACGGCTTTCCAGCCGGTCCATGGCGATGCCACGCAGATCAACGATGTTGCCCCCTAAGGAGCGCTCGTTTGCGTCGATCAAAGCTCGCATAAGATCTTGATCTTCCAGAATTACTTCCGGGTCTGTCAGGATTTTGTTGCGCAGCGCATCCAGCACTTCGGCCTGCTCAATCATGCTCGTTGCCTTTATCTAGGGCGTTGTTTCGCTGGACTATAGCGCATGGGTTTTGATTTTTCTATCCGCAGATTTTGCAGGCGCGTGGGTGTTACCAATCAGGATCACTTTAGCCTTGGCGTTTTGGGGTTTGGGACTTGGCGATTTGGGTTTCGCGCCAAACGGTGAATAGGCCAGACGACAAGATCAGCACGATGCCGGCCCAAGCGATTGCGTCGGGCCACTCATCAAACAGGGCGATGCCGAAGGCGATGGAAAGTGGCAGAGCGAGGTACTCGAATGGGGCGACAAGGGCGGCCTCGCCGAGGCGGTAAGCTTGAGAAATGAAGTAGCCGCCGACGGAGGCGAACAGGCCGAGCACCATAATGAAGGGCAGGTCAGCGGGTTCTGGGGTGACCCATGGGCGGAATAGGAACTCCAGCGACGGGTCGGTGGTGGTGGCGAATTTTCCGTCGCCAATGAGGGCCCCGAGGATACAGGTGGCGATGATGAACATCAGTTGGATGTAGAACACCATAGAGACGGCTGTTTCTGTGTCGCGCAGATACCGCGTCATGATGTGCAGCCCGCCATACCCAAATGCGGCGGCGATGGGCAGCAGGGAGGCGAGCTGAAAAGCGGAGGTGCCGGGGCGCAGGATGATCAGAACGCCGACTAAGCCGACGGCGACAGCGCCCCAACGGCGCGGCCCGACGGTCTCGCCCAAAAACAGCACCGAAAAGATGGTGATGATAAAAGGCGAGACGAAAAATAATGCTACTGCATCGGCCAATGGAAGGGCGGCAAGGCCCAAAAAGAAGGTCATGTTGGCGAAGAACACCAAGCCCGCGCGCCCCATTTGTGCGCCTAGGCGACGTGTTTTCAGGGCGCTGAGCCCGCCTTGGAACGGGGCCATGACCAACAGCACCACCGCCATGCCGACAAGCGAGCGGATTAGCACGATTTGGTGCAAGGCATAGCCGCCGGACAGGAACTTCATGGTGACGTCATTGAGGGAGAACAGGGTCACGGCAATGGCAGCGAAAAGTGGTCCGAGAGTGGTGGGGGAAAGGCGTCTCATTCGTCGACGCTAGGGCAGGGATGAGGAAGGGTCTAGTGGCAAAGTTGGCGCGTGGTTTAACCAAGTAGTTTAACCTAAAGGAGCGCCTGCGGCGCGCTTCATTTTTTATTTGGCGCGCGGTGGGAGGGTGTTGCCCGATATCACACGGGTTTTTCTACCGCGCGGAAGTGACCCCTCGCGCTGCGTGGTGCAATCGCGGGGGGTAATGTGGTGAGACGTTGTTGTTTAGACGATTTTTATGTTCGCCTTGGCAATGTCTTTCATGAAGCCGTCCAAGCCTTTGTCGGTCAGCACGTGGTCGGCCATTTTCTTGATCACGGCAGGTGGTGCGGTGGCCACATCTGCACCGACTTTGGCGCAATCGGACATGTGGTTGGCGGAGCGGATGGAGGCTGCAAGGATCTGCGTGTCAAAGCCATAATTGTCGTAGATTTCACGGATGTCGACGATCAATTCCATGCCATCAATGTTGATATCATCAAGACGACCGATGAAAGGCGAGATGAATGTCGCACCGACTTTGGCGGCCAGCAGCGCCTGATTGGCGGAGAAGCACAGGGTCACGTTAACCATGTGGCCCTCGTTGGTCAGCACGTTACAGGCTTTCAGCCCGTCCCATGTGAGCGGCACTTTGACGGCGATGTTGTCGGCGATCTTGGCCAGCTTGCGGCCCTCGATGATCATGTCTTCGGCGTTCAAAGCAACGACTTCGGCAGAGACGGGCCCGTCCACGATGGAGCATATTTCTTTGGTGACTTCGAGGATGTCACGGCCGGATTTGGCGATCAGCGACGGGTTGGTTGTGACCCCATCCACGATGCCCAAAGCGTTAAGTTCCTTGATGTCGTCAATTTCAGCGGTGTCTACGAAGAATTTCATGGGGTATGCCTTTCGGATGGCGGTTGCTGTGGTTAAGTTTGGCTTTACCTCAATTGCGTAGGTGAGGGCAAACGGTGAAGGGTCAATTGTGAGCGGATTTTTCCACGAAGGCGAATTGGTAGGCGTTGTGACCGACCAGCCTTTGGGCCGGATGTTGGATTACAAAGCGCCCGAGGGCGGCTGCCACCTGGGCGCATTTGTCGAGGTGCCTTTGGGGCCGCGCAAGGTTATGGGCGTGGTTTGGGGGGCGGGAGCTGGCGACTTTGATTACAAAAAGGTGCGCTCGGTTATTCGGGTGCTGGACGCGCCGCCAATGCGCGACGAGATGATGGAATTCCTGACGCGTTGTGGCGCGTATACGATAACGCCGTTGAGCGCGATGGTGCGGCTGGCGACGCGATCGCCCGGGCTGGGCGACCCGCCAGCGATGCGCAAGGTTTTCCGTATGGGCTCGGGGGTGGTGGACCGGATGACGCCTGCGCGTGAAAAAGTGCTGGCGGTGCTGGAGGAATTTGGTGGGCTGGCGTTTACCTTAAAAGAGCTGGCGGATCAGGCGGGTGTTGGCACGTCGGTGGTCAAGGGATTGGCGGCGCAAGGTGCGGTGCGCGAGGAAGACAGCCCACGCGATTTGCCGTTTATGCGGCTGGACCCGAAATTGCCCAGCAAGGAATTGACCACAGATCAGACGGCGGCGGTGGCGGCGCTGGAGCGCGACGGCTATTCGACGACCTTGCTGAAAGGCGTGACCGGATCGGGCAAAACAGAAGTGTATCTAGAGGCGGTGGCGGCCTGTTTGCGGCGCGGGCGTCAAGCGTTGGTGTTGTTGCCAGAGATTGCATTGACGTCGGAATTTTTGACCCGGGTAGAGGCGCGATTTGGCGCGCGGCCTGCGGAATGGCACTCGGGCGTGACTATGACAGAGCGGCGCCGTGTGTGGCAGATGGTGGGTGATGGCGGGGCGCAATTGGTGGTAGGCGCGCGCTCGGCGCTGTTTTTACCGTACCGTGATTTGGGGCTGATTGTCGTCGATGAGGAGCACGACAGCTCCTACAAACAAGAAGAGGGCGTGTTCTATAACGCGCGCGATATGGCGGTGCTGCGCGCGTCTATTTGTGGGGCGCAGGTGGTGTTGGCCTCGGCCACGCCGTCGCTAGAATCCTGGGCCAACGCGGAGGCAGGGAAATACACTCGGGTTGAGTTGACATCGCGATTTGGTGACGCAGTTTTGCCTGAAATGCGCGCGATTGACATGCGCCGTGAAGATTTACCAAGCACACGTTGGGTGTCGCCGACATTGCAAGCCGAGATTGCCAAGCGGATCGAGAAGGGCGAGCAATCGCTGGTGTTTTTGAACCGCCGTGGGTATGCGCCGATGACCCTGTGCCGGGCTTGCGGGCACCAGATTGTGTGCAAGGATTGCGACGCGCGGATGGTGGAGCATCGGTTCCTTAAGAGACTGATGTGCCACCAATGCGGCGAGACAGAACCGATGCCGACAGCCTGCCCATCATGTGAGGCGGAAGACCGTTTGGCCCCAATCGGGCCGGGGGTGGAGCGTATGGGCGAGGAGCTGGGAGAGCTGTTCCCAGACGCGCGTGTGGTGGTGTTGTCGTCGGATCTATACGGCACTTCACGCGAGTTGAAGGCGCATATCGAGGCGATTGCGCGCGGCGGTGCGGATATCATTATTGGCACGCAATTGGTGGCTAAGGGGCATAATTTTCCGCTGCTGACATTGGTGGGGGTGATTGATGCGGATTTGGGGCTGCAAGGCTCTGATTTGCGCGCGGCAGAGCATACGTTTCAATTGATGCGCCAAGTGGCTGGGCGTGCGGGGCGGGCGTCCAAGCGCGGGGTAGCGCTGTTGCAGACTTTCCAGCCGGAACATCCGGTCATTACAGCCATTTTGAACGGTGACGAGGAGGCGTTTTGGCGCGCCGAGGCAGCCGAGCGTGAGCAGGCGGGGATGCCGCCCTATGGGCGCATGGCGGGGATAATTTTGTCGGGGCCGGAGGTGGCTCCGGTGTTTGATCTTGGGAATGCATTGGCGCGCAATGATGGTGCGTTGAAGCGGGTAGGTGCGCAGGTCTACGGGCCTGCACCTGCGCCGATTGCGCGCATTCGGGGGCGGCACCGTGTGCGATTGCTGGTGAAAGCGCCCAAGGGGGTGGCGTTGCAAAAGGCATTGTTGGAATGGGTCAAGCCGGTCCGGCTTCGAGGGGATTTGCGATTGCAAATTGATATCGACCCGCAGAGTTTCTTTTGAAGGGCGCTCCGCAGGGAGTATTTTCACCAAGAAGAAAGGGGGCGGTTGCGCCTTTTCAAGCTGGGTCGTGCTGGTTAGAACAGGCGGGACTTTAGGGGTATTATGACATGACGATCACGCCGCAGCCGGGGATTATGGATATCAAGCTGTACCAGTCCGGGGCCTCCAAGATTGAGGGCGTGTCGGGTGTGGTGAAGCTGTCATCGAATGAGAACCCGCACGGGCCATCTAAGCGGGCTTTGGATGCGTTTCGCCAAGCGGCGGGGGAGTTGAGTGTTTACCCCTCGATCGACCATTTGGAGCTACGTGAAGCGATTGGTGAAGTACAAGGAATGGACCCGGAGCAGATTATATGTGGGGTCGGATCGGACGAGGTGATCTCGTTTTTGTGCTATGCTTATGCGGGACTGGGCGATGAGGTTCTTTATACTGAGCATGGGTTCTCGATGTACCGGATTTCAGCCTTGGGTGCGGGGGCAACGCCTGTTGTGGCGCCCGAGACCGAGCGCCACACGGATGTGGACAAGTTGCTGGATGCGGTGACTGAGCGGACCAAGTTGGTGTTCATTGCGAACCCGAACAACCCGACGGGAACGATGATTGCTGAGGCAGAAGTTGCGCGTTTGGCGGATGGGTTGCCGGAGGGCTGCTTGTTGGTGCTGGATGGGGCCTACGCCGAATTTGTTGACGGGTTTGATGCGGGCAAAGCAATAGTTGATGCGCGCGAGAACGTGTTTATGACGCGGACGTTTTCCAAGATTTATGGCCTTGGCGGGTTGCGGATCGGTTATGGATACGGCCCGCAGGAAATCATCGATACGCTGAACCGTTTACGCGGTCCGTTTAATCTGGGGGTGCCTGCGCTAAAGGCGGCGGAAGTTGCGATGCGCGATGTGGGGTATACCGACTGGTGCCGCAAGGAAAACGCGCGGATGCGCGACTGGATGACGGGCAAGTTGGCGGCGATGGGCGTGGCGTGCGATCCGTCTGAGGCTAACTTTATTTTGGCGCGATTTGACGATGCGGCACAGGCCGAAGCGGTGGATGCGCATTTAAAAGCCAAGGGGCTGATTGTGCGACTGGTTGGCAGTTACGGCTTGCCGAATTGTTTGCGCATTACGATTGGCACGGAGGCGGCCTGCAAGCGAGTAGTGGCCGCAATCAAGGAGGTGCTCTGAATGGCACAGATATACGAGCGGGTGGCATTGATTGGGCTTGGATTGATTGCAAGCTCGATGTTTTATGCAATGAAACGCAGTGGCTTAGCGGGCGAAGTCGTGGGGTATGCCCGCTCAAAAGAGACCCGCGATGTGGCGCGTGAAATAGGGTTGTGTGACCGAATTGTGGACAGCGGGGCGCAGGCCGCAGAAGGCGCTGATTTGGTTGTTTTATGCGTGCCGATAGGGGCCATGGGCGCGGTGGCAGCAGAGATTGCGCCTGCGTTAAAACCGGGTGCGGTGGTGTCAGATGTGGGGTCCACCAAAGGGGCGGTGATCGAAGTAGTATTGCCGCATATTCCTGACGGCGTGCACTTCATTCCGGCGCACCCGTTGGCGGGGACAGAGCAATCGGGGCCAAGGTCGGGATTCGCTGAGTTGTTCGACAATCGTTGGTGCCTGTTGACCCCGTTAGAGGGAACCGATTCGGATGAATTGGCGCGCTACAAATCCTTCTGGGAGGGGTTGGGCTCGAACGTTGATGAGATGGATTCTGAACACCATGATTTGGTGCTAGCAGTGACGTCACACACACCGCATTTAATTGCCTACACCATGGTTGGCGTGGCCGATGATTTGGGGCGGGTGACTGATAGCGAGGTGGTGAAATACTCGGCTGCGGGTTTCCGGGATTTCACGCGGATTGCGGCGTCAGATCCGACTATGTGGCGCGATGTGTTCTTGTCCAACAAAGAGGCGACGCTGGAGATTTTAGGGCGCTTCACGGAAGAACTATTTGCCTTGCAGCGCGCTATTCGAACCGGAGATGGTGAACATTTGCATGATTACTTCACACGAACACGCGCTATTCGGCGTGGAATTATTGAAGCTGGGCAAGATACGGATGCTCCGAACTTTGGACGTAATGTGAAATGAAAAAGCTGCTTGTTGCTTTGGTTTGCGTCGCAGGAATGGGGCAAGCCAATACGGCTAAGTCGCTGCGACCTTTGCCGCGTGAAGCGATCGTTGCGGCACCGGAGCGGGCGGTGATTGTGGCATCTTCAGCGTCGGATTTGGCACCTGCGCGCTCGATACGGCCTTTGGTGCGGGGCGGTGTAGAAGTTGGGAATAAGGAGCACGAAAATACGTTCGGGCAACAGCTTAAACAAGCGTTCAACAAGAGACCTAATTCCGGGGCAAAGCCTGCAAAGAAGCCAAAACAGAAGAAGGTGAGCAAGCGGGCAGCCAAGCGACTGCGGGGGGCCGTTTGTGGTGATCCGAGCATTCGTGGCGAGAAAATTAGCCGCATTCCGGCAAAGCTAAAAGGCTGCGGTTTGAGCGATGGGGTGAAGGTGACAGAGGTGTCGGGCGTGGCGCTGACGCAGCACGCCAAGATTGATTGCACCACGGCTAAAGCACTGAAAACATGGGTAGATAATGGCGTGAAGCCTGCTGTTGGGCGGCGTGGCGGCGGGGTTAAATCGCTGAAAGTTGTGGCGCATTATGCGTGCCGGACCCGCAACAACAAAAAGGGCGCACGAATTTCCGAGCATGGCCGTGGGCGCGCGATTGATATTGCTGCGATAAACTTGAAGGATGGGTCCTCCATGACGGTGTTGAAGGGGTGGCGAAGTGCCAAGAACGGACGCGCCTTGAAGAAAATGCACAAAGCGGCGTGCGGGCCTTTCGGGACGGTTTTAGGGCCGAATGCGAACCGCTATCACCAAGACCATTTTCACTTTGACACCGCGCGCTATCGCTCGGGGACGTATTGCCGTTAACGAAGGTTAATCGTGGGGGCGGGGCCGATCGGAATTGGCCCTAGATAGATTATACCTTTGGAAAAACTGAGCGGGGCATCGAGGGAATTCTTCGCGCCGGACAGCGCGGCTAAAAAGCCCAACCCCAACTCTGCGGCGGAAGCGGCCTCGGCGGGCACGGCCCCGGCGCTGACTGCGAGGGCAAGCATTTCGCGCCAATTGCGCGCGTTTATCGCGACTTCTCCGGTTGGGCGGCCCTCGTCATCCACGGACAAATCACCCTTGGCGCGCAGTTGCAATTCACCCCATGTGGCGCCAGCGTCTTTGATGCTTAGGGTGGTGATGTCGGGGCGATCTTGCTCGATCACGCGGATATCAAGGGGACGTTTGAAGCCGATTTCTGTGTCCAGCCGAAACCCTTCGATGATGTCGGGAAGGCTGCCACCAGCGTCCAATAAGTTGCGCAGGTTGTCGCTGGGGGTGAGGGTGTCGGCCTGCGCTGCGATGTCATAGCTCATCGGCTTGCCGATTGCCTGGCGGATGGCCAGATTGAAGGTGTCGGTCCCCGCCTGCCAGCCCGCGGAGGAAGACAACTCGGCGCCTTCAACAACTACGGTAGCACTGTCGAGTTCCAGTCGGGCATTTGGAAAAACCTTTAAAGAAGCCGTCATCTTGTTGGTTTTTATAGAAATTTTCTGAAACGGAGTGGAGAGCGTTTGGGTGTTGGGCCATGCCGCGATCAAATGGTTAGGCTGATAGCTAAGTGAAAATATCTGAAAGAATGGGGCAGCCCAGCTTAGGCCGGTCTCGGGGTCGGTGAGCTGAATATCGGTGATCGTGGTGTCAAAGCGGTTCGGGAAGCCGCGCAATTTGAGGTCGGAATATTCGACCTGCCAGCCCTCAGCACGGCGCGCCTCTAGCCAGGCTTTGGTGGCCTTTTTCGAGGCTGTCGCGCCGATGCCCCAATAGGCGGCCCAAGCGGTGGCGGCGACCAATACGATGACGATCAATTTACGCATGAGATTTGTCCTTTTCCCGAGCCTTGAGATGCTGTCTACAAGGCGAATGATGGAAGGACCAGACAATGACTGACGCACCTCTTTGGGTTTTTGGCTACGGATCGCTGATGTGGAACCCGGGCTTCGAGCCGGCCGAGCAGGTTTTGGCACGCTTAGACGGGTTTCACCGCTCGTTTTGCATGTGGTCGATCCATCACCGCGGTTCGGAGGAAAAGCCGGGATTGGTGCTGGCCTTGGACGCAGTGGAGGCGGCTGATGCGGGGTGCGAGGGCGTGGCGTTTCGGGTTGCTGATGCGGAGCGCGAGGCGGTTTTGGCGGAGTTGCGCGAGCGCGAATTGGTGTCGGCGGCTTATGTAGAGCAGGTCCATGAGTTGCAGTTGCGCGACGGGCGCGTGGTGCCGGCATTGTGCTATGTGATCGAGCGTGACCACGTTCAATATTGCGGTGACTTGGCGTTGGAACGACAGGCGCAGGTGATTGCAAATGCCGTTGGTGGGCGTGGCCCGAACACTGAATATTTATACAATACAGCGCAGCAACTTGATGCCTTTGGTATTGAGGATGTGGATATGGCATGGCTGGTGGGGCGGGTGCGCGACCTAAAAGGCTAGTTTATCCTTTGAAAACGGCTCCTGCGCCCCTATCATGTTTTACATAAAAAGAAGTCCGAGCATGTCAGAGGCCCCTATCTAATGGACACTCCAGTCGAGCGGCACCTTACGCCGCAATTTACCCAGCCGGTGCACCAAATTTTTGTCATGCTGGTTATTTTGGCCCTCGTGATTTTTGGCGGCTACCTGATTTACCCCTCGGTTGCGCCAGTGTTTTTGTCCAGCCCCTACCTGAATGGGGTCATATTTATGGTCTTCGTGATCGGGGTTTTTGCCTGCTACTGGCAGGTGTTGCAGCTGATTTCATCGGTGTCCTGGATCGAGAGCTTTGCTCAAGATCGCGCGGACCATGATGCGGTTCGCGCGCCGCAGTTGTTGGCGTCTTTGGCGGGGTTGTTACGCTCGCGCGGGGCGCGAATGCAGATCAGTTCCGGCTCGTCGCGTACTATCTTGGATTCAGTCGCGACCCGCATGGATGAGGCGCGTGATATTACGCGATATATCATTAATCTATTGATTTTTCTTGGACTTTTGGGGACTTTCTACGGTCTTGCCACAACCATACCGGGCGTTGTGGACACGATCCGCTCGTTGAATGTTGAAGAGGGCGAGAGCGGGGCCAAGGTGTTTGGCGAGTTGATGAATGGGCTTGAAGGCCAGTTGGCTGGCATGGGCACGGCCTTTGCCTCGTCTCTTTTGGGGCTTGCGGGGTCGCTGATTGTGGGGCTTTTGGAGCTGTTTGCGGGGCATGGGCAAAACCGATTTTACCGCGAGATGGAAGAGTGGTTGTCGACGATTACCCGCGTCGGGTTCTCGTCAGGTGACAGCGAAGGGGGCGGTAGTTTTGATCAAGGAGTTGTAGCCACAGTGCTCGACCATATGGTTGAGCAAATCGACAGTTTGCAGGGCTTGTTTGTGCAGGGCGAGGCCAGCCGTGCGGGCAGCGCCGAAAAGCTTGATGCCCTAACCGGATCGCTGCGGCATTTGACGGAACGCCTTGATATGACGCTGGACCCGACGGATGCGCTGAACCGGGTGGCTGACGGGCAAGAACGGCTTTTGGACAAGCTGTCAGAAACAAATGAAGAGGGAGTGGACCCTGAGAGTCGGATGCGGTTGCGCTCCATTGATGTGCAACTGTTGAAAATTTTGGAAGAGATGGCCGCGGGGCGGCAAGAGAGCCTGTCGCAACTGCATGGGGATCTGTCCCAAGTCACCCAAGCGGTGCGCCAATTGACCCGTGAGCGCAGACCAGCAAACACCCGTAAGCTACCAGAAAATCCGGCGGACTTAGGGCAGGAGGACTAGCCCAATGGCCTTGTCGCGACGCAATGGTCAACGGTTCGAGGCCAACATCTGGCCAGGATTCGTTGATGCGATGACGGCGTTATTGCTGGTTTTGGTTTTTGTGTTGTCGATTTTTATGATCGTCCAGTTCATGCTGAGTCAAAAGATTACATCGCAGGATTCGGAGTTGGATCAGTTGACAGGTGAGGTGGCGTCGCTGGCGCAGGCCTTGGGTCTGGAGCAACAACGCAGCTTTAGGTTGGAGCAAAACATCTCGGAGTTGGACGCCGAAGCGGCGCGGCAAACAACGCTGATTGCCTCACTGTCGGCACAAAATAGCGCACAGACGGGCCGGATTTCCAGCTTTGAAGAACAAGTAGCGGGGCTGTTGTCCGAGCGCAAAGGATTGCGTGGACAGGTGGCGTCACTGACCGGTGATTTGGATGCCTCGCAGGAACGGGCTGCCGGACTGAGTGCGCGGGTCGAGGATATCGAGGCTGGGCTTGCCCGGGAAATTTCTGAGAAAGAGGCGGTGCAATTGGCTTTGGCCTCGGCGCGCTCAGAGATTGATCAGGGCGTGGAAATGGCGCGTCTGGCTGCCGCGCGACGCGATGCTTTGGAAGCGATGATTGCGGATTTGAAGGTTAAGAGTGCTGATCAAGAGGTTGCGCTAAGCGAGGCCGAGGCCGCGCGTTTGGTTGATGCTGCGGCAGCTCAAGCCTTGCAGGATCGCCTGAAAAATGCGGGCGCGGAGCTGACTGCAATGACGTTAGCCTTGGAGCAGCAGCGTAGCGAGGCGGAGGATACATTAACCTTGTTGGCGGCCGCACGGGTGGCCGAAAAAACGCTGAGTGAGGAATTGGCCGCGAGCCGTGCATCTGGCGCATCCCTTGATGATCGGCTGGCGGCGGCTTTGGCGGCACAGGTTTTGGCGAGTGCTGATCTGGAGGCTCACTCTGCGAAAGAGGATGTTTTGCGCGCGGAACTGGCGGCGGCGCTGTCTGAGGGTGCGGCGGCTCAAGACGGGTTGCGGCAACAATTGGTGGCCGCTTTGGCGGCGAAAGTTGCTGCCGAATCCGGTGCCGGAGAGGCGTTGAGTGCGGCGGAGCAGCATGCAGTCTTACTGACTGCGGCGCGCGATGCGTTGGCCGATGAGCAAGCGGTGAGCCTAGAGGGGCAGCGCAAAGTTGAGGTGTTAAATCAACAGGTGGCGGCTTTGCGCACGCAGTTGGGGGCGTTGCAGTCGATCCTGGATGAGACCGATGCGCGACGTGAAGCAACAGATGTTAAGGTGCAAAACCTTGGCTCGGAGCTGAATTCCGCCTTGGCTCTGGTTGCCTCGGAGCAGCGGGCGCGGGCCAAGTTGGAGGCTGCCGAGAGGCTTCGGTTGGAGGCTGAGGCGAAGGAGTTGAAGAACTACCGGTCGGAGTTTTTTGGTCAACTGCGCGCATTGTTGGGGGGGCAAGAAGGGGTCAGGATCGAAGGGGATCGGTTTGTGTTCTCGTCCGAGGTCTTGTTCCAGCCGGGGCGGGCGGAATTATCTGCGGCGGGACGGGGCGAGGTGGCCAAGGTCGCAGCAATTCTAGCGCGGGTCTCAAGCGACATTCCCGACGCGTTGGATTGGGTCATTCGGGTTGACGGGCATACCGATAATGTGCCGCTGTCGGGGAATGGCGTGTTTAGAGATAATTGGGAACTGAGCCAAGCCCGCGCCTTATCCGTGGTGCGCTATATGTCGCGCAGCCTGGGCATTCCGCCCAGCCGTTTGGCCGCGAACGGGTTCGGTGAATACCAACCGGTGAATAGGGAAAACACCCGCGAAGCGCGTGCGCAGAACCGGCGGATCGAGTTGAAGCTTACGGAGAAATAGTGACGCTGAGTGTCTTGGCCGTCAGGATGGTGTCGCCGCGCATGAGGGTGACGGTGCCGTCATATTGACCCTTTGGCCAGCCGTTTGCCGGGCGCTTTTTGCCCGTGGCACGAAACAGTTGCGCTTGCGGTTTGCTGAATTCAACGAGTTGGTCGTGGCTCCATCCCCGTGGTCCGGTCATGGTAAGCTCCATGGTATCGCCCGCCCGCGTGCCAAAGGCGTAACCCCATAGAACCAGAGCCGGGGCATTGGCCGACAGGATTGCGACGCCAGGCAGGCCCGCCTTAATGGCGTTGAATTTCGGGATGTCTGAGGCAAAACCCGCATCCAATAACGCCCCGGGAAGATAGGTAATCGGGTCTTCCCATAGAGATTTCTCGGAGGTGCCGCAGGTGCCATTGGCTTCGGTGGGGGCAAATGGGTCCACAACCTCGCCGTCGTGGCGCAGGGAGATGTGGACATGGGGGAATTCGGTTTTGCCGCTGAGGCCGACCAACCCCAATTTTGTGCCTTTAGCGACGCGTTGGCCTTTAGCGACCGAGATCGAGGCGTTTTTCATGTGACAATATTGGGTTTCCCAGCCGCCGCCATGGCTAATGACAAGGCCATTGCCACAGTCTTTGCCACCCAAGTCAGGAGCGTTCGGGGCATTATAAGCGGTGTCGGGCATATCGTTGCGAATGGCGCGGACGGTTCCGGGGGCTGCGGCAAGGACGGCGACACCGGCGCGCATGTCATCCAGTGTCGGCACCCGAATGTCGGTGCCTTTATGCCCGTCGTAGGTGAGTGGCCCACAGGTGTAGTCGCTGTGGCCCGGTCCCGGATCGCTGTCCACGTAGTTTTGGATGAAGCAAGTTTCGCCCAAAGTGCAGTCGATGGGCAGGGACAGTAGCGGGCCCTTCGCGACCACAGGGGCCGCGAAGGTTGTAAGTGTAAGAGCGAGGAGCGGCGCGCGCATTATTCAGCGGTGAGCAATGGCGGCTTTTTCTTCGAGCTGATCCGTGCGGCTTCGGGTTCCAGAACCGTAATGTCGATTTTACCCTTCTTGACGCCGACCTTGACCACACCACCTTTGGCAAGCTTGCCGAACAGCAACTCCTCAGCCAGAGGCTTTTTGATTTCCTCTTGGATGACACGGCCCAAGGGGCGTGCACCCATTCTGTCATCATAGCCCTTGTCGCCGAGCCATTCGGCGGCGGCGGCGCTGAGCTCGATTGTGACGTTGCGGTCCATAAGTTGTGCCTCAAGCTGGAGCACGAACTTTTCGACCACGCGGGTAATGACTTCCTTGCCAAGGGACGCGAAGCTGATCACCGCGTCTAGGCGGTTGCGGAACTCGGGTGAGAAGGTGCGCTCGATGGCGGCGGTATCCTCGCCCTCGCGGCGATCCCGGCCAAAGCCGATAGCCGATTTGGACATCTCCATGGCGCCCGCATTGGAGGTCATGATCAAGATCACATTGCGGAAGTCGACGGTCCGGCCATTGTGGTCGGTCAGCTTGCCGTTATCCATTACCTGCAACAAGATATTGTAGACGTCGGGGTGGGCTTTCTCCATCTCGTCGAGGAGCAGAACGCAATGCGGGTGTTGATCCACTTGATCGGTGAGCATGCCGCCCTGATCAAAGCCAACATAGCCGGGAGGCGCGCCGATCAGGCGAGAGACGGCGTGTTTCTCCATATATTCGGACATGTCAAAGCGTAGAAGTTCCACGCCCAAAGAGCTGGCCAATTGTTTGGCGACTTCGGTTTTGCCGACACCAGTGGGGCCCGCGAACAGGTAGTTGCCGATGGGTTTTTCCGGCTCGCGCAGACCGGCACGGGCCAATTTGATGGCGGAAGACAGCGCCTCGATGGCCGCGTCTTGCCCAAACACCACGCGTTTGAGGCCATTTTCCAAGTCTTTGAGCACCTCGGCGTCGTTCTTAGTAAGGTTCTTGGGCGGAATGCGTGCGATCTTGGCGACGACAGCCTCGATCTCTTTGGTACCGATGGTTTTGCGGCGTTTACTTTCCGGCACCAGATGTTGCGCGGCCCCGGCCTCGTCGATCACGTCGATGGCCTTGTCGGGCAGCTTGCGGTCATGGATATAGCGCGCGGCCAACTCCACCGCCGACTTGATTGCGTCGGTGGTGTATTTGATGTCGTGGTGTTCCTCAAAGTAGGGCTTCAGCCCCTTGAGGATTTTGATCGCGTCATCGACTGATGGCTCGTTCACGTCGATTTTCTGAAAACGCCGCGCCAAAGCCCGGTCTTTTTCGAAGTGTTGGCGGAACTCTTTGTAGGTCGTGGACCCCATGCACCGCAGTTTGCCACCCTGAAGCGCAGGTTTCAGCAGGTTGGACGCGTCCATCGCCCCGCCAGAGGTGGCACCAGCGCCGATGATGGTGTGGATTTCGTCGATGAACAGCACAGCATCAGGATGCTCTTCCATCTCGGTCATCACCGCTTTCAGGCGCTCCTCAAAATCACCACGATAGCGCGTGCCAGCTAGTAACGCGCCCATATCAAGCGAGAAGATCGTGGCACCGGACAGGATTTCGGGCGTATCCCCCGAGACGATCTTATGGGCCAGACCTTCGGCGATAGCGGTTTTCCCGACACCGGGGTCACCTACCAGCAACGGGTTGTTTTTACGGCGGCGACACAGGACCTGGATGCAGCGCTCTACTTCTTCAGAGCGTCCGATTAACGGGTCTACATCGCCTTTGAGGGACTTTTCGTTCAGATCGACGCAATACTTGGCCAGCGCGGATTCTTTTTCCTCGCTGCCGGACTTACCCGCTTCATTGGCGTGCTCCTCGTCGAATTCCGGCACACCGGAGACGGGGCGTGCCTCGCCGAAGTTGGGGTCTTTAGCGACACCATGAGCAATAAAGTTAACTGCATCATAGCGGGTCATGTCTTGTTCTTGCAGGAAGAAGGCGGCGTTGCTTTCACGTTCGGCAAAAATGGCGACGAGGACATTCGCGCCTGTCACTTCGTTGCGGCCTGAGGATTGCACATGGATTGCGGCGCGCTGGATAACGCGCTGGAAAGCGGCTGTCGGCACGGCTTCCGAGCCTTCAACATCGGTGACCAGCGTGGACAGCTCGTCCTCGATGAAACTGGCAAGAGTTGTACGCAGGATGTCGAGATTGACACCACAGGCGGTCATAACTTTGGCGGCTTCCGGCTCGTCGATGAGTGCCAGCAGGAGATGCTCCAGCGTCGCAAGCTCATGGCGATGCGTGTTGGCCTGTGCCAGCGCGGAATGAATTGCCTTTTCGAGAGTGTCAGAGAATGACGGCACCCTATGCTCCTTATTTTATGCGTGGGCAGGTTCTGGGCTGAGGGCCCGGTCTCTACCATTGCCTCTTAGACCTTACAGTTCGGTTTAAATTCCAAAGCTTCAAGTCCTTTCTTTTCACAATGAGCCTGATTGCTGTGAAAAGAAAGGGAGGATTACCCTGAAAATTCCCAAAAACTGTGCGAGGCCCTCTGCTTTGTTCTAAACCTTGAGGTAAGATGTGTATGCAGCTTTGCAAGAGCCCAAAAGCGAGGCAGAGTGTTCGGGTATACTAAGGGCTGGTTATGCATTTGGATGTTCAAGACCTGAAAAAGTTTTACTACCGCACCGGTCTTGGCCGCGTGGCACAACGTGCGGTGCGTGATCAGGTGCGCTCGCTTTGGTCTAACACGAAGGGGCAAACCGTGGTCGGCTATGGGTTTGCGGCCCCGCTGTTGCGCCCTTTTTTCGGCGAGGCGCGTCGGGTTATGGCCCTGATGCCGGGTCCGCAAGGCGTCATGCATTGGCCCGCGGGCCAAGACAACATGTCGGTGCTGTGCGAGGAAACCCTGTGGCCGTTAGAGACTGGGCAGGTGGATAAGCTGGTATTGATGCATGGGCTGGAGACATCGCAGAACCCTACCGCATTGCTGGAGGAGTGTTTTCGCGTGCTGGGCCCCGGGGGGCGGGCGCTGTTTGTGGTGCCCAACCGCGCGGGCCTGTGGGCAAGGCGCGATGCGACGCCGTTTGGGTTCGGCCGGCCCTATTCGCTAAGCCAGTTGGAGGCGCAGCTGAGGCGGCATTCTTTTACGCCGGAAAGTCACCGCGCGGCGCTGTTCACGCCACCGAGCCAGCGCAAGGTCTGGCTGAAGTGGGCGAATAGTTTTGAGGCTGCCGGGCGGCGGGTCTCGTCGTATCTGGCGGGGGGTGTTTTGATCGTCGAGGCGAGCAAGCAAGTTTATGCGCCGAAGAAAAAAGGGCTGAAAGTGAACGTCAGAACGCCACTTCGGGCGCTGGAAAGTGCCGCGAAGCCAGTGGTTGGGCGTGACATTGTTAAATCGGATTGAACGAAAGCGTGGGTGACTCGCGGGGAAAATCGACAAAAAAAGGTCATTATCTACTCAATACTGGGGGCTTCAATCCGTCGCACCCGCGCATGATTGCGCTAAAGGCCCTGTAAAAACAGGGGTTTTTTTGATGGTATTATATTGGCCTTACCTGTTGCGGTGAGCACACCCGTTTGCTAGATCACCACTGATTTTGAAGGCTGCGGGGTGCGTGGCCTTTTCTGCAATCGCCAAGACAGACTTTATTTCAAAGTTTGCTGGCCTCGTTATCGGAAGGGTGGATGTGTCCGAACCAGTCTCGATCTCCACAGGCATCGCCGCGCGTTATGCGACAGCCGTGTTTGAATTGGCCAAAGAAGGCAAAAAGCTGAAGGCGTTGGAAACCGACGTCGACACGCTAGATACCGCATTGGCTGAAAGCGCAGATTTCCGCGACTTAATAGCATCGCCGCTGTACTCTCGGGAACAGCAAGCCAGCGCAGTTGTGGCAATCGCCAAGAAAATGAAGTTGTCGCCAGTTATGACCAAGACGCTGAACCTGATGGCTGATAAGCGCCGTCTGTTTGTTCTGCCGCAGTTGGTGTCAGGCTTGCGGGAGCTTATCGCCGACGAGAAAGGCGAAGTAACCGCTGACGTCATCGCCGCCAAGGCTTTGACCAAGGTGCAACAAGACAAACTTGCCAAGTCGTTGACGTCGACAATTGGTAAAGATGTAAAAATTAATATGTCCGTCGATGAAAGTCTCATTGGCGGCCTTGTCGTAAAAGTGGGTTCCAAGATGATCGACACCTCGATCCGCTCGAAACTCGCTTCCCTCCAGAATTCCATGAAAGAGGTCGGATAACATGGCGATCCAAGCTGCAGAAATCTCTGCGATCCTAAAAGACCAGATCAAAAACTTTGGCAAAGAAGTCGAAGTTGCCGAAGTTGGCCGCGTGCTAAGCGTTGGTGACGGGATTGCTCGCGTCTACGGTCTCGACAATTGCCAAGCTGGCGAAATGGTCGAATTCCCCGGTGGCATTCAAGGCATGGCCTTGAACCTTGAGAATGACAACGTTGGTGTTGTTATCTTCGGGTCCGACAGCCAAATCAAAGAGGGCGACGTTGTTAAGCGGACGAACTCTATTGTGGACGTTGCTGTCGGTGACGAGTTGCTAGGTCGCGTTGTTGACGGTCTTGGCAATCCACTGGATGGCAAAGGCCCGATCAAAACCAAGAAACGCGCTATTGTTGACCAAAAAGCGCCGGGCATCATCCCGCGCAAATCGGTTCACGAGCCAATGGCAACTGGTCTGAAATCTGTGGATGCGATGATCCCGGTTGGCCGTGGCCAGCGCGAGTTGATCATTGGTGACCGTCAAATCGGTAAAACAGCTATCGCGCTCGATGCGATCCTGAACCAAAAGTCCTATAACGAGGCCGCAGGCGATGACGAGAGCAAGAAGCTCTATTGCATCTATGTAGCGATTGGCCAGAAGCGCTCTACTGTGGCGCAATTGGTTAAGAAGCTCGAAGAATCTGGCGCGCTTGAGTATTCGATCGTTGTGGCTGCAACCGCATCTGATCCTGCTCCGATGCAGTTCTTGGCACCCTACGCTGCGACCGCAATGGCCGAGCACTTCCGTGACAATGGCCGCCACGCGCTGATCATCTATGATGATTTGACCAAACAAGCTGTGTCTTACCGTCAAATGTCGCTGTTGCTGCGTCGCCCACCAGGGCGTGAAGCGTATCCTGGAGATGTTTTCTATCTTCACTCCAGATTGCTTGAGCGTTCTTGCAAACTGAACGAAGATAACGGCTCTGGCTCGCTGACGGCTTTGCCGATCATTGAAACCCAAGGTGGCGACGTGTCTGCGTTTATTCCGACAAACGTGATTTCGATCACTGACGGTCAGATCTTCTTGGAAACCGAGCTGTTCTACCAAGGCATCCGCCCTGCTGTGAACACTGGCTTGTCAGTTTCGCGTGTTGGCTCGTCCGCACAAACAAACTCGATGAAGTCGGTTGCTGGTCCGGTTAAATTGGAATTGGCTCAATACCGTGAAATGGCTGCCTTCGCGCAGTTCGGATCGGATTTGGACGCTGCAACTCAGCAATTGCTGAACCGTGGTGCGCGTTTGACTGAGCTGATGAAACAGCCACAGTATTCGCCATTGACCAATGCCGAGATCGTTTGCGCAATCTATGCAGGCACCAAAGGCTATCTGGACAAAATTGCCGTCAACGATGTTGGCCGTTTTGAAGCTGGTTTGCTGGCGCATCTGCGTGGCAAAGGTAAAGCGGTTCTGGATATGATCACCAAGGATGACCCCAAAATTAAGGGTGATGCCGAGGCGGCCATTAAAGCCGAGATCGACGCGTTCGCAGCTGACTTCGCATAAGGGGGGCTTAGGCATATGCCAAACCTCAAGGTTCTAAAAAATCGGATCGCGTCGGTCAAATCGACCCGCAAGATCACGAAGGCGATGCAGATGGTCGCCGCCGCTAAACTGCGCCGTGCGCAGGAAGCGGCGGAGGCTGGGCGCCCCTATGCCAAACGGTTTAACGCCGTGATGGCACAGTTGGCCGGTTCTGTATCGTCTGACAGCGGCCCCAAGCTGCTGGTAGGTAACGGTGCTGATCAAACGCATCTGTTGGTTGTTATGACCGCAGAGCGCGGCTTGTGCGGCGGCTTTAACGGCAACATCGCCAAAATGGCGCGTGCGGCTGCAAACAAGCTGATCGCCGAAGGCAAAACAGTGAAAATCATCACTGTGGGTAAGAAAGGCCGGGAGTCGATAAAACGCGACCTCGGGCAATACTTCATCCACCATGTCGATTTGTCAGAGGTCAAAAAGCTTGGCTATGACAACGCGGCTGGCATTGCCCAAGATGTACTGGCCCGCTTTGACGCTGGCGAGTTCGATGTAGCAAAGATTTTCTACTCGAGCTTCCAGTCTGTCATCAGCCAAACCCCGACCGAGCAGCAGATTATCCCTGCTGACTTCTCGGACGCGGAAGCCACTGGCGAGAGCACAATCTACGACTACGAGCCAAGCGAAGAAGGCATTCTGGCCGACTTGCTGCCGCGCGCAGTCACCACGCAAATCTTCTCGGCCCTGTTGGAAAACGGCGCCTCGGAGCAGGGCGCGCGGATGTCCGCCATGGACAACGCAACCCGCAACGCAGGCGATATGATCGACAAGCTGACCATCGAATACAACCGGTCACGTCAGGCTGTCATCACCAACGAGCTTATTGAAATCATTTCGGGCGCGGAAGCGCTCTAGACCCCGGAGAACCTTAAAATGGCCAACTCAAAAGGCAAAATTACACAGGTTATTGGCGCGGTTGTCGACGTCCAATTCGCCGACGACCTGCCCGAGATTCTGAACGCGCTGACAACTGATAACAACGGCAAAAAGCTGGTGTTGGAAGTTGCACAGCACCTTGGTGAGAACACCGTTCGCACAATCGCTATGGACTCCACCGAGGGTTTGGTGCGCGGACAGGAAGTCATCAACACGGACGGCCAAATCACCGTACCAGTAGGGACCGGCACATTGGGCCGCATCCTGAACGTCATCGGCGAGCCAGTGGACGAGAAAGGCCCGGTCAGCGCGACCGAGTTCCGCTCTATTCACGGCGACGCGCCTGCGTTTGAAGACCAGTCCACAGCGACTGAAATTCTGGTGACAGGCATCAAAGTTATCGACCTTCTGGCACCATATACCAAGGGCGGCAAAATTGGCCTGTTCGGCGGTGCTGGTGTTGGCAAAACGGTTCTGATTATGGAGCTGATCAACAACATCGCGAAGGTGCACTCTGGTGTGTCCGTGTTCGCGGGTGTTGGCGAGCGGACCCGTGAAGGCAATGACCTTTACCACGAGATGATCGAATCCGGTGTTATCGTTCCTGACGATTTGGAGAAATCCAAAATTGCGCTGGTTTACGGTCAAATGAACGAGCCTCCAGGTGCGCGTATGCGGATTGCTTTGACTGGCCTGTCTTTGGCAGAGCAGTTCCGTGATGACACGGGCTCGGACGTTTTGTTCTTCGTGGACAACATCTTCCGCTTTACACAAGCCGGTTCCGAAGTGTCCGCGCTGTTGGGTCGTATCCCATCGGCTGTTGGCTACCAGCCAACGCTGGCCACTGACATGGGCATGATGCAAGAACGTATTGCATCGACCAAAGCGGGCTCGATCACTTCGGTGCAAGCCGTGTATGTGCCTGCCGATGACCTTACCGACCCGGCACCTGCGACATCGTTTGCCCACCTTGACGCGACAACGGTTCTTGACCGTGCGATCTCGGAAAAAGGCATCTACCCTGCGGTTGATCCGCTCGATAGTACGTCGCGCCTGATGGACCCATCTGTTGTTGGCGAGGAGCACTACCAAGTTGCCCGTGACGTCCAAAGCATCTTGCAGCGCTACAAATCATTGCAAGACATCATCGCCATTCTTGGCATGGATGAACTGTCTGAAGACGACAAAATCGCAGTGGCACGGGCGCGTAAAATTGAACGCTTCTTGTCCCAACCTTTCGATGTTGCGAAAGTGTTCACTGGTTCTGATGGTAAGCAGGTTCCGCTGGAAGACACTATCGCGTCGTTCAAAGCCGTTGTGGCTGGCGAGTACGATCACCTTCCAGAGGGCGCCTTCTACATGGTTGGCGGCATCGAAGATGTGATCGCTAAAGCCGAGAAAATGGCTGCTGACGCAGCTTAAGCCTTAAGGAGGCCATCACATGGCTGAGATGATGCAATTCGAACTGGTCTCACCTGAGCGGAGCTTAGCTTCCGTGCAGGCTTCCGAGGTGCAAATCCCCGGGGCTGAGGGTGACTTCACCGCAATGGCGCAACACGCGCCGGTGATTACAACCTTGCGTCCCGGCGTTTTGAGCGTTGTGACGGCATCTGGAACCGATGAGTATTTGGTGACAGGCGGTTTCGCAGAAGTTGGCACAGCAGGCACCACTGTGCTGGCCGAGCGGGCCTTTGCAAAGGCGGATGTGACTGCGGAGTTGATGGAGGTCCTGATCAAAGAGGCCAACATGCAACGAGATTCGGCCAACACAGATGTAGCGGCAAAATATGCCGACGATTTGGTCGCAGCGAGCTCGCAAATTTTGCCTTAAGCGGGATAAATTTGTGATTTTGCGATAATTTTAGAAAAAGCCCCGCTATGACGGGGCTTTTTCACGTTTATTTAGGAGCGAAAGGCTTACCACGAAGTAGTCTGACATAGTGTCGCCAATTTTTCCGAGTATATGCGAGTTCAAAGGTAGAAAATGCAGCGTTTAACCAACAATCATATCGGTATCTCGCAGGGCTCTCGCGTCCTGTTCTCCGACCATATTGATGACGGGCCTATGTGGACCGGCACTGGCCCGCGTGAGCATCGCTTTGAGGTGGAGTTTGCCGAGCGCTACGCCTCCGTGCCCAATGTGATGGTGGGGATTTCGATGTGGGATAGCGCCTCGTCAACCAATCAACGCATGGATATTTCCGCCGAAAACATTTCTGAGGGTGGATTCGATCTGGTGTTCCGTACATGGGGGGATAGCCGGGTGGCCCGCGTGCGTGCCAACTGGATTATTATAGGCGCGCTGCCCAATGAGGATAGTTGGGACCTGTACTGATCTAGCCAAATGGTGCGCGCTTCGCACGCCCGACATTGTTTGTCTTGGGGGCGCTGCCCCCAAACCCCCGAGGTATTTTCGGAAAAAAGAAGTTCTCAGTGCCTCAGGATTTAGCTGCTTGGCCCAGCCTTAGCTGCTTGGATAGAGGCTTTCGTAGATCGGCTCCAGCGTCGCGTTGTCGAACAGGGATGAAACTGACATGCCACCAGAGATGTTGAGGATTGCTTGGGCGAATAAGGGTGCTGTTGGTACGATGCGGATGTTTTTGCAGGCTTTGACGGCTTTGGTCGGCTCGATGCTATCTGTGATCACCAGACTTTTCATCACTGAGTTGGTGATCCGCTCGACCGCGGGGCCGGATAGGACGCCGTGGGTGATGTAGCTGTGAACCTCGGTGGCACCGGCCTCCATCAGCACTTCGGCGGCTTTGCACAGAGTGCCAGCAGTGTCGCAGATGTCGTCGACAATGATACAGCGCTTGCCTTTGACGTCTCCGATAACGGTCATCTCGGCGATTTCTCCGGCTTTCTCGCGACGTTTATCCACGATGGACAGCGGCACCTTGATGCGTTGCGCCAATTCGCGCGCGCGCGCCACACCGCCCACATCGGGAGAGACGATCATCACATCTTCCATGTCCTTGAAGTGGTGCAAAATATCGAGCGCAAAGATCGGCGAGGCGTAGAGGTTGTCGACGGGGATGTCGAAGAAGCCTTGGATCTGGGCCGCGTGCAGGTCCATGGTCAAAACCCGCTCGACGCCAGCCTCGGCAATCAGGTTGGCCACCAGTTTGGCCGAGATCGGCGTGCGGGCCTTGGTGCGGCGATCTTGGCGGGCATAGCCGAAGTATGGGATCACTGCGGTGATGCGTTGCGCGGACGAGCGACGCAGCGCATCGGTCATGATCAGCAGCTCCATCAGGTTGTCATTGGCCGGGTTCGAGGTGCTTTGGATGATGAACATATCCTCGCCGCGGACGTTCTCGTAGACTTCGACGAAAATCTCGCCATCGTTGAAGCGCTCGACCCGTGTATCAATCGGATTGACCCGTTGCCCGCGATGCATTGACATGCGTTTGGCGATGGCCTTGGCGAGTGGAATATTGGAATTGCCGGCGATAAGTTTTGGATCTGTGGTGATTGGCATGTGGTGTCCCCGTTTGGCAGCTATCACAGACCTGTGTTCCCCAACGCGGCCCGCGTTGCGAACCCCGTAACACCGCACTAGGATTCGCGCAAAGGTATAAGCTGATAAGGACGTCCAAATGCCACATATTGATTACTATTTTGCGACCATTTCACCCTACACGTATCTTGCGGGGACACGTTTGGAGGAAATGGCGGCCAAACACGGCGCGACGATCACTTACAAGCCGATGGATATTATGGGGCTGTTTGCGCGCACGGGGGGCACGCCGCCGCCGCAACGCCATCCCAACCGTCAAGAGTGGCGGCTGCAAGAGATGCGGCGCTCGGCCAAGAAACTGGGGATGGCGTTGAACCTGAAGCCTGCGTTTTGGCCCGCGAACCCTGCGCCGTCCTCTTATGCGATCATTGCGGCGCAATCGGCGGGGGGTGATGTGGGCGGCTTGGTGCATGGCTTTACCCGCGCGTGCTGGGCCGAGGATCGTGACATTGCAGATGATGGCGTTGTGCGTGAGGTGTTGGAGCAAGCGGGGTTTGATCCGACGCTGGCGGATAAGGGGCTGCTGGCCGGAGCCGAGCAATACGGCCGCAATCTGGAAGATGCGGTGCGGTGCGGTGTATTTGGCGCGCCGACTTATATTACTGACAGCGACGAGCGGTTCTGGGGGCAAGATAAGATCGAGGACTTGGGCCTGTTCTTATCGGGCGCGTTGTAGATGGCTAAGGCGCTGTTTGTGCACGGCATGCTCGCGGATCAGCGGGTGTGGCGGGAGGTGACGCCTGAGTTGCCGGATCTGGACTGCCGCTTTGTGGAGCTTCCGGGCCATGGCGATGCGGTGGACTGGGATGGCGGTGATTACCAGACCCAAGCCTACCGGATGGCGGAAGTTGCGTGTGGGGTTGGGAAAGAGCCGGTGCATCTGGTCGGGCATTCGTTCGGCGCGACGGTGGCATTGCGCTTGGCGGTGGAGCGGCCGGAGTTGCTGCTTAGTCTGACGTTAATTGACCCGGTGTTCTTTTACGCGGCGCGGCAAGGCCAACCAGAAATGTTTCAAGCCTACCGAGCGCGCTCTGCGCCAGTGATGGAGGCAATCGTGCAGGGCGAGTTCCTGCACGCGGCAGAGCTGTTCATACGCGATTGGGGCGTTGAGGGGGCTTGGGCGCATTTACCAGAAAGCGTGCGCGAGGGTATTGCCGCCAAGATGCGTCTGGTTGCGACTTCGGGGCCAAGTATTGCTGAGGATACGGGAAATATCTGGGCGCGGTTAGGGCGGATCAAATGCCCCGTTGCGCTGATCATGGGGGGGCGCTCAGAGCCTATTATGCGAGGGGTCAAGCGGGGGCTTGAGGCGGAAATGACGGTTGATTGCTCGGTTGTGATCGAAAATGCCGGGCATATGATCCCGCTGACCCACGGCAAGCTACTGGGGCAGCACCTTGCCGCGTTCACATCTTAGCCGCGTAGCAGCGCGACTAGCTGGTCGATCTCGGCCTCGGATTTGGACCAATCACAGACCATGCGACAGCGGATCAACTCCTCGTCAGGACCGTCGAGCGAGGCGTTGAAGGGGAATAGGTAATACTGCGCGCCGGCGTTTATGGCGCGTTTATGCGCGGCGCGGGGCAGGTTGGCGAAGACCATGTTGGCCTGTGGGCGGTCGGGGATATCGGCCCCCTCGATACTGTCCAATCCTGCGACCAGACGGGCGCAATTGGCGTTGGCTTTGGCCCCGAGCTCTAGCCATAGACCCCCCCCCAGATAGGCCTCCATCTGAGCGGATAAGTAGCGGTGCTTGGAGAAAAGATGCGCGCCACGTTTGCGGCGCAACTCGAACTCCCACGCCTTTTCAGGGTCGAAAAAGATGACTGCCTCGACGCCTGCACAGCCGTTTTTGGTGCCGCCAAAGGACACCACGTCGATGCCTGCTTTCCATGACATCTGCGCCGCCGTGCAGCCAAGCGCGGCGCAGGCATTGGCAAACCGTGCGCCGTCCAGATGGGTTTTCAGGTCGAATTCTTTTGCAATCGCAGTAAGTTGCGCAATCTCGTCTAACGTGTAAAGCGTGCCGACTTCGGTGGCTTGTGTGATTGTCACGGGGCCGCGTTGCACACCATGCACACCTTTGTCGCCAGTGTGAATGATCGCATGGCGTAACGCGTCAGGGTCCATTTTCGCGCCATGCCCCTCGACCAAAGTTGTCTTGGCCCCGTTGGCGTAGAATTCCGGCGCGCCGCATTCGTCTTCTTCAACGTGAGAGACGCGGTGCGCGAACATGGTGTCCCAACTCTGGGTGTAGGTGGATAGGGCCAGCGCGTTGGCAGCGGTGCCTGTGGCAACTAAGTAAACTGCCGCCTCGGGGGCCTCAAATGTGGTGCGAATGGCGTCGCGGACGCGGGGCATGATGGTGTCGTAGCCATAGGGCATCTCGTAGCCGGTGTTGGCTTTGACGATGGCGTCCAGCACTGATGGGTGCATTGGGCCCGCGTTATCAGAGGCGAAATTCATGGCGCTAATCCTCGATTATGTAGTTTTCCCACTCGTCCTCGGATACCTCAAATTCTGGCACTGTCCATCCCTGTACCGACACCCCTGCGTCGTGAACGGTCTGCGCTGTGCCAGAAATGAGCGGGTGCCAATCGTATAAGGCTTTGCCTTCATTGAGTAATCTGTAGGCGCAGGTGGGCGGCATCCAATAGCCGATGTCGTCGATGTTTTTTGGGGTTAGCTGCACGCAATCGGGGACGAATTGCTTGCGGATATCATATTGGGCGCAGCGGCAGGTGTCGCCATCCAGCAGGCGGCAGGCGACGCGGGTGAAGGCGATCTCGAAGGTGTCTTCGTCTTCCAGTTTATTCAAACAGCAGCGCCCACAGCCGTCGCACAGGGCCTCCCACTCTTTGGGGGCCATGTTTTTGAGCGGTACATTTTCCCAGAATTTTTCGCGTAAGCCATCGCGTTGGATCGGGTCGCTCATGGGGGCGTTCACAGGGCGGCCAGAATGGTGCGCGCGCGGTCGCAATCGGCGTTCATCTGGGTGATCAGGGCGTCGAGGCTGTCGAATTTTTCCTCGCCGCGCAGGTATTCAATGAGGGCAACAGACAGGGTCTCGCCGTATAAATCCCCTTTGAAATCAAACAGAAAGCTTTCGCAGTTGGGCGTGTTCACGCCAAACATCGGGCGCACCCCGATAGAGGCGGCGCCGTGGTATTCGCCTTTATGCGGGCCGGTCAAGACATCAACCAGAATGGCATAGACGCCAAATTTTGGCGGGTGCAGCCCGTCGATGGACATGTTGGCCGTGGGGAAGCCCAATTCGCGGCCGCGTTGGTCACCTTGGATGACGGCCCCCTCGATGCGGTGCCAGTGTTTGAGCATTTCTGCGGCGTCGCGTGGGCGGCCATCGGTTAAAGCCGCGCGGATGCTGGTGGAGGACACTTGGGCGGTGTCTTGGGTTACGAGGTCGGCGATTGTGACGCCGAAACCGTAGTGTGCGCCGAATTCTTTAAGCATGTCGGCGTTGCCCGCGCGGCCTTTGCCAAAGCAGAAATCAGCGCCAACGACCACATGGGTCAGACCAAGGCCTTTGGCGATCACGTCACGGGCGAACTCTTCGGCAGAAAGGCCGGAGAGGGTTGGATTGAAATTCAACTGATACAGACGCTCCACGCCCAGCTTTTCAAGGCGGTTGGCCTTGGCTTCGGCGTTCATCAAACGGAATGCGGGGGCGCCTTTGGCGAAGAATTCGCGCGGGTGCGGCTCAAAGGTGACGATGCCAAGTGGTGCGTCGGGGGCGGCCTTGCGGGCCAACTCGATCACCGCGCGATGGCCTACATGCACGCCATCAAAGTTGCCGATGGCGGCGGTGGCACCTCGGTCTTGCGGACGGGTGAATTGATAGTCTCGAATGATCCTCATGAGCGTTTGGGTAAACGGCCTATGAGGTGGGTGCAAGTGGTCGCTCTCGGTAAGTTTCTTTGAAACTGACCTGCCGCGCTGCGCGGGGATTTTGGATAGGTACTGCGCTAGTCGAATTTACGTGACGGCGCTAGGACGATGGCCTCGCCTTTTAGCACGTTTTTGCCGTCCACTTCGCAACGGGTGTGCATGGTGACGCGGCGCTTGGCGTAGTCGATTTCCATAACCTCTACCTCGGCCATGACCATATCGCCGGGGCGCACAGGGGCGAGGAATTTCAAGGTTTGTCCAAGGTAAACAGTACCATGGCCGGGAAGTTGTTCACCAATAACCGCAGAGATCAGGCCAGCAGTGAGCATGCCATGGGCGATGCGGCCCTCGAATATTGTGTCTTGGGCGTAATCGTCATCGAGGTGCACCGGATTATGGTCAGTGGAGATTTCGGCGAACATTTCAATGTCTTTATCGGTGACCTGCTTGCGCAAATGCCGCTTCATGCCAATCTCGATATCCTCGATGCAAATGGTGCCGCGGGGAAGGTTGTCTGTGCGATGGGCTGTCATCATGGTAAGTAACTTTCAAACAAGTAATGCGCCGTGTTTGAAATATAATTACTTTGCACTTGCAGCAAAGTCCAGTGCTTTCTGCGCTAGCGAAGGAAGCCAATTGTATAGGTCGGATTTGACATTTCTTTTTCTAAATAGGCGTTTAGAAGGTTTTCATCCGGCTGGTGCGTCGTTTTTGTCTCGGCGGCGGCAAGGCCCCCGGAGATGAACAGAGAATCAATATCCTCGCCCATCGCACCTTTGATATCGGTCAGAATGCCATCGCCGATGCATAAGATCCGGTCGTCAGAGATCGAGGTGCCAAGGGCTGCGAGCCTGCGGCGGGCGAGGTCATAGATTGGCGGATGGGGCTTGCCAAAATACAGGCTCTCGCCGCCCATTTCGGTATAGAGCTTGGCTAAGGCCCCGGCGCACCATTCGCGCTTTTCGCCGCGGTCGACATTGATGTCAGGGTTGGCGCACAGCAGCTTCAGGCCCTTTTGTTTGGCATAGAGAAAATCAGCGCGGTTCACCTCTGGGTCGGCAAAAGGATCGAGGGGGCCGCAGCAAATGATGCCTTCGGCTTCGCTTAAAGGGACTGTCTTAATGGGGGCGGGATTTTCAACGATATCAAGGGGATCGAAGAAGGTTGTGTCGTGAGGTTGGCCAATGAAATAGACCTTTGAGCCAACGGCCCCGTTAAACATGGCAAAGCGCGCGGAATCGCCGGAGGTGGCAATGACGTCCCAGCTATCATCCGCAACGCCGATTTTTTCAAGCTGTAGTGCGACCGAGGCGCGGTGGCGCGGGGCGTTGGTGACAAAAATCACTTTGCCGCCTTTGGCGCGGTATTCCTGCATGGCCGCGACGGCCTCGGAAAAGGGGGTCAGGCCGTTGTGGATGCAGCCCCAGAGATCGACAAAAAGCGCGTCATAGCGGTCGGAAATTTCAGAGAGTTGGGTGATGATTTGGGTCATGGGGGCCTCTGAAATATCAAGAAAAACACATGCGGGAGCATCGCTACCCCCGCATGTAGTGGTGTCGTTTTAAACTTTGAGAACGGGGATGATCTGCTTTTTGCGGCTCATCACGCCGGGTAGGACAACGGTGTCGCCGGAAACGTTCGCGCCGAAGCTGGCCTCGGCCACGCGCTTGGATAGGTCGTTGGGGATCATCATGGTGGCTTCCTCGTTGAGGATGTCCACGACGAACAGCAGAACTTCGTTCACTTTGTCTTCGCCTGCGACGGCGGGCATGGCGGCCATGATCTCGTCCTTGCGGTCCAGCACGGAGGCGGGCGAGGTGGTTTCCAGCACCGAGACGCGGAACTTCATGCCGCCGACCTCATATTCTTTGCTGTCCATGCGCAGCAACTCTGCGGCGGAGAAGGCAGAGACATCGGATTTCGCGGCGAACATCTCGGCGGCGTAATCGGCAATATTGATGCCTAGCTCACCCGCCAGTTTTTCGGCCAGGGCGCGGTCGGTGTCCGTCGTGGTCGGCGAGCGGAATTCCAGCGTATCGGACAAGATGCACGACAGCATCGCGCCTTTGATATTCTCCGGCATGTGGTCGACGTGCGCGCCCATCAGATCGTGCATGATGGTGGCGGTGCAAGCCAGCGGGCGGATAGTGATGTCGATGGGGCCAGCCGTTTCCAGCCCGCCGACCAGCTTGTGGTGGTCGATGATGGCTTGCACGTCTGCGCCGTTTATATTGGCGGGCAACTCGGCCGGGTTGTTGGTGTCGACGATAACGCAAGGCTGGCCGTCGGCTACATTGTCGATGATTTCTGGCTTGGTGAGGTTCCAGCGTTCCAGCACGAAGGCGGCTTCGGTGTTCGGCTCGCCCAGCAGTTTGGCGGCGGCGTCCGCGCCAGTGTGGTTCATGAACCATTCCCAGATCAGCGGCGAGCCGGTGCTGTCGGTGTCGGGGGATTTGTGGCCAAAGATAAATGTGGTCATAGCTATGCGTCCTTGAGGATGGGTGTGGTCTTTGCGCGCCTTATAAGAGCCGTTGTGCGTGATGTCACGCGGCGCTGGATGCGGCAGGATAGCGCTGGCGTTTTAGGTCTGGTGTGAAGGGGATGTGGCTAAGTTCAGGCGCGAGATGCGCCAGCAACGCGTCATTGTAGATGTTGGCTTGGCGCTCGGCCACGGGCAAGCACATGCAGGCGCGTATAAGTGCGCGATCGCAAAACGGATTCACGAGGAAATTGCGGGTGTAGCCGTAGAATTTAGGCTGCCAGCCGGGGAGCAGGTTCTCGATAAAGGCAAAGTCATACGAGAGCTTTTGGGCGGCTTCGGGCAGGCTTCCCTTCCATGCGAGGTAGTCGGGTTTGAACGTGTTGACGGTTTGGGCACCACCAGCGGGCAGAATGGCGAGGCGGTCGGTCGCGTAATCCGCGTCATGGCCGTCGGGGGTGGCCGCGTCATGGGTTAGGCCGCGTTTCCAGTGATTGGCCTTGAGGATTTCCATAACATTGCCGCGCAACACAACCCCGTGCGGTAGCTTGCGGCTTAGCCCGTCGAGCACGTCGTTGTTGGCGTCACCGACAAAGCCCCCCGCCAGCCGGAATGCCATCTTTTGGCGCATACGGGCGGGGCGGCTGAGGGTGTCCCGGTCGCGGGCCGTGTTGGTGTAGGAGGCGTAGATCGTGTGCTCCAAACCCAAGGCGGCGGCCACGTCTGTGCTGATCTCGGCGTCAAGTTGGCCTTGCCAGTTCATCACATAGGTAAAGCTGTGGTCGATATGGTCCAGATGCGGTTTGGCGGCGGCGGCAAGGTTTCGGCTGTCGCGCCCCCCTGTGAGGGGCAATAGCGTTGGGTGGCTTTGCGCGATGGCCCCGATCGTGGCGCTTAGGCGTTTGGCCATGGCGGCGATGGTTCTGTCCGGCGTGTCGGTTGGGAATTGCGCATCAACCGCGGGCCAGAAGCGCGCGAGTTGGAAGCTGGTAAGGTCAAGCCGGTGGTTGGGCATCACCCCACGCACATGCACATCGCGAGTAAAGCCAAGCGCGTAAGCCCCCCGACCGGCCTGAATTTCCTGTGGATCAAAGCGGGGCGTATCAATAAGCGGGCGGTTAATGCACATGAGTGGGGTTGAGGCCACGGTTCGGGTGCTGGCATCATAAACCACCCCCATGGAGCCCGTCGGATCAGCGTAAACCGCAGTGGGCGATAGGGCGACATAGCGACCGGCGGCATCGGTGACAAATTGCTCGAAACTTTGGTGTTCTGGCAGGGCGTAGCCGTCACTGACCAACTTGCCAGCGCCGTCGACGGCAAGCCCAAGCAGCAGCCCCACGGCCTCGCCGCGGTGGTCATATAGGCGCGATACTGGGAGGGCGCGGCAGTGATGTAGGTGCCAACCTTGGCCAAGCTCGGTCGTTCGGTAGTCTTCAACGTCTAGCGAGGTGGATTGGCTGAGGGTGAACTGGCCGCGAAAGGTGCGCACGAAGTTAAGGCCTGCGTCAGCGCAAGCGGTCTGGGCCGCGAGGGGGGCGGTTAGCATTGGGGCGGCTCCTTACTGTGGGGCTCTGACTGTCTGCTCTTGTTACTGCGATGATACACCATTGCGCGCATAGGCCAAAGCCAAAATGCGCGCGCTTGTCGGCAGGGTGTCACGGGCGTTAGCGTGGTGGCTATGGTGAAAGAGACAGAGCTATATGCGCCCGTTAAAGGCTTCCTTGAAGGGCAGGGATATGAGGTGAAGGGCGAGATCGGGGCCTGTGATGTGGTTGGCGCGCGCGCGGGCGATGATCCGGTAATTATAGAGCTGAAGACCGCGTTTTCGCTGAGCCTGTTTCATCAAGGTGTGGCGCGGCAATCTATCTGTGACGACGTTTATGTGGCGGTGCCGCGCAAGCCGGGGAAGCTGTTTCTTAAGGCGTTGAAAGAGAACGCCGCGCTGTGCCGTCGGTTGGGGTTGGGACTAATTACAGTACGGCTGTCGGATGGGCTGATTGAGGTCCACACTGACCCAGCGCCCTACGCACCACGCAAATCCAAGACCCGCAAGGGCCGCCTGTTGCGCGAGTTTGCGCGGCGGGTGGGTGACCCGAATACCGGCGGGCAAACCCGTGTGGGCCTGATTACGGCGTATCGCCAAGATGCGCTGAAATGTGCGCGCCACTTGGCGGTAGCGGGGGCTTGCAAAGGCTCGGTCGTGGCCGCAGCGGCGGAGGTGCCGACAGCAACGCGCATCATGGCGGCGGATCATTATGGCTGGTTCGAGCGGGTTGCCGTAGGCCATTACGCGCTGACGCCCAAGGGAATTACGGCGCTTGAGGCGTTTTCAGGGGCGCTGGACGGCTAAGGTTTCATAAACATTTAACAGGGCATCTGGTTGACTCATTGATGGAGGCTCCTTAGCTACGCTTTGTTGGCACTCGCATTAGGTGAGTGCTAACGGTCCCGAAGATTGAGGGGCCATGGGAGTAATTTGGAGCTGAGGAGCACCATCAGATGGCATTAAAACCGCTACACGACCGCGTTCTGGTTGAACGCGTTGAAGGCGACGAAAAAACCGCAGGCGGTTTGATCATCCCTGAAAGCGCAAAAGAAAAACCAGCAGAAGGCATGATTATTGCCGCTGGCGAAGGCGCACGCAAAGAGTCGGGTGATTTGATCCCGATGGCTGTCAAAGAAGGCGACAAAATCTTGTTCGGCAAATGGTCCGGCACAGAAGTCACCGTTGACGGCAAAGAGCTGCTGATCATGAAAGAGAGCGACATTTTGGGCATCATTTCCTAAGGGAAATGCCGGGGCTTTATGCTCCACCTAAATATTCGCAACATATAAAGATACTCAAAGGAGCACATGAAAATGGCTGCTAAAGACGTCAAATTCGGCACAGACGCCCGGAACAAGATGCTGAACGGCATCAACATTCTGGCTGACGCTGTGAAAGTTACCCTCGGTCCTAAAGGCCGTAACGTTGTCTTGGACAAATCTTTCGGCGCACCACGCATCACCAAAGACGGTGTGACTGTTGCCAAAGATATCGAACTTGAAGACAAGTTCGAGAACATGGGCGCACAAATGGTTAAGGAAGTTGCTTCCCGGACCAATGATGAGGCCGGTGACGGCACCACGACTGCAACAGTTCTGGCTCAAGCCATCGTAAAAGAAGGCCTGAAATCGGTTGCCGCTGGCATGAACCCGATGGACCTGAAACGCGGCATCGACATGGCAACTATCAAAGTTGTTGAAGCGATCAAAGCTGCAGCACGCCCTGTCAATGACAGCGACGAAGTTGCACAAGTCGGCACCATCTCCGCCAATGGCGAAGCTGAAATCGGTCAGCAAATTGCTGGTGCGATGCAAAAAGTCGGCAATGAGGGTGTTATCACCGTCGAAGAAAACAAAGGCCTGGAAACAGAGACCGATGTTGTTGAAGGCATGCAGTTTGACCGCGGCTACCTGTCACCTTACTTCGTGACTAACCCTGAAAAAATGACTGCTGAGCTGGAAGATTGCCTGATCTTGCTGCACGAGAAAAAACTCTCGTCGTTGCAGCCAATGGTTCCTTTGTTGGAAACTGTTATCCAGTCCGGCAAACCGCTGATGATCATTGCAGAAGATGTTGAGGGCGAAGCCCTTGCAACGCTTGTTGTGAACAAACTGCGTGGCGGCCTGAAAATCTCGGCTGTTAAGGCTCCTGGTTTTGGCGATCGTCGTAAAGCAATGTTGCAAGACATCGCGATTTTGACTGGTGGTCAAGTGATCTCGGAAGATTTGGGCATGAAGCTTGAGTCGGTGACTATCGACATGCTTGGCACTGCCAAGAAAGTTCAGATCACCAAAGACGAGACCACTATCGTTGACGGCGCTGGCGAGAAAGCTGAGATCGAGGCACGTGTTGCTCAGATCCGTCAGCAGATCGAAGAAACCACGTCTGATTACGACCGTGAGAAGCTGCAAGAACGTGTTGCCAAATTGGCAGGCGGCGTTGCTGTTATCCGTGTTGGCGGCATGACTGAAGTTGAAGTTAAAGAGCGCAAAGACCGCGTTGACGATGCTTTGAACGCGACCCGTGCGGCCGTGCAAGAAGGTATTGTTGTAGGCGGCGGTGTTGCTTTGGTTCAAGCTGCGAAGACCCTTGAAGGTCTTAAAGGCGCGAATGGCGACCAAGATGTCGGCATCAAAATCGTGCGCAAAGCCATCGAAGCGCCACTGCGTCAGATTGCTGAAAATGCTGGTGTTGACGGCGCTGTTGTGGCTGGCAAAATCCGCGAGTCCGACGACGTAACTTTCGGCTTCAACGCTCAGACCGAAGAATATGGCGACATGTTCAAATTCGGCGTGATCGACCCTGCCAAAGTAGTTCGCACTGCATTGCAAGACGCAGCTTCGGTGGCATCCTTGCTGATCACCACAGAAGCTATGGTCGGCGATAAGCCATCGAAAGATGGCGGCGGCGGCATGCCTGACATGGGCGGAATGGGCGGCATGGGCGGCATGATGTAGCACGCATTTGCCGCAAGGCGAATACGTGTGATCATGGCGAAGTATTACGCTGTAATACCCAAACGCTTACTGTACTAAATTTAGGGTCGCCCTTCGGGGCGGCCCTTTTTGTTGACCGGATTGTGAGTGTAGAAACACGCGCAATTTACAACTTCGCAATGTTCATTGCTGAAAAATGGTCGTAAGCCACGCTCCATGCGTTTGATATTTTTGACCTTTATTACCATGGTGGCGTTTGCCGCGAATTCCGTTCTTAACAAAATCGGGATAACCGATGGTGGGATGGATCCATTGGGGTTCGCCACGGTTCGGCTGTGGTCTGGTGCAACAGTTCTGGCGGTGCTTGTGGCCTTGCGCGGAGCCCCAAAGGAAGAGGTGGGCAGCGTTATCGGAACGGTGTCTTTGCTCGTTTATATGCTGGGGTTCTCTGTCGCCTATGTCACGCTAGATGCGGGCGTTGGGGCGCTGATTTTGTTCGGGGTCGTGCAGATTACGATGTTTGGCGTCGCGGTTTGGGCTGGGGAGGCCGTGCCCGCGGGGCGCTATGCGGGCTGCGCGGTTGCCTTTGGCGGATTGGTCGCGCTGCTTTGGCCGTCGGGGTCGGTTGCACCGGATTTGGGCGGCGCGGTGTTGATGTCCGTGGCGGGTGTCGGCTGGGCCAGCTACACGCTGGTCGGGCGCTCGGCGAAATTCCCGCTTGCAAGGACGAGCCGGAATTTCATTTATGCCGCGTTGATTATGTTGGCGGCTACCGTCGTCGTTGGGGTGCCTGCCGCAAACTTCACGGGAGTGTTGTGTTCCATTTTTGCGGGGGCGGTGACTTCGGCGCTGGGCTATACCTTATGGTACAAAATATTACCGCAGCTCCCGACCTCGATTGCTGCGACCGTGCAACTTAGCGTTCCGGTGATTGCCTTGGCTGGCGGCATGGTGTTTTTGGGCGAAGAGTTGACAGTAAGGTTCGCGGTTGCTTGCGTCTTGGTGTTGAGCGGGATTGCACTGGCGTTACGCAAAGCGGCTTAGTTCAAGCGGGTGAGCATTCCGCCGGGCTGGCGCGCGATCCGGCCTTCAAGCTCTAGAATGGTGAGTTGGGGTGCAAGTGCCCCGGCTTCGACATTGAGGTCCCTGAGCAGTTGATCCTCTGCCACTGGCGAGGGGCCAAGCAGCCCCAGAATTTGCGCATGGGCGGGTCCGTGCGGATGCACGGGGCCTTTGGCTGGCGGTTCGAATGCCAGTTCTGCTTGGGCTTGGGGCTGTGTTTTGAGAGTGCCGACGTTTGCCAAAATGTCCTGCGCAGAGCGCACCAAGGCAGCGCCATCGCGGATCAACATGTTACAGCCAGCGGCGCGCGCATCAAGCGGGTGACCAGGAACCGCCATAACGTCACGGCCTTGGTCTAATGCGTTGCGTGCAGTTATCAGACTGCCGGATTTTGCGGCGGCCTCGACGATCACAACGGCCTGCGACAGGCCAGATATGATGCGATTCCTGCGGGGAAAATCGCGCGCTTGGGGTTGCAGGCCAAGGGGGCGCTCAGACAAGATCAAGCCTTGCTTGGCGATGTCGTCGTGCAATTTGGTGTTCTCGCGCGGATAGATCACATCCAACCCGCCTGCGACGACGGCGATGGTGCCGTGCGGCAGGGCGGCGATATGGGCGGCGGTATCGACCCCGCGTGCCAAGCCAGAGGCGATGGCATACCCCGCGTTGCCCAAATCATTGGCGAGACCATTGGCCATGCGGGTTCCAAGCGAGGAGGCATTGCGCGCGCCGACCATGGCGATGGAGGCGCGATTGGCGAGGGATATGTCCCCCAAAGCCCAAAGCAACGGCGGGGCATCGGGAATATCCATGAGAGCTTGGGGGTAGTCTGGCGTGCCATGTCGCAGAAGGCGGGCGCCAAGACGAGCACCGCGTTCCAATTCTTGATGAACGCTGGCCATAGAGCAAGGGGTGTAGCGTGCAACACCTGCCGCGGAGGCGATACCGGGCAAAGCCTCCAGCGCGGCGGAGGCTGATCCGTGCTCATTTAGAAGCCGGAAAAATGTGGAAACACCAACACGGTAAGACCTGATTAGACGGAGCCAAGAGGCATTATCGCCCTGTAGTCTTGGGGGTGCGAGGGGGGGTGGGGTAGACAGCAGGTCGCTGGCCATTCTTCGCTCCATCTAATCAGTGACCCTACTTTGGAGCGAGGGAGTTAAGGGAAGGTGAATGTTTAGAATGGAATGGATTTTTTCTTGCAAGGCATTGAAATTATTTAATTTAAGTTTGAATATTTTTTGATTCTGTTTTGGCAAGGTGGCGGCAACCTACGTTGAAATAGCGAGGTTTGCGCCGCCAACTGCATTTTTAGATGCACCCTGAGTCGCGAGGATTAAGTCGCGGAACCGCCAACGGTTAGCCCGCCAATTCTTAGCGTCGGCTGACCGACACCCACCGGCACCCATTGTCCAGCCTTGCCGCAGTTCCCCATGCCGGGGTCCAGCGCCATATCGTTGCCGATGGCTTGTATTTGCTTCAACGCGGTGGCCCCGTCGCCAATCAGCGTGGCTCCACTTACGGGCGTGCCGATTTTGCCGTTCTTTACGCGGTAGGCTTCGGTGCAGGAAAACACGAATTTGCCGTTGGTGATATCCACCTGACCGCCACCAAATCCCACGGCGTAAAGCCCGTCTTTCAGATCGGATACGATAGCCTCGGGTTTTGCGTCGCCCCCCAACATATAGGTGTTGGTCATGCGCGGCATCGGGGCGTGCTCATAGCTTTCGCGGCGCCCGTTGCCAGTGGGCTCCACCCCCATAAGGCGGGCGTTTTGGCGGTCTTGCATGTAGCCGACCAACACACCGTCCTCGATCAGGGTGTTCTTGCCCGATGGCGTGCCCTCGTCGTCCACGGTGATAGAGCCACGGCGATCTGGGATTGTGCCGTCGTCCAGCACGGTGACGCCTTTGGCGGCGATTTGCTGCCCCATAAGCCCGGCAAAGGCAGAGGTTTTCTTGCGGTTGAAGTCGCCCTCTAGCCCGTGGCCGATGGCCTCGTGCAGCAAAATGCCGGGCCAGCCGGGGCCAAGAACGACATCCATGACGCCCGCAGGGGCAGGTTCCGCGTCAAGGTTAACCAAGGCGATGCGCAAGGCTTCGCGGATCAAGCCTTGCCAGTGAGATGGCTCCAGCAGCCCATCGAGCATATAGCGCCCGCCGCCGCCAGCGGTGCCATTTTCGCGGCGGCCGTCTTTTTGCGCAATAACCGAGACGTTGATGCGGGTCATTGGGCGAATGTCGGTGACCAAGGTGCCATCGGGGCGCAGAATCACCACCTCTTGGTGCGAGGCAGCGAGACTGGCGGAGACCTGCACCACGCGCGGGTCCAGCGCGCGGGCGAAATCGTCGATTTGGCGCAGGGTATCGACCTTGGTGGTGAAGGCGATGCCCTCCATCGGGTCCATATCGGAGTAGAGTTTGCGGTTGGTGTGTTGCGGGGCAGGGGCAAGCGTGCCGCCGCCTGCGCCCACGGCAAGGCGGGCGGTCTCACTGGCGCGGATCAGGGCGTGCTCGGATATCTCGGTGGCATGGGCATAGCCTGTGGTCTCTCCACGCACGGCGCGCAGGCCGAAGCCTTCCGAGGCATCATAGCTGGCAGTCTTGAGGCGACCATCATCGAAGGAGAAAACCTCGCCGCGTTTGCGTTCAAGATACAGCTCCCCGTCGCACGCTCCATCGGTGGCTGCGCGTAGAATCTCTAGGGCGCGGGTTTGGTCCAGCATGGTCTCAAACGGGCGGAAGGGGGCGACATTAGCGGAGGTCATTGGTGATTCCCTTGATTTAGCGCAAAATAGTGTGCGGCATGGTGGCGCTTTCTTGGCGTCTATGCTTGCTCCTTGCAATGTAATATGGTTTCTCACAAGCCAGACGCAAGCAGGGGCTCGCGTGCCAAAGAGCACGGCCCTGATAAAGACGGGAACAACAGATGAGAATTGCTACACTCCTTGCCGGTATCGGCGCCCTTGTGGCCGCCACTGGCGCGCATGCGCAAGCCACGCCGGACAATCTTGAAATTATCGGCAAGCCGACCGATGGTGGTCTTGGTTTTCAGGCTGCGGCCACAGAATTGGCTCGCGATATGCAATGGCTGGACGGGTTCGTGTTGATTATCATCACGATCATCTGCATTTGCGTTACCGCCTTGATGATGTGGTGTGCCTACCGCTTCAACGCCAAGCGCAACCCGAAGCCTGCAACATTTACCCACCATTCCACTCTTGAGGTGGCTTGGACCCTGCTGCCCGTGATCATTTTGGTCGTGATCGGTGCGTTCTCGGTTCCTGTGCTGTTCAAGCAGCAACGTATTCCCGAGGGCGACATCGTTATCAAGGCAACCGGCTACCAATGGTACTGGGGCTACGAGTACGTGGATCATGATTTTGGCTTTGACAGCTTTATGATCGGGGCCGGTGAAGATCGCATGACGCCTGATGTAGAAGCCGAATTGGTCGAGGCTGGTTACACCAAGAGTGAGTTCCTGCTGGCCACTGACACTGCTGTGGTTGTGCCGGTTAACAAAACCATTGTTATTCAGGTGACGGGTGCTGACGTGATCCACTCTTGGACCATTCCGGCCTTCGGGGTGAAGCAAGATGCGGTTCCGGGTCGTTTGGCAGCTTTGTGGTTCAAAGCCGAGAAAGAGGGCGTTTACTTTGGTCAATGCTCCGAGCTGTGCGGTAAGTCTCACTCCTACATGCCGATCACCGTCAAAGTGGTCAGCCAAGAGGCCTATGAGGCTTGGCTGGAAGGCGCGATTGAAGAATATGCGGGCACTCCGCTGCGCGTTCAAGTCGCTGCTGCTGACTAAATCGGTAGGGCGGGGTTAACCCCGCCTTACATCCCTTTAGAGATGTTCTTTTGGAGATCGAGTGTAACGCCATGAGCGACGCGACACAAAACATTGGCACGGTGACTGGCGAGGGTCAGTTCGGTGACTATTGGGCGCTGCTAAAGCCGCGCGTGATGTCTTTGGTGGTGTTTACTGCGGCCGTTGGTGTGTTTGTGGCTCCGGTTTCTGTGCATCCGTTTGTTGCCATGGTGTCGATTTTGTTTATCGCATTGGGCGGCGGGGCCTCCGGCGCGCTGAACATGTGGTATGATCACGACATCGACACCGTGATGAAGCGTACCGCCAACCGCCCTGTTCCCGCAGGTAGGGTTGCACCGGGCGAGGCTTTGACGCTGGGCTTATGGTTGTCGTTTCTGTCGGTCACTATGCTGGGGCTGGCCTCCAACTGGGTCGCTGCGGGTATCTTGGCCTTCACCATCTTTTTCTACGTTGCTGTTTACACTATGTGGCTAAAGCGCTGGACGCCCCAAAATATCGTCATTGGTGGCGCGGCTGGGGCCTTCCCGCCGATGATAGGCTGGGCCGTGGCTACTGGTAGCATATCGGTCGAGAGCGTGTTGTTGTTCAGCCTCGTGTTCATGTGGACCCCGCCGCACTTCTGGGCGCTGGCGCTGTTTATGAACGATGACTACACCAACGCGGGTGTGCCGATGCTGACTGTGACCCACGGCAAGCGCGAGACCCGTAAGCAAATCCTGATTTATGCCGTGTTGCTGGCCCCGCTGGCGATTGGTGCAGCGTTTACCTCTATCGGGGGGTGGATATACCTGACCGCAGCCCTGTACCTGAACGCCAAATTCGTCTTTGGCGCATGGAAGTTATGGCAACGCGATGATGCGGATGCCGACGCCGATATTTACACGGCCGAGAAGAAATACTTCCGGTTCTCACTCGTATATCTATTTTCCAGCTTCTGCGCACTGTTGGCGCAGGCGATCTGGGTTAAAGCCGGAATGGGAGCTTGGTGATGACGTTCAAAGTTGAACATGAGCTGCACAAACGCCGTTTCGGCCGCAACTTGGGCGTAGGTCTGTTGTTGCTGGGTTTTGTGGCTATCGTCTTCGGGCTGACAGTTGTGAAGGTGAAGCGCACCAATTTTGTCGAGGGCTATGGCCAAACCGCGCCCGTGTCTGCGGGTGATGGGGATGGTAGCTGATGTTTAAGGGGCTTGACCCTCAGCGCCGGACCGTAGCCATTTTGGTGAGTGTCGTCTTCACGATGGGCGCCTTGGCGTTCGCGTCGGTGCCGCTTTATGATCTGTTTTGCCGCGTTACCGGATATGGTGGAACGACCCTTGAGGCCGATGCTGGCTCCGACGTTATCTTGGAGCGTACGATCAACATTCGCTTTGATGGTTCACTGTCGTCGAATATGGATTGGGAGTTCAAGCCGGAGCAACGCCAGATGACCTTGCGCATCGGCGAGACCGGGCTGGCCTTCTATGAGGCCTACAACCCCACCAATCGCCCGATTGCCGGGGCTGCCAGCTATAATGTGTTTCCGTTTACCGCCGGTGGCTTTTTCACCAAAATAGACTGTTTTTGCTTTACCGAGCAGGTTTTGCAGCCGGGAGAACGCCTGATGATGCCGGTGACATTCTTTGTCGATCCGGAAATTGTGAATGACCCTGACGCAAAGTTTGTCGAAGAGATCACATTAAGCTACACTTTTTACGAGATCGACCTGCCAGAGGTGGACGCGCAAGCGGCCTTAACCTCGGAGCAACCCGCCCAGACTACTGAGTATAATTAAAAACAACTATAAGCCCACACGAGGGAGTCCAACCACCATGGCACATGCCAAGAACCACGATTACCACATTCTGCCACCGTCAATTAACCCGTTGCTGGGGGCGTTGTCGGCATTTATAATGCTCGCAGGGGCCGTTGCTTGGATGGCTGGCCCAATCCCTATGCTGCGTGGCTCGTTTGAGCTGGGTGGCCCTTGGCTGTTTGCCATTGGGTTTGCCGCCGTACTCTACACGATGTTCAGTTGGTGGGCCGAAGTTGTGGAAGAAGCCCAGCAAGGCGACCACACCCCTGTGGTGCGCATCGGCTTGCGGTATGGCTTTATCTTCTTCATCACCTCTGAGGTTATGTTCTTTGTCGCATGGTTTTGGTCTTTCTTTAAGCACGCCATGTATCCGATGGGGCCCCTTAGCCCTGCCGTTGACGGCCAATGGCCGCCTGCTGGTATCGAGACCTTTGACCCTTGGCACTTGCCGCTGATCAATACGTTGATCTTGCTATGCTCGGGGGCGGCGGCCACTTGGGCGCACCACGCGTTGGCCCATGAGAATAACCGCAAAGATCTCAAAACGGGCCTGATTGTTGCCATCTTGTTGGGGGCCGTGTTCACTGTGTTCCAAGCCTATGAGTATAGCCATGCAGCGTTTGGTTTTTCCGGCAATATTTACGGCGCGAATTTCTTTATGGCGACAGGGTTCCACGGCTTTCACGTTTTGGTCGGGACCATCTTCCTACTGGTTTGCCTGATCCGTGCGTATAAAGGTCACTTCACTCCAGAGCGTCATGTCGGGTTTGAAGCAGCTGCTTGGTACTGGCACTTTGTGGATGTGGTTTGGCTGTTCTTATTTGCAGCGGTCTACGTTTGGGGCGGCTAATTTCCTGTCCCAGGAAATTTCAAAAAGTTTGAGGCAAACTTTTGGCGCGAGGGGAAATCCTCGCGCTTCTTGCGTGAGGTGACATGACCAAGCGAATGATTTTACCCTTGCTGTTTGGTCTCATTGGATGTGCTATTCTGATGAGCCTTGGGGCATGGCAGGTAAAGCGACTTAGTTGGAAAGAAGCGATGCTATCGCAAATTGATGCTCGCATTGCGGCAGCACCTGTTGTTTTACCTCTCACGTCTGATCCTATTACGGATCGATTTATGCCAGTTCAGGCACAGGGCACATTTGGTGAAGATCGCATTCGAATTTTAGTCAGCCAAAAGCGTATTGGTGCTGGTTACCGTATCATTAGCCCATTCACGACGGGCGGGCGTACAATCATGGTTGACCGCGGCGTGCTGCCAATTGCCGATAAGCTACCCGAGAGTCTGGCGGGCGAGGTTACCCTGACTGGTAATTTGCATTGGCCAGAAGAAATTGACAGCTACACTCCTGAACCTGATGAGGCACGCGGCATTTGGTTTGCCCGCGATGTTGAGCGCATGGCGATCAAGCTTGGTGCCGAGCCAGTGCTCTTGGTTTTGCGTGAAGCCACCCCTCCCACTCGCCAGATCACCCCGTTGCCCGTTAGCCGCACTGGCATCCCTAATGACCACCTTTCTTACGCCATTACATGGTTTTTGCTCGCGATCATCTGGTTTGGGATGACAGCATTTTTGCTTTGGCGTATCAGGCAGCGGAAGATTTAAAGGAATACCCCATGCGCTACATCTCTACTCGCGGTAAAGCACCTGAGCTAACATTCGAGCAAGCCATGCTTACGGGCCTTGCGCGTGACGGCGGGTTGTACCTGCCCGAGACCATTCCGACGCTGGATGCGGATGCTATTCGCGCATTGCGCGGTGCGTCTTATGAAGAGGTAGCGTTCACTGTGATGCGCCCGTTCTTAGGCGATACATTCACCGATACGCAATTCCGTGAGATTATAGCCAAAGCCTATGCGGGGTTTGGCCATGATGCGCGCGCGCCATTGGTGCAGCTGGGCACGAACCATTACTTGCTAGAGCTGTTTCACGGGCCGACATTGGCATTCAAAGATTTCGCCATGCAGCTTATTGGGCAGTTGTTCCAAGCGGCACTGAAGCGCTCGGGCGAGCGGGTGACGATAGTTGGTGCAACGTCGGGTGATACTGGCTCTGCCGCGATCGAGGCCTTTCGGGGGTTAGATGCGGTGGATGTGTTTATTTTATTCCCGCAGGGGCGCGTATCTGATGTGCAGCGCCGCCAGATGACGACGCCGTCTGAGGATAATGTGCATGCGCTGGCGATTGAGGGTGATTTCGACACCTGCCAAGCGGCCGTCAAAGAGATGTTTAATGATTTCGATTTCCGTGATGGCGTGCGCCTTGCGGGGGTAAATTCGATCAACTGGGCGCGGGTTTTGGCGCAGGTGGTATATTATTTCAGCTCTGCTGTGTCGCTGGGCGCGCCGGACCGCGAGATTAGTTTCACTGTGCCAACGGGCAATTTTGGCGATATCTTTGCGGGCTATATTGCCAAGCAAATGGGGCTGCCGATTGGCGAGTTGGTGATTGCCACTAACCAAAACGATATCTTGCACCGGACGTTGCAAACAGGGGCATACACGACCGAGGGCGTGAAGCCCTCGATTAGCCCGTCGATGGATATTCAGGTCTCGTCCAATTTTGAGCGCGCCTTGTTTTATGCCTATGGTCAAGACGGTGCGGCGGTGCGCCAGCAGATGGATGCATTGAAAGGCAGTGGTGAATTTAAGGTCAGCCAAGGGGCCTATGAGGCGCTGAAAGAGACCTATGTGTCGGGCCGTGTATCGGAAGAAGAAACATCGGCGATGATTGCGCAAGCGCAAGCGACGATGGGCGAGTTATTGTGCCCGCATTCCGCAGTGGCGGTAAAAGTTGCGGGCGATCATTTGGGGGCTACTCCGATGGTGACGCTGGCCACGGCGCATCCGGCGAAATTCCCTGCGGCGGTTAAGGCGGCATCGGGTCACCACCCCGATTTGCCGGACCGAATGGGGGATTTGTTCGAGCGCCCAGAGCGCATGACCGAGTTGCCAAATGATATCGAAGCCATCAAAGCGCTTATACGCGATCGGATCAAAACATGAGCGAGCAATTGCACACCCTGTCCAACGGGTTTCGGATCGTGACTGAGAATATGCCGGGTCTGGAAAGTGCCTCGATCGGGATATGGGTTAATGCTGGCGGGCGTCATGAGCGTGTTGAGCAAAACGGCATCGCGCATTTCCTAGAGCATATGGCATTTAAGGGCACGAAACGGCGCAGTGCGTTGCAAATTGCCGAGGCGATTGAAGATGTGGGCGGCTATATCAACGCCTATACCTCGCGCGAAGTGACGGCCTATTACGCGCGTGTGCTGAAGGGCGATGTGGCGCTGGCGATGGATGTAATCGGGGATATTTTGCGCAATCCGGTGTTTGATCCAAGCGAGATCGAGACCGAGCGTGGTGTGATTTTGCAAGAGATCGGCATGTCGCTGGATACGCCTGATGATGTGGTGTTTGATTGGCTGCAAGAAGCGGCCTACCCGAACCAGCCAATTGGGCGGACGATCTTGGGACCAGCAGAGCGTGTGCGTGCGTTTTCGCGCGAGGATTTATCTGGGTTTGTGGCGCAGCATTACGGCCCGCAAAACCTGATTTTATCAGCGGCAGGGGCGGTGGATCACGACATGATCGTGCGCATGGCTGAGGATATGTTTGGCGATATGGCGGCGCGCCCAGTGGGCGATGCGCAGGTGGCGAAGTTCCTATCCGGGGAGCGGCGCGAAGTGAAAACGCTAGAGCAGGCGCATTTCACATTGGCGCTGGAAGCACCGGGATATCGTGACGATGATTTCTACACTGCGCAGGTTTTTGCCTCGGCATTTGGGGGCGGGATGTCGTCGAGATTGTTCCAAGAAGTGCGCGAGAAACGTGGGCTATGCTATTCTATTTTCAGCTCGATCGGGTCGCATTCCGACACGGGAATGATGACGATTTATGCAGGCACATCGGGTGATGATATCGCTGAATTGGCCGATATCACAGTGGACGAGTTGAAGCGCGCGGCGGGGGATTTATCGCAAGCGGAAGTAACGCGGGCACGCACGCAAATGAAGGCCGGATTGTTGATGGGATTAGAGAGCCCCTCATCGCGCGCCGAGCGGTTGGCGCGGGTGGTTGGAATTTGGGGTCGAGTGCCGCCTTTGTCGGAGACCGTGACTAAGATTGATGCGGTGGGTGTCGCGCAAGTGCGTGGTTTTGCTGAGAAATTATCAGGCGAACAGGCGGCTATGGCGCTATATGGGCCGGTTGAGAAAGCGCGTAATTTGGATGAAATTACACGCAGATTGGCCGCCTAAATGTTGAGACGTAAGCACAAGGTCAACATCCAAACGGAACGTATGATTTTGCGCTTGCCTATGCATGGTGATTACCGCGAATGGGCGTCGTTGCGCAGTGCCTCGAGTGATTTTTTAACCCCGTGGGAGCCTAATTGGGCCGACGATCATTTGACGCGGAAAAGCTTTACCAGCCGGGTCTATTGGGCACAAAGATCAGTTAATAATGGCAATGCGGTTCCGGTGTTCATGCAGCGGCGCGAAGATGGGGCGCTGCTGGGGGCTATAACGTTGGATAATATTCGCCGTGGTCCGGCCCAATCGGGGACGTTTGGGTATTGGATCGGTCAAAATTATGCGCGGCATGGCTATATGCGCGAGGCGATTTTGGCGCTGGTACATTACGCGTTTACCACGCTTGATCTTAGTCGCATTGAGGCGGCTTGCTTGCCTGAAAACGCGGCCTCGCGTGGGGTGTTGGAAAAATCCGGTTTCAAATATGAAGGTGTAGCGCAAAGCTATCTGCAAATTGATGGGCGTTGGCGCAACCATGTTTTGTTTTCCAACCTGCGCGGGGATCGACGCGGAAAAACGGATGTTGGTTGATTTAGGGGGCTGAGGCTCTTTGAGTATTTTTGGCAAAAAGAAACTGGTTTGAATGCGTTATCAGGCTGTGTTGCGATGAGGATTGAAATGCTGAATCCAGTGACGGATATTTTGCGTGATGAATTGCGTGCGGTGCTGCCTGAGGCGGCATTTCGCGAGCTGAGTGACGCCTATTTGCGCGAGCCGCGTGGGCGTTATGTTGGGCAAGGCGGGTTGCTGGTGGCCCCTGATTGCGTTGAGGATGTTGCCGCCGTTGTGCGTGTGTGTGCGCAAGCTGGGGTGGGGATTGTTCCCTATGGCGGCGGCACTGGATTGGTTGGCGGACAGGTTATGGAGCGTGGCCCGGAGCCGGTGATTTTATCGCTGGAGCGGATGGTTGCGATCCGTGATGTTTGGCCCAGTGAGAATGTGTTGGTGGCGGAAGCGGGTGCCATTTTGGCCTCGGTGCAGGCCGCGGCGGAGGGCGTGGGGCGGGTGTTTCCGTTATCGCTGGCGTCAGAGGGATCGGCGCGCATTGGGGGCAATCTGTCGACCAATGCGGGGGGCGTGAATGTGCTGCGCTATGGTAATGCGCGCGATTTGTGTCTGGGGCTGGAGGCGGTATTGCCGGATGGCTCGGTCTGGCACGGGTTATCGCGCTTGAAGAAGGACAATACCGGCTATGATTTGCGCCATCTGCTGATTGGGGCGGAGGGGACGTTGGGCATTATCACGGCGGCCTCGTTGAAGTTATTCCCTAAACCTGTGGGCGAGGGGACGGCGTTGTTAGTGGTGCGAGATCCGCGCGCGGCGTTGGATTTACTGGCGTTAGCGGGTGAGATGTTGGGCGAACAGGTGTCTGCGTTTGAGTTGATAAACCGCATGGGGTTGGATTTCTTGGCGGAAGTCGGGCCAAATATTCGCGTGCCATTTGCGGAGGTGCCGGAGTGGATGGTGCTGGTTGATGTGGGGTGTGTTGCGGGAGTGGAGCCTTGTGGTGCGCTGGAGCAGTTGTTTGTGGCGGCGCATGAGCGTGGGTTGGTTTTTGATGGGGTGATTGCGCAATCTGGCGCACAGCGAGAGGCGTTTTGGGCCATTCGTGAGAATATCCCCGAGGCGAATAAGCGGATTGGGTCGATCTCGTCGCATGACATATCGGTGCCGGTGGGGCGAATTGCTGAGTTTATTCAACGCGGCGGCGTGGCGCTTGCAAAGCTTGGTGAGTTTCGGATCAACTGTTTTGGTCATATGGGCGATGGCAATTTGCATTATAACGTGTTCCCGCTTAAGGGGGGCGCGCGTGCGGATTATGACGACCAGCGCAGTGACGTTCGCACGGTTGTGCATGATTTGGTGGCTGAGATGGATGGATCGTTCTCAGCTGAGCATGGGGTTGGGCGCATGAAGGTGGGCGATCTTGAGCGCTATGGCGATCCGGCAAAATTGGCAGCGATGCGTGCGATTAAAGCGGCGTTGGACCCTAAGGGGATTATGAACCCCGGTGCGGTGATTTCTAGCTGAAAAGATGGGGGCGGCGGCCCCTATGCCCGTTTTAGTTGAAAGAATGGGGGCGCTGCCCCCACGCCCCCGGGATATTTATGGAACAATGATGGGCAGGGAGCGATTGGTGGGGAGGCGTTTAGTCGCCCTCGAATTGGCAAAGGGCGTGCACTGACTGGCCCATGGCTTCTAGTTTGGCGCGCCCGCCTAGGTCGGGCAGGTCGATGATGAAGCCGCAGCCGATGACTTCTGCGCCAAGTTTTTCGATGAGTTTTATGCCTGCCTCGGCCGTGCCGCCTGTGGCTAAAAGATCGTCAATGAGCAGTATTTTTTCGCCTGCTTGAAGGCTGTCCTCATGTAGCTCCATCGTGGCCTCGCCATATTCAAGCTGATAACTTTGCTCGATGGTTTTGCCGGGCAGTTTGCCCTTTTTGCGGATGGGCACGAAGCCAACCGAGAGTTGGTGCGCAATGGCGCCGCCAAGGATGAAGCCGCGTGCCTCTAGGCCTGCAACTTTGTCGAAACGCTGGCCAGCATAGGGGTGCAAGAGTTGGTCGATGGCCATGCGAAAGCCGCGTGGGTCGAGAAAAAGCGTTGTGACATCGCGGAACATGATGCCGGGTTTTGGGAAGTCGGGGATGGTGCGGATGTAGTCTTTGACCTGACGGGTGTTGGGCATGGAAAGCTCCGAGGTATTTTGTTGCGAAGGGAAGATGCGGGCTAAAGGACGCGACCAGCTATGGCGTCTAACTTGGCGGTGATGTCTTTACCGCGGGCATCAGGAGCGGTGAGGATTGCGTATTCCAGCGCGCGGTCGCAGCCATGCGGGCAGGGCGCGCGGGTTTGGCTCAGTAGTGCGGGCAGCTTGGCCACCATGTCGCGCGCTTTGCCTGCGTTGCCTGTTAATGTGGCGATGATTTGGGTTATGTCGACTTCGCCATGATCAGGGTGCCAGCTGTCATAATCGGTGATCATTGCAACCGAGGCGTAGCAAATCTCTGCCTCTCGGGCGAGCTTTGCCTCGGGCATATTGGTCATGCCGATGACGTCCGCCCCCCAAGCCTCGCGGTACATCTTGGATTCGGCCACGGTAGAGAATTGCGGGCCTTCCATTGCCAGATATGTGCCGCCGTTATGGGTCTTGATGCCTGAGGCATTGGCGGCCTTTAAACACGCGGCGCTAAGGCGCGGGCAGGTCGGGTGTGCGACCGAGACATGGGCGACGCAGCCTGCCCCAAAGAAGGATTTCTCGCGTGCAAAAGTGCGGTCAATGAACTGATCTACAATGACAAAATCACCCGGAGCCATGTTTTCCCGGAACGACCCACAGGCGGATACGGAGATCACGTCCGTGACACCGATACGTTTCAATGCGTCGATATTGGCGCGGTAGGGCACAGTGGAGGGGGAGTGCACATGCCCGCGGCCGTGGCGGGGCAGAAAGGCCATTTTGACGCCGTTGAGCGTGCCGGTCAGAATTGCATCAGACGGTGTGCCCCATGGCGATGCTACGTCTTGCCATGTGGCGCCTTCTAGCCCGTCTATCTCATATAAGCCGGAGCCGCCGATCACACCGATCATCGTGTCTGCCATGGTCATTCCTTTGTCGTAGTTTTGTCTGTTTGGGGCATATTGGCGCAAGCTTAACCGGATGGAAATGCACCGTGCGCTAGTTGTGTCGCGTAAAGTAGTAAGTATTTCGTGCAATCTCAGACTGTGTGCGCTAACAGGCCGCAACTCAATGACATATATGACCTGAACAAGAGGCAGCAGCGTGAGCAACTCCCTGATGGCGGCCCTCGCCAAAAATCCGATCTTAAATGAGCTGAGCCTTGCGCCCAGTGGCCCAATGGGAGCTGCGCGCTGGCGCATTGAAATACTGTCGGGCTTGACCGTGGCTTTGGCTTTGGTACCGGAAGCCATCGCGTTTGCTTTTGTGGCAGGGGTGCACCCGCTGGTCGGGCTTTATGCGGCCTTTATCGTTGGTTTGATTACGGCGTGTATTGGTGGGCGACCGGGGATGATTTCGGGCGCCACGGGTGCATTGGCGGTGGTGATGGTGGCCTTGGTAGCCGATCACGGTGTTGAGTACCTGTTTGCCACGGTTATTTTGATGGGTGTGTTACAAATTGGTGCTGGGGTTTTCAAACTTGGTAAGTTTATCCGGCTTGTTCCGCATCCGGTTATGCTGGGCTTTGTAAATGGGCTGGCAATCGTTATTTTCTTGGCGCAGTTGAGCCAATTTCAGGTGCCGGGTACTGCCGAGAGTGCGGGCCATGGTATGGCTAATGGCAGTTGGATGACCGGAACGCCGCTGGCCATTATGCTGGGCCTGACAGTGCTAACCATGGCAATTATTTGGGTTACGCCAAAGGTAACTTCACTGGTTCCTGCCCCTTTGGCGGGTATTGGGATCGTGGCGGCGATTGTTGTGGGCTTTGGTATTGATGTGCCGCGCGTTGGCGATTTGGCACCCATTTCGGGGAGCCTGCCGCCGTTTCATATTCCGTTCAGTTTTGGCGGCGACGGCGAAGGGCTTTACGGTGGGCTACTGGCCCCAATGAACCTGGAGACGCTTTGGATTATTGCGCCTTATGCTTTGATCCTGGCAGCGATTGGCCTGATCGAGAGTCTTTTGACGCTGAACCTGGTGGGCGAAATCGTGCATAAGCGCGGTGGTGCATCGCAAGAATGTGTGGCGCAAGGCATTGCCAATGTGGTCACGGGCTTCTTTGGCGGCATGGGCGGCTGTGCGATGATCGGGCAATCCATGATTAACGTAAAATCAGGTGGTCGCACCCGTGTGGCGGGTATTGCGGCGGCGCTGTTTTTGCTGGCCTTTATCTTGGTGGCCTCGCCGCTGATCGAGCAGATCCCGCTGGCAGCACTTGTGGGTGTGATGTTCATGGTGGTGATTGGGACGTTCGCGTGGAACTCGCTCAATATCATGCGCCGGGTGCCGCGTCTGGATGCGTTTGTGATCGTGCTCGTGACGATCACGACAGTGATGTATGACTTGGCGATTGCGGTTGTGGTTGGCGTGATTGTATCGGCGTTGGCCTATGCGTGGCAAAACGCCAAACGCATCCATGCCGAGACACATATGACACCAGAAGGCGTTAAGGTTTATGAGGTTGAAGGCCCGTTGTTCTTTGGTTCGGCTGAGGGGTTCTCGGAGTTGTTTACCCCTAAAGATGACCCATCCGTGGTTGTCATCGATTTTGCGCGTAGTCGTGTGGCAGATCAGTCTGCGTTGCAAGCGATTGAGGCCGTCGCAGGCAAGTATGAGGATGAAGGCAAGACCGTGCAACTGCGCCACCTGAGCCGTGATTGCCACGAATTGTTGACCAATGCAGGCCAATTGATGGTCGATAGCGACGATGATCCTGAATATGAGATTGTCACAAATTACTCGGTAAAAACCGGCGTGATGGCGGGCGGGCACTAAGTATTTAGCCGTGGCTTGACCTCATGGAGCGCGCTACGCGCGCGCTTCATTTTTTATTGTGTGTGGCCAGCCGTGACTGATTAATCACCTGGCCGCGTCAGGCTGAGGACGTCTTTGACATAGGTGTAATCCTTGTATCCTAGCCGCGCCAAAGGCTGGAATGTGGTCACGTCAAAAATGCCATCAACTATGCAGTCGTCGCGCAGGTGGATACCGGTGACCTCGCCGAAAACTGCGAAGTTGGCCTCTCCGGGGAGTTGTACAATCTGGGTCAGTTTGCATTCCAGATTGGCCGGTGCGTTACGCACGCGGGAGCAAGCTATGGTGTCGCATTTCACGCGCTCGATACTGGCTTGGTCGAACTCATCAACCCTTTTGTCGTAAGGCCCAGAGGTCGCGTTCATTGCATCACGCGCGGCGTATTCCACTACATTGACACAAAACACCCCGGTTTCGCGGATGTTGGAGACGCTATCTTTGGTCCCGTCGCGGTCCGGTTTGGCGGAGGTGGATGCGAACATCACCTGCGGCGGGACATAGGCCACTGCGTTGAAAAACGAGTAGGGGGCTAGGTTCTCGGAGCCGTCCGTGCCGCGCGTGGAGATCCAGCCGATAGGGCGGGGTGAAATGATGGCGTTAAACGGGTTGTGCGGCAGGCCGTGGCCATCTTCGGGGCGGTAAAACATCTGGCGTCTCCTTCTTGGTTGCCCAAGAGGTAGCGACATGTAGAGTGCTCGGAAAGCGAAAAGTCGGGCGTAGAATTTTGGAACTGAGGGTTGAGACAGCACAAGATTGGTGGGCGGTAGAGGCGCTCTATGATCTGTCCTTTGCACCGGGGCGGACGGCATTATCGTCCTATCGGCTACGCGATGGCGTGGACCCTGTGGCGGAGTTGTCATTGGTTGCCAGTGACGAGACGGGCATAATTGGCGGTGCGATCCGGTACTGGCCGGTGTCTGTTGGGGATGAGAGAGCGTTGTTGTTAGGTCCTGTGGCAGTGCACCCGACACGGCAAGGCGAGGGGCTGGGCGGGGCATTGATCCGGGACAGTCTGGCACGGGCAAAAGCGCTTGGCTGGGTGCGGGTATTGTTAATTGGTGACGCACCATATTATGGAAAGTTTGGGTTTCAAAAACTGGACGGGGTGAGAATGCCACCGCCAACGAACCCTGATCGTGTGCTGGGATATGGGGATTGGATTGGGGTGCGTGGCGAAGTCACGGCCTTGAAAATGCAACGTGAGTGAGCATTTAGTTTACTATGAAGCAATCAATTTTACCCGCTGTTACGCCTGCTGAGCCATCACTAGCGGTGCAGATCAAAGACCTTGCTGCGCGGTATCGCGGGGCGCGTGGGGTCGGGATGAAGGTTCTGGGTGTGCTTGGCGCTCAGGCCGACGGGCTGTTTGACAAATTGCCGACTTCGGCCCGCGATGGGCTGGATGCCGCGACGCTCAAGGCGTTGGAATTGAGCTTTGAGGCGGCGGTAAAAAGCCGGGAAAGAGTGCCTGATACGGGCCAGTGGTTGACCCGCGCGGTGACCATGGGAACAGGGGCTGCAGGCGGGTTTGGCGGGCTGCCTTCGGCCTTGGCGGAACTGCCAGTGACCACCACAGTTATATTGCGCGCCATTCAAGGCATCGCGGTCGAGCATGGGTTCGACCCGTCTGACCCCGACACGCGGGCGGAGTGTTTACAGGTGTTTTCTTCTGCCGGGCCATTGGCCGAGGATGACAGCACCGACCTGAGTTTCTTGACGCTGCGGGTCAGTGTCACGGGCGCATCCATGCAGGCATTGCTCAAACAGGTGGCCCCTAAATTGGCGCTGGTTCTGGGCCAGAAATTGGCAGCGCAGGCGGTGCCAGTGCTGGGGGCCGTGACAGGGGCCGCGATTAATTACAGCTTCACCAGCTACTACCAAGAGATGGCGCATGTCAGCTTTGGGCTGCGTAAGCTTGCGCAAGACACGGGCTCGGATCGCTCGGCCTTGATCGAGGCGTTTCGCAACGAAATCGAGAGTGGCTTACCTAGACGTTAACTTATTTTTAAGTATTGCGCGCTTAACTGAGGGAGCCAGAGGCAAGCAATGACTCAAGTTGTTGCTTATGGCACGAGTCAGTAACGAGTTAATCTTCTGGCGGGTCTTCCCTCCTGCCGATTTAGCCCACCTTCAGGTCATTCTGAGGGTGGGTCTAATCGTTTTCAGCCCAGGTGGACTTAACTGCGCCCAGTGAGCCAATCCATTACTGCCGGGCGCACAGATTGGTCACCGGACTTGCGGGCCGCGTCGATAACGGCTTTGGCCTCGGTCAGATTGGTGCGGCGTAACAGGCTTTTGACTGGGCCAATGGAGGCTGGGCGCATCGACAAGGCTCGCATACCGATTGCGGCAAAACACATCGCCTCAATCGGACGTCCGGCATCTTCACCGCAAAAACTCATAGGCGTTTTGGTCTCGTTGCAGCGTTGCGTAATCTGCTCAAGGAAGGTCAGAAAACTGACGTTAAGGGTGTCATAGCGCTTTCGTACCCGCTCATTTTCGCGGTCGGCGGCGAAGAAAAACTGCTTTAAGTCATTGCCGCCGATGGAAATAAAATCTGCCATCTCGAAAAATTGCGTTGGGGCAAAAGCCAGTGACGGGGTTTCCAGCATTGCGCCGATTTTTACGTCGGAGGGCAATGTATGGCCGAGTTTATCTTCGCGCTCCAACTCGTCAAGCAGGTGTTGGCGCGCGTCGCGAAATTCATCGAACTGCGCCACAAAAGGGAACATCACCGACAAAGGCCGACCATTAGCGGCGCGGATCAAGGCTTGTAGCTGCATGCGCATAACGCCGCGTTTGTCCAAGCCCACACGGATCGCGCGCCAGCCCATGGCGGGGTTCGGCTCCTCGGTTGGCTTCATGTAGGGCAGCACCTTGTCCGAGCCGATATCAAGCGTGCGAAACACCACTTGCTTGCCTTGTGCCGCATCCATGACCGAGCCATAAATCTGTGCCAATTCAGAGCGGCGCGGCACGCGGGCACGCGTTAGGAATTGCAATTCGGTGCGGAATAACCCGACCCCCTCGGCGCCAGAGCTGACCAGTGACGGTAAGTCGGCCATTAAGCCAGCATTCATATGCAAGGCAATGGTTTCGCCACTCAATGTGCTCGCCGGTTTTTCGCGGATCGAGGCATAGCGTTCTTGCGCCTGCATTTGCATGGCAATTTTGTCGCGGAAGGCGGCGGCAACGCTGTCTTCGGGGCGCAGATGCACCACGCCTTGATCGCCATCAACCAAGATGTGATCGCCATTAAGGGCTTCGGTTAGGATGCGTTTGGCGTTGATCACCAACGGAATGGCCCACGCGCGCGCAACGATTGCTGCATGTGAGCCGACCGAGCCTTCTTCCAGCACAATGCCGCGCAGCTTTTTGCCGTAATCCAGCAACTCGCCGGGGCCGATATTTTTGGCCACCAGAATAGGGCTTTCGGGGATTTCTGCGCCAGTATCGTGACCTTGCCCTGTGAGTAGGCGCAATAGGCGGTTGGACAAATCATCAAGGTCGTGCAGGCGTTCGCGCAAGTAGGCATCGGGCACCATTTCCATGCGCGCGCGGGTGGCGGATTGCTCTTTTTCCACCGCAGCCTCGGCCGATAGACCAAGGGCGATGTTTTCCTTCATGCGCCGCACCCATGATCGCGAATTGGCAAACATGCGGTAGGCCTCGATGACCTTCACCTGCTCTTTATCAGAATGTTTACCCAATGCGCCTAGCATCTCATCGACCGTTCCGCGCAATGTTGCAATTGCGTGCTCTAGGCGTTTGACCTCTTCATGGGGGTCGTCGGCGATCGGGTTGGTGACCACCACGCGTGGCTCGTGCAGGTAGACATGGCCCTCGGCCGCGCCTTCTTGTGCAGATCCACCGCGAAACAAGGCTTGTTGAGTGTGGCGCGCGCCCATCGCGGCGCCCTCATCTTGGAATGCGCCCAATTCGGTCATTTCTGCCAGCACCATGGCCACAACTTCTAGGGCGTAAACTTCGTCATCGGTATAGGTGCGCGCATCCTTGGATTGCACAACCAACACGCCCAATGTTTCGCCCAATCGCTGGATAGGTAAGCCAAAGAAGCTAGAGAATATTTCCTCGCCGGTTTCAGGCATAAACCGAAATCCACGCGCCGAGGGGGCGTCGGGTGTGTTTACTGGGGTTTTGGTAAGCGCAACGCGGCCCACTAACCCTTCGCCAATGCGCATCCGGGTCTGGTGAACGGCCTCTTTGTTCAGCCCCTCAGTGGCGCAAAGCTCTAGGGTCTCAGAGTCGCGGAACAGGTAGATCGAGCACACATCTGCACCCATTGACCCTGCAATAATGCTTGTGATGCGGTCGAGCCGCTGCTGCCCTGCACCTTCTTCGGCAAGGGTATCGCGCAGGCGGCCAAGCAGCTTGCGGCTTTCACTTTCGGAACTCTCGGGCAAGTTCTTCGCCCCCCATGCTGGTACTCCCTCACATATATGGGGTTTTGTAGCGGAAGTGGAGGGGGCATCGAAGTAAGGTCAGGCTTTCCCTACCTTGGCCTTAGCTTAGATTGGCGCGACGCTTGTGAAAATCCAGATATGCGCTAGGCTTTGATGTGATTTTTCTTACCAATAATATCAGGTGATCCCATGCGTTTAATGACTTTAGTTTCGGTTTTCGTCATGGGTATCGGAATGCCGGTATTGGCCTGTATAGTGCCCGTATTCTAGGATCGTCACTACCCGTCTTGCGTGATTTCGGGCCCTCAGGGTGGTGAAATAGTGTCGGTGCTAAGCGGGGGCAAGCGCTCGGGGTTATCTGGCTATCACCTAGGTGACCCGCGTCGCGAAACCCATGTGATAGATGTAGAGATCGCGCCAAGCGAGAGCCGTCATTACATTATGCTAGAGGCTGGCGCACAGACCATTTGGCGCTTTGATGGTGATGTCGACAGCGTATCGCGTGTCATCGTGTTGGGGGCTACAAATATGGGCCTGACGGCGCTGGGGTCATAGGAATTCCGCCCGCGCGCGTGTCGTTTACCACCCCGGATTTAACTGCCCTGCGCGATGTCCCAGCCACGTCATGCACGAGGATTTACAAGTCCTGTACGCCAAGCCAGTGGTTTTTTTGGGGGGGGGATGAGCGCGTGAGCCTGCACCCACCAGCCAAGCCGAAAAAATTAGGGCCATTTGTGCAGGTTTCTTCTGTATTCGGAGCGCATCCGCCGCAGGGTCATCCGGTCAAGGTGGTTCCAAAATCTGTTCCAAACACGGCGATATTGATTGAGCCCGGTGATGTTGTCGCGCGGGATAAGGTGCAGCCTTATCCGCAGCTCCCCGGGATATTGGGGCTGCGTGAATTGCTTGAAAGTGGTGCCATAATTGGCAGTAGAACAACGCGGTATCGTGACGTGGTTGCCAACTATGCAGAGCAGTTCAGCGCCCGTTATCGCAGCCGCTTTGATCCTGGTTTTTACTTCAGCTCGCCAGTGGATTATGTCGTAACCCGCGCCGTGACTTTGCCGCCTGATTTGCCGCGCAGCACCTTCATGGTGGCAAGCGGGGCGCCTGCGCCTGACATGAATGGCAATCGTGATTATGCGGCTTGTTTCTATTTTGAGGATGACGCGTCGAGAGCTTTTCCTGCGTTGGAGCCGAGAGGGCCAAGGTGCCGCCGCTATAATTGGGGTATGGGTAAGAAAGGGGAGCAAATACTTTATGCGGCGGTATTATTTGATGAAATGGAGTTTGTTTCAAACTGTCGCCAAGCCTCCCTTCCAAGCGGTACCCATATCGCGCTGGTGGCTTTGTCCGAGGGGATAAATCGCCGCTTTCGCAATGATCCGCCGCGTGAAATTAGGATAGACGTGACGCGCGATGGCCCCGTAATGCTATATCTCACGATGGAAGGCGGGCCGATCAATTGGACCATCACTGGCCCTGATATTGTCGATGTGTTTATGAGCCGCGGCCCTGAATTTGGGATGTATAATGTCACATTGAACGGCAAGCCGTTTGCTTTCAAACGCCTCGGCGTGGACCGAGACGGATGCCCTGGATTTGCGCCGCAGCAGCCCAACAGGTTGGGGCCGCAGATTGCACTTTTAGATAAAATGCTGGAGGTCCTGCTTGGTCAAACCATTGACCAAGTGATCGTGCATATAGCGGAGCCGCCTTTGCCAGAGGTCGAGCATTACGTTGTGCGGTAGCCCAGTAATTTAGCCCGCTTTTTCCAACTCAAACACATCATGCAGGGCTTGCACGGCTAGCTCCATGTATTTGCGCTCGATCAGGACTGATATTTTGATCTCGGATGTGGTGATAACCTTGATGTTCACGCCTTCATTTTGCAACGCATCGAACATTTTGGCGGCAACACCTGCGTGCGAGCGCATGCCGATGCCCACCACGGATACTTTGGCGACGTCCTCATCCGCGACCAGATCATGGTAGTTGATTTCGCCCGATGCTTTGGCGTCGGCCATGGCTTTCTCGGCGCGCGAAACCTCGCTTACGGGGCATGAGAACGTCATATCCGTGCGCCCCTCTTCCGAGATGTTTTGCACGATCATATCGACATTCACCCCAGCTTCGGACAGGGGCCCGAAGATGGCGGCGGCGATGCCGGGGCGGTCAGCCACCGAAATCAGGGTCATTTTGGCTTCGTCGCGCACAAAGGCCACGCCTGCGACTACGTTACTTTCCACGATATCCTCCTCGGCACACACCAATGTGCCCGCGTTATCATCCATTTCTTCAAAGCTCGACAGAACCCGCAATTTGACGCCAAAGCGCATTGCCAATTCGACCGAGCGTGTTTGCAGCACTTTCGCGCCCAAACTTGCCAGCTCCAGCATCTCCTCAAAGGCGATGCGGTCCAGCTTGCGTGCCTTGTCCGAGACGCGCGGGTCGGTGGTGTAGACCCCGTCCACGTCGGTATAAATATCGCACCGTTCCGCGTTGAACGCGGCGGCAAATGCCACGGCCGTGGTGTCCGATCCACCGCGCCCGAGCGTGGTGATGCGCCCCTCTGGGCTGATGCCTTGGAAGCCTGCAACCACGGCGACTTTCATACCCTCGCTGAATTTCGCGTCCAGATTGGCGGTCGGGATTTCCTCGATACGTGCCGCGCCATGGGCGTCGGTGGTTTTCAGCGGTACTTGCCAGCCCTGCCAACTGCGTGCAGGTACGTCCATTTGCTGCAAGGTCAGCGCCATCAGCCCAGCGGTGACTTGCTCGCCCGAGGACACAATCGCATCATATTCGCGCGCATCATACATCGGCGAGATATCATCGACCCAGCCAACTAACTCATTGGTTTTACCCGACATTGCTGACACAATGACGATAACTTCATAGCCTTTGGCCACTTCTACGCCAACGCGTTTGGCTGCGCGGCGGATGCGGTCCAGATTGGCGACTGATGTGCCGCCGAATTTCATTACCAATCTTGGCATGTGCTTTGCCCTTTGTCGTATCGCGTAGCGTCTTAGGACGGGGCGACGCGAAGGGCAAGGGCGGCGGGCCGGATAAGGTTGTTAGTACGGCATTGCCTCGCCGTTCCACATCTCAAAGCAGCCAGTGCTGTCTGGCCCAAGCGCGTCGAAGCGCGTGATCAGGCCTGCGCTGGATTGTTCCACCGTGATTGCGGCCTCGGCGCCGCCCATATCGGTCTGCACCCAGCCGGGGTGGTAGATGCCAACGGCCACGTCGGGGGCCAGATGGGCGGCCAAATTACGCCCCAAGTTCAGCGCCGCTGCCTTGGATGCGCGATAAATGAAGGCGTTGCCGCTGGCCCGCTCGCTAGAGCCCATTTGCGACGAGATAATCGCGACCTTGCCGTTTGCTGCTTTGAGGTTGGGCAGCAGCGCCTCGATGGTCAAAAACACGCCCGTCACATTCGTCGCAAAGCTATCGGCCCAGATATCCGCGCCATAGCCCGCGCCCAGAGTGTGGCCTTTATCAAGGTACACGCCCGCATTGCATACCAACAAGTCAAGCGGTTGCCCGGCCAGTTGATCCGCCATGGCGGCGATGGAGGCGGGGTCGGTGACATCAAGGTGCAACTGGGATTGGGAAGGCGTTGCGCGCGTTGTGCCGATGGCCGTGTCCCCACGCGCGCAGTAACCATCCAGCAAGGCGCGCCCGATGCCGCGATTTGAGCCTGTGATCAGAACTTTCATGCCGAAACCTCCTAATTTACTTTGCGATTTGGGCCAAAGGGCAGGGGTACCACGGGGATGCCGTCTTCGACCAAAGCCTTGGCGTCTTCGACCTTGGCTTGGCCGTAAATCGCGCGCTCCGGCACCTCGCCGTCATGCATGGCGCGCGCTTCTGTGGCGAAGTTATTGCCCACATCCTCGGAATTGGCCTCTACTTTGTCGCGCAATTCTTTCAACGCCTGCTCGGCCGGAGACGCAGGGGCAGAGAGCGGTGCCTCGGCTGTGCTTATTTGCGGGGCCATGATGGATTTGCTGACCTCGTGGCTCCCGCATACCGCGCAGGATACCATGTCAGATGTCAGCAATTTATCGAAGGCATCGGCCGACTGAAACCAACTGTCGAAGGCGTGGCCTTTGGTGCAAGTGAGGGCGTAGCGGATCATGCCGGTCGGGTCCTGTGGCAAGGTGGTATGGGGACAGGTTTAGCCATCAAAGCCCTATTGGCAAGGCTAAATGCGCGCGCTCAGGTTTTCAGCAAAGAGGCGTCGAAGCTTTTGATGATTTTGCGCAGCTCGGGTTCGCGCACTTGGGCCGCGGCTTTCTTGATGCTGAACCATTTGCGGGCGCGCTCTTTGCTTTCGGGCCAGACTTTTAGGGTCTTTTGAACCTTCAGCGGAAACACCGAGACCGCACATGGCAAGTCGTCGCTTTTGTCCATGAATTTTGTGTAGGAATAGAGGCCGAGGCAGATGTTATAGGCTTTGCCTTCCACGCCCGCCTCTTCATAGGCCTCAATGGCGGCGGCCTGCGCGGGGGATTGGTCCTCCATCGGCCAGCCTTTGGGGATGATCCAGCGCTGGGAACTGCGGGTGGTGATCAGCAAAATTTGTGTCTCATTGCCATGCACCCGAAAGCATAACGCGCCGAATTGCGCGCGCACATCGCGCTTATGTGACCCTTCCATGCGGAGGGCCGGGTGTTTCATCTTGATCAGCGACATGTCTGCTCCGTTGGTGCGGTTCTTGCGCACCTTTTCTTACAAGATACCCCTGATGTACCCCATTTTAAAGGGGAATAGGATGAAGTTTAGGTGAATATTGCTAAACTCCAGAGGCCTAAAGGATCGGTGTGCGCCCCGCCATGACCTCTGTGAACCAGGCCGTGTCGATATTGCCGCCGCACAAGATGACTGCACATTCCTTGCCTGCCATCTTTTCGCGCTCTTGCAGCAGGCCTGCCAGCGGTGCCGCACCTGCGCCTTCGGCCAAATTATGCGTGCAGGTGTAATAGGCGCGAATAGCCTCGGCCACTTCGTCGTCTGTGACGGAAATGATGCGCTCCGCGCCTTTGGAATAGATGTCATAGGCCTCTTGCACCGGCACGCGCACGGCCATGCCATCAGCGAATGTGTTGGGTGCATCCGTCTCGATCATGCGCCCGGCTTCGACCGACAGTTTTGCGGCTTGCGCTTGGTCCGAGACCACGCCCACAATCTTGGTTTTCAACCCCAAAGCATCGCGCGCCAAAATGGTGCCGCAGATGCCCGAGCCACAGCCGATCGGGACATAGATCGTGTCCAAATGCGGGGCCTTGGTGAGCAGCTCAAACGCATAGGTCGCGACCCCGCGCACCAGCTCTTTGTGGAAGGGCGGTACGACAAATAACCCGTCACGCGCTGCCACGCGCACGGCTTCCATGCGGGCCGCGTCGAAATCAGCGCCGAATTCCACCAACTCGGCGCCAAAGGCCTTCATCGCGGCGTTCTTCTCGACCGAGTTGCCGTGCGGCACATAGATCAGCGCCCGCAGACCCGCGGCAGTTGCCATGCGGGCTTGGCCCTGGCCATGGTTGCCTTTTGTGGCGGTGCAAATGCCTGTTGCGTCTGGGTGCGCGCGCACGAGCCAGTCGATAAAGGTGATCGCCCCGCGCATCTTGAACGCGCCAGTGGGGCTGTGGTTTTCGTGCTTCACCCAAGTGGTCGTGCCGATGCGTGCGTTGAGTAGCGGCCAGATATATTCAGGGGTGCGGTTCATATGAGCGTGGACGAGGGCGCAGGCCGCTTCCAGCTCGGATTTGGAAAATTTTATCATGTTACGCAGCCTAATCTGTCCTCATCTGCGCGCAAGTTGCATTTGTCCTTGCGCCCGTGCGAGCGATGTCCAAAATTGCCCGCTATGATCGTTCGCGCCCTCATATCCTTGGTGTTTTGCTGCCTTGCCGCTCCGGTTTGGGCGGGTGAGGTGGTGATTTTCGCGGCTTCTAGCCTGAAAACAGCGCTTGATGAGGTCACGGAGGGCCTGCCAGCGCGTATTTCCTATGGCGGCAGCGGCTTGTTGGCGCGCCAGATTTTGCAAGGCGCACCAGCGGATATTTTCTTCTCGGCCAATACGGTCTGGATGGACGCGGTAGAGCAGGGCGGCGGTCTTGCCCGCGACACACGCAGGGATCTGCTGGCGAACTCTTTAGTGATTGTTAGCCGCGATCCGGTGTCATTAGACCAGATGCTTGGCGATACGGGACGCGTGGCGATTGGCCTGACAAATTCCGTGCCTGCGGGGATTTATGCCAAGGCGTATTTGCAGGCAGAGGGCCATTGGGACGCGGTGGCCTCGCGCCTTGTCGAGACCGATAGCGTGCGCGCGGCGCTGGCTTTGGTGGCGCGCGGCGAGGTGCCTTATGGCGTCGTTTATACCAGTGATGTCGCTGCTGACCCGTCTGTGCAGGTGGTCCATGCCCTGCCAGATTTGGCGGAGCTTCCGATCCGCTATCCCGTGGCATTGACTGCGCGCGCCGGGCCGGAAGCGGCGGCAGTTTTAGCGCATCTGCAAAGTGATGCGGCGCGGGTGATTTTTGCCGCCCACGGGTTTGGTGCGCCATGATATTTGGGCTAGGGCCACAGGAATGGGCGGCGGTTGCACTGTCTTTACGGGTGTCGCTGGTGGCTATGGGTATTGCGCTGCCGCTGGCCATTTGGCTGGCCTATATTTTGGCGCGACGGGAGTTTGCGGGCAAGGGGTTGGTCAATGCTTTGGTGCTATTGCCGCTTGTCCTACCCCCCGTGGTGACAGGGTATTTGCTGCTGCTGAGTTTTGGCACTCAAGGGGCCATCGGCGGGGTGTTAGAGAGCCTCGGGATTGTGTTGGCCTTCCGGTGGACAGGCGCGGCCTTGGCGGCAGCTATTATGGCGTTTCCTTTGATGGTGCGCGCCATTCGCCTTGGTTTTGAGGCGGTGGACCCTAAGCAGGAGGAGGCCGCGACGACCCTTGGTGCCTCGCCGTGGCGGGTATTTTATACAATCAGTTTGCCAGCCGCCTTGCCCTCGGTCATCGCAGGGGCGGTGTTGGGGTTTGCCAAGGCGATGGGGGAATTCGGGGCCACAATTACCTTTGTCGCGGCCATTCCGGGGCAGACGCAAACCGTGCCCTCGGCCATCTATGCCTTCTTGCAGGTGCCGGGCGGGGAGGGACAGGCGGGCCGCTTGGTGCTGGTGTCTTTGGTGATCGCTCTTGGGGCAGTCATCGTCTCTGAATGGGTGGCGCGCCGCGTGGCGCGGGGTGCCCGATGAGCGTCTCAGTGCAAATCAAGCAACGGCTCGGCGATTTCACGCTGGATGTGGCGTTTGAAGGCGGCGGCGGGGTCAGCGCGCTGTTTGGCCCGTCTGGGTGCGGCAAAACTTCGGTGATTAACTCCATCGCAGGGCTGAGCCGTCCGGATGAGGGCCACATCCGCATTGGCGACCGCGTGTTGTTTGACAGTGCCGCGGGCATTTTTGTGCCGCCGCACAAGCGCCAGATTGGCTATGTTTTCCAAGAACCACGGCTATTTCCACACATGAGTGTGCGCCAGAATGTGGCGTATGGCTGCCCTGTGGTGCCGCAGCCGGAAAGGCTTGATGCGGGGCTGCAAGCGCTGGGGATTGAGCACCTGATGGAGCGCAATCCGCGCGATTTGTCGGGCGGCGAGGCGCAGCGGGTCTCGATCGCGCGTGCGTTGATGAGCCAGCCGGAGGTGTTGTTGATGGACGAGCCGCTGGCCGCATTAGACGAGGCGCGCAAGGCTGAGGTGCTGCCCTATCTACAAGCCTTGGTGGCGCAAACGAGCCTTCCGGTTTTCTATGTCAGCCACGCGATGTCCGAGGTGGCGCAACTGGCGGATTACCTCGTGGTGATGCGCGAGGGGCGCGCTGTGCGCTCGGGCGCGTTGGCGGATGTGCTGTCTGATCCGGCGGCGGTGTCTGATATCGGAGTGCGCGAGGCAGGGGCCATATTGAACGTGAGCGTCGCGCGCCAAGATGCGGGCGATGGCCTTAGTGAGTTGGCCACCAGCGTGGGAAAGCTGTTCCTGCCCCGGGTGTCGGCTGGTGATGGTGCGAAGATGCGCGTGCGCATTCGGGCCAGCGATGTGATGCTGTCTAAAGACAAGCCCGACGGTCTGTCGGCGCTTAATATTTTGCCTTGCACGCTCACTGCTTTGCACGAAGGACAAGGGCCGGGGGTCGCGGTGGCGTTGCGCTCTGGCGAGGACGTGTTGATGGCGCGGATTACCCGCCGTTCGGCGCGCGCACTGGGACTGCATGTGGGCTTGAGCATCTATGCGGTGATTAAATCAGTTTCAGTCGCACCTGCGGATATGGGGGGGCATGGGCAGAGCTAAGGCTTTGTTTGTGTTGCGCAGATACTTGTTTTCAGGCGGCATTATTTGGCAAGGCTTGTGCCAAATGGGGTCGGTGCCGATAAGGGGCAATGTATTGTCCCAACATTTGAGCCCCTCATGACCTACCTGCGCACCCTGATCATAACGGCGTTGATAACCTGTATGCCAGTGGCGGCATCGGCCGATGGGGCGCAGTCTTTGGGCTGGGGGTCGATGTTCAACAATGACGCGCTTGGCGATGGCAAGGACCGGTGGCGCAGCGCCTCGTTTACCCTGTCACATTTGCGCGGTGATACATGGAACGGCCAGCGCCCAGAGCGCATCGGGGCCTTGATCGAATACCGGTTTCGGGCTGAAATCATTGCCCCTGTGAGCGTTGCCGCGCCAACGGCTGCGGATAGGCTTTATGTGGGCGCGCTGTCTTTCGGGGCGCATACCCATTTCCAAAAAGGCGCGACGCAGATGAGCCTTGGGCTTGATCTGGTCTTTGTCGGTGAGCAGACCAAAGTGGATGAGTTTCAAGACGGGTTGCATGGCATCTTTGCCTCAGGGGATGTGAATGTGGGCGGTGCGCAGGTGGCGAATGCGATCTACCCGACGCTGACGTTTGAAGCGGGCCGTGACTTTGCAGTGGGTGCGAGCGGTCGCTTGCATCCATTTGTGGAGCTTCAGGCCGGCGCCGAGACTTTGGCGCGGGTCGGGGCCGACTTGACGCTTGGCCAGTTTGGCAAAGGCGGCTTGCAGCTGCGCGACAGCGTGACGGGGCAAATTTATAACGGGATCAAGGGCGACCTTGCGACGGGAACGTCTGTGATGGTTGGCGGTGATGTCGCCTATGTGGCTGATAGCCAGTATTTGGACAGCCCGGGTATTGTGGCGGAAGACATGCGCTTTCGACTGCGCGCGGGGCTGCATCAGCAGTGGAAGCGCGGCTCTTTGTTCTACGGTGCAACTTACCTGAGCGAAGAATACAAAAGCCAGCCCGAGGGGCAAGTTGTCGGCTCGCTCAATATGAACTTCCAGTTTTAGCGCAATCACTGACGTAGCGGCACAGAGTCTTCCCCGCAACAGGTGAACTACGTGCGTTAATGATCTGTTAACACAAGGCTATCCATAGGGTGGTTTTCATGGTACGGCTGAAAAAAAGACGACCATAAAAATAAAAAATTGAGCAGGTAACGGACATGAAAACGGGCTTTCAAGGCACGTATGTCCTCACGTCAGATCAGATACAGCTGGATGGGTCTCCTTGTGAGCCCGCACAGCTGCCGCAGACCGGACAGGTCTGGTCATGGCATGGGGATGCAGTGCGTCTAGATGGGGCGCATGCACCTTTAATCCTTTCTAATGAGATAGGGCGCTCTGACCTGCGTCGCCGTGTGGCGCGTGTGGTGCAGCGCAAATTTGACCTTCCCGAGTTGGGCGATGTCCGCGTCGGTGATGATGCGCAATCCGGCCCTGACGGGTTTGTGCTGTCAGACGGCGAGATGCAGTTTACCATGGTGCCGATCAAATCCATGCGGCTGACCTCGATCTTATGGTGGTGCGCCGAGGGTGTGCCCTTGGCCGGGCGCGACTACCGCGTTATCTCGACCCCCGGTGAGACCACGGTTCAGCGTCGGTCTTCGGATTTCGGTGGTGATGTGATTTGTTTCACCACGGGCACCCGTATTCGCACGCCAGAGGGCGAGACCCATGTCGAGCGCCTCGCTGTTGGCGATATGGTGCAAACCAAAGATGACGGCGCGCAGGAGATCCTTTGGATTGGCCAGCGCCGCATGTCTGGCGCGCGCCTTTATGCCATGCCGGAACTGCGCCCTGTGCGTTTGCGTGCCGCGGCTTTGGATCAAGACGTGCCTGACGAGGATTTACTGGTATCGCCGCATCACCGCATTTTGTTTTCGGGACCGAATGCTCAGGCGTTGTTCAATCAGTCCGAGGTGCTGGTCTCTGCGTCTGACCTGATTAATGACAATACAGTCTTCGTAGATCACACGGTGAAAGAGGTCACTTACGTGCATCTTTTGCTGTCGCGCCATCAGGTGGTGTGGGCCAATGGGGTGGCAACGGAAAGCTATCATCCTGCAAATACCACGTTGAAAACCGTGGATGCGGCGCAGCGCGCCGGGTTGTTGGAGCTGTTCCCCGATCTAAAGCGCGATCTGCACAGCTACGGCCCCTTTACGCGCCGCAATCTGGACCGCTCGGAAGCGGCGATTTTGATGCACGATATGGTTTGACCGAGTGGCCTTGGTAAAGGGCCATTGGCAGCTACTGGCACTGGTCGCGGTGATCTTCGCGCTCTGGTCCACGCCTGTGATGGTGCCGCTCAAAATACTGGTGGTAGTCCTGCACGAACTGTCACACGGGTTGGCGGCGCTTCTTACGGGCGGCTCTATCGTTGAGATCACCGTCTCTCCTGGGCAAGGTGGCTTGGCCCTGACGCGCGGCGGCTCTCGGTTCCTTATCTTATCTGCGGGCTATTTCGGCTCGTTGCTATTGGGTATGGGGTTGCTGTTCGCGGCCCTGCGCAGCACGGCAGACCGCGCTATTGTCGCGGGGCTGGCGGGTGTGTTGATACTGGTTTCGCTGCTATACTTACGCGATATGTTTGCGCTGTTCTTTTGCCTTGGCTTGGCGGCAATTCTGCTGGCCATGGCGCGCTGGCTGGATCACCGCGCCAATGATCTGGTGCTACGGGTGATTGGCCTCACGTCGATGATCTATGTGCCCTATGACATCTTCTCTGACACGATCTTGCGCGCGCATTTACGCTCTGATGCGCGGCTGTTGGCCGAAGAGGTCGGGGGGGCCACTTTGATGTGGGGCGCGCTGTGGCTGGGGCTAAGTTTGGCTGCGATTGCGGTCAGTTTGCGCTACGGTTTGGGTGCTAAAAGCAATTTAGATTTCAGCACTCACGGGGCAGGGTAATTACGAGCGATCCCGTTGATTGCGAATAATACTGTCGGCAACAGACGTGGCCGCGGCGACAAATAATCCAAGCCCGAAAAACACATATCCGATAGTGAAAATCTTGCCCAAAGCCGTGTGCGGCACGAAATCCCCGTACCCGATTGTCGCGATCGTCACGACCGAGAAGTAAGTGGCGTCTAGAAAGCTCCAGCCCTCCACATACCAATAAAACACCGACGCCGTTGCCACCAATGCAAAGGTTAATGCCATCAGGCCACGTACCCGATCATCGGCAAATGCAGCTTGTATTCCCAAGAACAGATTTCGTAGATTTTTGCCCATAGCGGTCTCTTTTCTTAGTGGGGTTTACTGGCGTGAAAGTGCTCCCACACTATTGCTGGAATGGGAGCTTTTCTTAACTTTCGGCGCGCGCTTCGGATTTGCGGGTCAATGAAAGTGTGATCAGCGAGATGCCGTTCGATATTAAATCAATCGCCAGATACAGCCCCAGAACCAATACCGCAGATTGTGGGAAATTTGACAAAATCATCGCCCCCATAACAATCGACAACCCACCTGATAAAAGCATAGTCCAGCGTAATTGTGCGATTTTGGCGCCAAAGCCTATCAGCACCCGAATGGCGCCAGAAATTAGCATCAAGATAGCGGCTAAATAGGTTAGCGAGATGACGCCGCGCAGCGGGTGTGCAACCAGATTGAAGCCCAGCAGCAAGATAATTGCCCCTAAGAAAATGGCCAAAATTCGCGCGCCCCAGCTTTTGTCGCCAAAGGCCGATAAAAGCACCGTGACGCCAACTAAAATAAAGCACCACCCGGCCAGCTTTTCCGCCGTTAAAGTTGCGGCCAATGGGTTTGCCAGCGCCATAAGGCCACCGATCAGTGATATTACTCCGGCGATAAGCCAAAAAAACCAGTTTTTCATTCTGAAAGTCCTTCGTTACATATTTTCATGGTTACTAATGTGAGCGGATTTAAAGCATCCACTCGACTGGCAGCAGTCCAATTACCACGATGGCAATCTGTTGGAACCACGTTGCGCCAGGCTCTTCTTGGTAGGTGGTGATTTCCCCCTCTCCGAGCGTTTCCTTCCATATCATTTTGTCGTTTGGTGTCAGGTCGGGCCGGTAGGTCATCGTGTCCAACGGGCCATCGAAAATGGTGCTGACCCGGCCTGCCAGCGTCGGGCTGTCAATTAAAAACCCCATCTCGCAGTTCAGCTTGGCTGACCTTGGGTCGAAATTGAACGAGCCGATGAAAATTCGCTCGCCATCTATGGCAAAGGTCTTGGCGTGCAGGCTGGCCCCTAACAGGCCAAATGGCATGAGCTGTTGGTCGGCTTCCGAGGATAGATCGCCGCGCAGTTTCAACTCGTACAAGCTGACATCGGCCTCCAGCAATTTGCGTCGGTATTTGGTATATCCGGCATGCACCATTAACACGTCGGTGGTGTTCAGCGCATTGGTCAGGATGCGCACATCCTTGCCAGCCAGTGACAGGCCCGCGAAGAAGTCTGCGCCCCCTTGGCCCGGCACAAAATAGGCCGATACCAGATCAAGGCGGTGCTTGATTGTGCCCAAGATCTGCCCAAGACGGGTGATCATTAATTGGTCGCGCGTAGCGATGCCCAAGCCCTTGACCGGATCGTCCGCGACCAGTTGCACCTTGGTCCATTCCATCGCTGCGGCACCTTGCATGTAATGCTGCGCGCTGCTGGCAAAATCGCCGCGTAGCTCGGTGGCTTGCGGGCTGGTATCGACCTCGGCCACGCGCGCCGTGAAGGCCGCTAAATCACCTTGCCCTGCGATAATGGTCTCGGCCTCGAACACCGAGGCGCTGTTCCAATAGTCATCGAACACGGTGGCGGTTTCGGGCACGATACTGCCCGTCGCCAGCACATCCATATCCATGTAGAAATCATCCTCGCCGACTTGGAAATACTCATCGCCCACATTGCGCCCGCCGATGATTGTGACCGCGCCATCCACGGTGAAGGACTTGTTATGCATCCGCCGGTTCATACGGAAAAAGTCGAACGTATAGCCCAGCATTTTAGGGCTGCGGATAGTGGATGGGTTGAACAGGCGGATCTCGAAATTATCCTGCGTATTCAGCGCCGCCATGATGCTATCAAGCCCCGGTACGCCATTGTCGTCGAGCAATAGGCGCACTTTCACCCCGCGCTGGGCGGCTTTATGCAGCGCATCCAGCAACATGATGCCCGAGGTATCATCGTGCCAAATGTAGTATTGCGTATCAATGGACTGTTGGGCGGTTGCGGCAAGCGTTAACCGGCTGACAAGCGCGTCATGCCCGTCTTGCAGCGGTATCACGCCGGTCGTCCCGGAATGCTGCGCAGCCTCTGAGGTCATCAGCTTCCCCAAAGTAGTGTCGGGATTGGCAGGGATGGCCACAGCAGCGCTACGTTGTGATATATCGGGCAATGGAAATGCAAGTCTGGCAGCGAATATCGCAAGCCCTGCGCAAATGACAAACATTGCGAGGAGTTTGAAAAACCGTTTCATAATTAACCTTAAAAAATATGTACTCGTCAGGAACTGGCACCGCTTTACAGTGCTGATTTGATACTAAATTTGTTTGCCATTCGAGTCGAATAGCTCACGGTTTCATTTATAAGAAGTTGGCTTCTGAGGTCACGCAATTTCTTGCCAGCCCAAGCCGTGTTGACTCTGCCCCAAACCCCTCTATAAGCGCGGCTTCATTGGTGTTGGTGGACCTCGCAAGGGGAACCCTGTCACTCCGGCAAAATCCGGAGGAAGGACAACGCCCTTCGCTGCGCGCCTCATCCCGAAAAGTGGGACCCGGTTTTCGGACTAGATGAGGCGGCTTAATATATTGAAGGAGATCAGCAAGTGACTAAACGTACTGCTGCCAAATACAAAATTGACCGCCGGATGGGCGAAAACATCTGGGGCCGTCCAAAATCCCCAGTAAACCGTCGTGAATATGGCCCCGGCCAGCACGGTCAGCGCCGTAAGGGTAAATTGTCGGATTTCGGTCTGCAATTGCGCGCCAAGCAGAAGCTGAAAGGCTACTACGGCGACCTGACCGAGAAACAGTTCAAGCGTACTTACGTGGAAGCTGCTCGTGTTAAGGGCGATACAGGCGAAAACCTGATCGGTCTGCTGGAGCGCCGTTTGGACGCAGTTGTCTACCGCGCCAAATTCGTGCCAACCGTGTTTGCTGCGCGTCAGTTCGTGAACCACGGCCACGTCACAGTGAACGGCAAGAAGGTTAACATCCCTTCCTACCGTGTGAAGGAAGGCGACGTGATCGAAGTGCGCGAGAAGTCTCGCCAGATGGCTTTGGTTATCGAGGCATCTCAACTGCCAGAGCGCGACGTTCCTGATTACATGGAAGTCGACCACTCCAAAATGAAAGCGACATTCGTGCGCACACCGGGTCTTGGCGATGTGCCATACCCAGTGATGATGGAACCGAACCTCGTGATCGAATATTACGCTCAGAACTAAGGTTCCGAGCACTTCGAATTGGAAAGGCCGCGCCGGGGCAACCGGGCGCGGCCTTTCTCGTATTTGGGGTGGAAGAATCGTATGTTGCGGATTTCTCAGGCGAGAGCGGAACTTACGATGCCCTGCGCCAACCTGCCGCGCGACTATGGTCTATAGGTGCGCTGCTTGAAGGGATGCTGTCTGTGCTCCGGCTTGCTTTGGGAGAGATGCTGCGGCGCGGCAAGAGATTGCGGGTTGGGGAAATTTACAAAATTTACACCACCTTTACTCAAGACGATGCTGATTGAAAAATAAATTTACAAAATTATCTTTCAATCAGCGCTACTTGGCGGCAATTATCAAACCTGCGTGCTATAAGCAGCGCAAGGGAGCACTATCTATTCGGATTGACCGTCGGGCAAACTGCCCCAGCGTCATGCTCTCTGTATAGAATTTGCGGAGGAACATATGACGACCCCATCCAATCCAGACACCACTTACGCCCCGGACCCGGATTTTGCGAAAGCTGCCCATGTGGACGCCGCAGGCTACGCCAAAATGTACGCCGCCTCGATGGCGGACCCTGATGCCTTTTGGGCAGAGCAAGGCAAGCGGCTGGATTGGATCAAACCGTTCACCAAAGTCTCCGACGTTGATTTCACGCTGGGCAATGTTCACATTAAATGGTTCGAGGATGGCACGCTAAACGTCGCTGCCAACTGTATCGACCGCCATCTTGCAGCGCGCGGTGATCAAACCGCGATCATCTGGGAGCCGGACGATCCTAAAGATGGTGCCAAACACATCACCTATAAAGAACTGCACCGCAATGTGTGCAAAATGGCCAATGTTCTAGAGGGCCTTGGTGTTCGCAAGGGTGACCGCGTTGTTCTCTATCTGCCAATGATCCCAGAAGCCGCCTACGCCATGCTGGCCTGTGCGCGCATCGGGGCAATCCACTCTATCGTGTTCGCGGGTTTCTCGCCTGATGCACTGGGCTCGCGGATCAATGGCTGCGACGCTAAGGTTGTGATCACTGCGGATGAGGCCCCGCGTGGAGGTCGCAAAACTGCGCTGAAATCCAACACCGACAAGGCGCTGTTGCACTGCAAAGACAGCGTTAAATGTTTGGTGGTAAAGCGCACTGGCGGCCAGACAACTTGGACTGATCGAGACTACGACTACAACGAGTTGGCGATGGAGGCTTCCGACGTTTGCGCCCCCGCCGAGATGAACGCAGAAGACCCGCTGTTTATCCTCTACACCTCTGGCTCGACCGGGCAGCCCAAAGGTGTGGTGCACACATCGGCTGGCTATTTGGCCTATGCCGCGATGACGCATGAATATGTGTTCGACTACCACGAGGGTGATGTATTTTGGTGCACCGCCGATGTGGGCTGGGTCACGGGTCACAGCTATATCGTCTATGGCCCGCTGGCTAATGGCGCGACCACAATCATGTTCGAGGGCGTGCCAACATTCCCCGATGCTGGTCGTTTCTGGGCAGTTTGCGAAAAGCATAAAGTCAATCAATTCTACACGGCCCCCACCGCCATTCGTGCGTTGATGGCCGCAGGCAACGAGCCGGTAGAGCGCTACGACCTAAGCGATCTCAAAGTGCTTGGCACCGTGGGCGAGCCGATCAATCCCGAGGCGTGGAACTGGTACAATGAGATCGTCGGTAAGGGCAAATGCCCGATCGTTGATACATGGTGGCAGACGGAAACGGGTGGTCACTTGATGACGCCACTGCCCGGTGCAACCAACCTTAAACCCGGCTCGGCGCAGCAGCCGTTCTTTGGCATTGATCCAAAAGTTCTAGACCCGCAAACCGCCGAAGTCATCAATGGCAACGGTGTTGAGGGCGTCTTGGTTATCGCCAATAGCTGGCCTGGCCAAATGCGCACCATCTGGGGCGATCATGAGCGCTTTGAGAAGACCTATTTCTCGGACTATCCCGGCTACTATTTCACTGGCGATGGCTGCAAACGCGATGCAGATGGCGACTACTGGATCACGGGCCGTGTTGATGACGTAATCAACGTATCGGGGCACCGCATGGGCACCGCAGAAGTCGAATCCGCGCTAGTGGCCCACGCCCAAGTGGCCGAAGCCGCCGTGGTCGGCTACCCGCATGAGATCAAGGGCCAAGGTATCTACGCCTATGTGACCTTGATGAACGGCGAGGAGCCCACTGAGGAGTTGCGCAAGGAGCTAGAGAAGTGGGTCCGCACGGAAATTGGCCCGATTGCCAAACCTGACCTGATCCAATGGGCACCGGGCTTGCCGAAAACCCGTTCTGGTAAAATCATGCGCCGTATTTTGCGCAAGATTGCCGAGAATGATTTTGATGCTTTGGGCGATACATCGACGTTAGCCGACCCAAGTGTGGTGGACGATCTGATCGCCAACCGCATGAACCGGAGTGACGCGTAATGGATGGGCCTGCCACCCCAGCTACCGCGCCTGTGCTAATTTTGCTGGGGCCTCCGGGCGCTGGCAAGGGCACACAAGCACGCAAGCTGGAAGAGGCTTTTGGCCTTGTGCAATTGTCCACGGGTGATTTGCTGCGCGCAGCAGTTGCTTCGGGCTCAGACGCAGGCAAACAGGCCAAATCGGTCATGGAAGCTGGCGGGCTGGTTAGCGATGAAATCGTGCTGGCGATCCTCAAGGACCGCCTGACCGAGGCCGATTGCGCCAAGGGCGTGATCCTCGATGGCTTCCCGCGTACCACTGTGCAGGCTGAGGCTCTGGACGTCTTGCTCGAGGCGTCCGGTCAACGCATAAATGCCGCTATTTCTTTGGAAGTAGATGACGCGCAGATGGTCAATCGCATCGCTGGCCGCTTCACCTGCAAGGGCTGTGGTGAAGGCTATCACGACACGTTCAAAGCCCCGAAGGTCTCTGAGGTCTGTGATAAATGCGGCTCCACCGAGATGGTGCGTCGCGCCGATGACAACGCAGAAACGGTCGCGTCACGGCTGATCGCTTATCATGCGCAGACCGCGCCCCTAATTAGCTATTACGAGGATCAAAACGCCTTGGAGCAAGTTGATGCCATGGGGGATATTGACACGATTTCAGTCGCGTTGAGCGAGTTGGTCAAACAGATATCGTCTTAAATTTTCCTCCCCCTGAGTTCCATCTGTTGGGGTTTGGGGGAGCGGAAGGACGCTCGCTATAGCTCAAAGACACATTTCGAGATATACATAGCCCTGTCCAAATTAAAATAGACGGAGCTTTGGTATGAGAACCTATCTGAAACTAGCAATTGTGGGTCTGGCTTTGCCAATTTCTGTGGCGAGTTTTTCTGGTGCCGCTCGGGCCGAAATGCTGCAAGATGGGCAATCAGTCATTGCGACCTTTAACAGTGGCCGGTTAAAAGGTCAGACTTTTACGCTTCGGTATAGTGAGAAGTCGAGCAAGCTGGGTGATCGGCCAGTGACGCATCATACCAAAAAGGTTTTGGCGATTAAAACGCCTGGCGGGTGGTGTAAATTCTCATCCAACGGCCGCGCGACTTGTCATAATGGCAAGGGCGTTTGGAAAGCCAAATAGTGGCTTTGCGTGGCTGCGGCTCAATTAATATCGAAGTTTCCGAGCTGCGTTGCAGTGAAAGTCATGAGCTGATGAAGCTGAGAGCTGCGTTACCCGTCAACCGAGGTCATATTCCACGCGGCGAGCAATTTAGGTAGCGCCTCGTCCCAGTCCATGACACCGGATTTTTCGGCCCAATCTAAATACTGCTTGGCCATCTCGGCCTCTTGCTTGGCATTCTTGCCCGCAAGATTGTGCAACTCGGTGCGGTCAGCTTCCATGTCGTACATCTCCCAATCTTGGCCGTGTAGGCGTACCAATTTGAACTGCCCTAACCGGATAGCCGAATTGCCTTCATGTTCCCAAAAGATAGGCTGCTCACGCGCCCAGTCTTTGCCGCGAAACAGCCCCATCAGGGATTCGCCCTGCATTGGCTGAATTTCATGCCCGCCAACTTCACGCTGATAAGCGCCACCCGTTGCCTCCAATATTGTTGGCAAAATATCAACGACATGACAGGCCGCATGCGCATTTGCGCGTGGCTTAAATCCATCTGGCCAATGCACCACCAGCGGCGTCGATATCCCACCTTCATGGACGTAATGCTTGAACAGCCGGAACGGCGCATTCGAGACATTGGCCCAAGGTTTGTCATAACTTTGAAAGGTCTGCGCATCGCCGGGGCGCAGGTCTGGCACGTTGCCCATGGTGATCTTTTTGCCGTCATGCGTGTGATCTGGATAGAATTGCGCCCAGCCATCCTCGGCCATAAATTCGGCGCAGCCGCCATTGTCGGACAGAAACATAATCAAGGTATTCTCAAACTGGCCCAACCGCTTTAACGCCGCAATCAACGTGCCAATGGATTGATCCATGCGGTCCACCATGGCGGCATAGGTGGCCATCTTGCTGGCTTCCCAATCCTTGTTTTGCTCATCTGACCAGTGGTGCACACCCGCATCGCGTGCCGAGATATCCCACTCTTGCTGAAACACGCCTTGGCCATTCATTTGCTCATGGCGCGCGGTTCGGGTGTGATCCCACCCCTTTGCATAAACGCCGTCATACTTGGCGATATCTTCGGCATGCGCATGCAGTGGCCAATGCGGGGCGGTGTGCGCCAGATATAGAAAAAACGGTGCCTCGTCCTCAACCGCGTCCTCGATCATGCCAATTGCTTTGTCGGTAATCGCGTCGGTGAAATAGAAATCATCTGGCACGACTTCAACGCGGCTATCATCCTCCAACATATAATGTGGCGAGAAGAAATGCGTGGCCCCGTCCATGATCCCGTAAAAGTGGTCAAAGCCACGTTGTCTGGGTGTTGGGTGCTCCACATCGCCAACCCGCCAGCTGTCGATATTGCGCGCCTCGAAATCCCCCGCGACATGCCATTTGCCCGACATCAAAGTCCGGTAGCCATCGGCGCGTAGATGCTCGGCAATTGTGGCGCTGTCATTGCGCAGAAAACCTTGATAGGCGGCGGTGCCCAAGTTCGCGCCCATATGTCCGACGCCTGCATTATGCGGATACAGCCCCGTCAATAATGACGCGCGTGTTGGACAGCATCTGGCGCAATTATACATGGCCGATAGCATCACCCCATCGCGCGCCATTGCATCTATGTTCGGTGTGCAAATTTCGGAGCCTGTAATCCCGAGATCGGCAAACCCCATATCATCAGCCAATATCAATATGACGTTAGGCTTTTGGGTCTTTTGCATTGATACTCCCTAGAGACCTGTCGACGAGGATAAACAAAGGGTGCCAGCTGTCAGACATGATTGCGACACCCAATGTCATGTTGCGCGGTGTAGTTGTCAGGAGAGGCGTAAATCTGACGCTATTTTTACTCGCCATTCCCGCATGGCAAGCGTAAGTCTTGGCGCATGATTGGTGACAATATCAGACGCATGAACCTTGACGCGGCCAAGAAGCTGCCTTTCATCCGTCAGCCCATATTTCTATTGCTTCTTATGGCGTGCGCCATGCCAATTGCTTTCGCCACATGGTCCGCGCTGCTCAACAATTTCGTTATTGAGGCTGCGGGTTTTACGGGCGTTGAAATTGGCTGGCTTCACACCATCCGAGAGATCCCGGGCTTTCTTGCCATTGGCGTGATTTTCATCATTATTTTCGTTCGAGAACAGATGTTTGGCCTAATTTCTTTAATCATACTTGGGCTTGCTTCAGCGATGACTGCGTTCTTTCCGCAGTTTTCCGGCATCATGATATTGACGTTGTTATCCTCTATTGGCTTTCATTATTACGAGACGGTTAACCAGTCGCTTCAGTTGCAGTGGATAGACAAAGACAAGGCTCCGCAAGCCTTGGGTTGGTTGACCGCTGCCGGCTCTTTCGCATCATTGATTGCTTATGGTTTACTTGTACTTACGTGGAAAGCCTTCGATCTCAGCTATGCATTTGTCTACCTGACATCGGGCGGAATTACGGTCTTGATTGCCGTGTTCTGCCTGTTTTACTTTCCTCAATTCGAGACCCCAACCCCGCAGAATAAAACTATGGTTTTGCGCCGCCGTTACTGGCTTTATTACGCGTTGCAATTTGTCTCTGGCGCGCGACGTCAGATTTTTGTGGTCTTCGCGGCCTTCATGATGGTTGAGAGGTTCGGCTTTGAAGTGCATGAAATTACATCGCTTTTCTTGATTAACTATGTTGCCAATATGGTGTTCGCCCCGATGATTGGCCGCGCTATCAGCCGTTTCGGCGAGCGTAGAATGTTGATTTTCGAATATATCGGGCTGACACTGGTTTTTGCGGCTTATGGTGGCATTTATTACTTCGGTTGGGGCGTTGTTCTGGCGGCCGGGTTGTATGTGGTGAACCATTTGTTTTTCTCGATGGCCTTTGCGTTGAAGACCTACTTCCAGAAGATCGCGGATCCTGCCGACATTGCCCCCACGGCTGCTGTTGCGTTTACAATCAACCACATAGCCGCCGTTTTTCTACCGGTTTTGCTGGGCTATATGTGGGTTCGCTCGCCTGCCACGGTGTTTGTTGCTGCGGCTCTAATGGCGATTGTTTCGCTGCTTTTATCTTTGCTGATCCCGCGCCACCCCGAGCCGGGGCGTGAGACGGTTTTTACCCGCGCAAGGCCCGTCTCGACACTGTAGCCGCCCCGCAGGGGTTGCGCTGGCACAGGCAGGGGCCTAACGAACGGCAACCACATAAGGAGCCTGCCAATGCCAACTTATACCGCTTTGACAACCTTGACCGGAGAGCCCGCCGCACAGGCTTTGGGCCTTGCGTTGGAGGCCCTCGAGCCTGCCCCCACAGGTGTTGGTGTATTTGAGGTCGAGGATGGGTCGGGCCTGTGGGAAGTGGGCGGCTACTTCATGGATGCGCCTGATGATATTGAACTGGCGTTGCTGACTGCGGCTCATGGGGCAAAGCCATTTGTCGTTTCCGAGGTGCCAGATAAGGATTGGGTCGCCCATGTGCGCCGCGAGCTGGCGCCGGTCGAGGCTGGCCGGTTCTTTGTCTATGGCGGCCATGACGCAGATAAGGTGCCGGGCGATAAGATTGCTTTGTTAATTGAGGCTGCAATGGCTTTTGGCACGGGGCACCACGGTACGACGCTTGGGTGTCTGTTGTCGCTGGAAGATTTCATTGGCGAGGGGGGCGAAGCGCATAATGTGATTGATATCGGCTGCGGCACGGCTGTGTTGGCGATGGCGGCTGCGTCAGTTTGGGACCGCGCTGTGATTGCATCAGATATTGACCCTGTGGCTGTTGACGTTGCGCAGGTAAATGCTGTGGCAAACGGATTGGCGGATAAAACTATTTGCCTCGAGGCCATTGGTTTTGAGCATGAAGACATTGCGGCAAAGGCCCCGTTTGATTTGATATTTGCGAATATATTGAAAGGTCCGCTGATTGATTTGGCTCCTGATATGGCTTTGAATTGCGCGCCGGGCGGTACAATTATTCTGTCGGGACTGCTGATTGATCAGGCCAATGAGGTCCAAGTGGTTTATGAGGCGTCTGGCTTCAAAGTGTCGCAAAGACGTGACATTGGTGAGTGGACTGCCCTGCGAATGTTTAAAAACTAGGATTTATATAGGCGTTTTGCACCACTACTGTTAACCAATGTCGTATAAGTGCAATTTAATAGCACGAGGTGTGGGTTTGGCAGACGTTAACAAAGACCGCTTTATTGAGCGGCTTAACGCAATTCAGACAAAGACTGACCCGAAGAAGCGGGTCGTTCATAAGGTCACTAGTGATGGCCTTGTGGTCGAGGTTGTGAAACCTCGCCGCAAAAAGCTGATCCCTGTCAAAAGTATCGTTACTGCTGCTCTTATCTTCGTCATTCTGAAGGGGTTTGTTTTCGCCCAGCTGGGGGAAAGTGAATATGTTGACCGGATCGCAACCCTTAAAAAGGGCCACAGCGTTCAGCTTTTTGCAGCCTTTTTGTTAGATGCGGACCCGGCGACCCGTGCCATGGCGCGTGGCTTGGATCGTGTGTTTAGGGGAGGCTAAGCCCTAAACAGAAAAAGCCGCCTCATAATGAGACGGCTTTTAAAATCGAAAAATATTAGGTTTAGATATCGGAGATATCACCGCGGCTCAGGCCGATATCGTCCAGCTCGCGTGCGGACAAAGAGGACAGAGCTTTGCGTGTTGCGCGACGGTCATTCCATGCAGCAACAGTGCCGATCAGTGAGGAGATCATACCTTGAGCATCGGCGCGGACGCCTTCGTTCAGCGAGCGGGTGGTTTCATATACAGCCATGCGAGTCGTCCTTTTTAAATGCGCCCAATGTTTGAGCATTTGTTTGTTCTAAGCCGCATTTAGGTCTCGTTTGATCATCTAACAAGCGCGATTATTGCATGGCTCATATGTGCAAAATGCATATGTCTTAATGTGTGGTAAACGCCTTAAAAATAAGGCAATTTTGCGACATGCCGAGTGTCGCATTTGTTATATTTAGTGGCAGATTACCCCCGCAAATTGTCGTTTTTGAACCTTGTGTACTTACCAGTTGGTTAATTCTTTATTTTTCACCATATTGGCAAATGTTCTTGTTTCGTGCTACCTGTGGTGAAAGAACAACAAAAGAAGAGCAGACCATGCGCGTCATAGGGATTGATCCGGGGTTACGAAACCTTGGATGGGGAGTGATCGACACCGATGGGGGGCACGTTTCGCATGTGGCGAATGGCACCTGTCATTCAACCGGCACCGATTTGGCCGTGCGACTTTTAAGCCTGCACACACAGCTCACAGAAATTATCGCCCGATACGCGCCCGACACTGCCGGCGTTGAGAAAACCTTCGTCAATAAAGACGGGGCGGGGACGTTGAAACTGGGCCAAGCGCGCGGCATCGCGATGCTGGTGCCGGCGCAGGCGGGGCTGAGCATTGGCGAATATGCCCCGAACTCAGTCAAGAAAACGGTCGTGGGGGTGGGGCACGCGGATAAAACGCAAGTGGCGCATATGGTGAAGATGCAACTTCCCGGTGTCGATATTACAGGACCTGATGCGGCGGATGCTTTGGCGATTGCGCTGTGCCACGCGTTCCATACCCGCTCCAACGGGCGATTAGAGGCAGCTTTAGCGAGGGCAAGCGCATGATTGGGAAGCTGACTGGACGGCTAGATTACCGCGCCGTGGACCATGTGCTGATCGACGTGGGGGGCGTGGGCTACATGGTTTATTGCTCGGAGCGGACCTTGGCCGCCTTACCCGGCCCGGGCGAGGCAGTATCGGTGTTCACCGAGTTGTTGGTGCGCGAAGACGTGTTGCAGCTTTTCGGCTTCACCTCGCTGATCGAGAAAGAGTGGCACCGTTTGTTGATCTCGGTGCAGGGGATCGGGGCGAAGGCCTCTATGGCGATCCTTGGCGCGCTTGGGCCGGATGCTTTGGGGCGCGCGATTGCCTTGGGGGATTGGAACGCGATCAAAGTGGCCAAAGGCGTCGGCCCCAAGACCGCGCAGCGTGTGGTGATCGAGTTGAAGGATAAGGCGCCCGGCGTGATGGCGATGGGCGGCACTCTGGCCTTGGCGCAAGGCTCTGCTGCTGCCAAGGCGGGCAATGATGATGTGATCGAGCCGATAGCCGCGCCCGCAGCCACTACCGCGTCTGCGCAGGCCGAGGCCTTGTCGGCTTTGGTGAACCTTGGTTATGGGCATGGTGATGCGGCGGGGGCGGTGGCCCAAGCGGCGGGCGAGGGCGAGCAGAGCACCACCGCGTTGATCCGCGCAGCGCTGAAACTGCTCGCGCCGAAAGAATAATGTGCAGCATGTTTGAATTTGTGGATGTCTTGGAGAAAGCGAAGATTGCACCCCATGATGTTAATGTAATCCTACATTCACCCCGTCATGCAGATATGTTGACGCTCATGCCCTCTTTGGTGCGGACGCGTCGTTTGTCAAAGCGACCAAGGATCGGGTGGGCGCACAGAGTAAGATGCTATTCATTGGTCTGTATCGCAATGAGGGAAGCGTTATGCGGACCCACGCTGATATTATGGATGAGCCTGAGGTTCAGTGGCTTTATCGTAGTTTTGGCGCATTTGATGATATGGCGGAGGCCTCGCCTGAGCGAACGCACCGCTGGTTTCATCTGGTGAGTGATGATCGGTTGGTGGACTTGCAGGGGAGATTGCTCATCGCTGCGCGTTTGACCCAGAATTATATCCGTCTTGCAGAAAATCTGGACGCTCCGGTCCTTGCGATACATGAAACGGGTGCATTTGATGCACCACCACCTGATTGGCGGGAAATGCAGCTTTCGGCAGCGGTAATACAAGAGCTTCCGCAGGGATGGGCCGCGCGCCTTCGTGAGTGGCGCGGCATATACCTGATAACGGATACTGTGGATGGTGCGCGCTATGTTGGGTCAGCCTATGGGGCGGACAACCTGCTCGGACGTTGGCAGCAACATGTGGCGGGGGCGCGCGGTGTGACTGTGGGGCTGGCGACGCGTGCGTCCAATGGGTTCCGGTTTTCGATCCTAGAGCGCCTGTCGCCGGATATGGAGCCAGAAGAGGTTGTCCGGCGAGAGCACACATGGATCAGAAGGCTTGATACGGTGGCGCATGGCTTGAACGTGTCGGATGATTTACAAGTGGATAATGGGTGACGCTACCACTGGAAGAACCCCCCGCCCTGCGGCATAGAGATGTATATGGAAGAGCCTGACCCAACCCTGCGCCCCGAGCGCCGACCCGAGGATGCGGACCGTGCGTTGCGTCCGCAAGGCTTGGACGAGTTTATTGGCCAAGCCGAGGCGCGCTCGAACCTGCGGGTGTTCATCGAGAGCGCCAAACAGCGCGGCGAAGCGATGGATCACACGTTGTTTCATGGCCCGCCCGGTTTGGGCAAAACCACGCTGGCGCAGATCATGGCGCGCGAATTAGGCGTCAACTTTCGCATGACCTCTGGTCCGGTCTTGGCCAAGGCGGGCGATTTGGCGGCGATTCTGACCAATCTGGAAGCCCGTGATGTGCTGTTCATCGACGAAATTCACCGGCTGAACCCCGTGGTTGAGGAAATTCTCTACCCCGCGCTGGAGGACTTCGAGCTGGATCTTGTGATTGGCGAAGGTCCGGCGGCGCGCACCGTGCGCATCGAGTTGCAGCCGTTCACCTTGGTGGGGGCCACGACGCGGCTGGGCCTGCTGACCACACCCTTGCGCGACCGTTTTGGCATCCCGACGCGGCTGCAATTCTATACCACAGACGAATTGCACGAGATCGTGCGCCGTGGTGCGCGCTTGCTGGGCATCCCCACGGCGGATGACGGCGCGTATGAGATTGCCAAGCGTGCGCGTGGCACGCCCCGGATTGCGGGGCGGTTGCTGCGCCGTGTGGTGGATTTTGCGGTTGTTGAAGGCGGGGGCAAAATCACGCGGGCACTGGCCGATAGCTCTTTGACGCGGCTAGGCGTGGATCATTTGGGGCTGGATGGCGCGGACCGGCGGTATCTGCGATTGATTGCCGAAAACTACCAAGGTGGCCCGGTCGGTATCGAGACAATGTCGGCGGCGCTATCGGAAAGCCGTGATGCGCTGGAGGAGGTGATCGAGCCTTACCTGCTGCAACAAGGCCTGATACAGCGGACCCCGCGCGGGCGGATGCTGGCGCAAAAGGCATGGGCGCATCTTGGGATGGCCGCGCCTAAAGGTAGAGATGACTTATTTGAAGGATGAGCTAGCCGTGGTTTTCGAGGTAACAGCGCAAAGCGTGGAGCGGATGTTTAGCCGCTCGGATGGAACCTATCAGTTTGCCCGTTGGGGCCGCCCGATTGCGCCTGTGGTGTTCGGGGTTGAGGACGCCACGGTTTCGGTGCTGAAAGGCGCGATCGAGGCCGTCTGCCGCTTGGCAAGCCATGAGATGGCCGAGACGGACCCGGAGCTAGGCGCCAACTTCATGGTGTTCTTCGTGCGCGACTGGCAGGAGTTGGTCGATACGCCAAACCTGGACCGGATGATCCCCGAGATGGGGCCGCTTGTGGAGCGGCTCAAGGCGGCGAATGCCAACCAGTACCGGTTGTTTCGATTCGGTGATGACGGGGCAATCAAGGCCTGTTTCGTGTTCTTGCGCATGGATGACGCCATGGCCGAAATCGCGGCGGATACCTTGTGCTTGGGGCAGGTGGTGCAATCCATGCTGCTTTGGTCTGACACGGCCTTTGCCGAGGCTTCGCCGCTGGCGATGACCGGGGATAATGTGGCGATCTTGAAGCCTGACGTCGCCAATGTGATCCGCGCGGGCTACGATCCGGTGATGCCTGTGGCGGCTGATGATGCATCGCATGCTTTGCGCATGGCGGCGCGGGTCGGGGCTTTGGTCTCGTGAGTGTGGGGACGCAATGAGAGGCAGCCTCAGGCGCAAAGCAATCGCCGTTTGCACAGACAAAATTTCTAAGAAGGGCGAGGGCGTCGGGCTGTCGTTTTATGCCTTCTTTGCCAACAAGAATGATGCGCCTGATGAGTTGCTGGAAGTCGCAACATGGTGGATCAAAACCCATAGGCTTGACCACTTTGAGAAGGCTGTCAAAATTCGGGCCATGATCGAGGCGGAGAAGTAAGATGAGCCATGTGTTCCAGCTGCGAGTTTACTATGAGGACACCGACCTTGCGGGCATTGTCTACTACGCCAACTACCTAAAATTTATTGAGCGTGCCCGCAGTGAATGGGTGCGCGGGATTGGCGTGGATCAAGTGGCCCTGAAAGCCGAGCAGGGGATCGTGTTCGCCGTGCGCCGCGTCGAGGCGGATTACCTGTCTCCGGGCAGGTTTGATGACCTCTTGGATGTGGTCACGCAGGTGCAAAGCCTCTCGGGGGCGCGGATCGTGCTCACGCAAAATGTCAGTCGGGGCGACGCAGTTTTGTTTAAATCGCTTGTTACACTGGTTTGTGTGGGCAGTGATGGCCGCCCAACGCGACTTCCGGCGGATATTCGCCAGTTGATGCAACGGTAACGGGAATTTTCCTGCCCCTGACACGTCCCGTATAGCAAAATGCGGGCGTTGCGGTTATTCTACCTCTAATCAAGCCGCACAAAGCGGTAATAACAAGGCGAGCAGGTTATATGGAAGCTGAGGCAATAGGCCTCGCCAGCGACGTGGACTTTTCAGTTACGGCGCTTTTTTGGCGGGCAACTTTTATCGTTAAAATGGTGATGATGCTGTTGATCGGGGCATCGTTCTGGAGCTGGGGCATCGCGGTGCAGAAGTTTATTAACTTCCGCGCGGCGCGCCGTGAAGCAGATGAGTTTGATCATGCGTTTTGGTCCGGCGAGCCGCTGGACGAGCTGTTTGACAAGGTGGGCGCGGACCCAGATGGCGCATCACAGAAGATTTTCGCGGCAGGCATGTTGGAGTGGCAACGCTCGCACAAAGAAGACGGCCAGCTGATTGCCGGGGCCTCTGCACGCATCGACCGTGCGATGGATATGGCGATTTCCAAGCAAGAAGAAAAGTTGAACTCGGGACTGACGTTTTTGGCCACAACGGGCTCCACCGCGCCGTTTGTCGGGCTGTTTGGGACCGTTTGGGGTATCAAAAACGCGTTTGAAGAGATCGCTATCGCCCAAAGCACCAATTTGGCAGTTGTTGCGCCCGGTATCGCGGAGGCGCTGGTCGCCACCGCTTTGGGGTTGGTCGCGGCTATTCCTGCGGTTATTTTCTACAACAAGCTGTCGGGGGACGCGGATAAGATCATGTCCAGCCACGAGGCATTCGCCGACGAGTTCACCACGATCTTGTCGCGCCAGTTGGACGCCTGATCCATGGCGGGCGGAACCATTCAAGGCGCAGCGTCAGGTGGGCGCAGAGGCAGGCGGCGCAAAGGGCGCGCCAAGCCGATGTCGGAGATCAACGTCACGCCATTTGTGGACGTGATGCTCGTGTTGCTGATTATCTTTATGGTGGCGGCACCGCTGCTTACCGTCGGTGTGCCCGTTGAATTGCCTAAAACGGCGGCTTCTGCATTGCCGACCGAGCAGGAAGAACCGTTGACGATCACAGTGGCGCTGGATGGGCAATTGTCGATCCAGAACACCGAGATCGCAGATGAAGACTTAGTCGGGCGGCTGCGCGCCATCGCAGCAGAGCGCGACAATGATAAGGTTTTTCTGCGTGCCGATGGCGCGATCCCGTACGAGCGCGTGATCCAAGTGATGGGCGCGCTTAATAAGGGCGGGTTCTCCAACATTGGCTTGGTGACAGATACGGGTGGCCCGACGCTTGATGGGTCTGCCTCTGCCGGGCAGGGCGGGTAGCGCGCCCATGCGCTTGCCTCCAAATACCGGACTTTATGTGTCGGGCGCGGGCCATGCGGCCTTTATCCTCTACCTAATTGTAGGGGGGCTGTTTGTCGCGCGCGAAACGGATTTGGACGTGGTTGTTAGCACTGTGTCGATCCTCTCGGGAGAGGAATTTGCCGCGATGCAGCCGCAATCTCCGGGCGAGATAGACGCGCCGCCTGCGCCAGAAGTGGCCGCCGAGGTGGACCAGCCTGCACCTGCGGTAGAACCGGATACCCCCCCCGAACCAGCCCCCACACCGGAGCCGATCGAGCAAGTCCAGCCAGAACCGGAACCCGTTATAGACGAGCCAGTTGCGCCGGAGCCAGAACCGGTGCAACCAGAAACGCCCGAAGCTCCAGACGTGGATGGCGACCCGGGGGCTACATTGATTTCCCCGGATGCGCGTCCGATCCCGCGTCCGGCGCAGCGCGTGGCCGAGGAGGTGGTAGACGCGCCTGAGCCGGACGTGACGATTGCCGAGGTGGATCAGGCCGCGACTGCGCCCGCGCCGGAGGCAACTCCGGTGGAGGAGGCGCAAGAGGAAACGGCCCGCGAAGAGGCCACGACCGAGATCGTGACCGAGGCCGACGAGCCATCCGCCTCCGCGCCGAGCAAGTCTTTGCGGCCGGGGCGTAAACCCAAGCCGCCCGCCCGGCCTGCGGCCCCAAGCCTTGCCGATAGCATTAATAACGCGGTGAATGAGGCGAATACGCAGACCGCCGCCTCTGATAATGTCAATCCGGGCGGCGGGACGGCTTCGCCGATTACCCGGCAGGAAAAAGGCACCTTTATTTTGGGGATCCAGAAATGCTGGAATGTTGGTGTTTTGGGCACGGATGCGCTGGCGGTTTCGGTCGTTGTGGGCTTCCAAATGGATAAGAGCGCAAAACCCGTCGCAGACTCGGTGCAGATGATTTCGGCCAAGGGGGGCAGTGGCTCGGCGGTTGATCGGGCCTATGGTGCTGCGCGCCGTGCGATCCTGCGTTGCGGGGCCAAAGGCTACAACCTTCCCCTCGACAAATATGACCAATGGCGTGAAGTGGAAGTCAGCTTTAATGCCACGAATAAAGAGATCCGATGATAAAAACGGCGCAAATCTGCTCGCAGGCAGCACGATCAGGCATTGGTTGCTTGCAAATGGCGGTCTGCGCGAAAAGGATACGACTATGATTAAGATGTTCCTCACCTGTCTGGCTTTTGTAGCACTTCTAGGTGCGGCTCAGGCCGAGCCGTTGCGTATCGAGTTGGACAGCCCCAACATTGAGCCATTGCCATTTGCCGCGCCTGCTTTCGTGCCGGAAGGTGGCGGGGCGGAGCAATATGCGCGCGATCTGGCCTCGGTGGTGGCGGCGGATTTGCAAGGCTCTGGCCTGTTTCGCGCGATCAGCCAAGACGCGTTCATCAGCCAGATCACCAGCTTTGACAGCCCCGTGCAATATGCTGACTGGAAGGCGATCAACGCGCAGGCTTTGATCACCGGTGCTGTCAGCGTGACGGGGGACGGGCAGGTTGTGGTGAAGTTCCGCCTGTTTGATGTCTTTTCCGAGGATCAATTGGGCGAGGGGCTGCAATTTGTAGGCTCCACCAAAGGGTGGCGGCGTATGGCGCATAAGGTGGCCGATGCTGTCTATTCACGCATCACCGGCGAGGGCGGCTATTTCGACAGCCGCGTTGTGTTTGTCTCCGAGACCGGGCCGAAAAATGCCCGCCTGAAACGGCTGGGTATTATGGATTATGATGGTGCGAACCAACAGTTCCTGACCGATGCGCAGGCGATTGTGTTGGCCCCGCGCTTCTCGCCGAATGGCGACCGGGTTTTGTACACGTCGTATGAGAGTGGCTTCCCGAAAATTTATGTGCTGGATGTTGCCTCTGTTGGGCGTCGGGTGTTGCAAGATCAGAAAGGCACGATGAGTTTCGCACCACGCTTTGCGCCGAACGGGCAAGATGTGGTCTACTCGCTGAGCACCGGGGCGAATACGGACATCTACAAGCTGAATTTGGCCTCCGGGGCGCGCACGCAATTGACGTTCAGCCCTGCGATTGAGACCGCGCCCAGCTATTCCCCCGACGGCACGCAAATTGTGTTCGAGAGCGACCGCTCCGGCACTCAGCAGCTATATGTGATGAGTGCGAGCGGTGGGGAGCCGACGCGGATTTCCTTTGGGCAGGGGCGTTACGGGACGCCGGTTTGGTCACCGCGCGGTGATCTCGTGGCGTTTACCAAACAAAACCGCGGCCGGTTTCATATTGGCGTGATGCGCACTGATGGCTCGGGGGAGCGGCTGCTTACCGCGTCATTCCTGGACGAGGGCCCAACCTGGTCGCCGAATGGCCGCGTGATCATGTTCACCCGAGAGACGGCAGGGTCCGGTGGGTCTTCGACGCTGTATTCGGTGGATATTTCCGGGCGCAACTTGAAGGCGGTGCAAGCCAATGCCTCTGACCCAAGCTGGTCGCCTTTACTGAAATAAACCGTGCGATTCCCTTTGGCGGGAAGCCATGCTAGACTTGCTCTAATCGAGCCAATAATGACCCATAAGGATCACATCATGAAAACGCTTACCAAGGTTGCTTTGCTGACCGCTTCACTGGCGCTGGCAGCCTGTGCCAAAAGCCCGTTTGACCGCAGTGGAAACGGGGTGGACACTGGCGCTGGGGGAGTTGGAAACGGTGGGGTCTCGACCTCTGCCCTAGACCCGTCCAGCCCGGCATATTTCAATCAAACCATTGGCGATAAAGTGCTTTTCGATGTGGATCAGTCCACGCTAAATGACACCGCTCGCACCACTTTGGGTCAGCAGGCTGGCTGGCTGAAAACCAACACGAGCTATACTGCGATCATCGAGGGCCATGCTGATGAGCAAGGCACCCGTGAATATAACCTTGCTTTGGGCGCGCGTCGTGCGGCTGCGGCACGCGATTATTTGGTGGCCAATGGGGTCGCTGATAACCGGTTGCGCACGGTGACATTCGGCAAGGAACGGCCATTAGAAGTGTGCTCGACCGAGGCGTGCTATGCGAAAAACCGCCGCTCCGTGAGTGTGATTTCCGCCGGCGTCGGCAGTTGATAGGCTAAGAATATGCGCAAGGTTCTACTGGTTTTAAGTTTCGTTTTATCTGTGGGGCCAGTGGCCGCGCAAGACACGAGCCTTGCGGATATTCGCGCAGAACTGGGGCAGCTAAATACGGCGATCCTCAGCCTGCGTAGTGATGTGTCTTCGGGCAATACTGGCGGGCTGGTGATCACGGGCGATACGTTGCAACGCATTGATGCAATTGAGGCTGGTTTGTCGCGGCTTACCTCCAAGACCGAGGGTCTGGAAAACCGGATCAACCGGGTGGTGACAGATGGCACTAACCGGATCGGCGATCTGGAATTTCGCTTGGTCGAGCTGGAAGGTGGCGATCTGGGAAGCCTCGGTGAGACACCGACCTTAGGTGGTGATACAGGGGCCGCGGTGCCGGGAGGCGGCGTGCCTGCCGCGACACCTGATATTGGTGGCGGCGCAGAGTTGGCTATCTCCGAGAAGGCAGATTTTGAGCGGGCGCAGGAGGCGCTCGCATCCGGTGACTTTCGCGGCGCCGCGCAGCAGTTTACGGCCTTTAATGAATCCTACCCGGGGGGGCCTCTAGCCTCTGATGCGTTCTTTCTGGCGGGGCAATCTTTGGCCAAGCTTGGCGACTGGAATAATGCGGCGCGGTCATACTTAGAAAGCTTCTCCGGCTCGCCAGAGGCCCCGCGTGCGCCTGAGGCACTGTTTCGCTTGGGGCTGGCTTTATACGAGTTGGGTCAGGCGGAAGAGGCCTGCCTGATGTTGCAGGAGGTCGGGGTGCGCTACCCTGCATCGGATCAGGTTTTACCGGCCAATTCGTCGATGCGTAACCTCGGGTGCCAGTGACCACGCCACAGCTACCTAACCACTTTTTCGAGCAGATTGCGGCCGGGCAGACGCTGGGCGTTGCTGTCTCGGGGGGCAGCGACAGTATGGGGCTTTTGCACCTCTTGTTGCAGGCAGGTGCGAGTGTGACTGTCGCAACAGTGAACCACCATTTACGCGAGGAAGCTTGTGATGAGGCCGAGGCAGTGGCTCAATTTTGTGCGCGGCACGGGGTTGAGCATGATGTGCTCGACTGGCGTTGGAGTGGTACTGGGAACTTGCAAAGTGAAGCGCGCAGTGGTCGCTATGATCTGCTGGCGCATTGGGCCGCGCAGAATGATATTGCACATATCGCGCTTGGCCACACGGCGGATGACAATATCGAGACCTTTGTGATGGGCCTCTCGCGCGGTGCAGGGCTGGACGGGTTGTCGGGCATGCGGCACAAATTTACGCGGCATGGCGTGACGTTTCACCGCCCCTTGCTACGCGCACGGCGAGAGCAGATTCGCGATATGCTTCGGGGTGCAAACGTAACCTGGAGCGATGATCCCGGTAATGACAACCCCAACTACCAACGTGTTCAGGTACGCCAAAGCATGGCGGCTTTTGCTGCGGCGGGTGTCGACCCTGAGATGATCTTGACGTCTGTGGGGCATCTGCATTCTGCGCGTCACGATTTTGAGATTGATCTGACTGAAAAGTTGGCGGGGCGGTTTCGGCTGGATCACGGAGATTTATGTTTTGATCTGCACTGGTTGGAAAATTTACCTCAAGGGGCACTTCGCCGTGTCTTAAATGCGGCTTTGCGGTTCATCTCTGGGCAGGATTATCCGCCGCGCGCGGAAAAACTTAACCGATTTATGGCGGGTTTGCGCCGAAAGTCGGTGGTCCATGGCTGCGTGCTCACTGTCAAAGATGAGGGCCTTCGGATTGCGCGTGAACATGCAGCGGTGGCGCTACTTCGTGTACCAAGTGAAGCCAAGTGGGATCGTCGTTGGCAGGTCGTTGGAAAGCACGGAAAGACAACTGAAATTAGGGCCTTGGGTGAAGATGGTATTGCGCAGTGCCCGAATGGGTGGCGTGAGTTGAACTTGCCTAGATCAACGGTTTTAAGTTCTCCGTCGGTTTGGGACGGGGCGAAATTATTGAGCGCTCCATTGGCTGGATGGGGTAATGGTTGGGGGCTAAGTTTGTGCCAAAGTGAAAATGACTTCAGTGAGTCCATTTTATCGCATTGAATATGCGCAACTTATCCCTATTTTAACGATAACTGCGGTAAGTGGCGTAAGTGTTTGCGCTAGAGCCGGTCTGATTTAGGAGAATACCCTTGGGCAACGCGAGAAATTTCGCTTTTTGGATCGTGCTACTTTTGCTGATCCTCGCTCTTTTTAACCTGTTTAACGGCGGGCAGTCGACGGCAACCTCGCTTACTATCCCGTATTCGGACTTCATTTCGAGGGTTGAGTCCGGTGATGTGAGCGAAGTGACGCTAGATGGTGAAAAGATTTTGATTCGCTCTGGCACTGAGCAGTTTGTGACCGTTAAGCCTCAGGGTGTGGATGTCACTCCTGTTCTGCTAAATAACAATGTTGCGATTGAGGCTAAGCCTCAGGAGCAAAATGGTATTCTCGCCTATGCGGGGACGTTGCTGCCGTTTCTTGTGATCATCGGTATTTGGATTTTCTTCATGAACCGGATGCAAGGTGGCGGTAAAGGCGGGGCGATGGGCTTCGGCAAGTCGCGCGCCAAATTGCTGACAGAAAAGCAAGGTCGTGTGACCTTTGATGATGTTGCGGGCATTGATGAAGCCAAAGACGAGCTTGAAGAGATCGTCGAATTCTTGCGCAACCCGCAAAAATTCTCGCGGTTGGGCGGTAAAATCCCTAAAGGTGCGCTGTTAGTGGGGCCTCCGGGTACTGGTAAAACGCTGCTGGCGCGTGCGATTGCAGGCGAGGCTGGCGTGCCATTTTTTACCATTTCCGGTTCTGATTTTGTAGAAATGTTCGTTGGTGTTGGTGCCTCGCGTGTTCGTGACATGTTTGAACAGGCCAAGAAAAATGCGCCTTGCATTGTGTTTATTGACGAAATTGATGCCGTTGGACGATCTCGTGGTGCCGGATACGGTGGCGGGAACGATGAGCGCGAGCAAACGCTTAACCAATTGCTGGTAGAGATGGATGGATTTGAGGCCAATGAGGGTATCATTATTGTTGCCGCGACGAACCGGCCGGATGTTCTAGACCCGGCTTTGCTGCGTCCGGGGCGTTTTGACCGGCAAGTTCAAGTGCCCAATCCTGATATCAAGGGTCGTGAGAAAATCTTGCGAGTTCATGCGCGTAAAGTGCCGCTGGGCCCTGATGTGGACCTTCGCATTATCGCGCGTGGCTCTCCTGGGTTTTCTGGGGCTGACTTGGCGAACTTAGTCAATGAGTCGGCTCTTCTTGCAGCCCGCTTGGGGCGGCGGTTTGTGACGATGGAAGATTTTGAAAGCGCCAAAGACAAGGTTATGATGGGAGCGGAGCGCCGTTCCATGGTGATGACTGAGGATGAGAAAAAACTGACAGCCTACCATGAAGCCGGACATGCGGTTGTGGGGCTGAATGTGCCACAACACGATCCCATCCATAAGGCGACAATTATCCCGCGCGGACGCGCATTAGGGTTGGTGATGAGCCTGCCGGAGCGCGACCAACTGTCGGTCTCTTTCACTAAGTATAAGTCCAAGATCGCGATGGCGATGGGTGGTAAAGTTGCGGAAGAATTGATTTTTGGCAAAGAGAACGTCACTTCTGGGGCCTCATCAGACATTCAACAAGTGTCTAAAATCGCACGGGCAATGGTCACACAATTCGGGTTTACTGAGGAATTGGGGCATGTGGACTACGCCAATGAGCAGCAAGGTTATCTTGGAAATTATGGCGGTGGCGCCAATCACTCTGCCGCGACGCAAAAGCTGATTGATGACAAGGTTCGTGAGATCGTTGACGAAGGTTATGAAACGGCTAAGCGAATTTTGACCGAGCAATCCGTGGATTTGGAACGCCTTGCACAAGGTTTGTTGGAATATGAAACCCTGACCGGGGCCGAGATTTCAAAGGTTATCGCAGGGAAACCTTTGAACCGGGGGGACGATGAAGAGGACGACACGCCGGAAGGTGGATCAACCTCAGTTGCTGCGATCCCAAAAACGCGAAAACCTAAAACGCCTAAATCTGATGGCGGAATGGAACCTGAACCTTCTGCCTAATTACATTAGATTTTAAAAGGCCCCGCAGATTATGCGGGGCTTTTTTGTGCGAGTAATAGCTTCTGATCTCGATTGAAGGTTAGTGCCGCACATGGTTGACTTGCGCTGATGATTTGTATGGGACTGACCAATGCCAGCACTGATAAAAACGGAATTCCACGGAGTGATTAGATGGCTTGGAGTGGTCAAAACCCGCTCCGAGGCTTTGCGATCTGAGCCGGTTACGGAGGCCCTACTGGCATTTGAAGGTATGGCTGGTGAAGATCACGGCGGGCTGTCGCGGGCATCGTGTAGCCGTGTCGTTACGCAATACGAAATAGGAACGCAAATCCGGAATGTGCGACAGCTTTGCATTGTTTCAGCAGAAGAAATGGCAACTGTTGCCGAGGAAATCGGGGTGGATGCCTTTAACCCCGCTTGGTGTGGCGCGAACATTGTGATCGAGGGTATCCCAGATTTTTCGCACATTCCCCCTTCCTCTAGATTGCAATCATCAAGTGGAGCCACATTGACGGTTGATATGCAAAACCGCCCTTGTAATTTGCCTGCTCCGGTTATCAATGAAGACGCGCCGGGCCACGGAAATGGGTTTAAGGCGGCGGCTAAAGGGCGGCGTGGTATCACCGCGTGGGTAGAGCGCGAGGGGGTGTTACGGGTTGGTGACACGATAGTTTTGCACATCCCAGATCAACGTGAATGGCCCCCTATGGCGGGGCTTCACGCTGCGACTGAACCGCAAACTTAGGCCGGATGTTTCCTATTATAACCTGTATAATCGGTTGAGGCCGATTCCAGCTCCATAAATGTCGGAAACGCAGGATGCCTACAGGCCAGACCCCGATATAGGCGGAGTATAAACATTGCGCCGCAGCGTGAATGCGCGGGCTTAGGGGAGAGATGCTATGAGTTTCAAGACCGATATCGAGATTGCCCGCGAGGCCTCCAAACGCCCGATTCAAGAGATTGGGGCCAAGTTAGGCATCCCTGAAGCTGACCTATTGCCGTTCGGTCATGATAAGGCAAAAATTTCCGCTGAGTTCATTGCAGCCCAGAAGGGAAAAAAGGACGGGAAACTGATCCTTGTGACCGCGATTAACCCGACGCCTGCTGGCGAGGGGAAGACCACCACGACCGTGGGTCTTGGGGATGGCTTGAATGCTATTGGTAAAAAAGCGGCTATTTGCATCCGTGAGGCATCGCTTGGGCCTTGCTTTGGGATGAAGGGGGGCGCGGCTGGCGGTGGATACGCTCAGGTCGTGCCAATGGAGGAAATGAACCTGCATTTCACGGGTGATTTTCACGCAATTACCAGTGCGCACAACCTGTTGTCGGCAATGATTGATAACCACATTTACTGGGGTAATGAGCTGGAAATTGACGAGCGTCGGGTGGTCTGGAAGCGTGTTCTTGATATGAATGACCGTGCGTTGCGTGATTGTGTCACGTCGCTTGGCGGCGTTGCGAATGGATTCCCGCGTCAGACTGGGTTTGACATCACGGTGGCCTCGGAAGTCATGGCGATTTTGTGCCTGTCCAACGATCTCGATGACCTGAAGAAGCGTCTGGGCGACATTATCGTGGCCTATCGCCGTGATCGCTCACCAATTTACTGTCGTGATATTAAGGCTGATGGAGCAATGACGGTACTGTTGCAGCAAGCAATGCAACCTAACCTCGTGCAGACATTAGAGAACAACCCGGCGTTCGTGCACGGGGGGCCTTTCGCAAATATTGCGCATGGCTGTAATTCGGTTATTGCGACAACGACAGCGTTAAAGCTGGCCGATTATGTTGTGACCGAGGCAGGGTTTGGGGCCGATTTAGGGGCTGAAAAATTCATGAACATTAAGTGCCGCAAAGCGGGGCTTGCACCGGATTGCGTGGTTCTGGTTGCGACGGTGCGCGCAATGAAGATGAATGGCGGTGTCCTGAAAGCTGATCTGGCTGCGGAAAATGTTGAAGCGGTTAATGCTGGATGCTCCAACCTCGGACGCCACATTGAGAATATCAAATCCTTTGGTGTGCCTGTTGTTGTGGGTATTAATCACTTCTCTGGGGATACCGATGCCGAGATTGCTGCGGTTAAATCTTATGTCGAGAGCCAAGGGGCGGAAGCCATTGTGTGTAAGCACTGGGCGCATGGGTCTGAAGGCATTCAGGAAATGGCAATTCGAGTGGCAGAGATAGCCGATAGTGGCGCGTCCCAATTTGCCCCGCTGTATAGTGATGAGCTGAGCTTGATGGAGAAGGTCGAGACAATTGCCAAGCGTATTTATCGCGCGGATGAAGTCTTGGCCGATAAGAAAATTCGCAGTCAACTGAAGCAGTGGGAAGATGCTGGTTATGGCCACTTGCCGGTTTGTATGGCGAAAACGCAGTACTCTTTTTCGACAGATCCAAACTTGCGCGGCGCACCGGTGGGACATTCTTTGCCGGTCCGTGAGGTTCGCCTGTCGGCAGGGGCCGGATTTGTTGTTGTCGTCTGTGGTGAAATTATGACTATGCCGGGCTTGCCACGGGTTCCTTCTGCCGAAGCTATTATGCTGAATGATGCTGGTGACATTGAAGGCTTGTTCTAAGATATGATGCGCGGGGGGAGGGGCATTTGCCCTATCCCCCGCGCCGCTGCCGTCTGTGGCGGTAGACAGTTTAATATGGATGGAGACGGGTGAGATGAGCGCACAAATAATTGACGGAAAAATCTTCTCGGCCAAAATTCGGGCGCGAGTTGCCAACCACGTAACCAAACTAAAGGCGGACCATGACCTAATTCCGGGACTGGCGGTTGTGCTGGTAGGGGAAGATCCGGCCAGCCAAGTGTACGTGCGCTCCAAGGGGAAGATGACAGTCGAGGTGGGCATGAAATCGGTCGAGCATCGCCTCGATGTGGATACCTCTGAGGAAGACCTTCTGGCATTGATTAAGTCTTTGAATGAAGATGCCAGTATCCATGGTATTTTGGTGCAACTCCCTTTGCCTAAACATTTGAACGAAGATCTTGTTATCACTTCGGTTGACCCTGCAAAGGATGTCGATGGGTTTCATATCTCAAATGTTGGGCTCTTGGGAACGGGGCAAAAATCAATGGTGCCGTGCACGCCTTTGGGCTGCTTGATGATGCTACGTGACTTTCACGGATCTTTGTCGGGGCTGGATGCGGTTGTGATTGGGCGCTCAAATATTGTGGGGAAACCAATGGCGCAGCTGTTGCTTGGCGATAGTTGCACCGTGACGATTGCCCATTCGCGGACCAAAGATTTGGCAGGTGTCGTTGGCCGTGCGGATATTGTTGTCGCGGCTGTTGGACGCCCCGAGATGGTGCCCGGGAGCTGGATCAAACCGGGGGCCACGGTGATTGATGTTGGCATCAACCGCCTAGACGCGCCTGAAAAGGGCGAAGGAAAGACCCGTTTGGTGGGGGATGTGGACTTCGATAGTTGCGCAGCAGTTGCTGGCGCGATCACCCCTGTTCCGGGCGGGGTTGGGCCGATGACGATTGCGTGTTTGCTGGCAAATACGGTTACGGCGTGTTGCCGTGCCAATGGTCTGGCAGAGCCAGAGGGGCTGACGGTTTAACATTTGCGCGGCGCTGCCTAAAGGCGCTTTGGGTGAGTGGCCGGATCAGTGTTTGATCTCTTCGTCTTTCACATACATGTTCGCCCAAGCACGGTCGATAAGCTCCGGAGTCATCTGGAGCGGGATGCCGTCGTATTCACATACAGCAATCATCTGATCGATTAGAAAGTTTGCATGGTAGTTGGCGTAGACGTTGTCGATGCCGGGGTATCTGACCTTTAACAAGTGGATCAGTGCCGCTTCGTTGAGCGGCATTTTCTTTTTCTTGGCAACCATGGCGAAGACCTTCAGAAATTCCTCCTGAGTAGGGCCATCAATTTTGATCTTGAAGAAAATCCGACGCAAAGCCGCGCCATCGAACATTTCATTGGGATGGAAGTTGGTCGAGAAAATCACAAGGGTATCAAAGGGAACCTCAAACTTTTCGCCAGATTGCAGCGTCAAGATATCGTACTCGGCCTCCATCGGAACGATCCACCGGTTGATCAAGGCCTGCGGCGGCTCTTCTTGGCGTCCAAGGTCATCCACGATGAACACGCCGCCGGTGGCTTTCAGCTGTAGGGAGGCTTGGTAAGTGCGCGAGGTTGCGTTGTAGTTCAGGTCAAGCATGCTTAGCATCAACTCCCCCCCCGTCATAACAGTGGGGCGCTCGCACATCAGGTAGCGTTTGTCGTAGCGATTGTCGGTGCGGCGCAACGACGTGGTTTGCGCGGCTTCATCCTCTATTGGGGTGTGCACAATCGGGTCATAGAGCGTCACGACCTGTCCCGCGTATTCAATGCATTGCGGGATGTAGATGACGTCGCCCAAAGCGTCGCGGATGCCGTTTGAGATGGCAGATTTACCGTTGCCGGGAGGACCGTAGAGAAGGATAGAGCGCCCTGAACTTACCGCCGGGCCAAGATTGTCAAGCAAGTCCGAGGGCAAGATCAGATGCCCCATGGAGCCTAGCAATTTTTCGCGTGTAATCTGGATGTCGCGTACCGATTGCCGCTTCACTTGTTCTCTGTACATGGTCAAAGGTACAGGCAGGGCGCCATAATATTCGGACTGTGAAAGGGCGTCGAGAGCACGGGATTTCCCGGCGTCGGACAATTGAAATGCCATCTCAGACCCGGATCCCGCATGAAGCGTGCCCTGCGCCTCGATAAGCTTTTGCTCACGGGCAATTTCGACCAACTGTTGTGTCAGGGGCAGTGATAGGCAAATCGCCTCGGACATGTCGGATACATGTTCCAAGTTTTTGCGGAACACGGTTTTCAACAAAATATCGCGCATCATAACGATGCTCAAACCGGTGTCGCTCAAAGACTTCGGGGACGCCGGGGCCTGAACGCCGGGGGTTGTGTGCATGTTCATCTGCTTTGCCTCATATGCCGATTTTTCGGCTTCTTTTCACAACTTTACCAATTTTGCGGCGCTCAAACAACAAAAACCGAAGCGGCTTCAAATAGCACGCTACCTGAGTTAGCCTTTCAGAGTAATGAATGCCGCCACAAGAGCGGAATACGAGGATATTGGGCATGGATGATGGTGTGGGACGAGCTGGAGCAAGGCTTTTTATCGTTTACCTTCTAGGGCTTGTTGCTCTGTTAGGCGGCTTGGCGCTGGCCAAGGGGGGGCTGTACGTCGATCGCCATGAGGGTGACACCTTGCACTTGATCGAAATCGTTTTGCGCATGGCGGACGGGCAATGGCCACATTTGGATTTCGTTACCCCGTTGGGTATATTGGCTTTCTTACCGATTGTTGCGTTCGTCTGGATTGGGTTTGGCGTTGGAACTGCCATCATATTGAGCCAAATTGCAGTCGCAATATTGCTGGTTCCAATGGTGTGGTGGCTTGGCCGTAGCCGCCTGACGAGTGGGATGGCTTACGGGCTTGGTGCGCTGGTCATGGTGATGACCTTGGCGATGATCCATGGGGAATCTGCGGCCTCTATTTCGCTTTCGATGCACTATAATCGTTGGGCTTGGGCCTTTGCTTTCATCGCCATTTTGATCGCCGTTCTAGAGCCAAAAAGAGCAACGAACCAATGGGTGGATGGGGTAATCCTTGGGGTGGCGTTTAGCTTTTTCGTGATGGGTAAAATTACGTATGGCGTGGCTTTTGCACCCGGTGTGGCGGTGGCACTTGTTTTGCGGGGGCAATGGAAGGTTATTGCGGTCGCCTTGGGGGGTGTTGCGATATTTGCCGGGGCGGTGACTGCTTTGGCGGGGGTGGGCATTTGGGCCGCTTACCTTGGCGATTTGGCCTTGGTGGCCAGCACAGATATTCGCCCGCGTGCGGGGGTGGACATAGGGACGCTGCTGACCGCACCGCAATATGTTTTAGGCAACGCAATTTTGGTGTTGTCGATCGTTGTTCTCCGGCGTGGGGTGGACCCGCGCATGGGGTTGATTTTGATCTTGCTTGGACCGGGAATGGTCTACGTCACCTTCCAAAACTATGGAAATGATCCCAAGTGGTTAGCACTTTTGCCTATGATGATCTTATCGGTGTCGAGGGCCCCTCAGGTTATCGCTTTGGCAGTGATTTCATGTGCATTGATCGGGCCGTCATTCCTGAATATGGCAGTCAGCCCGGCACGCCACCTTGCTACAAAACCGGATACTTACGCGCCCTTGTTCGAGGCCACGCCGTTTGCGGACCGCCACACAGATTTATACACGAAATCAGAGCGGGCAAACCGCATATTGGTGCGCAAACCTATGCAGTTTGAAAGTGCGAACCTAGCATATTTGAACGATTTGGCGGACCACACCCCGGCGGCCCAGTTCCTTGGGGAAGAGTTGGCACCATGTGCACAGACGCTTGGGTTGATCGGGGTTGCCAAAGCCATGGCGCGCGATTTGGATGAGGCGGGTCTGTCGGAAGGGCGCTCAATATTCGTGGCTGATACTTTCGGGAACTTGTGGATGTTTGGCGGCTTGGAACCAACTCAAGGCGCGGCGCCTTGGTACTATGGTCACCTGACTGGGTATGATGCGGCTGACTACTTTTTGATCCCGACCTGCCCGACGACGCCACTCGCCTACCGATCTATACTAAGCGAAGTCGAGGCGCGCGGAGAGGTGCTCAAAGAAGTTCGGCGGACAGAGCTTTATACGCTCTACGCGCGACCTTAAAATAGGGCGGTACGGGCGAGATATAGGATCAAAGTCGCGGCCAAAGGGAGGCCCATTGGAAAGTCTCGTGTCCGCTCCCAGCTTTCCCAGTTTGGGGCAAGTTTGCGCAGGGGGGTGATGCGAGCGACGCGATGCAAGATGAAGGCAACGATAGTGGTGAGGGCAAAGAAAGCCGCGACCACCGTGATATCGGCAACGGCCACAAAGGGGGCCATCGCGGCAGCAAATTTGGCATCTCCCGCGCCGACAACACCCGTTACAGTCATCAGAAATCCAACCGCCAGTACAACAGCGAAATGCGAGAAGCGCCAGCCGTAGTCGGCCAGGGGCAAAGTCGCGACACCTACAATTGCAAAGACAACAAGCAAAGCTAGGACGGCTTTGTTTGGGATTTTCATGCGTGCCAAATCGCTCCACGCGACCCATAAGCAGATGAGTGTCGCAAAGGGCAGGGCCCAAAGAGCGAAGGTTGTCATAGTGTTAGCTTTCCAGCGTACGTAGGGTGCGTATGGCTGCTTCGAAGTGTTGCGGGTGGATTTCGATAGCTTCCTCTAGCAAGGTTTTACCGGTTTCTACGTCACCTTGCTTGATGGCAGTTAAACCCATGGTGTGAAGCAGCTGAGCGCGTTCAACCTGTGTGAGCTGAATCAGGGGAAGCGTGTAATTTTTGCGTGCACCACGCGCCAGAACCATGTTGTTCTTGGCGGTGAATAAACCAGGATCATAGGTGATTGCTTCGCCAAACAAGCGCTCGGCGTCATCATAGTCACCTCTGGTCAACTTGGAGAACCCCCAATTGTTCAACACAGCGCCGGGGGTCGTAGTCAGACCGACCGCAGTCTCGTAAAAGCTATCGGCCTTTTTCCAGTCTTTGTTGGTATCAGCGATAATAGCTTCAAGGCGATAGCGCTCAAATGTCTCAAAAGTCGGTGGCACCACATTCAGTGCTTTTTCGGCTTTTTTCCATTGGCCTTGGCGGATTAGGGCGCTGGCGTAGTTGATGTGGTCATCGTTGGTCACTTCGGGGTGTTTGACGATTTTCCCCCAAATCACACCGGCCTCTGTTGCGCGTTTGGCGCGCAGGAGAGATTTGCCAAGCCCGCGTTGCAGGTCAATCCGGTCGGGATCTTCTCGGCTGGCTTTTTGAAAGTAGACCACGGCCTCGTTCGGGTCGGCGACCGTCAACATAATGTCGTTGAGGTTGCTTTCATCAATAACATTAACGTTTTTGAGGGTTTTACTGTAGGCACCTTTTTCGGCTTTTTCACAAGCGGTCAAGGCTACGATGCTGATAAGACACAGCATTCCTGTCTTCATGTGGCGCATTGGGCGTCCTCTACTCTGCTCTCAAGTGCCTTTTAGATCATGGGGCCTGCAAAAGCAGGTAGCGACCGTTTCCACGCCGCACCAAGTCGAAGGCTTTATCTTCTTTTTTAGAAGTATACGCAGGGTTTTCAATTTTTGCGAGCGCGCGGCGCAGGTTTTCACGGATTTCGTCCGAATTGCCACTATCCAGCGCGAAAGCGGTTTTGAATACACGGCTGGCTTCGCCAATGCGACCGGTCTCCATCAAGATAACGCCTAGGTTGTTCCAAGCGGGAACGAAGGTTTCATCCTTCTTTATGGCGCGGCGTAGAAGTTGCTCAGACTGACCAAGACGGCCGAGACGCAGGTTCGCGGAGCCTAGTGCGCTCAGAACGTCTACTGTGGTGCCTTGCTCGCCCGCAGCACGAAAGTAGGATTTCAAAGCCAACTCATATTGCCCCGCGGCCATAAGCGTATGTCCTACGCTTAGCCCATCAACTCCATTTAACCGGGTGACATCGCCACTTGGTGGAAAAGGACTAGCCCCCTCGCCAAGCAAGGGGGCCTGTTTCTCGCAACCTGCGAGACATAGTCCAAGTACAATTGAGCCCACCCAATACCGCATAATTACCCACCGCCACCATTTAGGTTTTTATATATGTCGTAGATCGACGGGCCGATCAAAATAATCAAAAGTGGTGGCAAACAGAACATCATAGTTCCCAGCGTGAGCTTGGTAGGCAACACGTTGGCTTTCTCTTCTGCCCGCATGACGCGTTTATCACGCATCTCTGAAGCATAGACGCGAAGGGCGTCGGCGATGGATGTACCAAAACTGGTTGACTGGATTAGCACGGTCACAAAGCTTGAAACATCCGGCACGCCTGCGCGCTCCGCCATATCGCGAAGTACTGTGATGCGATCTTTGCCGGCTTTCATCTCGTTGGAGACGATTTGGAACTCATCGGCCAAAGCTGGGTAGCCTGCGCGAATTTCTGCCGCGACCCGAATGATCGACTGATCAAGGGCTTGGCCCGCTTCAACACAAACAAGCATCAGGTCAAGGCTATCAGGAAAGCCACTTTCGATCTCTTCTTGACGTTCTTGGCGGCGGCGTTCGATCCAGTATTTCGGCAGATAATACCCCGCGCCACCAGGGATCACGATTGCCAAGATTAAGTTGCGTGTCGACATGTCGTCGCCAGCAAGAAATAGGACGTAAAACAAGCCTAAGGTGAGAAAGAGCAGCCCCAATGCAAATTGAGCAAAGTGAAATGTCCGTACAGCTGTTTTCTGTTTGTACCCGGCTTGAAGCAGTTTGAGCTTCATGCCAGCAAGCTCTTCGACGTCTTGGGGCTCCAAAAAGGTCGCGTATTTGTCGAGCTTGTCGGTGCCGTTGTCGGTGCGCAGTGACGTGGCACCCGACTTGGAGGCGCGCCCGTTTGCGCGCGCGACTTCTGCGCGGATACTGTCTAGCGGATCTTTGCGTTTTTTAAGCATGATCGGCAGGGTCACGAGTATCATGACAACCCCAAGGAGACCAACGATAAGCAGCGGGCCTAACTCGCCAAACATCTCGATGAGTTTGTTGTTGATGACTTCAAAATATTCCATCTCATTATACCTTGATGTTGACCATGATGCGCATGAAAACCACGTTTACCACGAGGAATATGCCCACCACGATACAGGCCGGAATGAAGAATTCGGTCTCTTTTACTTCGGTGTAGTAGTCCGGCTCCATGATGTTAATTGCGATCAATGCCATAAGCGGGAACGCAGAGAGGAACATGCCAGACCACTTCGCTTCAGCGGTAATTGCCTTCACGCGGCGAAAGAGTTTGAAGCGGGCACGGATCACCTGAGACAATCCGTGTAAAATCTCGGCCAAGTTACCACCTGATGTTTGCTGAATGGTCACGGCCACTGCGAGGAATCGTAAATCTTGCATATCCATCCGCTCGGCCAAGTGTTTCAAGCTCTCAGAGACGTCACGGCCATAGGCGCTTTCATCTGCGATGAGGCCGAACTCGGTTCCCAATGGGTCGGCAACCTCTTTGGCAACGATGTTAATGGCAGATGCAAACGGGTGACCAACGCGCAAGCTGCGCACCATGAGTTCAATCGCGTCGGGCAACTGTTCTTCCATTAATTCAAGGCGTTTTTTGCATTTGTTATTGACCCAAACATAGACGGCACCAACGCCCATCGCGAGCGAGATCAGGCCGCGAACCGGAGCCGCAGCTTCGGTCATTTGGCTCAAAACCACAAAGATTACGATTGCGAGACCGAACATCATGCCGATCAGCGCCATTGGCGTGAAGGCGATGTTGGCGCGCAGGGCCTTGTCGGCAAGCATTGAATAAAGCGGAATACCGCCCGAATTCATGTGCTGGTTCATCTCCTTGCGGAGTTGTTCGAGGACCTTTTCGCGTGATCCGCCCTTCGAGATCATATCGAGACGGCGGTTAACCTTGTTGTTCAGGCTGATCGATTTGCCAAAGACAACAAGGTAGACACCCTCGATCAACATCAGAACGGCAACAAAAATTATACCGTAGAGAATTGGTTCAAAACTGATTTCCATGCCTAATTACTCCGCTGCTATCGGTTCGTAGATCGAGGCAGGTAGGTCGTAGCCCCATTGTTTGAACCGATCAGAATAGTGCGAGCGCACACCGGTAGGCGTGAACTGGCCAATGATTTTGCCATCAGGTTGCAGGCCCAAACGCTGAAAGCGGAAGACCTCTTGCATCGAGATAACATCGCCTTCCATGCCGGTGATCTCGGTGATTGAAACCATGCGGCGCGAGCCGTCTTGCAAGCGCGAGGCCTGCACGATCAAGTTCACGGCAGAGGAAATTTGCGCGCGCACGGCTTTAATCGGCATCTCAATGCCGGCCATGGCGATCATGTTTTCTAGGCGCGACACACTATCGCGCGCCGAGTTGGCGTGGATCGTGGTCATGGACCCATCGTGGCCAGTGTTCATCGCTTGAAGCATGTCGATAACTTCTTCGCCACGCGTCTCCCCCACGATAATGCGGTCTGGCCGCATACGAAGGGCGTTCTTCAAGCAGTCGCGTTGCGATACTGCGCCTTTGCCTTCGACGTTGGCCGGGCGGCTTTCCATACGGCCGACGTGGACCTGTTGGAGTTGCAGCTCTGCCGTGTCTTCGATCGTTAGAATGCGCTCGGAATCGTCGATGAATGAAGACAGTGCATTCAGCGTTGTTGTTTTACCAGAACCAGTACCGCCCGAGACGATAATGTTCAGGCGGCAGGCAACGGCGGCCTGCAAAAAGACTGCCATTTCCTCAGAAAAGGCGCCGAATTTTACGAGGTCGTCAATGCCGAGTTTTTCTTTTTTAAACTTACGGATAGAGACGAGAGATCCATCCACCGCGATGGGTGGAACCATGGCGTTGAACCGTGAGCCATCTTTCAGGCGCGCATCCACATAAGGGTTTGATTCATCAACGCGCCGACCTACGGCGGATACGATTTTGTCGATGATGCGTAGCAGGTGTTTTTCATCTTTAAATCGTGTGTTGGTTAGGGTCAGCTTACCGTCGCGCTCTACAAACACGCGGTTGGGGCCATTCACCAAAATATCGTTGACCGTTTCGTCTTTTAACAGAGGTTCAAGCGGGCCAAGGCCGGTGACCTCGTCATATAACTCTGCGTGAAGTGTTTGACGTTCTTCGCGCGTTAAAATGACGGATAATTCTTCCAGACCCTCGGCGCAGATCGCGACGATTTCTGCCTTAAGGTCCGCTTCCGGCGCGTTTTCCAATGCGGCAAGGTTCAAGTTGTCGAGCAGGCGGTGGTGCAACTCAGAGCGCACTTCTTCCAACCGCTGGCGGCGTTTAAGTTCTTTGTCTTGCGCGATAACCTCTGCTGGGGCCACCGGAGGCTTTTCCTCGGGCTTACGCATGGACTTTGAAGGGGCCACAGCCGCTTTTGCTGGGGCAGGAGCCGCTGAGGGAGCCGATTTTACTTGAGAATCGGACGCGCTGTTGGATTTTTTATATCGTGAAAACATACTCGTAACCCTTTTATTATCCTGTGGCTTCAGCTTGATTTACGCTGTGCAAAGACTGAGCCAACTTCGCGATCTCTTTGCGAAGGGGGTTCTTTGTAGCGGTCTCGACTAAAGGCAATCCATGGTCGCAGCTTTGGGCTACTTGTTTGCCGCCATCGGGCATGTGCAACTCAATATCAATGTCCAAGCTTTCGGCCATGCGTTTGGCACGGCTTTTGCCGGATAAATCGGTGAATTTTGGGGCCCGATTTAAGACATAGCGGATCTTTTCATATGGCAAATCTTCGGCCTTGAGGGCACGGATCATGCGCAATGTGTTTTGGGCCGACCGCAAATCAAGTTCCAACATGCCAAAATAAACATGGGCCATGCCTAATACGGTCTCGGTCCATTGCACCAAGGTCGAGGGCATGTCGATAATGACATAGTCAAAATTGCGTTGCGCGGTGCGAACTAGTTTCTCGATATCTTCCGGGCTAACCATATCAAGCGGGATCATATCGGCAGGGGCCGTCAGAACATGCAACTTGTCATTGAAGGCCAGAAGCGTTGCCTTAAAGGCATCATCATCCATGCTGTCGATATCGGATAGCATCTCCAGGACAGCTTCGCGTCGTGGAAGATCTAGATAGGTTGAGGCTGACCCGAATTGGAAGTCGAGGTCCAACAAGCAGACGCTTACATCAGCTTTTTTGTCGACGGTTGCCAATTCCCAAGCGAGGTTGATTGCAAAAGTAGATGCACCACTGCCGCCGGCGAGGCCATGCACTGGCAAAATCACACCGTCATGAGTGCCTGTTTGGCCGGTGGGCGTCTGCGGGGATGCGGGCGCACTGGTTTCGGCTGGAATTTCAGCCACCAAGGCAGGCGTATTGATCCGCTCTATCGAGTCGTGCAACGCACCTTCGGGAAGCGGGTAGGGAACGAAATCATCGGCTCCAAGTTTTAGCAGTTGATGCAACGCGATAGGCGAGACATCCTCTGCGATGAGGATCACTTTGATTTCAAGTTCTTTAGCCTGCTGGATGATGTCACCAACTCTTGTCAGGTTATCTTCATCAGAGGTGTCAACGGCGACGGCGATGAACTGAAGTTCAGATGCGTCGGGTTGGGCTAGATATGTGTGAGCGTCGTCGAAACTTAGGTCACCCCAAGCTTCGCCAAGCTCTGTCTCCATATCCTCGATCAAAAGATCGAAGTTTTGCACGTCGCGGGCGACGGTACAGGCCGTAATCGGGGCCGGTTCGGTTTTTAATGCTACACTGCTCGTCATGCCTACAATCCCATGTGACCAAATTCGGCCGGGTTCGTGTTACCGGAGGCATTTTCGTTAAAGTAATTGCCCCCGCCAACTGTTTGCGGAATTTACACCAACATGCCGTCTTAGCGCGGATTGTGGCTTATCTCATAACAAGGAATGCTTAGGAAAAGGGGCAAGAATACGGCGAAATTAGCGAAAAACTGAGGTATTATTTCCGTTATTGCACTATTCGTTCGCGAGCCAGTGTTTCGTCGCTTTTGCCAGACTGTACATATTCGCGGTAAACAACGATCCCGTACTTCCCGTTTAACACCATTGGGTGGTTTGCAACGAAGCCGGAAACCTGCGTGATAGTGCGACGATTCCGACGTTCTGCGTTCTCGGTGACGACCAGAGGGCGTGTTTCACCGAAAGAGGCCACTGCGTCTAAGCGGCTTCGGCTAATACCCTGAGATGTAAGAAAGTTAACAGCTGCTTTGGCGCGTCGTAGCCCCAAAGATTTATTGGCAGCATTAGAGCCAACCAAATCAGTATGTCCGAAGACGCGGAAGGTAACCTCAGGAAATTGGCGAATCCAATTTGCCTGATCCAGCAAAGCGGCGCGCGCATTTGCATCAAGGTGGGACGAGTTGAACTCGAAATTCACTTGGGTATTTACTTCGGCGGTAAACCGGCGACCAAGGCTTTCCGCAACGGAGATTGATCCGTTTTGAATGAGCGTATTGGTCATGGTTGGATTGCCAAAGCCACCTTCGTCCAAAAAGCCACCCGCCTCGCCGTCAAAGACAGCTTGCGATGAAGAGCAGGCGGTTACGCCGAGTGAGAGCGCGGCGAGTAAAGCAAGAGATGAGGAAGTTCTAAGCATCTGATATTACTCCAAAACATAGCCGTAAGAGCCGGAAAAGTCTTGACGCGCGACTTCACCAACGGTTGAGCGGCGCGTACGTATTTCGCGTGCTACTTTGCCTCTTAGAAAGAAATCGCGTTCGGACGGGGGACGGATGCGGTCGGTTGAAACGACCAAACCGTCGCCGCGTGTGGGCGAAACAAGGTGAGCCGTAATGATGACCACAAGCTCTGATTGACGACGCTCATAATTGGCGCTGCGAAACAATGCGCCCAAAACGGGGATGTCACCCAGCCATGGCACTTGGCCTGCAACGTCGCGGAAGTCGTCCTCTAATAGGCCCGCAATTGCAAAGCTTTCACCGTCACGCAGCTCAACCGTGGTGGAAGAGGCTCGTTTCGAGAAGGCGTTGACTGTGAAACCGTCATTTTGGACCACAACTGTCGGGTCGATCCCGGATACAGCAGTGTCGAGTTTGAGGCGGATGATATCTTCATCCAGAACTGTTGGTGTGAAATTCAACTCCACCCCGAACGGTTTGTAGCTGATGCTCACCGAGCCATCGTCAGATACAGGGATAGGATATTCGCCACCAGCAAGGAATGTCGCTTCCTGACCCGATAGTGCTGTCAGGTTTGGCTCGGCCAAAGTGCGAACCAGCCCTTTTTGCTCTAGCGCTTCCAGAACAACCATGGCGCGCAAGCTGCCGCTGCCAAAGCCAAAGGAAAACACGCCGTTGCGTTCGCGGGTTGAGGCAACAGAGCCAGCAACTGCCCCGGTTCCGAGCGCGGCCCCAAGGTTGGCAGAACTTTGAAGTGTATTGGTAAAGCCATTCGCGCCGAAACTGCCGCCAGCAGTTTGAAAGCCGAGGCTGGCCGACAAATCTTTGGAGACAGAGCGACGCATCTCGGCGAACCGGACTTTTAGCATAACTTGTTGCGTGCCGCCGACGCTCATTAAGTTAGATACGGCCTCGGGCGCGTAACGCTCGGCCAAATCAAGGGCGCGGTCCAGTTTCGCAATGCTGGAGACAGTGCCAGATAATACAAGGCCGTCATTTGCCGTGCGGACTTCGATTTTCTCACCTGGTAAGATTTCACGCAGGCGCTCTTTGAATTCCGATAGATCGGGGGCCACGCGAACAGATACGTTGGTGATCAAACGACCATCAGGCCCAAGCAAAGTAAGGGTCGTGCGTCCGGGAGATTTACCAAGTACGTAAATCGTGCGGTCAGACAGGGTAGCTATGTCCGCGATTGCCGGGTTGGCGACGGAAAGCTCTGCAAATGGTACGTCACTTTCGACAACAACGGCGCTGTTAATTGCGACGTTAAGTTTGCGCGCTGCGGATTGGCTGGTCACTGTTAGGTTTTGTGCAAACCCAGCTTCCGGAACGAAAGATGCCAATGCGAGGCCAAATAAGCCTGCGCAGATAAACTGCTCAATTTTCATTGTGATCTGCCTCTCTGATCACTAAGGGGAACGGGTCTTTTGCCCATTTTGTAGACACCATGCGCGAAATCGATTTTTATTGCAAGAATCAGGTGTTTACCGCGCGTCTTTTATGTGGACCTGTCGCAACACCACGCAATTTATGGTGGTCGAATAGGGAACGGCACCCATATAGGGTGCCGTAAAGGGAGCTTGGGTGCCGCGCTTTAGTTTGAGCACGCAATAGGCACTTCAATCACGTCAGCCCCTTTGCGGGTTTTGATCGTGCAGACTTTTTCAGCCTTAGCCGTGATTGCCGTTTCTTCCTGAATGCCCAAAAGCTGGTTTTGATCAACCTCGACAGAGGCAACTTCCGCCACATCTCCTGCGCCAACTAGGGATAAGGACAAACGACCCGTTGATTGCGCTTGTGCCAAAACGCCAACCTTAGAAGGGGTCGTGGCAACTGTAACTGTCCGTGCGATTGTCGGTGCGGAGCGGTCGCCGTCGGCGATTTGATCAACTGCCAAGAGTTTCAACCGGGTCTCGATGAGCTTGGTGACCTCGCGGCCACGGCTGTCGCCAGTCCAGTAGACGTCTACATGGTCGCCGGGGCGTAGAAAGCCGGACACGCCGGAAGAGACGTCCACACGTAATGCAAAAGCGCGCATACCTTTGGCAAGGCGCGAAGATACACCTGCGTCCTCGCCTGGGGCGGTGACTTTTAAAGCCAAAACAGCTTCGTCTTTTTCCATCACACGCAGAACAGTGCGCAATGCACCTGATGGAGGGAACAGATCTTCACCTTTTTGGAACGCACCTTCAGGGATAGCGTTGTTTGGCCAAGCGATGATTTGCACGTCTTCTTTGGTGAGGGCCTCGCCATAAGCCATTTGGCGTTTGACCGTGAAAACGGCCTCTAGGGGAACATGGCTTTTCAGTAATTTCTCTTGAGCCGCGTTTTTCGCCTGATATTGGTCGAAGCGGTTTTTGGCCATGAATGCGGCAAAGCCCGCCAAAGCGATCCCGACCACTAGCACTAACCCAAATAACATCCGCATGGTTTGCCCCTTTATAATAGCTACGGTCCTGCCATTTGCTGACAGGTTTACTCGTCTTGGGGCTAGTATTGTTGCCAAATACGGCAAAATGGTGGAGCGCGCATGGATTTACTGCGGCAAACAGGGGAGGGTGCCAATCAGAACGAGGTGCTTATCAGCTGGCTACTCAGGGTTGTATCTACGTCCCCGGTCAGATCCTCGGTTCCGTCGATCACGACCCCCATAGAAGCCAATGCGAGACCAATTACCCCTGCTGACAAGATGACCCAATCCACGGTCACCGCACCAGATTCATCTGATAAGAAATGGGGTACTTGATAAAACATGAATATCTCCGCGGGTAAGGATTGGCTGGACGTGCTGTTGGGTGTAACTTTTTGCACTCAATTAAGGTTAAATTTAGAAGAAATAAGGCATTCCCGCCTTAATTCAGTGCTATTCGGGAAACGGATCGTTTCCGAAGGTTACTCACTTCTTGTCTGTTAGGTTTAGTTCTTCCCATGAAAAAGGCCGCACTCCGAAGAGCGCGACCCAATCTTGAAATAGCCGGTTGGCTACGACTGACTTAGAAAGTAGTCGCGATACCTTGGCTAGTCAGTTGGTTTTCGATGTCGCCGGACAGGTCTTCCAGACCGTCGGAAACAGAAGCCATAACGGCGATGCCCAAACCAACGATGGCTGCGGTCAAAACAACCCAGTCAACGGTTACGGCGCCAGATTCGTCAGCTGCGAAATTTTTGATCATTGCGTTAAGTGTCATGTTGTATCCCTCCAAGGATATAAGTTTTAGTTTCCAAGTTAACCTTGACGTTTGAGTGATCCGGCCAGCCTCTGTTCTAGACCGTGTCACCGTCTTGGTATGCAGTCTGTATCCCCCTCAATCTGGGCAGGAATTGGGCATAAATGGTGCGATTTTTAGTAACTTTTATTTTATTTTTGAGAGTCTTAAGGGGATTTTAGGGCTGAACGAAAAAAGGCCGCACTCCGAAGAGCGCGACCCAATCTTGAAATAGCCGGTTGGCTACGACTGACTTAGAAAGTAGTCGCGATACCTTGGCTAGTCAGCTGGTTTTCGATGTCGCCGGACAGGTCTTCCAGACCGTCGGAAACAGAAGCCATAACGGCGATGCCCAAACCAACGATGGCTGCGGTCAAAACAACCCAGTCAACGGTTACGGCGCCAGATTCGTCAGCTGCGAAATTTTTGATCATTGCGTTAAGTGTCATGTTGTATCCCTCCAAGGATATAAGTTTTAGTTTCCAAGTTAACCTTGACGTTTGAGTGATCCGGCCAGCCTCTGTTCTAGACCGTGTCACCGTCTTGGTATGCAGTCTGTATCCCCCTCAATCTGGGCAGGAATTGGGCATAAATGGTGCGATTTTGAAGCACGTCCTAAAATCTGCATAAAACTTTCAAGTCTTTGATTTTAAAGATATAATTTAGAATATTTTAATATTCATGCAGAAGGTTGTTGCCTGTGTTGCGACAATGGCGGCACGGTCCGTATTATTGTCTTCACCTGCCAGTAGTATCGCCCTTATTTTTCTGCAAGACTACGAGGAATAATAACAACAACGACAGGTCGGGCAGGCTCATGTCGCTATCAATTCGAGGACTTCTCCTCCTGATGTGCCTAGGCATCGGGCTTCCTGCGCAAGCTGCGGAGTTGAAACCGGCGTTTGGTGGAAGCTTTACCTTCAAGAAAATCAAACCTCCGTCGAAGGCCTCTAAAAAGCGGATCACAATTCAAATAGAGCCAAAGGCGGTTGTGGCTAGAAAGCCCACCTCTTCAAAAGATGCGGATAAAGCGCCGGCACCCTCGCAAGTGGATTGGTTCTGGGCCGCAGTTTCACCGTCGGTCGAGGCAAGCGGGCCGGGGCGCTTCAGCAAAGCGGTGGCCAGCCTTGGCAAGGCACCTAAAGGTAAGGGCGTCGCTGCCCCGCGTTTGGAGACCATGCAGGCCATCGCAAAGGCGCATGGGACGGCTATACTTATAGAGACGTTAAATAAGAAAATTTCTCCGGCCTTCGTTTTGGCGCTGATCTCGGTTGAATCGGGCGGGCGGGCCAGTGTCGAGAGTAACAAGGGCGCGCAGGGGTTGATGCAATTGATCCCAGCAACCGCCGCGCGCTTTGGCGTGACTGACAGCACGGATCCTGCGCAAAACATCAAAGGCGGGGTGGCCTATCTGGAATGGCTTATGAACGAGTTTAAAGGCGACCCGATTTTGGCGCTGGCTGGCTATAACGCCGGAGAGAACGCTGTGAAGAAACACGGTGGTGTTCCTCCTTACGCCGAGACGCGGAATTACGTGCCGAAGGTTCTTGCGGCGTGGAAGGTTGCTAGGGGGATGTGTCTGACACCGCCGGAGCTTGTTTCTGACGGCTGTGTGTTCCGAACGAAAGGTTAACCTGTGATGGACGACAAACCCTTGGTCCTTGATGTGGACGGCACGTTTTTGCGCACTGACATGTTGTTGGAATGCTTTTGGTCTGCCATGGGACGGGCCCCTTTGCGCACGCTACGCGTCGCTGTGACCCATTTTAAGGACCGTGCGCGGCTGAAATCTGAGCTGGCAAGCCTGGCGAATTGCCGTGTAGATTTGATGCCGGTTGATGCCAATTTGGCAGAATTGGCACGCGAGGCGACAGCGCAGGGGCATGAGGTCATCTTGGCCTCGGCCTCGGACATCTCACTGGTCAAGGACCTTGCGCAGCATCACGGCCTGTCGGAGCAGGTCTTCGCCTCTGATGGTGTGACCAACCTGAAAGGTGCAGCAAAGTCAAAGGCTTTGGTCGCGGCCCTTGGCGAGCGTGGTTTCCATTATGCGGGCAATGAAGCCACCGATCTAGAGGTTTGGCGTCAAGCGGATGAGGCGATTATCGTGGGGAATGTCTACGGTGCCGCCGATGAATTGGGCCAAGCGGGGCATTCGGTCACGCAACTTCCCTCAGGCTGGTCTTGGGCCAGCTTGATGAAAGCCATGCGGCCGCACCAATATGTAAAGAACGTGTTGTTACTGTTGCCGATCATTGCGGCCCATAATTTTGGCTGGTCGGCGTTTTGGCCTGTGCTGTTGGCAATGGTGGCCTTTTCGGCCGCCGCCTCGTGCATCTATTTGGTTAACGACTTGCTGGATTTGGATGCGGACCGTTTGCACCCCACCAAATGTCGCCGCCCGTTCGCCAGCGGGGCTTTGCCGCTGATGGTGGGGATGAAGGCGGTGATCGGGCTGGCGGTTGTGGCGCTGGGCGTTGCGGCTGCGTTGAATGTGGCGTTTTTGGGCGTTGTGGTGCTCTATATGGTCTTGTCGTTGGCCTATTCGCTAAAACTCAAGCGGATGCGCTGGGTCGATATCGCGACGTTGGCTTCTCTATATACTCTGCGCGTTGTTGCGGGGGCAGCGGCGGCGGAGGTCTATGTGACCGGCTATATGTTGGTGTTCATCTTCCCGGTCTTCGTCACCTTGGGCTGCGTGAAGCGCTTAACAGAGTTAACGCTGGCCACGTCAGACGCGCGGTTGCCGGGGCGCGGCTACGGGCGGCCTGACCGCTCTGACCTGCTTAACGTGGCGGGTCTGGGGATGTTTGGCGCGCTTTTGGTGTTCTTCTTGTATTCGTTCACCGATCAGGCGCGCTCGCTATACCCGACGCAATGGTTGCTATGGGTGGCCTTGCTGCCCATCGGCGGGTGGCTGTTTCGGATGGTCTCGCTTGGCTATAAGGGCAAGCAAGACTACGACCCGATTGTTTTCGCCATGCGGGACCGCCACGGTATTTCGCTGATCTTGTTCACCCTGACACTGATGTTTTACGCGGCAGGGCTGTTTCACAAGGCGTTTGGCTTCTAGACGCTTAGTTTTTTGAACACGCGTTCAGGGATCCTTGTTATGATCCCCATAATCAGCCGCCAGAACCCCGGCGCGTAGATCACATCCTTGCGTTTCTCGACCGCGCTCAGGATATCGCCTGCAATTTTATCGGGGGTGGCGACAAGGAACATCCCCTCGATCCCCCACGTCATTGCGGTGTCCACAAAGCCGGGCTTTACCGTGACCACATGCCCGCCGGAGCGTGTCAGGCGGTTTCGCAGGCCACTTAGGTAGGTGTGAAATCCGGCCTTGGCCGAGCCGTAGACATAGTTGCCAATGCGGCCTCGGTCCCCCGCGACGGAGCCGACGCCTACGACAGTGCCGCAACCGCGGTCTTCCAATGTTGGGGCGATGGCTTGCAGGAAGGCCGCGGGGCCTGCGTAATTATCCGTGACCACGCCCGCGATCAGGGACGGATCGGCGTCGATGGCGTCTTGCGTTGGCATGGAGCCGATGAAAACGGCAACATTGATGGTGCCTTCAAGCGTTGTTGCTTGGTCGATAAGGGCTGTGAATGTCGTCGCGTCGCGCGCATCAAAATGCACGGCTTGGGCCAGCGGCGCGCCGCGCAACGCGCAATCCGTAGCACTGGCTTCCAGATCAGTCATGTCGCGTCCCGCAAGCAAGACCTGCGCGCCATTCTCAGAGACAGCACGGGCAAAGGCGCGCGCCATGGAGGACGTTGCGCCCAAGATTATCCAAGTATCGGTCATGCGTGGCTCCGGATTTTCAGGCGGCGGGTTTGGTCGGTCTCATAGGCGCCGTCGGGGTCTTGTTTGTTGGCGATGGTGGCGAACTTAGTGACCTCTGGGTACATCGCTGCGAGGCGCTCGGCTTTCAGGGTCGCGTCTTTGGCCAGATACACGCGGCCGCCGGATTTCTCGGTCATTTCTTCCAGCTCGGCAATCAATGTCTCGACGCGACCGCGGTTGGGGAAGTCCACGGCAAGGGTATATCCTTCCATCGGGAAGGACATCAGCCCGGCGCGCCCTGACCCCATGCGCTTTATCACGGCCAAAGGCGAGGCGAGGCCCGCGTGGGCGATTTTATCGAGCATGGCGCGCAATATGGCAACTTGCGCCACGGGAACGACGCATTGAAACTGGTGAAACCCGCGCTTGCCGTAAAGGCGGTTCCACGCGTTCAATTTGTCCAACGGGAAGAAAAATTCGGTGATTGGCTTCACGCTGGTGCGGCCTTGTTCCGGCACGCGGCGAAAATACAGGCCGTTGAAAGCCCGCACGATCGGGCCGGAGAGCGCCCATTTTGGCGCGTCGAACGGCACGGATTTGGACCGCTTGGCATCAGGGACCAGACCGTATCCGGTTTCGGCCTCTTCTAAAATGCCACGCCCCAAGGCGTCACCCTGCGCGGTCGCGTCAATCCAGCCGACGGTGTAGGTGGACTGCGAGGCGTCCAGCGCCTCGATGAATTGCTCGAACCCGTCGATCCGGCGCTCGGTCACCATGATCACGTCGCCCTTGCAGGGCAGCAGCTGGATTTTGGCGGAGACGATGACGCCAGTTTGCCCCATGCCACCGATGGTCGCGCGAAACAGGTTTGCCCCTTTGGTCAGGCTGATTTTCTGGGTCTTGCCACGGTTCATCAAGGTGATCTCGGTCACATGTTGCCCAAAAGATCCCGCGCCATGGTGATTTTTGCCGTGAACATCATGGGCAATGCAGCCGCCGATTGTCGCAAATCCGGTGCCGGGCATAACACTTGGTAGCCAGCCGTCCGGGGCAAAGCGGCGGGCGATGTCGCCAATGCGTGCGCCTGCTTCGACCTCTAGAATTCCGGTCTCGGGGTCGAAGTTCAACAAGCGATCCAAGCGGGTCATATCAATAGCGTCACCGCCGTTATTGAGGCATGAATCCCCGTAAGAGCGGCACATGCCGATTGCGGGGGCAGGGGTGTCAGCCTGTGTGGTGGCCAGTGCGGACACCCGCTCGGGGCGGGCAACACGACCTGTAGATTTCAAAACGCGGCCCCAGCCGGAGTAACTTAGGTTGTTCCAGATCATATCGTTTTCATCTTACGTGAAAGGGTTTCGGCGAATGGGAAGGTCAGCATCCCAAGGGCGATAGCATACCAAAGCGTGGTGATGCGAATGACTGTGGTGGCGGCCAAAGCGACATGTAGCGGCACGCCGTTCATGGATAACATGACCATCATGGTGGCCTCGGCCCCGCCCAAGCCGCCCGGCGCACCTGTTAGGCCGCCAGCCAGTGTCGAGAATAGAAAAATGACGGTGGCGGTTGCAAAGCCCACATCGGCGTTCATCCAATGCAGCAGCAGGAATAGGGCAAGCCCTTCGGCGGCCCAGCCAATAGCGCTAAGTATCATGGCGGGACCAGAAACCTGGAGGGCGCTAAACAACCCCATGGAGCGCGCGGCTTGGCGCAAGCGGGCGAACGGGCGCGGCCAACGGCGCAGGGTGCCAAAAGCGGCCTCAACAAGTTTCACCAAAAGGGTCGGGCGCGTCACGATAACAGCAGCCCCAATTGCGATGATCGCCACGGGAGCTGCGCTAAAGATGCCCTTGCCCGATACAAGAACCGCGATCCCCAAGACCCCCCCCATGGAGGCCAGATCAAAGGCGCGGTCGGCGAGTGTCAGGGGCGAGACCCGCTCGAAGCTCCAGCCGGTCATTCGGGTGATCCAGCGCAGGCGCACCAACTCGCCAACGCGGCCGGGCGTTATCGTCATGGCAAAGCCGCCAACGAAGTGCAAAACTGAATACCGTAGGGGTAATGGCAGGCCAAGGCGGCGAGCCAGAAGATGCCAGCGTGCCCCGCGGATTAGGTAGTTGATGAGCGAGAGCGCTAGAAGGGCGGCGACCTGCGCAAGGCTTAGTTTGCGGAACTCGGCCATCGTTTCCTGCCAACCCGTTGCGCTGATCAATCCGGCTAATCCGGCAGTGAAAAGCGCCAGTAGCCCCCACAATACCAACCGGTCACGCCAAGAGCGTGTGGGCGCACCCGCCATTGGGGTGATGGGAGGTAAGTTATTTTCAACCATAATCATTACCCCCGTGCGCTAGCGACAAAATGGGGCAAGAATATGAAACTGTTTCCAAATTGAAAACACCAGTGAAACTTGCGTTACCTAATCCGTTCAAACTTCGACACGTCGGTTCTGTTGTCAAAGAAAGGCACGCTTTCGGGCGGGGTGTTTGTGGTGGCTAGGGCCTCGACCTCGGCCAGCACAACCTCGGTAATGAACGGCAGGTTTAGGGCGCGTGCTTGTGTCAGGGGAACCCAATGCAGGTGGCGCAACTCGTCGCTGGCGTGGGAAAAGTCATCGAGGTCGGATGCTATGGCATGATCCGCATTGGCCAGAAAAAACCGCGCGTCAAACCGGCGCGGGCGACCGGGTGGGGTAATTGCGCGGAAAAAGTAGCGCAGCCCTTGTGCGGTGTTTAGCGTCAGGCCGGTTTCTTCCCATGTCTCGCGAAGGGCGGCTGCCAGCAGGGCGGGGCCAAGCGCGCCCAACCGGGTCAGGCATTGCGGCGACGGGTCACCCGGGAGTTTGAACGTCGCGTCCTCTGGATCTACGGCCCCGCCGGGGAAGACGTATTTATTTGGCATGAAGGCCGCGTTCTTGCCGCGCTGGCCCATGAGAACCTTCGGCGAGTGCTCTACGTCACGCAGTAAAATGACGCTGGCGGCGTCTCTGATTGGGATGTCGGTCATGGGGGCACTGTGGCGCGTGCTGCCCATGGATTCAACACATATCGCGTTTGGTGTTTAAGTGGTGTCAGTGCCGCCAAAACCATGCATGCGCTTGGCCCATTGCAAGGCCACAAGCCCCCCCTTGAGGCGCGGGAGCAAATATAAAGACAAAGCGACGCAGCCGACACCGAAGATGGCAATCACAACCAACGGCTCAGGCTCAAACGTGAAGAATGTCCACAGCAACGTCGGTGCCATGATGTGGCCGACGATCAGAATGGTTAGATAGGCGGGACCGTCGTCGGCGCGGTGGTGGCTCATGCGCTCTTGGCAGATCGGGCATTCGTCACGCACCTTTAGGTAACTCGAAAACATCGGGCCTTGCCCACATGACGGGCAGCGGCGACGCCAGCCGCGTAACAGTGCCGGTTTGACGCTGCGTTCCGGTGCCGTTGTCTCTTGTGTCATGTGTTTGCGCCTTTTGGGGATGCACCAATCTTGAGAGGCACAGAGTAATTCACATGGTGACTGGATGTCTTGCGTCGGGTTGTCGCAACTCTTTTTTTCAATTTGGTGCGACGGAATGCGCAGGGCGGTTCGTTAAAGGTGCATAACGCGGCTCAAACAGGGCAGCGAATGAAACAAAACCGGAGATTAAAACATGGCTATCATGGCAGGTAACTTGAAATTCAAATTGGCCCTTGCTGGGCTTGGTGTGGCTTTGGCGATGGCCCCGGTTATGGCGCAAGCAAAGGGTGGCGAAGGCCGCGGCCACGGCCCGCGCATTAGCTTCGAGCAGTTTGATGCCAATGGCGACGGCAGTGTGACGCAGGCCGAGATGGAGGCGCATCGCGCGGCTCGTTTCACGGATGCGGATGCAAACGGCGATGGCCAGATTTCGCAAGCCGAGCTGGAGACCCACATGGAAGCCGAGAAGAGCAAGCGGATGTCTAACCGAGCCGCCAAGATAATCGAGCGGCTGGACACCAACGAAGACGGCTCCTTGAGCAAAGATGAGTTGGCGAAAGCTGGCGGCGAACGTAAAGGCAAAGGCGACGGGTTCTCGCGGATGGACAAGGATGGCGACGGCTCTGTTTCCAAAGAAGAGTTCGATGCAATGGGCAAGAAGCATATGGGCCGCAAGTGGGCCAAGGGCGGAAAAGGCCCTAAGGGCGGCAAAGATTGTCACGACAATAACTAAGTTTGTGCGAGGCGGCCCTTCAAGGTCGCCTCCACCCTCGACTTGCAGTAACTTTGTTCTGGATGGATATGGCTCTCGATCAATCGGATCAACCTGATGATGATGCCTTGCTGGTGCTATTTGCCAATGGTGATGCGGCAGCGGCCGGGGCTTTGACGCTGCGGTTGTCCCCGAAGGCGTTAAGTTTCGCACGGCGTATGCTGGGTGATTTGGCCGAGGCCGAGGACGTTGTCCAGGAGGCTATGTTGCGGTTGTGGCGGATTGCGCCCGACTGGCGGCCGGGTGAGGCAAAGCCTGCGACGTGGCTGTTTCGGGTGATTAATAACCTGTGCATTGACCGGATTCGCAAACGACAAAAGGTGAGCGTTGGCCTTGAAGCTGTGGCGGAACCCGCAGATCCGACCCCATCCGCCGAGGCGAGGATGATACAATCTGACCGAATGGCGGCGCTTGATGCAGGCCTTGCAAGCTTGCCTGAGCGTCAACGCCAAGCGGTTGTGCTGCGCCACATTGAGGGGCTACCAAACCCTGAGATTGCGCAGATTATGGATGTTAGTGTCGAAGCTGTTGAAAGCCTGACAGCGCGCGGCAAAAGGGCGCTTGCGCAAGCACTGGCCCCGCAAAAAGAGGAGCTGTCCTTATGACTGGGAAGCATGATCAAATGCACGGCCTTGATGAAGCACTGGATGATTTGTTTGCACAAGCGCGCAGTGATGCCTTGGTGCCGTCGAAAGATTTTCTGGCTCGGGTGTCCCAAGATGCCAGTGAGGTGCAAGTGGGGTTCCACTCGGATGGCGTGATACAACGCACCCCCGATGTGCCGTGGTGGAAGCTATTGCTTGAAGAAATAGGCGGGGTTCCGGCGCTTGGTGGTATGGTCGCCTCAGTCTGCATGGGGATATATTTAGGGGTGGTGAACCCCGATCTTGCAGATAGCTTGAGAGCCGTGGACAACACAGATGTGGCCGAGGCGGAGGGGGTTATGACCCACGCTCTGCTGGGTGATTTGTTTTGGGTTGAAGAAGGGTAATGGCGATGAATGAGACTAATAAACGTCGTGGGCGCTGGGTGCGAATTGCCTTAGGGCTATCGCTGGCCGTTAACTTGCTGATCTTGGGTTCCTTCCTAGGTGCGTTCCTTGTTGGTGGCCCTAGTGGCCGGGACAAAATGTCGGAGCGGCGCGGCGGGAATGTTGCGATTGGGATTTATGGTCATGCGCTCGAGAAATCTGACCGACGCAAGATTGGTAAACGGCTGCGGCAGGATCGTGATTCAAAGAAGGGCGACATGCGGGCGGAGTTAGGAAAAACAACGCGTGAGGCGACGGCGTTGCTGTTGCAGGATCCGTTTGACAAAGATGCTTTTGCGGCTTTGCTGCAACGCCAGCAGGGTACGATCAAAGGGCGCTCTGACCAGATGCAAACTGCGCTGGTAGAGCATGTTGCGGCTATGTCGCCAGAAAAACGGACGGCCTATGCCGCGCGGTTGACCGAAATTCTTGACCGTGGTCCCCGTCGAAAATAAGCAGCTATATTAAATGGCTGTGACCTCTATGCGGCAGATGCGCATATGGAGACAATGTTGCGCCCGCGTGACTTCGCTGCATATAATTCCTGATCAGCTTGCTCAAGCATCGCCGAAATGGATTGTGCGCCGTCGTGGAGCACAAGGCCAATACTAACAGTCACACTTAGCGGTGCCGGATTGCCTTTGACACGAATGCTTAAATCCCTGACAGCGCGCCGCAACCGGTTTGCCGTAGCGGTGGCTTGCTCGCGGTCGGTGTGCGGTAGTGCGACTAAAAACTCTTCGCCACCGGTGCGGCAAATCAAATCCCCTTCGCGCAGATTATCACGTAGTGCTTCGGCGATGACGGTAAGTACTGTGTCACCGGCCCCATGTCCAAAGCGGTCGTTGACGTCTTTGAAGTGGTCGATATCGAGAGCTAAAACCGCAAATTGGCGGCCGGAATCATGGCTTTCACGGTGCATTTCACTTAGTTTTCCGGTTGCGAAGCGTCGATTGTGAAGGCCGGTTAGGGGGTCTGTGATGGCTTGCTTCAAACTGTCATGAACAACTTGTTTTCGCCGTGCCACCGTAGAGAAAATTCTGGCTTGGTGTTCAATTCGCGCTAAAACTTCATCCTTATGTGTGGTCTCAAAAAGGGCCTCGTCCGCCCCTAGGTCAAACGCGCGGGCCAATTGTGACGGGGTCGCGGATTCTAGGGCTAAAATTATACGTGCCCCATGTAGTCGAGCCCGTGATTTCATTTGCGACAAGATCGAGAGCGCCCGTTCAGTCATGCCGTGCTCCGCGAATAACATGATAACGCTGGGTTCGCGAGTTAAGGTATCGGGTTGCATGAGGACTGGAAGTTGCACCATCTCAATCGTGCCAGTTTTGAGCTTTTCGGCGAGAAGCGTTTCAATGAGTGGGCTCCACGGGCCATATGTCGTGCCGGTTTCGAGTTTGGCAACGCGGGAAATGGCAATCTTAACAAAATTTTTCGCGCTTGAGCTTCTTAGGGTAGGTGACCATTCCGACTGTTCTGCCGGTAATTCCAACTCGTGAATGCGGGCGCGATCTCGCATTGAATTTCGAAGCCGCGCCAGTAGAACCTCTTCTGGGACTGGACGGGCAATGCAATCACTGGCCCCGGCACGGAGGCAACGGTCTGTGATATCAATGGGTTCGGGCTGCTCATAAACGTCATGCATGAACAGATATGATATGGCCGTAGGGTTTGTTGAGCGTCCAGCGGAGACCCATTTCAAAGCACAATTGTCGTCTTCGGTTATTAAAAGGGTGGAGATTAAGATTGCTTCGAATGGGACCCGAGCTATAATTTCACGGGCTTGCTGGATGCTGTCAGCCACACTTACTTCATAATGTGCGATGCCAAGTTTGGCCTTCAACACAATTCTGTTTGTTGGAATCGGGTCTACAATGAGCACGCGGCCAGCCATGCTTGTCACCTCCTGAGGTCGGGAATCGCCTCTTGCTTGCCCGTAGTGTGATCTGCGATGTGTTAAAAAACCATTTACCAAGCTGGAGCCTTGTGATGACCCCACAAAAAGCGGAGGAACTGGCCATAGTCGCCCTTGGGTGGATCGCCGCGTCGGATGACTTGATGGGGGTGTTTTTGGGGGCGACTGGATCGTCGATTGATATGGTCAGATCGCAAGCGACAGACCCGGAGTTTCTGGGGTCTGTCTTGGATTTTTTGCTAATGAATGATGAGTGGATCATAGGTTTTTGCGATGCCACTGCTTTGGACCGACGCCAACCTATGATCGCTCGCCAGTTACTGCCAGGGGGGGGCGTACCCAATTGGACTTGATTGGGATAGGAGCAAGCTTTCAGCCGTTTTTTCGAGCGCTTTGAGCTTAAAGCGTTTGGCCCGTTGGCACGGGCGCCCCAACGATCTCTAGCAACAAGTTCCGAGTGTTCTGTTGGGTCATCTCAATGGGGTTCCCGCCTGTGCTGGGGTCGATCAACGCACCTGCAACGATGTGGTCAATGTCGGGGTTTTCAATCCCCAGACCGGCCAGCGTTTTTGGAATGCCAAGTTGGGCGTTGAGATCGTCCACATAGGCGCAGAACCCCTCAAAACCACCTGAAATACCGAGATAGGCGGCGGCTTGCCCCATAACGCCCTCAATCGCGGGCTTGTTGAATTGCAGCACAGCGGGCATGCAAACCGCATTCGTTGTGCCGTGATGAGTATGGTAAATCGCGCCGATTGGGTGGGATAAGGCGTGGATCGCGCCAAGGCCTTTTTGGAATGCTGTAGCCCCCATCGCGGCGGCGCTCATCATGTGGGCGCGCGCCTCGATGTCGGTGCCGTCGGCATAGGCGCGAGGCAGGTAGTCTTTGACCAGCCGCATGCCTTCAAGCGCCATGCCTTGCGACATGGGGTGATAATGCGGCGAGCAGAACGCCTCGACGCAATGGGCGAAGGCATCCAGTCCGGTGCCTGCGGTGATAAAGTTGGGCATGCCCACGGTAAGTTCCGGGTCACAAATGACGACTGCTGGCAGAAATTTTGGGTGGAAAATGATCTTCTTTTCTTGCGTCACAGAGTTGGTGATGACAGAGGCACGCCCAACCTCGGAGCCAGTGCCGGCCGTTGTTGGCACGGCCACGATGGGAACGATTGCATCCGCATCGGCGCGGGTCCAATAGTCGCCTATATCCTCAAAATCCCACAGGGGCCGCGTTTGGCCAGCAAGGAAGGCAACCAGTTTTCCTAGGTCCAAGCCGGAGCCGCCGCCAAAGGCCACCACGCCGTCATGCCCGCCATCATTGAAGGCCTTCACGCCAGCGGCGGCGTTCTTTTCATTGGGGTTCGGGTCTACGTCGCTGAACATAGCGCGCCCCAAGCCTGCGGCATCTAGAAGGTCCAGCGTTTTGGTGGTGATTTCCATGCTGGCCAACCCGCGATCGGTGATCAGCAGCGGCTTTTTGATGCCAGCCACATGGCAAGCGTCGGCAATCTCGTTGATGCGGCCTGCACCGAAGCGAATGGCGGTTGGGTAGGACCAATTGGCGGTATAGTTCATGGCGTCAAGCCTTCTTGAAGTGGTATGATTTTGGGCGCGTAAGATTGTGATAGCCGATTACGGATAAGCCACCTCCGCGTCCGGTGTCTTTGCATCCCGTCCAGCACAATCCGGGGTCCAGATAGTCGGCGCGGTTCATGAAAACGGTTCCGGTTTCCAACTGATCGGCAATGCCTTCGGCGCGCGCAGCATCTTGGGTCCAGAGCGAGGCGGTTAGGCCGAACTGGCTGTCATTCATCAACGCGATGGCCCCGGCGTCGTCTTTGACAGGCATAATCCCGACAACTGGTCCGAAACTCTCGTCACGCATCACGCGCATGGAGTGGTCCACGTCTACCAATATTTGCGGCATCAGATAAGCGCCGCTGTCTTGCGGAAATAGTGCGGGGTCGATCAAGGCTTTGGCCCCTGCGGCGATTGCCTCGGAGGTTTGCGCGCGGACTTCATTGGCAAAACGCACATGCGCCATTGGGCCAAGGGTCGTGTCCGGGTCCAGCGGGTTGCCGAGTTTGTAGGTGTTCACGATGGCCGTGGCCTTCTCAATGAACGCATCGAACAGGTTGTCCGCGACGTAAATCCGCTCGATCCCGCAGCAGCATTGCCCGGAGTTGAACATTGCCCCGTCGATCAACGTATCCACGGCTGCATCAAGGTTGGCATCCTCCATAACATAGCCCGGATCTTTGCCGCCCAATTCCAGCCCCAAGCCGGTGAAGGTGCCACAAGCGGCCGTCTCCATCGCGCGACCACCACCAACGGAGCCGGTGAAGTTCACGAACCCAAAGGCGCGTGCTGCGATTAAATCGGAGGTGGTTTGGTGGTCTAGAAAGACGTTTTGGAACACATCCTCGGGGATGCCCGCCATGTGGAAGGCTTTGGCTAGGCGCTCGCCCACAAGTGGGGTTTGCGAGGCATGTTTCAACATCACCGCATTGCCCGCGATCAGGGCGGGGGCGACGGTGTTGATGGCCGTCATGTAGGGGTAATTCCACGGGGCGACGACCAAAACTAGGCCGTGAGGCACGCGTTTGATCGTACGGTGAAACGCGTCGCTATCCTCGACCACAATCGGGGCAAGGGCTTCTTGCGCGATCTCGGCCATGTAGCTGGCGCGCTCGTTAAAGCCGCCGAACTCGCCGCCATAACGTACGGGCCGCCCCATTTGCCATGCCAGCTCGGTCACGATCTCGTCGTTCATCTCGCCGATGATGGCGACGCCAGCTTGCACCAGCGCGATACGCTCGGATAGCGGGCGCGCGGCCCATGCGGTTTGGGCGATCTTGGCGCGCGCGACGGTGGCCTTTGCGTCAGAGGCGGATAATGTGGGTCGCTCGGCATAGATCGCGCCGTCAATCGGGGAGATGCATTGGATCATTTTCTCAGGCCCTCTCAAAGCCGCGGGCGATTTCCCAATCGGTGACCGCCTTGTCGAATTCTTCTTGTTCCCACTCGGCTGCGCGGGTGTAGTGCTCGACCACATCGTCGCCCATGACCGTGCGCAGGAATGTAGAGTTGCGCAGTGTTTCAGTCGCCGCGCGCAGGGTTTGCGGGATGTCGGAGGCCTTGGCATCTTCATAGACATCGCCCGTTGTTGGGGCTGCGAGCTCCATCTTGTCCTCGATCCCTTTGATCCCCGCGGCCAGCATGACGGCCTGTGCGAGATAGGGGTTCAAATCCGAGCCCCCGATGCGGCATTCCACGCGCACGCCTTTGGTGCCAGCGCCGCATAGGCGGAACCCGGCGGTGCGATTATCCACGGACCACACGGTCTTGGTCGGCGCGAATGTGCCCTTGGAAAAGCGTTTGTAGCTGTTCACATAGGGGGCCAAAAAGTAGGTGTAATCGGGCGCATAGGCGATCAGACCTGCCATGTAATGGCGCATCAGATCGGACATTCCCAGCGTGTCGGATTTGTCTACAAAGACAGGCGTGCTGCCGTTCCAAAGCGATTGATGCACATGCGACGAGCTACCAGTGCGGTCTTGGTGCCATTTGGGCAAGAAGGTCGCGGCATGGCCTTGCTGCCACGCGATTTCCTTGATGGCATTCTTCGCAATCGTATGGTGATCGGCGCAATCAAGTGCGGCGGCGTAACGGATGTTTAACTCTTCTTGGCCAGCCTCAGCTTCGCCTTTGGAGTTTTCAATCGGGATGCCTGCCGCATAAAGGTGATTGCGGATCGGGCGCATGATGCTCTCTTCCTTGGTGGTCTGGAAGATGTGGTAATCCTCGTTGTAGCCACTGATCGGGTTAAGAGTGCGGAAATCGGATTTGCGGATCTCGTCAAGGCTTTGCTCGAACAAGAAGAACTCCAACTCGGTCGCCATCATAGCGGAAAAGCCTAGGTCTTCGAGGTGTTGAATTTGCTTTTTGAGCACTGCGCGCGGTGAATGGGGGACAGGTTGATGGGTATGATGGTCCAGCACATCGCATAGCACCATGGCGGTGCCTTCCAGCCAAGGTACAAGGCGGATTGTGTCTAGATCAGGCTTCATCACGTAGTCGCCATAGCCGGACTGCCAGCTGGTGGAGGCATAGCCGTCGGGCGTCGCCATTTCCAGATCAGTGGCCAACAGATAGTTGCAGCAATGGGTCTCGTTATAGGATGTCTCAACGAAGTTCACTGCGTGAAAACGCTTGCCCATGAGGCGGCCCTGCATGTCCACAAGACAGGTTAGAACGGTATCAATCGAGCCATCACTGACGCGAGATTTCAGGTCATCAAAACTTAGGGTGCCGGGCATGTTTGTGTCCACTTATCAAAGGGGTTGGGGGCACAGTGTGTGCGCCCCCAACATATGTTTAGCCGTAACGGTAGGGGCGTCCAGCCTTGACCATATCGGCGTTGTACTTCTTGAAGATATCGACCACGCGGCGCTTCACGTCGGACTCGGCTGCGATCTCTTCCCAGAACTCAAGTGCAGAGGCTTCAACAGTTGCCCATTCTTCATCAGGGATGGTGGTCAACTTCATCTTGTCGCCATTGACGCGCAGGTTGGCCTCACCGCCCCAATACCACCACTGACGGTAGTAATGCGACTGGTCACAGCAAACACGGAACAGGGTTTGCAGGTCTTCTGGCAGCTCGTTCCAGCGATCCATATTGGCGTAGAATGAGCCAGCCCAAGCGCCCGAGATGTTGTTGGTCAGGAAGTAGTTGGTCACGTCGGCCCAACCCACGGTGTAGTCCTCGGTGATGCCGGACCATGCGATGCCGTCCAGCTCTCCGGTTTGGACTGCAACCTCGATATCTTCCCATGGCAGGTTCACTGGAACCACACCGAACTGTGTTAGGAAACGGCCAGCAGTTGGGAAGGTAAAGATCCGCTTGCCTTTGAGATCGGCCAAGCTGTGGATCGGATCTTTGGTGGCGAAGTGGCACGGATCCCAAGCACCGGCAGAGATGTGTTTCACGCCGACTTTGGAATATTCTTCGTCCCAGATTTCATTCAAACCATATTGGTTGAACAGCACTGGCACATCGAGCGAATAGCGCGATGCAAACGGGAAGTAGCCGCCAAATACGGTGACATCGGTGGGCGATGCCATGGAGTCGTCATCGGATTGCACCGCGTCGATTGTGCCGCGCTGCATGGCTTGGAATAGCTCGCCCGTGGGGACCAACTGATCTGCAAAGAACAGCTCGATCTGCATACGGTCGCCCGCAATTTTGTTGAACATTTCAATGGCTGGCACGATCACATGCTCGGCCAGTGCGCCACCTGCATAGGTTTGCATCCGCCATTTGATTGTTCCTTGAGCCAGCGCTGGCGTAGCAAGTGCCGCCGCTGCGGGTGCCACTGCGGCCCCTTGGATAAACTTGCGTCTTGTTGTCATGTCTTCTCTCCTTCGTTGGGTGTGCGACCGCTTTATGCGGCTCTTCTAGGGTTTGTTATAAACGTAATCTGGTAGCCAAGTCGCGATGCCCGGAAAGACCGTGACCAGTGCCAAGGCGAGCACCATGATCAGCACAAACGGGGTGATCGAGCTGTAAATATCGCGCAAGGTAATCTCGGGCGGGGCCATGGCGCGCATCAAGAACAGGTTGTAGCCAAAGGGCGGCGTCATATAGGCGATCTGCGTCGTGATCGTGTACAAGATGCCGTACCAGATCAGATCAAAACCCAACTCACCGACCAGCGGCACATAAAGCGGGGCGACGATCACCAGCATAGCGGTGTCGTCCAAAAATGTCCCCATCAGGATAAAGCTGAGCTGCATCAGGACCAAGATCATCCACGGGCTAAGATCAAGCCGGTCAATGAATAGGCTCTCGATGGCTTTGATCGCGCCGAGCCCATCGAACACTGCGCCAAAGGCTAATGCCGCAAGGATAATCCACATAAACATGCAAGTGATGCCAAGCGTATTGCGCACCGAATTTTCGAACACCTCGCGGGTCATACGCCCCTTTAAGACTGCCGCCACGAAGGCCGCCAAGGCCCCGATGGCGGAGCTTTCGACCAGCGACGTCCAACCGTTCACGAAAGGCACCATCATCACTGCAAAGATGATGATTGGCAGCAAACCCGCCCGAAGCAGGCGCATTTTTTCGGCGCGTGGAATGTCGCGCTCACTGGCCGGCAGAACCGGACCCAGCACCGGATTGATCCGACAGCGGATCACGATATAGGCGATGAACATTGCCGCCATCATCAGGCCAGGAATAACGCCTGCGAGCCACAGTTGCCCAACAGGTTGGCGGGCGATCATTGCATAAAGCACCAACACGACCGAGGGCGGCACAAGGATGCCGAGGCTGGAGCCAGCTTGGATCACCCCCGTCACCATGCGCTTGTCATAGCCGCGTTTCAACAACTCTGGCAGAGCAATGGTCGAGCCGATCGCCATGCCCGCCACGGACAGGCCATTCATTGCCGAAATCAACACCATCAGGCCGATCGTCCCGATGGCAAGCCCGCCGCGCAGCCCGCCCATCCAGACATGGAACATCTTGTACAGATCATCCGCAATCTTGCTCTCGGACAGCACGTAGCCCATGAAAATGAACATCGGCAGCGTCAGCAGCGGATACCATTTCATCAGCTTCATCGCCGCGGCAAAGCCAATGTCGAAGCCGCCCCGGTCGCCCCAAAGCAGCAGGGAGGCGACGACGGCAATAAATCCAATGGCCCCGAATACCCGCTGGCCGGTGAGCAGCATCAGCATCATGGACGAAAACATTAAGGTGGCGATTAACTCATGGGACATCAGATCGTTTCACCTTTTAGTCGAAGCACATCTTTCAAAAACTCCGAGACACATTGTAAAAGCATCAAGAACATCCCAAGCACCATCACCGTTTTGACCGGCCACATGTAGGGGCGCCAAGCGGTCGAGGAGCGCTCCATCCGGCCAATCTCTTCGGAGCCGCTGAGCAAGCCGCCGAAAAACGAGAACGGTTCGCTGCCCCAGTACCCCAGCGAGTAGGCGGTGGAGGCAACCGCCCCATAAAGCAGCACGCAAAGGTAGAAAATCAGGAGCAAGACGGTGACAAGATCGACCCACGCTTTTTTGCGTGGTGACCACTCCCCATAGAGCAAATCCATGCGCACGTTGGAGCCCAGTTGGATCGAATATGGCCCGCCCAAAATATAGTAAGCAACCATGATGAATTGCGCCATTTCCAACGTCCAAAGGCTGGGAAGGAAGAAGGTTTTACTGATCGACGACCAAAGCAAAACCCCCATTAAGACGAAGATACCATACATCATCACCCGCCCAAGCCGGAAGTTTATCGCATCAACTGTGGACACGAAGCGGCGCATTAGGCTGAGCATTGCATGTCCCCATTTGATCGAACTTGGGACAGCGCATCAGCGATCCAATCCGCAATCATATCTGCCATTTGAAGTTGCTCTGGCACGGTTTGGATCAGGTCGTTGCGCACTTCCAGCATGACGTTCAAATGCCCGTTCGGGATCGCATGTTCTTGCAACGTGTGGGTGACACCGTGCTTTGGCCCATAGGGCAGGTTGCGCTCGACCTTAGTTGTTGTGTGCGCGGGGGCGCAGCTCAGCATGGCGTCTGCCAAACGGCTATCGCTGTCGTGTAATATACCGATTTCGACGGGCCGGAATTTGCCGTGATAGATCGGAGTGAAGCTGTGGATCGTGACGACGACCGGATCAGTGGTGCTGGTGAGCTTGCCCGACAGCGCGGCCCTGAATGGCTCGTAATAGCGCGTGGTCCGTTCCGTGCGCTGCGCCTCGCTTAGGGATGCGTTCCCCGGAATATCAATGACCTCGCTGCGCGCAGGCATTGCGTCTTCAGCACTGGGGGGGCGATTGCAATCATAGACCAACCGCGAGACCGCGCCCGCAATCAAACTGGCGTCCAGTTTCTCGGACATGCGCCGCGCCAACCCCATGGCCCCGATGTCCCAAGCCGCGTGGCTTTTGCGCATGTCCGCCGGAAGACCCAGATGATTGAAGGAGGCAGGAATGACATGGGAGGCGTGCTCGCAGACCAGCACAATGGGCGACCGACCGCCAGAGTTCAGAATCTGAACCTGCCGTGCACTTTCTTTGCTGCCACTCTGTGTCATTGTTCCCCCATGAGTTACAAAGTGCTTGCCAGATGTAGATTCTGTCAACACAATTCTGTAAAATTTATAACAAGATTAAATTTCTTGTTATTTTTTCGATCAAAAATGAGGCAATTTATGTCAGACGCAGCGCTTACAATTTCAGATCGGATACAGCATAAGTTTGATGATCTTACGCGGGCCGAGCGCCAGCTTGCGCACTCGATCCTTGAGAACTATCCGGCGTCAGGACTTGGGCCGTTAACTGCGCTGGCCAAGGACGCAAACGTATCGGTTCCAACCGTCGCGCGCATGGTGCAAAAGCTTGGTTTTAAAGGATATCCCGAGTTTCAGGCCGAGCTTCGAGAGGAGTTGAAAGCCAAGGTGAAAAACCCGATCGCCAAGCATGATACTTGGACCGAGGGCGCGCCATCCGAGCATATGTTGAACCGTTTCACCGATGCCGTGATCGACAATATTCGCCACACGCTGGGGCAAATTGAGCCTGAAAAATTCGACAAAGCTTGTGCAATGGCGGCGAATGTGGACACCCGTTTATACATCGTCGGGGGGCGCATTACGCATACCCTTGCCGAGTATCTGTTCCTTCATACGCAGGTTATCAGACCGAATGTTACCCATATTCAAACCACGTCGAATGCTTGGCCGCATTACCTTTTGGATGTCCAAGAGGGGGATGTGTTCATCATTTTCGATATGCGGCGCTATGAAAACAACACCTTAAAGTTGGCGGAAATGGCCCATGCCAAGGGGGCCAAGGTGATCCTTTTTACCGACCAATGGCGCTCGCCTATTCACCAGTTTGCAGACATTAGTTTCAGCAGCCGTATTGTGGTGCCGTCGGCTTGGGACTCTGCCGCGACCACCTTGCTTTTGGTTGAAACCATGATCTCCACAATGCAGAATTTAAACTGGGGCGATACCAAGGACCGGATGGAATCGCTGGAAGATATGTTTGATCAAACCAAGCTTTTCCGCAAATTCACCTAAACTCCAGAGCGGCTATTGCTGCGGTTTGATATTCACAAAAGTCAGGATTGCAAAGGCGGAAATGGCCCAGATGGCTGAGAGCTGAACGGCCATACCAAAGCTTATGAATTGCGCGACGAGCCCCATCATCGGGCTGGCAATCAGCGCCCCGAGGAACAGGCTATTCATATATAGAGACGTGGCACGGGCCATCCGTCCCTGCGCAAAACCTTGCAAATAAGTCAGCCCGACGGCGGCGAATACCCCGTAGTAAAGCCCCTCAAGTGCGGCCCCGAAAACAAGCTGCGGTATCGTTGTCACCCGTGCGAGCAAAAAGAACGTACAGATCGCCAAAAGGGCTGCAATGCGCAGGGCATTGCGTGCTCCGAAGCGGGCCATAATGGCCGGAGCAAGCAAAATTGCTATGATCTCAACGCAGGTTTTGACCGACAGTGACACACCGGGCGCATAGGCAGGTAGCCCGGCTTCGCGGATGTAGAATAGGGGCAAGGCGCTCATGGACATTGCGTGCGCCATGGCAAAAGCCAAACACACACCTGCGGCAAACCATAAGGCCGGGTTTTTCCCGTTGGGCGCAGTGCTCACCGGCTTTGGTGTCATGGGGGCGGTATGGGTCGCGGCTTTGTGCAGTACGGCCCACCAAAACATTGCCCAGAGGCCGCATAAACCAAGGGCAAATTTGAAAACTGCAAAAGGGCCTAAAACACTGGCGATGTAGAAGCTGGCCGCAGGTGCGATCATCCAACCCAGTGACGTCATCGCGCGCAGATAAGAATTGTAGCGCGCGATGTCTAGCCCATCGCGCTCGGCCAGAAGGCGGCCGAAGCTATACATTGATGTGACGGCGGCATTGGACACCGCAAAGCAAGGGCTGGCAAAGCAGACCAGCACCCAATAGCTGGGCATTAGTAAGATCGAGGAGACGGCAAGGCCGAATGCAACTATGGAGGTCAAAACGAGGGATGACACTGGCATCCCGCCATCAATCCATTCCCCATATTGGCGGTTAACAAACAGCGTCAGAGTGAGGGTGGTCATCGCATATATGCTAATCATCCATGGGTCTTTGCCCAGGGTCTCGACGATATAAACCGCCATATACGGAACGATTGCGGCGTTGCAAACCACCCCAGATAGCAGCAGTAAAAGAGTGGCTTTCGCCTGACGATGTAGTGGGGCTGCACCCGCCATCAGAACGAATTTTTCTCGTCGGCTAGGGCCTGAAAGAACCAGCGTTGAAAGACGAACACAAGGGCCAAGGGCGGTAGAATTGACAGCATGATCAATGCCATTCCCGGTCCGCTTTCTTGTCCGATCAGACGAATGCCACGGACCAAGGTGTAGTGGTGCTCGTCGGTGCTGATCATCAGGGGCCAAAGGTATTGGTTCCAGCCGATCATGAAAGTCACGATGAAAATAGCCCCGCCCCGGCGCCATGATAGAGGTACGATGAAATCAACGAAGAAACGCAGCGGCCCTGCGCCGTCCAGCTTTGCGGCCTCTAGGTACTCATCGGGGAATGTCAGAAATAATTGGCGGAAAAACAATGTGCCAAGAGCCACCGCCAACGTGGGTAAGACCATGCCCAGATGGGTGTTGATCAGACCCAATGTTGCTGTGACCTGAAAGGTGGTGATGAAGCGGCTTTCGAGCGGTAGGAGCAGTGTCGCTAAGGTTACCCAAAAGAGGAAATTTGCGACTGGGAGCTTGAAATACACCAGCGCATAGGCTGCGAGCAGCGAAAACAATGTGGTCATGAGTGCCACGCCTGTTGCGATAATGAGCGAATTTTTCATCATATCAAGCGCCGTGATCTGGTCGGTAAAACCAGCCTGAAGCAGCAACACTTGAGTGTAGTTTTCAATGGCCCGAGTGCCGGGAATTATTTGCAAACCATCCCGGATAAGCAAAGAGGTCTCGTGGCTTGAAGAGGCTAGAATGATGGCGACAGGAAGGATTAGAAACGCGAGGCCAGTGAGCAGGATAAGATGGTTTCCCGCCTTGCGCAGCATTTGGGTTACACCTTGAATGCCGTCTGGGACATGGACAAAAGCTCGTCGAAAATTTCGGGTGCAGAGGCAATCACCCGCCCACCATTTGCCAACATATCATCAGCGCTTTGGGTCTCGATGCGACCGCCAGCCTCTTGGATCAAAAGCTGGCCCGCGAGGCAATCCCATGCGTTCATATGTGGCTCAGTGTAGCCGATCAACCGCCCGGCGGCCACATAGGCGAGCATCAAGCCGCCCGATGCGTTGCGGAAAAATATACCGCCGCGCTCGGATAAATCCGCAATCAAGTCGGAGGCCATATGCGTTGCGGTGCGCCCGTTCATGCCGACGCCGACGCTGCCGTCGTTCAACCCGTCGGTGGTGGCGACGGATATTTTCGTGTCATTAAGAGACGCGCCTTGACCATCAGCGCCCCAAAACATCTCATTTGTGGTGGGCTCGAAAATCACCCCGATTTTGGTTTTATCATCGTGCACACAGGCCAAGATTACACACCATTGCGGGATGCCGCGCACAAAATTTGCGGTGCCGTCGATCGGGTCGATAACCCATGTCCAGCCTGACTTGGAGGCCACGTTTCCGTGCTCTTCCCCCACGATCCCATCATCGGGGAATTGGGCGGTGATCCGGGCGCGCACGAATGTTTCGACCTCCAGATCGGCATTGGAAACGAGGTCTTGCGTACCCTTTGACTTGATGTCGAGGGCGGATATATCGCGAAAGAATGCAAGGCCCATTTCCCCGGCATCGCGCGCAATTTCCTTCGCTGCTGACAATCTACCGTCGATCATATCAAGCGCTCTCCAGTATCTTTGCGGAACACGAATGCAGTTGCGGGATCAAAGCCAAGGTTCAGGGTGGCGTCAATTTCAGGCAGCATTCCTTTGTCAGCTTTCAGGCAAATTTCCAGCTCTTCGCCCTCGTCGTTTAGAGCGCCCTCTAGGGAGCCGTAGATCAGGTTCTCGCCGCCGTGCTGTTCTACCAAATCGGCTCGCATGGAAAATTGGCCATCAGATTTCACATGGAGAACGTCAGGGCGCACGCCCAAAACTAGATCAGTATCTTCAGGTAGGTTTTCGAACCCAGTCAACTTCAGGCTGCCGTTGTTGAGAGCAGTGCCATCAAAAGTGACTGGAATGAGATTGATCTGCGGCGCGCCAATAAAGGAGGCAACAAACAGCGTCTTTGGATTGGAATACAATTCCATCGGTGCGCCCATTTGCTCGACCATGCCTTCATTGATGACGGCAAGTCGGTCGGCAAGCGTCATGGCCTCGGTCTGGTCGTGGGTCACATAAATGCTGGTGACGTTCATTCGACGCTGCAAGCGCTTAATCTCGATGCGCATCTGGACGCGTAACTTGGCATCGAGATTGGAGAGCGGCTCGTCAAACAGGAACACTTGTGGGTCGCGCACAATAGCCCGGCCCATTGCGACGCGTTGACGTTGGCCACCCGAGAGTTGATTGGGTTGGCGGTCAAGAAAGGCGTCAATTTTGAGCATTTTGGCGGCATCCGTGACCTTCTTGTCGATCTCGGCCTTGCCCATTTTGCGATTTTTCAGGCCGTACGACATGTTCCCGCGCACAGACATATGCGGATAGAGGGCGTAGTTTTGGAACACCATGGCGACATCACGCTCCGAGGGAGAGACGTCGTTAACCACGCGACCACCGATACTGATCTCACCGCCAGAGATAGCCTCTAGGCCCGCGACCATACGCAGCAATGTAGATTTGCCGCAGCCAGAGGGGCCAACAAAAACAATCAGCTCCCCGCTTTGGATTTCCATATCCACACCGCGAATAGCCTCGGCCCCGTTTGGATAGGTTTTACGAACGGCTTTTAGTTCAACACCCGACATTATTTCTCACTTTCGACGAGGCCCTTAACGAACCAATTTTGGAAGACCAACACGACCATCACCGGCGGCAAGGTTGCCAGAATGGTGAGTGCAAAGGCTTTTTGGAATTGCGGCAGCTCGCCGCCTTCGCTCAAGACTTGATAGATTTGTTTGATGCCGATCACCAAGGTGTAATTTTCTTCCTTGGTGGTCATAATTAGCGGCCACAAATACTGGTTCCAGCCAACCACAAACATGATGATCAGAATCGCGGCAATCATCGTTTTCGACAGCGGAACCAAGATATCAATGAAGAAGCCCCACGCAGTAGCGCCATCCAATCGGGCGGCCTCCAGCAACTCATCAGGGACGGACCGGAAGAACTGCCGGAAAAAGAAAGTCCCCGTCGCGGAGGCAATGAGCGGTATGATCAAACCGGCGTGGGTGTCCAAAAGTCCCAAATCGGCGACGACTTTATAAGACGGGATGATGCGCACCTCTAACGGCAGCAACAAGGTCATGAAAATGACCCAGAATAGCGGCACCGCAAGACGAAACCGAAAATAGACAATCGCATAAGCCGCCAACATCGAAATGATGACCTTGCCCACTGCAAACCCAACCCCAAGGATTAGGCTATTTTTCAGCATCACCATGGCGGTGACCTTCTTCATTACCCCACCTTCGACGAACAACACCTCGTTATATGTCTCGAAGAAATGCCCGCCCGGCAGGATTTGCAAGCCTTCGCGTAGGATCGTTTCGGGCGCGTGAGTTGATGTGGCAAAAGCGATCCAAACTGGCAGCGTCATAAAGAGCGCGCCACAGATTAGGATGGCATGTGTTGTGATTGTGGAACGTGTCATATCAGTAATGCACCTTCTTCTCGATGAAGCGGAACTGGATAACGGTGAGCACCAAAACCAAGAGCATCAACACCACTGACTGCGCGGAAGACCCCCCGATATCTGCACCACGGAACCCGTCTTGGAACACTTTGAATACCAGCGTTGTTGTGGCTCCGCCGGGGGCACCTTGGGTCGTGGTATCAATGATCCCGAAGGTCTCGAAAAAGGCATAGGTGATGTTGATCACCAGCAAAAAGAACGTCGTCGGGGCCAGCAGTGGGAAGGTGATGGTCCAGAACCGTCGAGTTGAACTTTTGCAGTCTAACACTGCGGCTTCATTCACCGATTTAGGGATCCCTTGCAGGCCGGAGAGGAAGAAGATGAAGTTGACGCTGACCTGTTTCCAAACCGAGATAAGTATCACGACGAAGCCCGCATCAACAGGGTCAAGCTTATGGTCAAAGTCAAACCCGACAGCGTTCATAAAGCCGTACAGGTCACCGATTAGAGGGTTAAACATCAGGTTCCCCATAAGGCCTGCGACCGGTGGTGCGATGGCGTAAGCCCACATCAGAGATGTCTTATAGGTGCGCGCACCGCGGATCACTTCGTTGGCTTTTACCGCGAGCAATAGGGCAAAGCTCAGAGATAAGAACGTGACCAGAGTTGAGAAAATCATGGTGAACCCAGCGGCTTGCAACCATGCGCTTGAGAACACCGTATCGGTATAATTTCGGAACCAGACAAACCGCGAGGACAGGCCGAATGCGTCCTCAAGCAGAAATGATTGGTAGATAGCCTGACCAGCAGGCCAGAGGAAGAAAATGGCGATAATCAGGATTTGCGGCGCCACAAAAAGGTAGGGAATAGGGCTGTGCTCGAATTGAACGCGCTTCATTGAATTGAACTTTCCGGGTCTTCAAAAAACTGGCCAGCGAGGATGCCCCGCTGGCCAGAAAGAAGTGTTTAGTTGACGGTGTCGTTGAAGCGCACAAGCAGTGCGTTGCTCTCTTTCTCCATCTCCTCAAAGGCCTCATCTATAGTAGATGAGCCTGAGAAAATATTGTCGAATTGCTTATACATTGCCTCGCGGATTTGCACGTAATAGCCAAGGCGGTAGCCCTTGGTCCACTCGCCGCCCGGTTGAGACAATTGCAAAATACCAACTTCGGCATCAGGCGTTGTTTCGTAGTAACCATCAGCTTTGGCCATGTCGTAAGCCGCTGTTGTAACCGGAACGTAGCCGGTTTCTTTGTGCCAGAAATACTGCATTTCAGGGCTGGTCAGGAAGGCAAGGAAGTTTGCTACGCCCTTGTTTTCTTCTTCACTTTTACCAGCCATTGCGAACAATGCGGCGCCACCGATAAATGTGCCCTTCGGCTCATCGATAACGGATTTCCAGTATGGCAGATAGGCTGCGCCAAATTCAAACTCAGCAGACTTTTTCAGGCCACCGAATGAGCCGGAAGATCCGAGCCACATGGCAGTTTTTTGCTGAACAAACGCGTCTTGGTTGTCACCCCAGCCGCGACCGTAGAAGCCGTACCAGTCTTTATCCAACCACTCTTTCACCTTCCCCCAGTGCATCTTCATCTCGGGGTTATTGTAAAGAATTTTCACATCTGTCGAGTCATACCCATTGTTGCCGGTGGCAAGCTGTAGGTTGTGACGGGAGTGGAAATTTTCCGAGAAAATCCATGGGCTGTGGCTTTGAGAAAGCGCTTGATAGCCTGCCTCTTTGATTTTCGGGGCCATCTCTTCGAACTCTTCCCATGTGGCGGGAGGGGCATCGAAGCCGGCTTTGCTCAGGATGTCTTTGTTGAAGTACAAAAGCGGTGTCGAGGCATTGAAGGGCATACCGATCATTTTACCCGCACTGTCGGCGTAAAAGTAGCGCACGCCTTCGATATAATCTTCGCTGTCAAAGCCCCCGGCATGCTCGGCCATCAAGTCGGCCACTGGTATGGTCGCGCCTTTGGCGTTGATGATCGTGGCCGCGCCAGCGTCAAAGATTTGAATGATATTGGGCTGCTGCTTGGCGCGGAATGCTGCGATGCCAGCGGTCATTGTGTCCTCGTAGCCACCTTTGTACGTCGGCACCAGAACGTAGTCGCTCTGGCTTGCGTTATACTTTGTGGAAATTTCTTCGACAACTTCGCCCAAGCGGCCGCCCATAGCGTGCCACCATTGGATTTCTGTCTGTGCGATTGCTGGTGCAGCAATCGACATGATTCCTGCGGTAAGTACAGGTAGGAATTTCATAGGAGTGCCCCTTTCTAGGTTCTCTGTTAGGCTAACAAATCCGTTTATAGGGGCGTGTAAGTAACCGGCGCATGACAGTGCAACGATGTGAAACTCCCCCCAGAATTCATTGAGCATTCAAGTTGTTGAGCGATGTGTCAAGCTTCCGTGGGCAGATTTTGATTGCGCTATCACTGCGCCAAGGGGGAATCCCCTCACTTTCAACAGGCCGCAGCGGTAGAATTCATGCGATTACTTTCAACTTTATATCATCCGTTATGTTGCTAATTTTTATGGTAGCTGTGCTTCGCATCGAGACAGGATCGGGACAGGGCAGTGCATTGGCAGTGTGGGTAAAATGTAGTGGCTGCATTTCCTGATGATGGATTCGATTTCACTTAGGTTAAGATCGACAAGCCGCCGTGGATGGCCTGACACCTCAATGATACTGGCCCTTGCCGGACGATCTATAGCGTTACGCGGGAATGTGCCTTTGTGATCCGTGAGCGTGGTTTGTTGCCGTGCTCGGATTGGGATGTACCCACGCGCTATTCCCGGCCCACAGCCTTTCGTTGGCACAAATTGCGGGTTGCATGGGATGATCACTTCGAGCCGCTGCGGCAATGATTGAGCGCTATACACAGGCTTCACCGGAGGGAACGGACGAGGTATTGCATCTTCTTAAGCGTAGCAAGAAGAACGCAAAATGAACCTACATGTAAAATGGCCCGCCCGCGTAGTGGGCCTTTTGCCCTAAGCCATTGAAAAGATTTGGAGGCGAGTAGGAGAATCGAACTCCTGTACACGGATTTGCAATCCGCTGCGTAACCACTCCGCCAACTCGCCGTAGGGTGTTTGCGATCTCTAGGCCAAGCACCGGAGCCGCGCAAGGGCGGAGTGGGTTGCTTTCTTGAAAGGGGATGAGTTTTGCTTAGCCCAACCCGATTTCAACGATATCCACCGGGCCGTCAGACGTTGCTAGGTCGGGAAGGTGGAAGTATCGTCATTCCCAAGATCGAATTTCATCCTGTTTGCCGTGGCGGTGGCACATCCATACGCTGAAATTTCTGTGATTGTGCCGCTTACAGTGTCAGTCTTAACACTTAGGGGGGGGCGGCGCGAGTGAAGTTGCTGGCGCCCAGCATGAGTTGCTAAGTGTGATTGTTTTTGATGAAAGGGAATTTTAATATACGGGTGTCAAGTTTCGCACGGGTATGTGTAGCCACTTGGTGGTAAAATCTGATCGTGGTAGATGTAATTCAACATTGCTAGGGCCGGGTTTCTGTGGCAAACGGTGAGTAACTGTAACTAGACTAAGGAGTTTAGTATGATTGATAATGCTACAAGCCGTACAATGATGGTCGACACGCAAGTGCGGCCCTCTGATGTTACGAAATTTCCGGTTATTGACGCCATGCTGTCTGTGCGTCGAGAGGCGTTTGTGCCTGAAAGCAAGCGTAACGTAGCCTATGCCGGCGGAGACATTGATCTTGGGAATTCCCGTGTCATATTGGAACCTCGGAATTTTGCTAAGATGTTGGACGCGCTGAATATTCAGCGTGATGATGTGGTGCTAGATATCGGGTGTGGACTTGGCTATTCCGCCGCGGTTTTGGCGCATATGGCGGATGCAGTCGTGGCCGTTGAGAGCGATGAAGATATGGCGCGCGACGCTGAGGCTGCGCTGGCGGATCAAGGGGTGGACAACGCCGCTGTCATCAATGCTCCACTTGCAGAAGGCGCGGCAAAGCATGGCCCTTATGATGTGATCTGCATTCAAGGGGCAGTGTCCTCGGTGCCTGATGGGGTGCTCGAGCAACTCAAAGAGGGCGGGCGAATTGTCGCAATCTTTACAGAAGGTGCCTTGGGCGAGGCTCGGTTGGGGCGTAAAATTGGTGGCAAGGTCGGCTGGAGGCTAGCGTTTAACGCGACGGCCCCCGTCTTGCCGGGGTTTTCTCCGGCTCCGGCTTTCAGCCTCTAACGCAAGAGTTCTACACGGGCAGTGGCTCGTCAAAACGGGATTGAGACAATCTACCCGTAAATTTCAGGCAGGCTTCCTATGACACGACGTCTTTTTAGTAGCGCGATAATTGGGGCCCTTATGGCCGCGTCTCCCGTTCAGGTGGCCGCTGAAACATTGGCGGGCGCGCTGACGGCAGCCTATAATAATTCGAACCTGCTAGAGCAAAGTCGCGCGATACTTCGTGCCGAAGATGAAGACGTGGCGATTGCTTTGTCCGCGTTGCTTCCACAGATCAACGGGCGCTCGACGATCACCCAAAGCAATCCGGCGGGGTCGCGTGATAATTTGTCGGCGACGATTTCGCTGTCGCTGGAGTTGTTGCTTTGGGATGCGGGGCGCACGGAATTGGCGGTCGAATCCGCGAAAGAGACCGTTTTGGCCGTTCGCGCGGACCTGACCCAGCAAGAGCAGTTGATTCTGTTGGACGCAGTGAACGCTTATGTTCAGGTGCTTCGTGACCAGCGGGTGGTTCAACTGCGCCAAAGCAACATGCGGTTGATTACGCAAGAATTACGCGCTGCGCGTGATCGGTTCGAGGTGGGTGAAGTAACCCGAACGGATGTCGCGCAGGCCGAAGCCCGTCTGGCGCAAGCCCGTGGCTCTTTGGTCGAGGCGCAGGGGCAGTTGGAAATTACTCGCGAGCTCTACAAAGTTGCTGTCGGGCATCGGGCCAAATCCTTGCAAAGGATCGCCCGTTTGCCGACCTTGCCTAAGACGTTGAACGCGGCAAAAACTGTTGCAAAGCGGGTTAGCCCGCTTGTCGATAAGATGCAGCACCAGATCAAAGCCAACGAGTTGAACTATGCCGCCGCCAAAGCAGGCACGCGGCCACGGATCACGTTCGATAGCGCCTTGGCGCATTCGTCCCAAACCAACAACAGCTCTAGCGTCGGCTTGACGATGAACGTTCCAATTTATCAGGGCGGGCAGTTGTCGGCCTTGGTGCGAAAATCACTGGCTGCGGTGCATGCCTCTAAATCGGGTCTGAACCAAACGATTTTGGTGCTGGAACAAAGCGTGGCCGATAGTTGGTCTCGTTTGGCTGTGGCCAAAGCACAGACATTGGCCGCAGATCGCCAAATCCGCGCGGCCCAGATTGCCTTTGACGGGGTGCGTGAGGAAACCAAACTGGGGGCCCGAACAACCTTGGACGTGCTCGATGCCGAGCAGGCGCTCTTTGATGCGCGCACAAACAGGGTCGTGTCGGAAACCCAAGTCTATTCCGCAGCTTACGGGGTGCTCGCAGCAACGGGGCAACTCACGGCAAATAATCTGGGCCTTAAGGTGAAGCGCTACGATCCGGCAGAGTATTACAATGCTGTCAAAGGTGCTCCGGTGCCCAGCTCAAAAGCCGGCAAGAAGCTGGACCGGATTTTGAATCGCTACCAAAAGAACTGAAGATTTGAACGACCAGTTGTCAGGTCGGGGCGTGGGCGTTAACGTACCGCAAAAGTGCAGAGGCTGAGTATATGTCCGATCCGGTAACTAATGTTGATGTAGAAGATGTCCTTTCGTCTATTCGTAGGCTGGTATCAGACACGAATTCTGACACCCGCGGGGGGGCTGCATCGCCTTCAATCAGTGAAGCAGATGCCGCTGGACCAAAGCCCACAGCCGATGCATTGATATTGACGTCTGCCTTGCGGGTGGATGCATCCGAGGCTGCGCCGGAAAACGCTGCTGAAGGTGCAGAGCAGGCCGATATGTCCAACCTGCGCAGCACTTTGGACGAAGTGGGCGCTGGTGAAGATGTGCCCGAGGATGCTGCGCCTTGGCCGCCTGAAAGCAATCACGCGGATTGGCCTGCACCCGCTGACGGTGACTACTATGAGGATGACGAAACATCCGAGGGTGCACCGGTCATTGATTTCATTCGTCACGGAAAAACTGCGGTGATTAACCGTGAAGAGGACGCGTCTGAGAGTTCTGATAGTGATGATGCGAACGAAGAATCCGATCAGGATTGGGCGGTGGAAGAGCAACCATCCCATGATAATGCGCCTGAAAGTGACATCATCGAGGCCGAAGATACCGATGTTGAAGGCACCGATACAGATGAGACGCAAGATGACCGGGACGAAGCTATGGAGGCCGCGTCATCTGAAGATGAAAGCTCGGCTGACCATGGGGACGAGCAAGATACAGTCGACCATGAGGATGCCGCAGAAGATTTAGCGGAAGAGGTGGTCTTTGCCTCTGCCGCAGCGGCCTCGGTTATGAATGATGATGCATCGCTAGGCGAGGATGCGGCAGAAGTTGATCTGGGCGATTTTGATGAAAGCATCATCGACGAAGATGCTTTGCGTGATCTCGTGGCTGAAATTGTGCGCCAAGAGTTGACGGGAGATCTGGGCGAGCGGATTACGCGCAATGTGCGCAAACTTGTGCGCCGTGAAATTCACCGCGCATTGCTGACCCGAGAATTTGAATAAAATTTGAACGGTTAGGTGGCTGGCGTTTCCTCGGCCAACTTATACAACATTTCGATGTCCAAATGTGCCTCTAGGTGATCGGCCAATGCGTTGAGGGCCAGCTCCACGTTTGCACTGTAGCTGCTAACCTGTGATGTGCCGCCTAACTGCTGCAAAAAGGCCTGCCGAAACCCGTCGGCGCCAAAAAGCCCGTGCATATAGCAGCCTTGAACGCGCTCGTCGGCGGATTGTGCTCCTGTAGCTTCGCCCTCGATGGTTAACCATGCGCGGGCAGTATCGGGGCCTTGCGTCGTGCCGATGTGGATTTCATACCCTGTTACGGTTTCCCCCGAGGGGGAGTGCACCCCTTGAACCTCGCAAAGGCGTTTATGAGGCGCCATTTCGGTGTCGACATCCAGCAGTCCAAGCCCATCAACGGTTTCTTTCGCCCCCTCAATGCCCTCGGGGTCCGAGATGGTTTTGCCCAGCATTTGATAGCCACCGCAAATCCCCAACACATGCCCGCCGCGCCGCAGGTGGGCCATTAGGTCAATGTCCCAGCCCTGCGCGCGAAAGTAAGCGAGATCGGCGATGGTGGATTTGGATCCGGGGATCAAAACCAGATCCGCGTCACCGGGCAAGGGGCGACCCGCTTCAATGATTTCCAACGATACGCCCGGTTCCATGGCCAAAGGGTCTAAGTCGTCGAAATTTGCGATCCGCGACAGCTTGGGGACGGCGATTTTCAAAGGTGCATCGCTGCGCGCAGTGGAGGTGATGTCCATGATGTCTTCGGCCGGTAACATCCACGCCTTGGGAAACCATGGCAGTACCCCCAAAGAGGCCCAGTCTGTGCGGTTGATAATCTCGGATAAGCCGTCGTCGAACAAACTCACGTCACCACGAAATTTGTTTATTATGAAGGCTTTAATGCGGTTTCTATCTGGGGCCGGCAAGACGGCTTGCGTGCCTACCACCTGCGCAATGACCCCGCCGCGATCAATGTCTCCGACCAAGATCACAGGAATATTGGCGGCTTCTGCGAACCCCATGTTGGCGATGTCACCTGTGCGCAAATTGATCTCGGCAGGGCTGCCTGCCCCTTCAATCACAACCAAATCGACGTCTTTTGCGAGGCGGTGGAAGCTCTCTAGCGTCTTGGCCAAAAGATGGGGTTTTTCCTTGGCATAGTCGCGTGCTTTTAGGGTCGCGTGCCGCTTGCCCTGCACGATAACTTGGGCGCCCACGTCGCTCTCTGGTTTTAGCAAGACCGGATTCATATCGGTGTGTGGGGCCACGCCACATGCAAGCGCTTGCAGGGCTTGAGCACGCCCAATCTCGCCGCCGTCCGAGGTCACGGCGGCATTATTGGACATGTTTTGCGGCTTGAAAGGGCGGACATTCATTCCGCGACGCGCAAAGACACGGCAAATCCCAGCGACAATCATGGATTTGCCGACATTAGAGCCCGCGCCTTGAATCATAATTGCTTTGGCCATTCGTGCGCCCCTCACCTAGATCACTGGCGTGCCGTGAATGGAACAAGAAGTAAAGTGAGTCGCCGCGCTAAAGGGCGTCCTCTTTCACAGCTTCCATGACGACATGGGTCGAGGTGTGTGCGACATGGGGCAGGGCGCTGACGTGCTCGCCCAAGACGCGGCGATAGGTTTGCATGTCAGAGGTGCGCACTTTGAGCAGGTAGTCATACTTGCCAGCAATCATGTGGCACTGTTCAATCTCGGGGATCAATAAGACAGCATTATTGAATGATTCCAATGCCTTTTCGCGTGTGTCGTCCAGTTTGACCTCGACGAAAGCGATATGTGCCAAGCCTAATTTGATCGGGTCAAGCTGGGCAGTATAGCCGCGAATATAGCCTGCTTTTTCCAACCGCCGTAGCCGTGTTTGGGTCGGGGATTTGGACAGGTTTATCCGGTCTGCCAAGTCGGTCACGGTGATCCGGCCACTGGCGGAAACTGCTTTCAGGATTGCAGTGTCGTAGTTGTCTAATTCATCAGCCATTTTGCCTGCCGTTTACCGAATCTGCGGGAAGTAATATGCGAATAACCTGCATTGCAGTGTCGCTTTTTGCAATATGGGTCGTACTGTTGGGAAAATAACTGTTACTGAAAGGTCCGGTATGTCCCTCCCATCTGGCTCAGCCCTCCGTCAAAAAATCCGCTCTAAAATGTTGCCAAGCGAGGCAGAGGTCTTGGCCGATCTCGTCTCTATGTCTGGATTGTCTACCGCTGATCGGGAACGAATTTCCAGCGCGGCTACGAAGCTTGTCGAGCAAATTCGCAACACGGCAAAGCCGGGCTTGATGGAGGTCTTTTTGGCGGAATACGGCCTTTCGACCGATGAGGGCGTGGCGTTGATGTGCTTGGCTGAGGCGTTATTGCGGGTGCCGGATGCGGACACCATGGATGCGCTGATCGAGGACAAAATTGCGCCCTCGAACTGGGGGCGCCACTTGGGGCATTCGGCTTCGCCTTTGGTGAATGCCTCCACTTGGGCCTTGATGCTGACGGGCAAGGTTCTTGATGATGATGCCAGCGGAATTGCAGGCCAAGTGCGCGGCATGGTTAAGCGGTTGGGAGAGCCGGTAATTCGCAGCGCGGTTGGGCGCGCGATGAAGGAAATGGGCCGCCAATTTGTGCTGGGCGAGACAATTTCCGCAGCAATGACCCGCGCGGAGGGTATGCAGGCGCAGGGCTACACGTATTCCTACGATATGCTGGGCGAGGCGGCGTGCACGGATGCGGATGCGATCGGGTATTTCGACGCCTATCACGACGCTATTGCCGCTATCGCAAAGGCGGCAACCCATGGCGATGTTCGCTCTAATCCGGGCATCTCGGTGAAGCTATCGGCCCTGTATCCGCGCTACGAGGCGACACAGCATAAGGGCGTGATGGAGGTGCTTTTGCCGCGCCTGACGACATTGTGCCACTTGGCTGCGCACGGTGGGGTGGGCTTGAACATTGATGCGGAAGAGGCGGACCGTTTGGATCTGTCGCTTGATGTGATCGAGGCGGCGCTGTCAGACCCGAAGCTGGCAGGCTGGGACGGGTTCGGCGTGGTGGTGCAGGCTTACGGCCCGCGTGCCAGCTATGTCATCGACTGGCTCTATGCTTTGGCCACGCGGTTGGATCGACGCATCATGGTGCGCTTGGTGAAGGGGGCTTATTGGGACACCGAGATCAAGCGCGCACAAGTGATGGGCTTGGCTGGGTTTCCGGTGTTTACCTATAAACAGGTGACGGATGTGTCCTATATTGCCAACGCCAAAAAGCTGCTGGGCATGGCTGACCGGATCTACCCGCAATTTGCCACCCATAACGCGCATACTGTGGCAGCCGTTTTGGATATGGCGCCGGATGTTGAGGCGTTCGAGTTTCAGCGGCTACACGGCATGGGAGAGCGGCTGCACGACATTGTGCTGCGCGATCATAAGGCCCGTTGTCGCGTTTATGCGCCAGTTGGGGCGCATCGCGATTTGCTGGCTTATCTGGTGCGGCGGTTGCTGGAAAACGGCGCGAACAGCTCCTTTGTGAACCAGATCGTGGATGAGGCTGTGCCTGCGTCTGTGGTCGCGGTTGATCCGTTTTCAGAGGCGGAGGGGCTAAGTTTTCCGGCGGTTACCTTGCCGCAAGATATCTTTCCGGGCCGCGAAAATTCAAAGGGTTGGGACTGGACTGATCCCATGGATATGGCGGGGATTGATGCAGCTCGCGCGCCATTCAAGCAGGGGCAGGCCGAGGCAAAACCCCTTGCGGTTAACGGGTTTCCAAGTGCGGCGCAGCATGAGGTTTACTGCCCCGCACAACCAACAGATCACGTCGGCAGCGTTGATTTGGCCAGCGCGCAAGATGCAGTTGAGGCCGTGGCCAATGCGCAGTCATGGTCTGCGCCCGCGGCTGAGCGCGCAGCGGTATTGACCCGCGCCGCTGACCTCTATGAGGCCAACATGGGCCGCATCTTTGCGCTGCTGACACGCGAAGCCGGAAAGACCATGCCTGATTGCATTGGCGAAATACGTGAAGCTGTTGATTTTTTACGGTATTATGCGAATGAGGCCCTGTCCCTAACGGGGCCTGCGCGCGGGCGTATCGTGTGCATTTCACCGTGGAACTTTCCTCTGGCGATATTCACCGGCCAAGTTGCGGCGGCTCTTGCGGCGGGCAATGCGGTTCTGGCCAAACCAGCAGAGCAGACACCGCTGATTGCGCATTTGGCGACCACGCTTTTGCATGAAGCGGGCGTGCCTTTGGCAGCGTTGCAACTGCTCCCCGGCGGGGGCGAGGTCGGCGCGGCCTTAACTGGCCAGCCTGCGGTTGATGGGGTGTGTTTCACTGGCTCCACCGCGACGGCCATGCGCATTCATCAAAACCTTGCGCGTGATGGCAACCCATGCGCGCCACTGATCGCTGAAACCGGTGGCTTAAATGCGATGATCGTCGACAGTACTGCGCTGCCCGAGCAGGTCACCCGCGATATCATCGCCTCGGCGTTTCAGTCGGCGGGGCAGCGATGTTCGGCGCTGCGCTGCCTCTATGTGCAAGAGGACGTGGCGGAGGGACTGATTGAGATGCTTCGCGGCGCGATGGATGCTTTGGTTTTGGGCAACCCGTGGGATGTTCGCACCGATGTCGGGCCGATTATTGATGGGCCTGCCCGCGACAAGATTGCCAGCTATATTGATGTCGCGCGCGCTGAGGGACGGGTGTTGCACGAGACAACGGCCCCGCAAGACGGCACATTCATCGCGCCGACGATGATGCAGGTGGCTGGCATACATGAGATGAAAGAGGAAATTTTCGGGCCAGTGTTACATGTGGCAACCTTCAAGTCCTCCGAGCTGAATGCTGTGATCGACGGGATTAATGCGACGGGGTACGGGCTGACATTTGGGCTGCACTCGCGCATTGATGACCGTGTGCAGGCGGTTGTTGACCGTGTGCATGCGGGCAATATCTATGTGAACAGGAACCAGATTGGGGCGGTCGTTGGCTCGCAACCCTTTGGTGGAGAAGGGTTGTCTGGCACGGGGCCAAAAGCGGGCGGCCCGCTGTATTTGCCGAAGTTCACCAAAAGCGCGGAGTTCACCGCGGCCAAAGAGGCGGATGAGATGCCGGGGCCAACAGGCGAAGCTAACCGGCTCGAGACCCATGCGCGCGGCCCGTTTGTTTGCCTTGGGCCAGATGTCGAGGCACAGATTGTTGCCGTGCAAGCGGCCGGTGGCCGGGCAATTTCGGGATCAGAGGAGGATCTAACGCAGGCGCGTGATATCGCTGGCGGCCTGTGGTGGGGAGATGCGGAAACGGCGCAGCGGTTGCGCCAGATTTTGGCAAATCGGGACGGGCCAATCTTGCAACTTGTGACCGAGGCACCGCGCCCCTGCGATACTTTGGCAGAGCGTCACACATGTATTGATACGACGGCCTCAGGCGGCAATGCGGCCTTGCTGGCGGAGGTGGGTGCTTGACCCTCCGCGCCCAATCCGTCAGCGTTGATTTATGTTTCCAATTCGTGATCACAACCCGTCCGAGCGCACGCCCTATGTAACCTATGGCATCATCGCGGTGAACGTGGTGGTGTTTCTAATATATTGGCCACTGTTTGGCGACGAGCGGGCCTTATCCGCCTTCTATGACACATGGGGGATGCGCCCTGTTGAGGTCACCAATGGGGTCGAGAGCTACACATTGGTAACCTCGATGTTCTTGCATGGCGGCTTGATGCACTTAGCCGGTAACATGTTGTTTTTGTGGATATTTGGCGACAACCTTGAAGATCAGATGGGTCACATCGGTTTTGCGCTATTCTATTTGGTCTCGGGGATCGGGGCTGATATTGGGCAAATCCTTGCGGACCCTGACAGCCCGATTGTTGTGGTCGGGGCCTCTGGCGCAATTGCGGGCGTTATGGGGGGGTATTTGCTGCTGTTCCCGAAGGCCAAAGTCGATATTTTGCTGATCATAGTCATCTTTTTCAAAGTGTTTCCGGTGCCTGCGTGGGTGATGCTTGGCATCTGGTTTGCGTTGCAGTTGTTCAACGGGGTCATCAACCTTGGCTCGGTCGAAGCTGGCGTAGCGTATTGGGCACATGCGGGCGGGTTCATTGTGGGGCTGGTGCTGTGTATCCCGCTATGGCTTAAGCGCGGCGGTGCAGGGTATTGGCAGGCAACGCTGGGCCATCCACCACATCCGGAAGCCACCTATAAATCAACCCTTCCAAGGGTGACGAGACGTAAATGAAACCCCACAGCCCTGCCTACGCAATTGTGCCCTATGGGGTCTGGCCTACTTTTGGCATCGCGAATTTACCGCTGGACGACTTGATCTGGCCGCTGGGCCGCCCAGAGCGTTTGTTGAAGGGCTGTGTGCTTTGAAAATTGTGAAAACCAAGTTGGCATCCCTGATTGCTTCGAAAAAGCGGGACCTCCCCGGTCATCAATTACGCCATGATGCCGTCAACTATGTGCGCGGAAACGAACTTGATGTGGAGGTCATGGGGCGGGGGTATGTGACCCTCGACAAAAAGGAGGACGGGCTTGCGCCGTTCTGCTACTCGGTCGTGATCGAGAACTGCCAAGAGGCGTCCTATGCCTCAGAGAAATTGATTGATGCCCTGTTATGCCGCGCTGTGCCGCTTTATTGGGGGGCGGCTGGCATTAGCCAATACTTCGATATGGGTGGGATAATTGTTTGTGATGATAAAGGGGCGCTGGAGAAAGCCCTGCGCAAGCTATCGCGCGAGGATTACGAGCGCCGCGCAGCCGCAGTAGAAGAAAATTACCATCGTGCAGTGATTTATTCTGATAGTTTTTTACGGGCCGCTGTAATTTTACGAGATGAAGGATAAGGCATGATCACATCACGCATATTTGGCGGGTTGGGCAATCAGTTGTTTCAATATGCAACGGGCCGGGCTTTGGCGCTGCGGGCGGGTGATAGTTTCCAGTTGGATGCGCGTTTGGCCCCTGAAGGGGATCATTGGGCCTATGCGCTTGGGCATTTTAATATTGCGGGGAGTGTGGCGGAGCCGGCCCTGCTTCCGCCTGATAAGGCGCAGCCGCTGCGCTATGCGGCATGGCGCTACTTTGGTGGTGCGCCCAAGCTTTTTCGAGAGCGTGGCTTGGGCTTTGATGCGTCAGTTGCCGCGCTGCAAGGCGACGCCTACTTGCATGGGTATTTTCAGTCAGAGCGGTATTTTGCAGATCATGCGCAAACCATTCGTGACGAGCTGCAAATTATTACCCCGCCTAGTGACGAGAACAAGCGTTGGGCCGATGACATCCTATCTGCTCCGTCCGTATCGCTGCACTTGCGCCGTGGGGATTATGTCTCGGGCAAGGGGGCGGGAACCCATGCCAGTTGTGACGCCGCCTATTACGAGCGCGCCTTGGCGCATATCGCCGCGCATATGAAAGACGAGCCAGTGGTGTTTGTGTTCTCCGATGACCCGGTTTGGGCGCGCGAAAACCTCGAGCTGCCCTTCGAGATGCGGGTCGCGGGGCACAATGGCTCGGATAAGCACTACGAGGATATGCGCCTGATTGCGGCGTGCCGTCACAACGTCATCGCCAATTCGACGTTTTCGTGGTGGGGGGCGTGGCTGAACGCAAACCAAGATAAACGAGTTGTCGCTCCGGAGCAGTGGTTTGCTGACCCGAAGCTGTCTAACCCAGATATTACGCCGAACGGCTGGGCGCGGGTCTAGGGGTTAGGCGCGCTCGGAGTATTCCATCGACTCTGTATCGACGATAATATCCTCATCCACACCAACAAATGGCGGCACCATGAGGCGTACACCATTGTCCAGAACAGCGGGCTTGAAGCTTTTGGAGGCTGTCTGCCCTTTGATCACCGGCTCTGTCTCGACAACTTTGCAGGTAACTTTTTGAGGCAGGGAAGCGCTGAGCGCTTCTTCATCATGGAATTCAACCACAGCAATCATGCCATCTTGCAAGAACGGGCGGCGATCTCCCAAAAGGTCGGCAGGAATCTCGACCTGCTCATAGGTCTCGGTGTCCATGAAGGTCAGCATTCCGTCGGTCTCATATAGGAATTGCTGGTCTTTTTGCTCAAGGCGAACACGCTCGACTTTGTCGGCGCTGCGGAAACGCTCGTTCAGTTTTGAGCCGTTGCGCAGGTTCTTCATCTCGACCTGAGCGAAGGCCCCGCCCTTGCCCGGTTTGACGTGATCAACCTTCACGGCGATCCAAAGACCACTGTTGTGCTCTAAAATATATCCGCCACGGATTTCGTTCCCGTTAATCTTTGGCATTGTGTCATTTCCTAGGCAAAAGGTTGATCGGATTGTTTTCATTCCTATATCTGGGGAGGGAATGGGAGGCAAGATAGCTAAATATAGTTAACAGTGACGTTAAGTCATGCGCTCAGCGCATAGGTGGCATTCCAAAAATGCAATGACGAATCGGAAAACATGTGTCACAACCCTCTTCACGCCCAAAGATACAAGAGCAAAAATAAAGGAAACGAAATGGCTGCTGATTTCGTTGATGGTAACGCTTTCAACTTCGAACAAGGTCAACGTGCGCGCAAGCTGTTTGCGGCTGTTGTTCTGGCTGCACTCGATGATGCGATTGCAGATGATAAAAAATATGGCAACGGCCCCGAGCAAATCGCCCGCTGGGCGCGGTCTCGTGATGGCCGTGAGGTGCTAAGCTGCGCAGGCATCGACCCCAACGAGCGGGTTGTGTCCGGCTTGATGTCTTTCGTAGGCAATGGCGTGCGGACGTCTGTTGCGCTGTCTCGCGAAGAGAGCGAGCGCCGGAGCCAAGCCGAAGCTGCATAGGTTTTGCCAATTGATTTTTGAAGCGCGTCCCATTCGGGGCGCGTTTTTTTTGTGCCGATGCCAGATCCGGTATGGCGAGGGCTAAGGTTTCTCAGCAGCGGGCATGGCTTCCTCTTCTCTCTTATGTTGGCCAACATGTATTTTGTGAAAGTTTGGTGCGGGCGGTGGGAGTCGAACCCACACGGGCATTCGCCCAACAGATTTTAAGTTTTGCTTCAGGGCACTTTTTACGGCCTTTTGCGCCTTATAGCGGTCCGCAAGTCCATATATACACGACATAAAACTCTTATGCGCCTCAGAACGACCTGAGGCCACCTAATCAGAAACGGGCCCGAGTTCGGGCTAACCGTCAGATTGCATAGGAGAAACGCCTCATGGCAACCAAACTCACGCAAAGCGTGGTGGACAAAATCCGCCATGACCAAAAGCCGGGCAAACAGATATATGACGCCTCTGTCAGCGGCCTTCGGATCGTCGTTGGCAAGAACAGTGCCAGCTATAAATTAGTGGGTCGGATCAATGACGGAACGGATCGCTATATATCTATCCTCATTGGTCGCACGGACGAGGTGTCGCTGAAATCAGCCCGAGAACGCGCGCACGAGTTACGCACGATACTTCGTCGTGGCGAAGACCCGAGAGCGCCTAAGGCCACGATACCGAACCTCAAGCAGGTCGCAGACGCTTACTTTGCAACACGCGGTCAGGAACTCAGCACACGAACTTTGGCGTGGTATAAAGCAAAGGTGGATGGCTCGCTTTCAACGCTGAAGAAAATCCCCGTGGATCGGATTGATCGCGCCACAGTGCGGGCATTGCATGAGAAACTAACCCGCAAGGCAGGACCATGTGGTGCCAATGGCGCCATGCGGGTTCTCAAACTTCTGATCAACGATGCCGCCAGAACGCATGATTTGCCGCCCAATCCGGTGACTCGGGGCGTTCGCATGAACCAAGAGAGACCAAGGGACTGGGCAATTGGACCAGATGATATGCCTTTGCTGTGGCAGCAACTGGATGATCTGGAAGATCGGGTGCGTCGCGGCTGTTGGTTGGTAATGTTGCTGACTGGCTTGCGTCGAGGCGACGCACAAACGATGAAATGGGAACATCTGGACCAAGATGGTGTTCTGTCGGTTCCGTCACCAAAGGGTGGTGAGGCCAAAGCATTCAAAATGCCCCTGCCTCGGTTGCTCATTCAAGAATTGGGTGAAGTGCGAGATTTGACAAGGCCGCTGGAAAGCCCATTCGTCTTTCCGTCAACTGGCGCAAAAAGTGGCCACATCGAAAATATGTCGCGAACAAAGGGCTTTCCTTATGCCCCTCACATGATGCGCCATACCTACCGGACGCATGCGATGGAGGCCGGGGTGGATTTTCAAACGGTGACGTTGTTGTTGAACCATGCCAACCCGCATGTGTCGTTTAACTATGTGACACGGGCGCATCTTTTGGGGCATATGCGGGAAGCACAGGAAAAAGTTTGCACGAGGTTGGCTGGGTTTAGACAACGACAATCAGACAACTCATTCAGTTTTGCCAGATAGCCTGTGTGAACCCAAAGGTGATGTTGCCCCTATTCGGAACATCCCTGAGGTGTTTCCTGAAGATGATGATGACTTTCAGGTTGCTTTTGGTTGCTAAAAATCGCGGAATGTACCCACTGGACCGAGGATGCATAGTTTACTGATTTGGAGAGTAGTTGATGTCGAAAAATACTCGCTTAGCGAGACTGCTTGATCGCGGCTTTTATCCAGCCGAGCTTCCACCGCCTTTCCAAACAAGAAATTTCAGCGCCGCAGCTACGAGTTTAAGCCCCCCTAACAGTTACTATGGCAGCACGACATTTTTTGATGGAGCGACATTTCGAGCTGTCCTTAGAACATTTGGGGTAATCAATCCTTGCAGCTATTATTTACTGTCAAATTTCGTTGCTGAAAATTGGAGCCAAATAACTTCTGTTTTACGATTGAGCTCATGTTCAGGCGCAAGGCCGAAATTTCCACCGATAGCTGCAAACGGTAGGGCTATTGAAACAGCATCGTTAGCCGCAAAACGAAAAAGCCAACAGCATTTGGCTAGTAGCTTTCCGTCAATCCTAACCGTGGACATAAATAGGTTCTATGGTTCAGTTTATACCCACTCCATCCCTTGGGCAGCACTTGGAAAGCAGGAAGCAAAGAGAAGGTATCGAGCTCATACCTTATCAGGTCACTGGAGTGACACGTTGGATAAGCTCGTTCGAAACTGCAACCAACGACAGACTATTGGGATACCTATTGGACCGGACACCTCTAGGATCATATCTGAAATGATTCTAGCCCGTATCGACTCTGAGCTTTGCACAAGAGAATCTGGCATCACCTCCAATCAAGTTTTTCATAACATTGATGATTACCAGATTGGTGGGTTCGAAATAGGCGAGTTGGAGAACGCGCAAAGCCAATTCGTACGAACTATAAGCCGCTATGAGCTCAGGCTAAATGATTTTAAAACCTCAGTCGACGCCGGTTTGGCATTTGTGCCAACTAACTTTCAAAGGCAATTTGACATTCTGGAAGAGCAAACAGGTAAACATTTCGTAGAGCATTTCTTCGAACTGTTATACGAAATCACACCAGACCACCCGAATGCAAACGTAGTCGGGTACGCGCTCAAAAGGTTTTCTCTTAAGCTTGCTCGAAACCCAGAGAAGGTACTTGTTCGTGAGTATCTTCAGCGCCTTTTGTTCGCAGCACCCCATCAAGCTAGGTGGATACTGCCGTTGCTCTTAGGATTCTACGATCACCTTGGCACAAATGCGGAAACTCGAAAGGTATTTAGCTGGGGAGTGGAGATTTGTGCGAGGCGAAATGATGTGGGTAACCTTCTGTGGTTCCTGTATGGCGCAATTTTTCTGAATTTGCGTTTAGTCCGGAAAACATGTGACCTGTGTGTTGGTGTCTCCAGTGAATTGGTCGACCTCATGCTTTTTCATGGCAGTCATGTCGGTTTGTTTACGATCGACAAACCTGCCTTAAGGCGCCGTTACAGCGATGCCGATTTTCGAACGGGGGCATGGCTTCCACTCTATGAGATTGAACGGAGAGCTTGGGACACAAGCCCCGCTTTTTCAAAACTGGGGACCGCGGATGATGCTAACAGTTTGTACAATAGCTTGCGGGACAACAGCGTTGAATTTTATTTGACTGATCAACATCTATTCGACGTAACAGCGTTTTCTGGCTGGCGCTTAACCCCTGAAGTTTTTGCCCAACAAGAAGAGGCCGGATTGAATGTTCAAGACTTTCAGCACCTACCTGATGATTTCGGTGCCCCAGAAGACTTCGACGACTTTTGGATGAATTACGACTAAGTGTAGAGTAAGACAAACTCCGTTTTCATGGCAATAAATGAATCTAATGGTTAAATAACAACGGGTTACATCAGGCTGCAACAAGGTCAAAATCAAAGCATGTCAATCAACCCATGGGAACCAAGACATGCAACAACAAGAGATTTTGGAACGCCTTGAGCGTATTGAAACGGCAATTACTGCACCACCAAAAGAATACCTAAACATCAAGCAAGCTGCCGACTTCATTGGTGTCAGCCGCCAGACCTTGGACCTCTGGCGCATGAATGCCGAAGGCCCTGCCGTGCACCGTGTCGGTACTCGCGTCCTTTACTCTGTTGCTGATCTTCGAGCCTATATGGATGAAAGACGGCATGAGGCGTTGCAATGAATGGCTCAATGAGCAGGAGCACTCATACGCGTGAGCTGATCCGCAAATATGATGCTGGAAACTGGTCTGGGAAAGCGGTGTCTGCGCACGACGCAGTACGAATTGACTTTGCTGTTCAAGCAGCAATCGCGGGATCGCATTTCGAGATTTTCCAACGTGATTTGACCGCTGGTTGCGCTGAAATTGATTGGCGGCATGATCACCCTATGACTTTGTGGACTGTGGCGCTTTACGCCAACGTGTTTCCTGTCTGCGAGATGCCTCACGAGGTACGCCGTACCGATGGCCGCATTCACTTTGCAGAGCCGTCAGTTGCGCTAGAACATTCCAAAATAGACCTATTTTGGAATGACCGTGACTTGGTTTGCCTCGCCCTGGGCCGATTGAAAACCTCCTATCTCCCTACGGGTCCCCAAGGTCAACGTTCAGGACTACGGCCCTACCAGGGCTGGTGAGTTCAGTCGGCGTGCCCCTAACAACCCGTTAAGTCAGCGCACGCACACCCGATTCGTTGATATCCCCGCACTATGCCCCCCTGATATCTTGTCTTTGAGTGATCGCAGGTCGCCTGATTGCCAGCGTTGGACATCCCCACGTCCCTCGTTGGCATACGAGGCAGCCAAGCTGCGACACTGTTTGAACGTAACAAGCGGGTCGCAAGACCACCATCAAACGACCCGCTCAATCAGGAACACAAGGAGCATATACCATGTCCTGTCACAATGAAGATAACGCACCACCCTGCCCAACCACACCATCGTTGTATGATCTACTCACCCCTGCCCAAACAGCTCGTATGACGGGTCATCCAGCAACCGTTTTGGCGGTCTATCGAAGCCGCCGCAATACAGGCCAGTCGTCCGATGCCGGGCCTGATTTCATCAAACATGGCACAGCCGTCTTCTATCCCAGATTGGCCGTTGAAGCCTATATTGCAGGGAGAAGCTGATATGACTGGAAAAACCGACCCAGCCCAAATGGCCGTGCTTTCTAGTGCTGAATACACTCTCATCGCTCTTTATCCATGGGATGCTAAAACGAAGTGCCCGCGCACAGGCAAATTGCGCATCCGGGGGAAATCACCAATCCACAATGATTGGACAACACGCCCGTATCGCAATGCTGACGCACTGGAACATGCCGCAAAAGGTGGCAATGTTGGCGTGCGCCTCACAACAAGCGATCTTGTGGTGGATGTTGATCCAAGGAACATTGACGGTGGGCAAAAAGGAATGTTGCCTGCATTGAAAGCCATTGGCCTCAACCCAGACCATTTTCCAACCGTGCTAACTGGTGGGGGTGGCTTGCATCTCTACATGACCAAACCATCTCATCTGCCCGTTGTTGACGGATTGCCTGATGTGCCAGGGATTGAGTTCAAGACCTTTGGCCGGCAAGTCGTTGCCCCAGGTTCATTACATCCGTCTGGCAAGCCTTACACCTGGTCTTCGGCGCCAGATGACTTGTGGCTAGGCGCACCCGAGGCACCCGAAAAGCTTCTACGCCTCATCCGCAGACCAAAACGACCTGTTGTCCTGTCAGGCCAAGGTATAGGGGAACATCCACCAGAAGAAATTGCAGCAATCTTGGCCAAACTAGACCCAGAAGATTTTCGGGATCATGACAAATGGCTGCAACTGATGATGGCATGTCACCACGCAAGCGCAGGTGATGCCAAAGAGGAATTTGTTGAATGGTGTACAGCCGATCCGCTCTATTCAACCGATGGACCTGAGATTGCCTATCGGTGGGACAGTTTGCGCCGCCACGGCATCGGCCTTGGCACACTTTATATGTTCATGCGTGACGCTGGGGCTGCGCATCTGATAGATCGTCGCCCTCACTATGATTTCCCAGATGACCTTTCAAATCTGGAGGCATCACAATGAGCTTGGACACACGCAATATCTTGCAAAGCATTGCCCCCAGCCATCTCGCAGCCGAGGCCATATCTGGTTCAGCGTTGGTTAAAGCCTTAGGTCTGTGGCTGGAATATGTACCTGAGGAAAACCGCTACCGGGAACTTGAAAATGATGAACTGAAAGAAATGATTTGGTCTGCGCTCGATGGTCGAACCTATATTCATAAGGGGAAAGACGGTCCTGAGGAAAAGCCGCTCCACCTGAATACAAAAATGTCGGCTGATATTCGTGAAGCCATGATCCACCTGACTTTGCAAAAAGGTGTCGAAGAACTGCCTTTTTGGCGTGACAAGCGTGATGATGATCCTGACCCACGCAACCTTCTGCCGCTATCAAATGGGCTGCTGGATTGGCGTTCTGGTGAACTGATTGAAGCGACACCACGGTTCGTTACGACCGATTGCTCTGATGTTGCCTATGATCCTAATGCTGAAACGTTCATGTGGGATATGTTTCTGGATGAGATTTTTGATGGTGATCTGGAACAAATCAATCTGCTGCATGAAGTCATGGGTTGCATTCTTACGGGGCAGAACAAGTTTCAGAAGATATTCCAGCTCTTTGGCCCACCCAGATCGGGTAAAGGCACAATCAACCTGATGCTCACAAGGCTCTTGGGGAAAGGTTCTGTGGCGTCACCGCGCATCAAACAAATTGCGGAAGGCGGCTTTGGCTTGCAATCTTTGATTGGCAGAAAGGCAGCCATTGTGGGGGATGCTCGGCTTGAACGTGGGCGTAAAACGTCTGCCTTGACCGAACTTTTACTATCCACATCTGGCGGTGATCTCCAAACCGTCGCTCGAAAATTCAAGGAGGATTTCGTTGGCTATTTACCCGTGCAGTGGCTGCTCATGTCCAATGAACCCATACTCATGCAGGACCTGACAGGGACAATTGCCACCAGAATGGTGCTGATGGAAACACGGCGTTCGTTTCTGGGACGTGAAGAAACTGCGCTCTTTGAACGGGACCTCTTGCCAGAAGCTGCTGGTGTTTTGAACAAATGTCTTGAATCTGCCAGGTGCCTTTCAAAACGCGGAAAATTCCTTGTTCCATCCTCCATCAAAGGACGGCAAGCAGAGATACTGCGTGAAGCCTCAACGGTCACTGCCTTTGCATCTGAATGCCTGATTGAAGACCCTAGAGCAACCACTCCCAAGCAGGACATTTATGAAGCCTTTGAACGCTATTGTCAGGGTCACGGTCGGCTCAGTGCAGATAGTAGCATATTTTGGCGGGATTTACGCTCATCTGGAAAATTTCGGGACGATATGGAAAAGCGTAGCAGAGCCAATGGCCGACGCGTGCAGAACATAAAAGGCTTGCGTGTCCAGCTTGATGAGGCTGCTTTGCCATTTGATCCTGCAGACGATTTCCTCGATTGACGCCTCTGCAGGCCAAACGCCCACTGTACACGTGTTCAAGGCGGTCAGGGTTATTTGCCGAAATGCTCACCGAAAATCCAAAGCGGCCAGGCATGAATGCTAGCCGGTCGGGGGTAGATCAGGGGTGGATGGCTCTACCCCTGATCGCCTAAGCGCATGTTTCGGAATGTCTTTTTTATCCATTTGGTAAAGGGGTCAGGGTGGTCAGGGTTATTTTTCAGTTATCGCTATAAGAATAAAAAACAAAAAGCCGTATATATAAAGTGTATGTGAAATAACCCCGACCGGCCTGACCGGCCTGACCCCTTAAAGTCATTATTTCAGTGTGTTTTTCGGCAGCAGGCAGGGTGTATCTGGATCAAATGGCCAAACGCCCACTGTGCACGTGTCCAAAGCAGCTGCACGCATCGCTGGTTTCCCACAGTTCAATTCCACGACACTCTGGCACCACAATCAATATCATCAATCAAGCAATCAGCTACCAGGCTTCAAATAGCCATTGAGAGAAACGACATGTATGGACGGCAACTCAGCGGCCCCAAGAAAATAGGCCATCGGCGTGTTGAGCCCACCACTATTGAAACCAAGCGGGAATTTCTGGCTGCATTGGCTCAAACGGGCAATGTCAAACTTTCCTGCAAGCGTGCAGGCATAAGCCGAAGTGCTGCATACCATTGGCGTCTGACAGACCCAGAAGTGGCCTCAGCGTGGGACCTCGCATTGCATGCCAGCCTGGATGGGTTGCGGGAAGAAGTCGTTGAAACTGCCCGTACAATGAGCTTGGGGCGTTGGATTGAAGTGCTTGATGAGAATGGTCAGCCCGTTCTGGACGACAATTTTGAAAAGGTCATGCAATATGACGTTTCCCATGTTGATGCCCGTGTGTTGATCAAGCTTCTGGATAAAGCCCTGCCTTCTGCTGATGGGGCAGCCACAACATCAATCACGGTACAAAACGACACGCATGTTCATACTGCCCCCAAGCCGATACCAAAGCTTGTCAGGCCTTCGATGACGTTCGATGTGGTCGATGCTGAACTCGTATCCGAAATAGACGAGGGCACCATAAATGTCTGATTGGCCTGAAGTCCAAACCTGCTATGTCCTGCCAAGTGGTGTGGCAACGCTTCCCTTTGAAGGTGGAGCGATTACCTGTCGGGTAACGCTGGGCCATATCAATGCACCTGACACTGGCTTGCTGGAAGAAATGCAATCCAAGATGGAAGCAGTGCCTTGGCGGAATGCAGAGATACGCGATGAGGCCATTGCGGCGATTGAAACCAGGAATGACCTTGGCGAAGACAAGCGGGCTAAATTGCTCGCCCACATCCGTCAAACGCCATGGTATGAGTGATTGCTAATCCAATGCCCCTTAATCGCCCCAAATAATCCATACCAATCAAATACTTGAAAAGCTCTCAACTCTAGGCCCGAACACAGGCCCAATCGGCTCGTTGGCTTACGCAACAACGACAGCACGGCATGTACTTGCGTATGTTGCAAAGGCGAGAGGTTCCGAAATGGCTGCATTGTCACCACGCCCACAGCCCCCGCTCCCTGCCATTCGTTACCAGGACACTCAAGCCATAGCAGAGGCATTGGTTTCCGAAGCTCTGGGTGAATACACCCCAAAGATGGGCCTATCCATGCGAGCAAATGCAGTCAGGCTGTTGGTCTCAATGTGGTACTGTCACGGTTCCACCAAATTCCCACGGGGATGGGTGACGCCTGCGATGCAAGCTTTCCTTGATCGGGGTTTGGATTGCCCCAACGCGAGGGTATGGCGTTCATACCGATCTGATATTCAAGACAACCCAGGCCAATTTCTGACGACGACTGGAGCCCCGGTCGATCTGATCCGACAAATGGAACTGGACCTCATGGGCAGTGGCTAAGCCAGCATTTCACAGCTCAACGTCAAACGCTGGTCCCCCGCACCTCGCTGACACGACAATCTGCGGTCATGCCGAGGTTGTTTATCTCCTTTTCTAATCTCGACAAGCGGATGGCTGCGGCGGTTTCGCCCTCAGCCATTCGTCCCCCGACTAAACCGAGGATATGTTGATGAAAGACAAAGATGACATTGAAACCCGGCTGACAGAGCTTCAACTCGAACGAGAGCGCTTGATGGGTGAACTAGAAAATGCCCGTGCCGAGGCCCGCGACGCCCTAATTGTCGGCCAGAAGCCCGCTGGGACAGCCGCTGCTCTGGCGGAACGTATTTCCATTGTAGATGATGCAATCTCTGAGCTTGAAGACCGGACACGCGGCATTGCTGAAAGCACAGAACGTAATAACCGGCGTCGTCGCGCCGAAGCCGCACTCGATGCCACAACCAAACGTGCAAAACTGGCGGCATCTGTCGACAAAACACTCATTGCTTTAGCTTCCAACTGGAGCGCCTATGCAGACGTCCTGCGCAAAGACGTGGGCCAAGTCTCAGGTGCAGGCGGCGACTTAACGGCTGTTGAACGCGCCCTGACCAACAACCGCTCTGCTGAACCATTGATCAAAGCACTGATTGCGGCGGGTGGTGCTGGCTTTGCTCGGTCTTTGGGCATCGATACCCCAATCCGTGAACGCCATGCCACAACCCTGACGGATGCCGAAGGACGGGTGGCTGAAAGCCTGCGGGTCGAACTGCTTCGCATCAAAGCATCATCCCCCCAACCTAATGTCTCCCGTGAGGCCATGGCTGAGCTGAATCAAATGGAGACAAACCTATGAGTACCGAAGGACAACGCCATGCTGTCGAATTGGCCAAACTAGAGCAGCGCAGGAAAGACTTGGAAGACGCTCTGACACGATTGGCCCGTGATGAAGCCGAAGCCCAAGAAGTTGCTGAACTGGCCCAAGAGGTCGAGCAGCTTGAACAACTAGTGGAGACCGCTCGTGCGGCCGCAAATATGGAGAAGACCATGACCAACCCAAATGACATTAAGAAAGCAGCGGCCAAAAACCGAGAGACAGCAGAAGCCGAACTCGACAAGCTGGCAAAATCTGTCCAGCAGGATGGGGAGACCTTCGAGAAAGCCTATATTCGTGCGCTTGAAACAGACATTGGCAAAGCACTCATGCAGGCCCGAGATGATGCACAGGAACTGGAACGCGGTGGTATCACTTCAATGGATGTGGCCGAGGCACACAAGAAACTGGTGGATGGCCGATAGGCCATCCTCAATCCAAATTTCCTGATATCATCTACAGAACCGGGCCCATTTTGGGCCTGATGTCCCGCCTGCAATACCAATGTATTGTTTCTAAAACACTTTCCGGTTTTGATCAGGTGATTTCCTATCCTATGTCCCCCGATCCGGCGACAGGAAATGCAGCCTCGCATCTCTAACATGACTGGCCCGCCTCTGGCCTCTCCGCCCACGTTCATCTTGGGTGGCGCGGTCGTGAGTATGGGTTTCCAATCGACAACTGCATGCCCGTTTTCAATGTGGCCTATCGCTTTCCCGACAAGCGACACCGGCGTCACGTCGCGGCCAAAATCATCGAAAACCTGTAAGCCATACATGTGGACTGTCGCCATAAATGCCAATAAATACAGAAGTCGATCAGGCCCGCATCATCAATTGGTGTGGGCTTTCCTCGTTGCCGCGTTGCGAAAATGGTTAACAGTTGAATGCGACTCCGAAACCCACGACCCTCCAACCCCTTGTTAGCGATAGGATCGCCCACTAAACTCAACCCATACGGGCAAAAGCATTTGGAGGGTCTTTGGTGTGAAAAAAAAGCAGGGTAGCGGCGAAGCCGCAAGGCAACTAATCAGATTGGGGGCCAGAGATAGCGAAGCCCTCGCCTTTATCAAACTGCTATATCCTCAAGCAAAGACAACACTCACGACGATCAATCATTACCGTGCGAAGATGAAGGCAGACTTTGAGGATGTTGAGACGAATAGTGCCGCACCCGGCTTAGACCTTGATAGACTGAGGAACCTTGTCTTGCATGGCGAGTCAGAAAGTGCAGATAGGATCGGTGCGGCGCCCGAACTAGATTCGCCCAAGGAAGTCATTCGGCAAGCTCTCCGTGGCTGGAAGACAAATGCCGAGGCTTTAGAGTTAGCGCGTTCGGCATTCCCGTTAGCCGACGTAAAGGATCGAGCTGCGGGCGACGAGAGGACAGCCTTGCGGCATCGTGGCGAGAGAATTCCGACTGACAACGAGGTTCGCCGAAGGCAGGCTGGTGACCCTTGGGCCCCGGACCTGAAGCCTGAGTGAGTGTCTTGACCTGGCATCATCGATACCCGATAGTCTCCCAAACTCAGGGGCTTGGCAGACTAAATGACGGGCGAGACAGGTAACCGGCAGGACATCGATGAGACGATCGAAGCGCTCCGTAGCCTCTCGCCAATTCAGGTAGAGGTTCTGAAAGGAATCATCTCCAAGTTTGCGGAAGAGCAGGAACGTGAGCACCTTCGCTTTGATTTTTTAGACGCGGATGCCTTTGAGTATTTCTCGACCAGGCTTGCAGCTCATCACGCTTCAAGCGGTGTCGCTTTGAAAAAAGAAAACTTCGAGCATATCCTGGAGCATTCCTTTCAACGATCAGGACATGAAGCTGGCCTAACCGGCAGCATGGTCAATCGTGGTGCAGACCTTGAAGTCGACGGCCATGCTTACTCACTCAAAACTGAGGCGGCAAAGGGTCTCAACCAGAAGAAAATCACCATATCCAAATTGATGGAGGCTCGATGGATAAGGGACCTCAACAGCCACGTTGACGCACCAGAACAGGTTCGACTCCGCATCCTGTCGCACCTTGAAGAATATGAACGCATATTCATTCTGCGAAGCTACGGCGACGAGGAGAGAGTGCGCTACGATCTCCGAGAGATACCCAAGGAAGTTCTAGCGCTAGTCGCGCACCTAGAGTCTGATGACTTCAGCAAGCTAACGAAGGCCGGAGGCACGGGTGCAAACGTTATGATGAACGGTCGTAAGGCGTTTCGGCTGGTCTTGGACGGCAGTGTCGAGAAGATTACTATCTCCGGTCTGGACGTAGACCTTTGTCCACTCCACGCGTGGTGGGAACTTGGGCGCCCCGGTTAGATTGCTAGGCTGAACTGGCTTGCATTGGAGCGAGACGTTTTACCAGCGACGTCATCAGTAATGGCTTGTGCAATCATTGTCGCTATCGTGGGCGGAACCGCATCACCGATTTGTCGGTACTTGGAAGACAAACTCCCTTCAAACTGATAGTCAGCCGGGAAGCCCTGTATCAGCCCCATTTCCCTCACACTGAGAAGTCTATCTTGCTCTGGGTGGCTATATCGTCCGTTTCCAGGATGGCTGCACTCTCTGGTAATTGTTGGTGCTGGCTTGTCCCAGGAGAGTCGCCCGTAGACATCAGGAAATGAGCCTGGCTTTTCTGGCCTCATGCTTGGGATACGCAGATGAGCTTGCTCCTCTGTCAGGTCAATCCAGCTACCACCATCTTTAGGTATCGCTTGCATTCTTTCTAACGATACACCGCCAATTTTTGGGCAGGTGTGCATTGCGTCCTGCGGGTTTGTTGTGCCTGCTTCCAAAACTGGCAAATGACCAATTGCATCTCTGACAGTAGCGGCACGGTTCGTTAATGGCAGGTCCATATGAAAAGGAGCGCCAAGTTTAGCAACGATCAGCGATCTGATACGTGACTGAGGCAGACCGAAGTCGCGCAGATTGTGTATCTCGGCAAAGACCTCATAGCCCAATCCAGTCAGTTTCTTATGAAGACCTTGGAAATGGTGTTTGTGCCTTCCCCTGAGCAGTTCTTTGACGTTCTCGATGATGACATAGCGCGGCTTCCATGCCTCAGCATAAAGCGCTGTGCGCTCAACGAGCTTGTTTCGATCATCATCCTCGACATGGTTGTTTGCTTTTTTCTGACTAAAACCAGTGCAAGGAGCACATGAGATAAGAACATCGACGTCTGATGCCGCAAAGCCAAAATGGCACGAAATCTCCGAGGGTGGAGTGTCTGCCAGATTGGCAGAAAGTGGCCGAAGCCCAAGGTTGGTTTCATAAGTATCGTTGCAGCTGGTCGCGCCAATCCCGTAGCTTGGTTTGGCGACCTCAAGGTCCACAGCTCCGATTGTCCGAAAATCGCCCTGCCTTGTGAAACCCGTCGACATCCCGCCGCCGCAGGAAAACAGGTCAACGAAGTTCATAGTGTTCATCATGTCAGCAGCGGGCCTCTACATCTTGTGTCTCGTTCTTGTGCTTGACACATTGATATCACGCCGTCCTGATCAAGGGAACGCGTCAATAGATAGTATGACCAACCATTTTTCGAGCAGGTAATCTCTATTGGGCGCTGAGCCAAAGAGTATTCAAACGATCGAAAGCGATAAAAAATTGCGCAGATATTATCCGTCATTTCATCATACTGAAGCTTGATTGGCCACTTGTCTGGACTAAGGCACTCACCTTAGTAATCATACCACACTTCATACTCGCGAGACGTGCTTGACGACCGTGCTCCCTTTCCAAGGTTACACGTTGAGCAAGTCAGCTGGAGGTTTGTTACGCAGTTCATCCCACCACGAGCTAAAGGAATTATGTGGTCATAATGGGATTCAGCCTGTTGACTGAAAAGCCTCGTCAGGTCCGTCTGGCATAGTACGCACCTACCCTTATCTCTATGAAATACGGCGCTCTTTGCCCAGGTTGGAATGGAAGACCTAGCCAAATGACCGGACTGATTGAAAGCGTCCGGCACAAACGAAGACGCTGTATCCAAAACATAGCCATTTACCATGTGCCCGAAAGCCGACATCGTCCCGCGGTTGGAAAACAACACATGGAACACTTGCTTGGCAATCGTCTCGCAAAGTTCGGCAATCAAGTCGCCTTGTTGAAGAAATTCTAGATATTCATAGCCATCATCTTGGCCAAACTCTGATGCCCGAATTGTTGTGGCCCTCAAATCATTTGATTTGAGCAGCGCATCAACCCAATAGCCGCCCGGTTTCTTATTCGATTTTTCAGCATCCTCAAAAATCACACTTGAAATGAGGTCTTCCACAAAGATGTGAAAGCAGGTCCACCTTGGGTATTTTCTAACCAGATTAGCTGACGACATGTCGCCGAAAATGTCTTCAATATTCCGGAGGAATGCCCCAGGTGTCCGAGTAACCCCGTCCACCAATTGACAGATGTAGTAGAGATCTACGGTCGACACCATCTGTAGCTGTGAGACCATAACCTCTAACCTTTTGGTTTCTCAAAATTCCCCATCAACACCCTGATTTAATTTGGTATTTTGGTGCGGGCGGTGGGAGTCGAACCCACACGGGCATTCGCCCAACAGATTTTAAGTCTGGTATGTCTACCATTCCATCACGCCCGCATCTGGCGTTGTTCTTCAATTTCAGTTTCGAGCCTATATCGGGCCTAGAAACAGTCTCTTAGTCGCAACGCCTTGTGCCGTATGCATTTTGCGGCCCAGACACAAGGGTTTTAAACCTCATGCGTCTAACATTCCATTACGTGGACATGGGGATATTAGCGGCGTGTCGCGCCAGCTTAAAGATTAAAGGTCGGTTCATCGTTATTTTCTTTGATGCTAGACCGCGACTATTTAGGGAAATGAAGTTTCATTCTGACTGGCAAAGATTTGTAAATAAATCAGGCGCTGGGCTCGGTGTCCTCTCTACTTTACCCCGAATGGGTGATAGCGGTGGCTCATGCTAAATGTCCCATCTCTTTCTCAACTGGGTGTCACTTTCCTGTCTTTGGCTTTGGGCTGTGCTGGGGCGGCGCTTGGTGGCATGGTTGGCTTGCCGCTCTATATGTTAACTGGGCCGGCTTTGGCCATCAGTGTGCTGTCGCTGATGGGCATGCGCTTAGGGATCATGCCACTGGTGCGCGACACCACATTCTTATTCATCGGGATCGGCATAGGCTCAGGGGTCAATGCCGAGGCGGCAGCTGCGATTATGCGCTGGCCGCTGGCGTTCGTGGCCTTGGCGGTGATGCTGGTGGTGGCGATGGTTTTGTGCCGGATCATGCTGGTGCGCGGGTTCGGCTTTGATGCGCGCAGCGCGGTGTTGGCCTCGGCGCCGGGGCATTTGAGTTTTGTGCTTGCCTTGGGCGAGACGTACCGCGTGGACTTGACGCGGGTGTCGGTGGTGCAATCCATTCGGGTGCTACTTTTGACCGTGACGGTGCCTGCGGCAGCTGTGCTGATGGGGCTTGATCTGGATCAGGGGATGGTGCCGCGCGGTACGCAACTCAGCCTGCCTCACTTGGGGGTTTTGACCGTGTTGGCGATAGCCGTCGGCTGGGTCCTCGCGCGGTTGCGCGTGCCAGCACCTTTGTTGATTGGGGCGATGTTGGTGTCGTCTGTGGGGCATCTGTCGGCACTGGCGCCGGGGGTGTTGGAGCCAAAAGTAACCATGGCCTGCTTGGTGGTGATGGGTACGCTCATTGGCTCGCGTTTTTCAGGGACGTCGCTCTCTCAAATACTGCGGTTTGCGGGGGGTGGGGTGGCAATCACCGCGCTGACCACCTGTTTGGCGACTCTCGCGGCGCTGCCGATTGCCATGTTTTTGGACATGCCATTGCCGCATGTTCTGGTGGCCTTTGCGCCTGGTGGCCTAGAGACGATGATCGTCATGGGCGCGGTTTTGGGGGCCAATCCGGGCTTTGTGGCGGCGTGTCATGTGGGGCGGTTATTTGTGCTAAGCCTGCTGATCCCGATAATGTCAGCGCGCGCTGGACGCGATCGCTAAAACCTAAGCGATAGGCACGACATGCCGCCATCAATTTTGGCGCATTCCGTGTTGTTTATCTCGCGCACCTCGTAGCCATTGCTGCGCAGCATTTCAGCAGTTTTCGGGAAGCCTACGGCCATAATCACAAACTGGTTAAAGCGGATTGCATTGGCGGCGGCTTCTTCGCCATCAGCAGTATGCAAGACGCGGTAGCCCTCGAAACAGCCCGAGGCGTCAAGGCGTTTGGTGGCAAGGATCGTCTCGCCATCCAGCAGCGAGCAATCGGTCTTAAAGTGCAACACATCAGGGGGCGTTTGCACCTCGCGCAGGGTGTAGCCGAACGGTGCCACGATGTCGCGCAACTCGGCCACGCCAGCGGCATCGGTACGCGCAGATTTGCCGATTAGGATTTCGCGCGCGGTGGTTAGGATATCGCCGCCCTCGATAAAACCGGGGCCTTTGATCTCGAAGACATTTTCATATTGGGCGCGAATGGTCGGGGCCATTTGCGCGACTTCGCCTGCGCGTGTGGGCGCGCCGGGGCGCATCAAAATGGCGATGTCTTTGAGGCACAGCGCGTCATCCTCGACGAACACGGAATCGGGAAAATCTTCTAGCGCAGGTAGCTCGATCACCTCGGCGCCGGTCTCGCGCAGGGTGGCCACATAGCTGGTATGATCGGCCTGCATCTGGGCGAAGTCCGGCGTGCCAGTATCCTCGGCGCGCAGGCCCGCAATGACGCTTTTGGCAGGCTTGCGGGTGATGGCGCGGGTGAACTCGAAGGAAGGGTTTGTCATGGCGGTGATCCGATTGGTTGGGTTATGCGCGCTATCGGTGGGCTTTATAAGTGCACCGATAGCATGTGAATTCATGGCCTTCAGGCTCTGTGGCGTCAAGACCTGCATCGCGTTGTTGGCCCGTCTCATATCAAGGTGGTATTACGAACAAAATTCATCGCTATGTAGGCATTTTGTAGAGAGGTATCGGACCGATACGGGTGGAGAACATAAAGGCCTAGCATGTATCTACTTGGAAATACGTGTAAGTTCGTGCCGTATCTTTGTCGATGTAGGGGGGAGGCAGTCTGCTGTTTCAACTTAATAAGTGCAGTTTCCTGTTCTGGGGTATGCCAATTAGATATGTTTCTTTTGACTGTCGCCTCGAAAACTTAGGGCTTTTCTGTCACGTGAATATTTTGAGATAGAGCTATTGCTCTTTAACTTTTAGATACTTTTTCCTTGCTGTCGATGGCAGAGCAACACGGTTTTTTCATTCTCTTGTTGTCAATTAGGCGACAGGAAGCGTGCCCAAAGTGCTCACGTAGGCACTGTGTTTCTATTGATGGAATTGCGAGGGGTCTAAAACTTAGAGGATTAGTCATGTGGCAGTAATAAGTACCAGTAGTATAGCGCATGATGGTTATGTCATCGAAGGGTATGAGAGTGCCCTGCCAAGTACAGCCGCATCTGGAAATATCGTTGGGCAAAGCATGTACACGAGAGTGACGCTAAGCGATGCCAGTGGAGCTACTATCGGTAATACGGCGAACTGGGCACATGCATATGGCTATATGGCTCAGGCTGCAGGCGTTTCAGATGCCGCAAGCTATTACCTTCAAGACGAAGCCGGAAACCTTTACCGTCTAGAGGCGATCTATGCTGGTGGCGGGACGTATGTAAACGCGGAGACAGGTCACGCTGCTGGAGTGACCAGCGTCCATACCCGTGCGCTTGTCTTGCGGCCTGTGGATGATCAAGGCGTTGATATCGTTGGCGCCAACACGCTTACGACATATGTACCGGCGGGTGCGTATAATAACGCCAGCTACATTGATAGCGATCCTGTAGATTCGATTGATATTACAAGTATGGGGGTCGTTACGAACACCGGGAACATAAAAACCACTAACCCTACGGGTGCCCCGCTGATCATTTGTTTTACAAAAGGCACAGAAATATCAATCGGGTCCGGTGTTGCTAGGATTGAAGATTTACGGGTTGGTGATTTGGTTCAAACTCACAGGAATGGATTACAACCTATCCGCTGGATCGGTGAGCGTAAGCTTTGCGCGGCGGTTCTTAAGCGCTATCCAAAGCTACGCCCTATTCATATTAGTGCAGGGGCATTGGGGCAGGATTTGCCCGAGAAAGATTTGCGGGTCTCTAGGCAGCACTGTATGTTGTTGTCGTCTGAATTGGTACATCACCTGTCTGGAAACGGTGATGTTTTGGTGTCGGCCATAAAACTAACCGAACATCCGGGCATCTCAATCGACATGAGCATTGAGCGTGTTGTCTACTTTCACATTCTCTTTGATGACCACCAAATCATCTATGCAAACGGGGCACCATCCGAGAGCCTCTACACTGGGCCGCATGCATTAAAGACACTGACGCCAGCGGCATATGGCGAGGTTATTGCTTTGTTCCCAGAGATTGAGACCGCTGAATACACGCCGACAGCAGCATGTTTCATCCCAAATAATAAGGAACAGAAAAATATCGTCCGTAGACATATAGGCGAGCAACAAACAATGATGGGTCACTCCCCTAGATAAGGCGCTTTGTAGGCACAAATAGGTTGTCGCGACATGCTGAAGAGACGTGCTGAAGCAAAGCATTGACCGGTATTTCACCTAATGAGTTCGGTGTTTTCAATGGGTGGTTTTGTTCACGCAATGGTGCGTGTTTGGACCTACTGGGCAGGGGGCACGAAGGCTAGATGCAGCGCGCTCAAGGATCAGGTGCTGATAATTTCCCTTAAGAAACCGCCTTTGTAAAAGGTTGAAATTAAAGGGCTGCTATCTTGAGGGGCAAGTGAAAAGCGAGTGCGACTTAGTTTGCCGCACTCGCTTAAATGTATTTCTAGTCTCGGACGCCTGAAAATCTCTCGGCCCATTCCTCGCGTTGATCATCGGTGATTTTAGCAAATAGCACCTCTGGCACGGTGAATTCGTGGCCTTCGGGCAAGGCGCCTAGGGCTTGGGCCACATCATCGGGCCAGCTTGTGTCGAGGGTGTTCATGCCTGACAGCATTTGTGCGCTGGCGGTTGGAATGAACGGCGCGGACAGGACTGCGTAGAGGCGGATCAGGTTCAGAGCCAGCCGGATTTGTGCGGCGGCTTGGTCGGGGGCTGTCTTGAAGGTGGACCATGGGGCGACCTCTTGCAGGTACTCGTTGCCAGCCGCCCAGATCGAGCGCAGCTCGGAGGCGGATTTGCGTACATCCATGGCGCCCATATGGCCCTCATAGGCGCGAATTTTGGTGGTGAGGTCCTCAATCAAGGCCAACTCGTGCGGGCCATATTCGCCACCTGATGGCACGGCTTCGCTGAACTTGGAGCGACAAAATTTAGTGACGCGGGACACAAAATTGCCTAGCACATCAGCCAAGTCTTTATTGGTCGCGGTTTGGAAATTTTCCCACGTAAATTCACTATCCGAGCTTTCGGGCGCATGGCTGAGCAACCACCAGCGCCAATAATCTGCGGGCAAGATTTCAAGGGCTTGATCCATGAACACACCGCGGCCCTGTGATGTCGAGAACTGCCCGCCATCATAGTTGAGGTAGTTGAAGGATTTGATGTAGTCGACCAACTTCCATGGCTCGCCCGAGCCCATGATTGTGGCCGGAAAGCTGAGCGTGTGGAACGGCACGTTATCTTTGCCCATGAACTGGACGTATTTCACGTCATCAGCGCCTTTATCGGTGCGCCACCAGCTTTCCCATGCGCTGTCGTCCAGCCCACGTGCATCGGCCCATTCTTTGGTGGCTGCGATGTATTCAATCGGGGCATCGAACCAGACATAGAACACTTTGCCTTTCATGCCGGGCCAGTCTTTATCGCCGTCTTTGACAGGGACGCCCCAATCCAGATCGCGCGTGATGCCGCGGTCGCGCAAGCCGTCGCCATCATGGAGCCATTTCTTGGCAATTGAAGTGGTGAGGATGGGCCAGTCAGCTTTGGAATTGATCCACGCATCAAGTTTATCTTTGAGCTTGGATTGGCGCAGATAGATGTGTTTTGTGTCGCGGGTTTCCAGATCAGTAGAGCCGGAAATAGCCGAGCGCGGGTCAATCAAATCTGTCGGATCAAGCTGCTTGGTGCAGTTCTCACATTGATCGCCGCGCGCGCTCTCGTAGCCGCAATTGGGGCAAGTGCCCTCGATATAGCGATCAGGTAGGAAGCGTTTATCAGTGTGCGAATAGACTTGGGTTTCGGAGACTTCTTGCATGAAGCCTTGCGCGTTTAGGCGGCCTGCGAAATGCTGGGTTAGCGCGTGGTTTTGCGGGCTGGAGGAGCGACCAAAATGGTCAAAGCTGAGGCCGAAGCGTTTAGCGATATCGGCCTGAACCTCGTGCATCTCGGCGCAAAATTCTGCAACCGGCTTGTCGGCCTTGGCCGCGGCCAATTCGGCGGGCGTTCCGTGCTCGTCGGTGGCACAGATGAACATGACCTCGGCCCCGCGCGCACGGTTGTAGCGTGCATATAGATCGGCTGGCAGTTGCGAGCCTACAAGGTTTCCGAGGTGCTTGATCCCGTTGATATAGGGGATGGCGGAGGTGATCAGGATGCGGGTCATAGGGTCGTCCTTGGCCAAGTGTTGCGCCTCTTTAGCGCAAGCCAGCGGGGCCTGCCAGTGCGGGGATTTGAGTATTTAGGGCAAAAAGAAACCCTACTTGCGGTCCCTGTGCCGTCTGAGCAGCCTGCCAATGGTGAAAGAGGTGCGCGGCGCGTAGATGTAGGGGGTGCGATCTTTCGGCACTGCTCGGGCGCGCATGCGACTAAGACCGAAGAGGATTAAGATGGCGTGGCCCGCAGCCATAAGCACGAACAGGGCGGTGGGACCGAAGGCTTCCATCAGTTTGGATGCCCCAAGGGGGGAGGCGATTGCGCCGAGCGCGTAGAAAAACATCAAAGCGGCGGACAACTCTACCCGCTCGTCTGACGTGGCGAAGTCGTGGGCATGTGCGGTGGCAACGGAGAAAATTGGGAATGTGGTGAAGCCGAACACGGCGGCCCCGAGTAGTATCATAGTGGTGCCGTTGGTGGAAAAGCCAACGGTAAAGCCGCAGGCCAAGATGGCCGCGACTGATAGCCAGATTAGCACAAGTCGGCGGTCGTATTTGTCAGCGAGCCATCCTGCGGGGAATTGCGCCAAGGCCCCGCCTGCCACAAAGGCCGCGAGGAAGATGCCGATTTGATCAAGGCGCAAGCCGACTTCTTGGCCATAGACAGGCCCGACCATGCGAAACGCTGCACCGTTTAGGCCCGCGACCATGACCCCTGCAACTGCAAGCGGCGAGCGTGTAAATGCCAGCATTGGGCGTAGGCGCGGGGCTTTGGGGGTTGCGGGTGCCTGCGCCGTTGTGAGTGTCAGAGGCAGAATTGCTGCGCAGCAAAGCAGGGCCAGCAGGTTGTAAGAGACGTAGGATGCGGGCTCCAATATCCCGATCATCAATTGTGCGATGAGGGATGCGCCCATATCGACGCCGCGGTAGGTTCCCATGGCGCGGCCTCGGGTCTCGTTGGTGAGCTTGGCTTGCAACCAAGCCTCGATCACCGTGTAGCATCCTGCAACGCAAATGCCTGAAGCAATCCGCATAAGCGCCCAAGCGTAGGGATCGATAACCAACATATGCGCCAGCAACGCGATTGCGCCCGTGGCAGTAAAGGCGGCGAAAGCGCGTGAATGCCCGACGGCCCCCATGGCGCGCGGTGCCCACCAGCAGCCGATAAAGAAGCCAAGGAAATGCGCGGAGCCAAGGAGGCCGACCTGTGAGCGTGTAAAGTTCAGATGTAGGCCCGAGAGCGCGTCGAGTGGCCCGACGCCGCCAGAACTAAGTTGCAACAAAATGACCGACAGAAAAAGGGCAGCGAAGGAGATGAGAAGGCGCATGGGTCAACCTTTTGGGTTGTTTCATCTTTGCTGTGTGTCGCTGTTCTCGCGCGCTATTTTCCGCCATGCCGATGTCGTTTGTGGGACATCGGATCTGGAAAGTCATGCGCGCATATAGAACACTCCCAATATTGATTAACGAATTTACGCAAGGTTCAGATGATAACCGCAAGGCAGTACGGCTCGATGATGCGCCAACAGGGCGTGTTATGGCCTGCACCAGCTATTGGCCCCGCAGACTTGGCAGGGCTGTGACGCTCTACCAAATAGGACGGCGATTTATGTGCGCCCGTCCTATACTGGCTACCGCGCCGCGTTTGATGCGGTGATGCTGCGCACGTCGATGGCGCGGGGTCGGATTAGCGGCGCAGCGAACCGAGGCTGGAGCGATGATGAGACACACCAGGCTTTGGCGCAAAAGGTGCGCAACATGCCAACCGGAACGCCCCACGCCTTCTTGTCGTAATTGACGGATATGGAACGCGGCTGGGCCGTTGTAACCAGCTACATTCGCCCGTTCAGGGAAATGACCTAAAGTGTGTTAACCAAGGCGGATTCAAGCCAGCTTTAGCCTCGGGTGACGCGGGCGATGATGTTGAGGCCGATCTCGTCATGCACCAATCCTGCATAGCCGTTAGCCCCAAAGGCTGCACGGCTAATGCGGCCTTTGAGCTGAAAGCTAAGGTGGCTGAAATCACCTGTCCGGGTCCCCGATTGGCGAAAGAGCGCTGCATCAAACGTGACGGGGCGGGTTGTGCCTTTAAGCGTTAACAGCCCGTCGATTTTGGCACCATCCGACAGGCGGCCTTGGCCATTGAGCCGGACCAACGTGGAGCGGAAGCGGATTGTTGGGTGGTGTCTTGCATCAAGGACAGAGGGGGCTTTTAAGGCTTCTGTGGCGAAAATTAAACCAGCCTTGGCTCGGCTAACATCGACGCTGACATCAATTGAAGACCGCGTAAGCGATGTCATATCAAGGAGCACTGTGGCGCTTTTTATGGGCATGGACCCTGATACAGCGGTGCCTGAAAGCCGGTAGGTGAAACCCACCGTCGAGCGGCTGGCTTGCAATGTGTAGCTGGTTGGTGCGCCGTGAAGTGCAGGCGCGAGCGGCAAGGCGGCAAGCGACGCTATCAAGGTGCGGCGGGTGAGGCGTTGCATGACGGCTCCTGTGGTGGGTGCTCTGTGTCTACAATCTATTTCAGGCATTGGGGGGTAAAATCAGCGTGACATATGTGGAAACTATATCGTGCTTTGCTGGGGATGAATTTTGAGGTTGCGATGGCTCGCTGGGGCAGTAAGTTTGCGCTATCAGCCGCATATTTGAAAGAGTTTCCCCAATGAAAACAGTTCGTCTTGGTCGCACCGACCTTAGGGTGTCGCAGCTTTGCCTTGGTTCCATGACGTGGGGGACGCAAACCAGCGAGGCTGGTGGCCATGCGCAGATAGAGGCCAGTCTGGAGGCAGGTATTAATTTCATCGACACGGCCGAAGCCTATCCGGTTAACCCGATGAACAAGGAAAATGCGGGTAAAACCGAGGCAGTCATTGGCAATTGGTTTGCTAAAACCGGGCGACGTAATGACGTGGTTTTGGCCACTAAAGTTGCGGGTGCGGGGAATTACATCCGCGATGGCGAGGCGATTTCGTCCAAGACTATTCGCGAGGCTGTGGAGGGCTCGCTGCGGCGGTTGCAAACGGATGTGATTGATCTCTATCAACTGCACTGGCCCAATCGCGGCAGCTATATGTTTCGCCAAAACTGGGCTTATGATCCGACAAAGCAAAACCGTGAAGACACGGTGGCCCATATGGAAGATGTGCTGGGCGAGATGCAACGCCAGGTCGATGCCGGTAAAATTCGCCACTTCGGCCTGAGTAACGAGAGCGCTTGGGGCACCTCTATGTGGTTGCAAATAGCGGAGCGGCTGGGCGCGCCGCGGGTGGCGTCGATGCAGAACGAATACTCGCTTTTGTGCCGTCTATACGACACGGATCTGGCGGAGCTGTCGCACAATGAAGACGTGGCGCTACTGGCGTTTTCACCGCTGGCTGTTGGCTATCTGACGGGAAAATATCAAGGCGGCGCGGTGCCGGAAGGCTCGCGAATGTCGATCAACGACAAGATGGGCGGGCGGGCCTCCGAGCGCATTTTGGGCGCGACGCAGGTGTATTTGGATATCGCGGCTAAACACGGGTTGGATCCGGTGCATATGTCGCTTGCGTGGTGTTGTCAGCGGCCTTTCCCGGTGATCCCAATCTTTGGCGCGACTGATATGGCGCAGTTGAGCCACATCATAGACGGCAAGGATTTGGTCTTGGGCCAAGAGGTGCTTGATGACATCACCGCAGCGCAAAAGGCGCATCCGATGCCTTATTAGGCGAAGGGTGGAGCCTCCGGCGGGAATATTTGAGCCAAGATGAAACTATGCCGCTTTTTGGCTTTGAGTCGGTCATAATGTGCTTGCCAAAGCTGGGGTAAATGCAGACCGTTTGCCAAAAAGGAGGTGTGCCATGCCATTAGAAATGAACCGCGAGGTGTTTATCACCTGTGCCGTGACCGGATCGGGCTCGACGCAAGATAAAAGCCCACATGTGCCGCGTTCGCCTGCGCAGATTGCCGAGAGCGCGATTGCGGCGGCTAAGGCGGGGGCGGCGGTGGTGCATTGCCATGTCCGCGACCCAGAAACAGGCGCGCCCTCGCGTGATTTGGCGCTGTACCGCGAGGTGACAGATCGCATTCGCGAGGCGGATGTGGATGTGGTGTTGAACCTGACCGCAGGCATGGGTGGCGATATCATTTTTGGCGGCCCGGACGCGCCTTTGCCGCTGGTGGAGGGGACCGATATGGTCGGGGCGCAGGAGCGTGTTGCCCATATCGCCGAGTGTTTGCCAGAAATTTGCACGCTTGATTGCGGCACGATGAACTTCGCCGAGGCCGATTATGTGATGACCAACACGCCCGGCATGTTGACGGCCATGGGCACTATGATGATCAAGCTGGGCGTGAAGCCCGAGATCGAGGCGTTTGACACGGGCCATCTTTGGTATGCTAAGCAATTGGTCAAAGATGGTGTGCTCGACAGTCCCGCTTTGGTGCAGCTGTGCATGGGAGTTCCATGGGGCGCGCCGGATGATCTCAACACCTTCATGGCGATGGTCAATAATGTGCCCGATGATTGGACGTTCTCGGCCTTCGGGTTGGGTCGCAACCAAATGCCAATCGCGGCGGCTAGTATTCTGGCGGGCGGCAATGTGCGCGTGGGGCTTGAGGACAACCTGATGTTGGATCGCGGCGTGTTGGCGACGAATGAGGCGCTGGTGACGCGTGCGGTTGAGATCACCGAGCGCTTGGGGGCCAAAGTGATTGGTCCCGATGCCGTGCGCGAGAAGCTGGGGCTGGTGAAACAGGCGCCGCGCGGGTGATCCGCTGGCTGGCAGCGCTTGCCGTGATAGCGCTTGTGGCGTGCGAGCCGGGTCCGGCGTTTGTGCCGGACGGGTTTCGCGATACTACCGTCGCGATTTCCTCCTCCACTCGGTTTGATGCCGCGCGTTTCGCAGGGGAATGGGTGGTTGTTGAAAGCTTCGATCAAACCCCGCGTGCGGTCACCGTCGATCGGGTTCGTTTCAGCCCAAGCTCTGTGGGGTATAGCTACCAAGCATGGGCCAGCCAGTTGCCGCCAACCGATCCTGAACTCGCTGCGATCATTGATGTGTCCGCGCCACCTGAGTTGAAAATTGGGGCGTTTGGGCGGCTGACATTCGTGGGCGAGCACAAAGAAGATGATCCGATCTGGGTGATCTGGGTCGACGAGGACCACCGCACTGCGGTCTTGGGCACACCGTCAGGTCGTTTCGGGATGATCGTCAATCGCACCAAAAAACTACGCGCAGATCGCTTGCGGGCTGCGCGCGAAATATTGGCCTTTAACGGCTATGACGTGAGCAAATTGAGAAAGGTGTCGCAATGACTAAAACAGCAGCAATTCTTGGCGGTGGCGTCATTGGCGGGGGCTGGGCCGCGCGGTTTTTGTTGATGGGCTGGGATGTGCGGGTGTTTGATCCTGACCCGCAGGCCGCGCGCAAAATCGGCGAGGTTTTGGACAATGCGCGGCGCTCTCTGCCGGGGCTGTCGGATCGCGCGATGCCCGATGAGGGGCGGTTGAGCTTTCATGATGATTTGGCTGACGCCGTTGGCCCTGCGGATTGGATCCAAGAAAGCGTGCCCGAGCGGTTGGAGGTCAAGCACAAGGTGTTTGCCAGCGTACAGGCTGCGTGCCGCGAGGATGCAATCATCGGCTCGTCCACCTCCGGGTTCAAGCCATCCGAGTTGCAGCAAGGTGCGTTGCGACCGGCGCAAATTGTCGTGGCCCATCCGTTCAATCCTGTCTATTTGCTGCCGTTGGTTGAGTTGGTGCCAAGTGCTGTGAACGACGCGCCCATGGTGCAAAACGCCAAAGATATTCTCACCTCAATTGGCTGTTTTCCGTTGCATGTGCGCAAAGAAATTGACGCGCATATTGCCGATCGTTTGCTGGAGGCCGTTTGGCGCGAGGCGCTGTGGTTGGTCAATGATGGTGTGGCCACGACCGAGGAAATTGACGAGGCGATCCGCATGGGATTTGGCCTGCGTTGGGCGCAGATGGGCCTGTTCGAGACCTACCGCATAGCGGGCGGTGAGGCTGGCATGAAGCACTTCATCGAGCAGTTCGGGCCTTGCCTGAAATGGCCATGGACCAAGCTGATGGATGTGCCAGAACTGAGCGATGCGCTGGTAAACCAGATTGCAGATCAGTCGGACGCGCAGTCCGGCATGCACTCAATCCGCGAGTTGGAGCGTATTCGCGATACAAATTTGGTGGCGATGATGCGCGCGCTCAAGGCGCAGGATTATGGCGCAGGGGCGGTGCTGAACCGGGCCGAGCCCGCCGCGCCGGACGTGGACGACATTGATGCGCCCCTAGTCACAATCACCCGCGCGGTGCCACTGGATTGGACCGATTACAACGGCCATATGAACGAGGCACGCTATTTGCAGGCCTTTGGCGACGCGACAGACCGTTTCATGGAAATTGTCGGCTGCGATGCGGATTACATTGCATCGGGCGGCAGCTATTTCACCGCCGAGACCCATATCAGGCATCTAGGTGAGGTGCATGCAGGTGCGCGCATTCGCATTGAGACGCAAGTATTGCTGGGCGAGGGCAAAAAGATGCATCTTTTCCATGTGATGTATGAGGGTGACCGGTTGCTGGCCACCGGCGAGCATATGTTGATCCACGTCTCGCTGGAGACGCGCAAGGCCAGTGTGCCGTCCGATGCTATCGCGGCACGTTTGGCAGAGATCGCAATGGCTCATGCCAAATTGCTCACGCCCAAAGGTGCAGGCGCCGCGGTGGGCAAGCGGTGAAGGTCTTAATCACAGCGGGCGGCTCGGGCATTGGGCGCGCTATGGGGGAGGCATTTGCCGCTGCGGGTGCGCAGGTTTGGGTCAGCGATTTGGATGTGTCCGATGTGCCGGATGGATGGCAGGCGAATGCGGTGGACACCTGCGATGAGGCCGCCATGGGCGCATTGTTTTCTGAGATTGAAAGCGCATGGGGTGGCTTGGATGTGCTTTGCGCCAATGCGGGCGTGGCAGGGCCAACGGCGCTGGTGGAAGATGTGGCGCTGGCGGAGTGGCGGTCTTGTGTCTCGGTCAACCTAGAGGGCGCATTTCTGGCGGCGAAGTTTGCTGCGCCAATGATGAAGCGGGCCGGGCGGGGGGCGATGGTGCTGACGTCATCTACGGCTGGGCTATATGGCTACCCCAACCGCGCGCCCTATTCGGCGGCAAAATGGGGCGTGATCGGGTTGATGAAAACGCTGGCCATGGAGTTAGGCCCGCATGGCATCCGCGCCAATGCCATTTGTCCCGGCGCAGTGGAAGGCGCACGAATGGAAGGGGTGTTGACGCGTGAAGCAGTGGCCAAAGGCATGACGCGCGATCAAGTCTATGAGGGCTACGCGGCGGGCACCTCAATGCGGCAGTTTGTGGCGGCAGAAGATATCGCAAATATGGCGGTTTTCTTGGGGTCGGATGCGGCGCGGTTGGTGTCTGGGCAGGTGATTGCCGTGGACGGGCATACGGAAAACCCTGATCCAAAGGTCTGAAATGCCTCCGGCGGGGATGTTTGATTAAGATGAAGCCCTAGCCGACTTCTCTTAACAACCGCTCCAGCAAGGTCGGTAAGTCTCGCGAGGACAGGTCGGCCTCGCGGACCAACCCATCGAAATGTTGCGTAATGGCTTGCACCCGTTCGCGGTCGCGGAAGGCTAGATAGTTGCGGCCCAGATAGATCACCGCAAGTTTTGGGCCAAAAATTGTGACCGGGGCAGAGTAGAGTTTGCGCGCATCAAATGTGTGGATGCGCAGGGTCGGGTAGAGCTGTTCGTGTAGGTCTAATAGCCGTGTTATTTGTGCGCGGCGTGTTTCGGCAGGTAGGCCCAAATAGTAGCCTGTACCATGTGCCATGGCGTGTAATTCATGCACCGGAAGGGCAATTTCATAGTCGGATCCCGCATTGCGCATCCATGTCAGGCGGTCCTCTGAGGCCCCGATGGCCTGCTCGATTGTGCGGCCCAGATGGGGGGAGTATTCCCACTCCAGCATGTCGCGGGTTTTCAACATATCAGGCAAGGACGCGGGGACATGGCGGATTTTATAACCGGCTGCCTCGCGGTGCCAGTTGTAGATTTGCTCGTCGACCAAGGCGCGTGGGGCCTCGGTGAAGGTCAGCGCCGAGGCCATCAGATCGGCGGCCAGCTCTGGGCGGTCGGTGAGGCCCAGCAGCCAATCGGCCGAGACCCCCAACACGCGGGCGCATTCACCCACCACTTGGGCGTTTGGCAGGCGTGCAGTTTTGCCCTTGAGCAGTTGGGACACGGTCGAGCGATCCACCCCAATGGCGCGCGCAAGGGCGCTTTGAGTGACGGAGTTACGCTCCATCGCGGCGGCTAAGCGGGTGCGGAACAAGTCTGATCGGTCTCGTTTGTCTAATATATGCGGCATAGTGTTGGGTTTTATCACCAATGATGGAAAATGTGAACTATGTTCCGAATGGTCGGCCAGTCACTGATCACGATAGGTAGTGACAAGAAAAGGGATATGTATGGAAAGCAAAACTAGAAGCCTGACCAAGGCGATTTTATGGACCGCATTGGGGTTCGTGATGATGCTGTCAGTCGGATATATCTCGACCGGATCATGGGCTGTCGGTGGCGGGATGGCTTTGATCAATTCATGCTTAGGGTTGGTGAGCTATGTGATCTACGAGCGGATTTGGGCGCGAATTGTCTGGGGGGTAACGCCCGTGGAGCAGACCCATGGCTGAGGCACAACCTCGCGTCGAATGGCCAACCCTGCTGGTACTTGTCGCGACCTATGTAATCTGGGTTTTGGCCGTATTTTGGATGTCGCAGTGGTCATTGTTTGCAGCGATTGTGCTGGTGGTTTTGACCGTCGCACAGCAATCCTCGCTACAACATGAGGCCCTGCACGGGCATCCGTTTCGAGTGCAGTGGCTCAACGCGTTGCTGGTGCGCGCGTCCCTGAATTTGGCCATTCCCTATGGCCGCTTCCGTGATACGCACTTGGCCCATCATCGAGATACTTGCCTGACCGATCCCTATGACGATCCGGAAACCAACTTTCTGGCCGAGGGCGACTGGAATGCGTTGCCGGTCTGGCTGAAGGCTGTGTACCGAGTGAATAATAGTCTGGCGGGGCGGATGTTGCTGGGACCAGCCTTGGGGCAATGGAGTTTTATGCGCGCAGACTTAGGTGCGGGCGGGGGTGATATTGCACGTAGCTGGGCGGCGCATTTGGTCTCATCTGCGATGATTATCTGGGCTGTGGTCCAATCCCAGATGCCGCTATGGGCTTACATCTTGGCGGCTTATTTGGGGCTATCAATCCTAAAAATTCGCACCTTTCTAGAACACCGAGCCGAAGAGCAATCGCGCGAAAGATCGGTGATCATTGAGGATCGCGGGCTTCTATCTTTCTTGTTTTTAAATAACAACTTACATGCAGTACACCACATGCATCCTGCTGTGGCATGGTATCATTTACCTACCTTGTATCGGGGAAAGAAAGAACGGTTTTTGGCGTATAACGGAGGCTATGTCTATCGCTCTTACGGGGCCATATTCGCGCGATTTATGTTCCGAGCGAAGGACCCTGTGGCCCACCCGTTATGGCACCGGATCAAAGAGAAGCTGGACGCCTGATCGCGCAAGGGTGTAGATAGCCCAAGCAGCGCTTTGGGAGAGCACGATGGCCCTTTGGATTTACGTCTCGATCTTTGCAGCCTTCATGCAAAACCTGCGCTTCATGCTGCAAAAACACCTCAAGGCGACAAAGCTGTCAACGGGTGGCGCGACGTTCTCTAGATTTTTGTTTTCCAGCCCCTTGGTGGCCTTGGGGGTCTGGGCTTACCTAAAGGCTCAGGGGGCGATATTTCCCGAGCTGTCGCCGACCTTTTGGGGATACGCGCTTTGGGGCGGCTTGGCGCAAATCTTGGCCACGGCCTGCGTTGTGGCGCTGTTTGCAGAGCGCAATTTTGCTGTCGGCATCGTCTTCAAGAAAACCGAGGTTCTTTTGACCGCAATGATCGGCTTGGTCGTGCTGGGCGAAGGGATTTCAGGCTACGGCGTATTGGCAATCGCCATCGGGTTTGCCGGGGTTTTGCTGTTGTCTGACCCGCCCAAAGGCGGTGCGCGGTTTTTCAATAAGGCGGTGGGCTTCGGGCTTGGCTCGGGGTTGCTATTCGGGATGTCCGCAGTTGGATATCGCGGCGCAGCGCTGCAAGTTGACAGCGCGGATGTGATCGTGCGCGCCGGCGTGACCCTGTCTATGGTCACGGCATATCAGACGGTGCTGATGACGGCGTGGTTGGCGTGGCGTGACAAGGGCGAAATTACCCGCGTCGTGGCCTCTTGGCGGGTGTCGTCGCTGGTTGGCCTTACGTCGATGTGCGGCTCGTTTGGCTGGTTTGTGGCCTTCGCGTTGCAAAATGCGGCCTATGTGAAGGCAGTGGGGCAGGTCGAATTGGTGTTCACGTTTTTGGCGTCTTACTTCATTTTCAAAGAACGCAGTACTCCCAAGGAAATTGCAGGTATTGCATTGATTGTGTTGAGTGTTTTGGTGTTGGTTGCGTCGCTTTAGGTGGTGTTAATACGCGAATAACCGCCACTTTGAAATTTGATTAAGCCGGTGCCTTGATTGGGCATTGCCGGGTTCCTATTTGATGTGAACTATTCAGTTCATTTTAGGTGGGTGCATGTCACAATGGGATTAAACGATAAAAACCTGATTGTGTCGCGCTTGTATGGTTCTGAGGTGCGAAAGCTGTCTCGGATGAGCCTCGATGGGGTTCTGCATTTCGAATATATTGAAAGTGCCCCGGGATCGCGCGCACCGGCCATCAGCAGCGATTTGAGCTTGATCATTCCGGTTCAGGATGCGCCCATTCGGATTATTTCTGACCAGAACGGGCGCACCGAGCGGTTCACATTGCACCATGGTGATATTGCGCTGGCACATTCGGGTGGGTTGATTTCGTGGCAATGGCTGGATCCGGCCAAAGTGATCATTATTCATATCAATCCGACGTCAATGCGCCGCTTTGTTCAAGCCGAATTAAAGGTCTTGGTGAAGGGCTGCCGTTTGGAACAGGAAGTGCTCATCCACGATACCAAGTTACGGAGCATGGCTGAAAAAATGCAACAAACTCTGCACTCGGCTGAATTGGGCTTTGATGTGGTTTTTGATGCGTTGGCTCGGCTGTTTTTGGTGTTTTTGGTACGCGGGTATGGCGACCCGCAAGAGGTGAATGTGGCGTTCAGCCATGGGTTCGGGATGCAGCATTATGCGCAGGTGGTGGACTATATCGAACACCATTTGGGGGATAAAATTACGCCCGCTAAACTGGCTGGAGAAGTCGGCATGAGCGAGGCCGCCTTTGCGCGGAAATTCAAACAAAAAGTCGGCCAAACACCGATGCGATTTGTGGCTCAGGTTCGTTTAGAAGCGGCCAGCAGGATGTTGGGCGAGGGCAGCGCATCCTTGAGCCAAATTGCTGTGCGCTGCGGGTTTGCAGATCATGCGCATTTATCGCGCAGCTTTAAAAAGCACCTTGGTGTCTCTCCCAGCCAATTTCGCGCAGACCATAGGGTGACATGAAAAAATACCCCGACCAGTGTGTGCTGGCCGGGGTGATAACTGATCCTACACGGGGGGAAGGGGATCAGTCATATGCGCCAATGAACATTTTTGCGAGTTCAGCAGTGGTGAACTCATTAGGGGAAACCCCCATGTTTTTGGCCAGTTGTAGGTGCCCTGCAGAGGTGCTGCGGGTAACCGATGCGTTGGTCTCGGCAGGGATTTGATCGTCAACATTATCGCCAGACAGTGCGACAACCGCGGCGGCATAGGCCGCGTGGGATGCGGTGCCGCTGGTGTGCGACTGGCCGAATTTTTCAGCAGGCGTTTCAGCCAAAACAGGAGTTGCGGCAAGGGCGGTGGCGGTGATTATAGTAAGAAGTTTCATTTGTTAATTCCTTATACTTCAGTGTCTTGTGCGACTTAGTTGTTACAGTGTCGCTGTTGATGACTTGAAGATAAGGTGGCCCAAGGCGCCTGCCTTGAACGCCAGCCGCAACGCTTTGAACCAGAGCGGCAAAGTGATGCCTTAGAAGAAAAAGCCTTCCAGATCGGTGATAAATTCGCTGTGCATACGGGCCAGCCGTTCGGAGGGTTGGCGAAGATTGAAGGTCTCGGCCAGCGGATCGGCGGCGATGATCTGGCTCCCTGACATCTGCTGCAACACGTTGTGGCCGCAAAATGGAACATAGACCTCAGAATAGCCGCCCTCATGGACCAACACGAGGCGGCTTCCACAAAGATCGGCGGCCGCTTCCATGGCAGCCTCGGTGAGGGCGCGGAAGGTCTCGGCGGTGGCCATCATGCGCGATAATGGGTCAATCGCGGCGGCGTCATAACCGCAGGCCACAATGATCACGTCGGGCCGGAAATCGTTGAGGGCAGGCAAAACCAACCGCTCCATTGCCTCCATATACAAGGCGTGCCCGCCGCCCGGGGGCAGGGGGATATTCATGTTGTAGCCTTCGCCCACACCCACGCCCCGATCCTCGGCGTCGCCGCTGTCCATCGGGTAGTTACGTTCTTGGTGCAGCGAGATAGTTAAAACATCGTCGCGGTCATAGAAAATGGCCTCGGTGCCATTGCCGTGGTGTACATCCCAGTCAATCACCGCAACGCGGTCGGTCAAACCGTGTGCCAAGGCGGCCTCTACCGCGATGGCGATGTTGGCGAGCAGGCAAAAGCCGTTGGGGAAATCCGGCAGGCAGTGGTGGCCGGGCGGGCGCGATAAAGCATAGGCGTTGCGTGTCTCGCCTTGCAGAACCGAAAATAACGCGCCCTTGGAAAGCCCCGCCGACAAGGTTGCCATCTCGTAGCCGCCCTGCGCGAAAGGGGTTCGCAACCCTAACGAGCCGCCCCCTGCATCGGACATCTCTTTGAACTTACGCAAGAAATTTTCCGGGTGGATGCGTGCGAGATCGTCCCATGTCGCCTCTGGGGCGCTGCGTGACATCACCTCTTCGGTTAGGCCCGTGACGTCCATGAGGTTCTTTAAGCGCCGCTTGGTTTCGGGGTTTTCTGGTAGGCCGCCCGCAGCCAAAGGTTGCACCAACCCGCCCAAGGGCACGGTAAAGGCAAAGTCCCCGCCCGCGTGCCAAAAGCATTTCTCATCCCAGAAAAAGCCAGTTTCAGTCATGTTGTTTCTCCAGTCTGTAGCTGCCTTCCGGCAGGTTCAGGGCGGCAGCCAAATTGCGGGCCTGCTGCATTGAAAGGGTGATTTTATGGATGCGGTCAGTATGGAGCTCGAGTTGCTCCATCGTGATGCAACTGGCGAAGGCGCTGATCGTGATGTCGCCTTGTAAATGCGGCGCGCCCTCGTCGATGAGGGTGATCAGGGTGGCGTCAAACTCGTGCTCGATTGTGAACATGGGGCCTCCGAGGGTGTTAATTTTGCCGCCAACTCTGCTTGGGCAGGCGTGAAATTGCAATTGCTGATCCGTTGGGCTTGGCGGCGCGGGGCTGGGCGGCTACATTCGTTGAAAATTAGGTGAGGTTTATTGATGCGTTTTCTGTTCCCTATACTTGCTGCGGCGGCCCTTGGGGCCTGCACGGTTGAGACGACCGAGACACCTTCCAAGCCTGCGCCAACCCAAACCAAACCCACAACGACGAGCCCACGCGTGTCGACCCGAACGGCGATTACCAATTACAAAGCGGTGGTTCGTCAGGTGGAGCCAGTGGCGGAACGTGAATGTCGTGCGCGCACGCCGGAATTGAACTGTGACTTCAAGATCGTCGTGGATGAGCGCGCCAACTTACCCCCCAACGCATTCCAGACGCTTGATAAGTCGGGGCGGCCCATTTTGGGGTTTACGATCGCGCTGATAGCCGAGGCGCGAAATCGTGATGAAATTGCTTTTGTGATGGGGCATGAGGCTGCGCACCATATCTCTAAGCATTTGGCAAAGCAGCAACAATCCGCGATTGGCGGGGCAATCATTGGCGGACTTATCGCGGCCTCTGTTGGGCTTGATGTTAGCGCAGGGCAACGCGTTGGTGGCACGGTTGGCGCGCGGGCCTACTCTAAGAACAACGAGTTGGAGGCAGATGCCCTTGGCACGGTAATTGCTAAACGCGCAGGGTTTGATCCGGTCAAAGGCGCGCAGTTCTTTACCCGCATCCCTGATCCCGGCGACCGTTTTCTTGGCTCGCACCCGCCAAACGCCCAGCGAATTGAGACGGTTCGCAGGGTTAACGCAAAGCTTTGACGCATATCAAACGCTAAGGGGGCCGCGCGCGTATGCTCCCTTTATGGACGATAAATTCCGCCCGTTGGGCGAAGAGAAAACACATTTTTGGCTAACCAAAGGCATGGCGCGCGCGACGGGTGTGGACATGGTGGCTGCATTGGACGAGGGGCGCATAAGCCGCGATGACTATGCAAATCTGTTCTCGCGCTGCCGGAAATGTGCGTTTGCACGCGACTGTGATAAATGGCTGGATCGGCAGTGGGACGGTCCGGTGTCAGCCCCCGATGCCTGTGAAAATCGCGATGTTTGGGATCGTTTACTGAAGGGGCAATAGCAGGTTTCTGCTGTGCTCTGGCGAGATTGGGCCTAGGGTGGCGGCTATGCTAGTGCTTGAAAATATCCTGACGGATCGCGGCTCGAAGTATGCTGTATCTGGCGAGGCCGTGACCACGCGTGAAGCGGCATCTAAATTTGTCAAAGCGTTGAAACGTAAGAAGAAATTCGCAAAAGCCACGCATAATACATGGGCTGTAATCTTGCCTGACGGCACACCGGTGAAAAATGATGACGGCGAAGCAGGGGCGGGGATCGTGATCTTGCGCATGCTGGAGCGTGAAGGGCTGGTGGGCGAGGTCGTGGTGGTCACGCGCTGGTTTGGCGGAGTAAAACTGGGCGGTGATCGGTTCCGACGGGTGCAAGATTGTATGCGAATATATTTTGAGGCGCGCAAAAGTTAATGGCGCTGTCGGGCCATTTGGCACGGCTTGGGCGATGACGCTTCGAATCGTAAGTTAACCGTTATTTTATTGGGAAAAGGGGTGTCTGATTTGCATCGGCTTCACGTCGGCTTTGCGTCGGGCAAGATGGCCGGATTTGGCGATTTGGCACGGGTTAACGTCGCGCGCGGTGGTGAATTGGTTAATGTGGCATGTGTGAAGGGGGCAATAGCTGGGTGCTGAGTTGAGCGTGAGGTTTAGGGGAGTGTTTGGGCCTCGGGGGTGAAGGCCGTCTCGCAAAGGCTCCGGTGGAGCGTTTGAGGCTGGAACGCGCAGTAGCGCAGGGGGTGCGAAGCGCCCTCCCCATGGGGGAGGGTTTGAACCGTCTTGGAGTTGATCCAGTGGATCAATTCAGGTGAAAACGGGCGGAGCCTCGAACGGGAGGTTTGTTTTGTGTCGTGTTTTGAGGTGAATGGAGGAGCGGGTTCGAGTGGTCCCGAGCCTTAAATCCCAAAGCTTGTGCATCAGTTTAGTGCACAGCATTGCGCTTAGGTAGCTGGCCCTGTTAAGGGCCAGCGGATTTGATTAAGCAGCTTTTTTTGCCAGAGTGTAGCTGGTGTCGTTAGCTATGATAGATATCGTTTGGTCATGCGCAGTGGCAACGCTCTTCTTTGAGAGCTCGTCAATTCCATCCAAAATATCTAGTTTTAGCTTTTCAATAGCGTATTTCCGAATGATGGTTTCGGAAGTGCCGTCTATTTCTGATTCTGCACGCTCCCACCTTCCAACAGTTTGTTTGTCCTTGTGGAGGAGGGTTGCAAGTTCAGCTTGAGTAATACCCATTTCACTACGAAGGAAGCGCAACTCTGCACCGCTCATGCCTTGCTCGTGCAAGACAATCCCAGATGCAATGGCGCGGTGAAGGTCGTTGATGTAAGGAATTTCCACTACTTCATCACCTTCATCGTCGACTAGCACTGATAATCCTTCAATAATAATATTGGTTAGACCACATTCAGTGTAATGGTATTTCATCTTCATTCCTCACAATTGTTCCTGCATTGGTGGACTTTTCGTCTACCCACATGACTGTCACAATTTTCAATTTACATGTCTTGGAGTCAGGGATCACAATGACCCTAACTTCTCTTCCGCCACTATTTGGTGATCGACACTCAATGGCGTATTTATGGTATCCTTCTCTCGTTGATCTCACGGCACTTGTGTGAACAAAGCCGTTCTTAAGAACGAACAGAATGTCTGACATTATCAGGTTGCGTTCGGCTAAGCGCTCACGGGCATGCAGCTTGTAGTGAATACCGAAATCCGTTGATTTGGCCATTTTTCGTATATTTTCAGTGGCTTCTTTTTTATTCCACGCTCCGCTGTTAGCCAAACTTTAACCTCATTCCGACTCACCGTTGTTAGACTAGATATCACTGTGATACCTTATATCAACTAAAAAAGGGTAAAAAAAGCAATCTGAAGCTCACAAGTTACTGTGATGGTTTCCAAGTGCAGCCATCAACTCAACCTTCCCCCACAGATCATACTCCCCAGCCTCATCAACAACCACGTCGACCATATCGCCGACCTTCAAGCTCTCGAACCCTTCGTCGATAAACAGGTTCCCGTCGATCTCTGGCGCATCCGCCATGGTGCGGCAGGTGGCGGCGTCTTCGTCGATTTCGTCCACGATGACTTGCAGTGTGGTGCCAACTTTCTTGGCCAGTTTGGCCTCGGATATCGCTTGGGATTTTTCCATGAAGCGGTTCCAGCGGTCTTGTTTGACCTCATCAGCCACATGGTCGGGCAAAGCGTTGGAGCGTGCGCCATCGACGTTTTCATACTGGAAGCAGCCGACGCGATCTAGTTGCGCCTCGTCCAGCCAATCTAGCAGGGTTTGGAACTCGGATTCCGTCTCGCCGGGGAAGCCGACGATGAAGGTGGAGCGCAGTGTGATGTCGGGGCATTGGGCGCGCCAGGCGGCGATCTCGTCCAGGGTACGAGCGGCGGCGGCGGGGCGTGCCATGCGTTTGAGCGTGTCGGTGTGGGCGTGCTGAAACGGGATATCCATATAGGGCAGGATGGCGTTGGCGGGGTCTGCCATCAGCTCGATCAGGTCGCGTACATGGGGGTAGGGGTAGACGTAGTGCAGGCGCACCCACAGCTCTTTTTGCGCGCCCAAGCTGCCAAGATCGCGGGCCAGTTGGGTGATGGGGGTTTTGTGGTCGCGGTCCTTCCAATCGGTGCCAAAGGCGGAGGTGTCTTGGGAGATAACGAGGAGTTCTTTGACGCCAGCATCCACCAGCTTTTCAGCCTCGCGCAGCACGGCGCGTGCGGGGCGTGATGCGAGGCGGCCGCGCATATCGGGGATGATGCAGAACTTGCACTTGTGGTTACAGCCCTCGGAAATTTTGAGGTAGCTGTAGTGACGCGGTGTGAGCGAGACGCCAGTTGCGGGCAGCAGGTCGATGAACGGGTCGGGCGCGGGGGGGACGACTTTGTGCACGGCGTCGAGGACTTGCTCGTATTGGTGGGGGCCTGTGACGGCGAGCACGCTTGGATGGGTGCCGCGGATGAAGTTTTCCTCGGCGCCAAGGCAGCCGGTGACGATGACTTTGCCGTTCTCGGAGAGGGCCTCGCCGATGGCATCAAGTGATTCCGCCTTGGCGGAATCGAGGAAGCCGCACGTGTTGACGATGACGGCCTCGGCGCCTGCGTAATCGGGCGAGATGGCGTAGCCCTCGGCGCGCAGGCGGGTGAGGATGCGTTCGCTATCGACCAATGCTTTGGGACAGCCGAGGGAGACCATGCCGATTTTGGGCTGGCCGTCGCGTGGTGCCTCGCTGAGTTTCAGCTTCGGTGCCAGATCGGGGCGGAGGGTAGGTGGGTTTTGAGCCATGAGGGCCGCTATAGCGTAGCGCGATGGGGGCGGGAAGGGAATATCTGTTCGGCTGGCCAGCAATCCAAGTGGGAGAAAACTGTGAAAAGGGCAGCGCGATGTTGCTTTCTCTTTTCCACACACGGATGCTGCTCACAGATTAGAAAGGGGATATTGAAATGTTTAGAGGCTTTTTAAATGTAAGTCGTTTCGTGGTGGTATTGATGATTGCGGCGGCCACAGGTTTTGCGCTGCCAGTATTTGCGCAGAGCCAACCAAAGGGTGCCTTGGCCCAGCAGATTGGACCTGTCTCAGGCGGTTTCCAGCAGGGGGGAATAAGACGGCTGCTGAGTTTCGACCACGAGATTATTTTTGACGGAACCCGCAGGATTGGGCGCGGTTTGGCGACAAGGATGAAGGGGCAGCGCGACATTGAGATGGTGCTGGACTGCTCCTTTATCGAAGGCAGGAATGGGGAGGCTAGGCTCGTTAGCACGCTGCCGACGGTTAATCTGAAGAGACTGAAGCCTTGCATGATGTTCATCGACCGCCACGCACGCAGCACGGACACGTATTTTGTGTCCAACGTGCCGTGCGTCGAGGCTGGGCCGCAAGACATGAATTGCCTTGGTGGTTTTAAAACCTTCGGTCACATCCGCAGTGGGGTTGAGGCGGTGTCCAACGCTGTGACAGGGGATTTCGCGGTTACCGATCAACGCTGGGAGTTTGACGACTACCCACAACGGGCGCTTCCCGGTCAAAGGCCACGTTTGAAGCGGTCGATGTTTTTCCGCGCCCGAACGACGTTCGCAGCCTTTGCAGGGGCGATTACACGTAAAGATCAGCGGCTGAACCGGTTCGGGGACCCTGTTGGCAAGCCCTACAGTCGGATCATCTACACCCCAGCACCCGTGGCCTATTCCAGCACAACCAATGCGCCGTCCCGGTGCGCGACTTTGGCCGCGCAGTACTTAGACACGACAATGTACTATAACGACCTGTATTTTTCGGGGCAGGTTTTCTTCGCAAGACCCGTGGCCAACCTTATCACATCTCGGGTGCCCCATGACGGAGCCGGTAATCTATTACGCGAAAGGGTGCGTGCTGGTATTCGCGCTTGGCAAGGTGCTGGCAACTATATGACCACTTATATGCTAACTCTTGAATCCCAAGCGCTTGAAATAATCTGCCGTGACACCTACCGCGACCGGTTTGGCCAAAATGGCCCATTGCCAGACTTTGATCCTGATGAGCCTGATGAGCCGATAGAGCTGGATAACAAATGCTACATTTGCTCGGACTGGGGTATTGTGCGCGGGCCAGATGTTGCGCGCCAAATACCCACTGAGGGCGATGAAGCGGAGGCATGGGAGATTACTCCGGGAGAGCAGCAACTTATGTGTCTTTCCTACTCAATAGTGAGTTGTTAGCGGCTGCTTGAAGCTTTCGCTTCGGATGCCTAGGTTGTTACCAAACCCGTCAGAGGAGCAGGCCCCATGCGTTGGATTATTCGGATCGTTATTACCCTGATCACCCTTGTGGTGATTGCCGTGGCGGCCCTGTTTTTAATCCCCTCGGACAAAATAGCGCGGATTGCCGAGGCGCAGTTTCTCAAAAACACAGGTCGCGCGCTGAGCATTAGTGGTGATGTGTCGCCGCAGCTATTCCCACGGTTGGGGGTGAAGCTTGAAGGGGTCTCGATAGCCAACGCCGATTGGTCACGTCAGGGGCCGATGCTGGAAGCAGCGTCGATGGAAATGGGCGTTGGGTTTTCGTCTTTGTTGGGCGGCGATATCGTGGTCGAGGCATTCGATGTGCAATCGCCGGTGATCCGGTTGGAAAAGGCCCGCGACGGGCGCGCCAATTGGGATTTTGTCTCTGACATTGGGGGCAAAGATGACGGCGGCGGTGACACTGCGGATGTCTCACTGCCTTTGGCGCAGATCACCAATGGCTCAGTGGATTTTACGGACGCGCAGGCGGGTAAATCTTATGCGTTATCGGCGTTGGACGCGACCCTGCGCCTTGCCGACCTCAAGGGCGTGGGGCAGGTCGATCTCTCGGCGCTTTTGAAGGGGCAAGCGGTCAAACTGTCCGGCTCGATTGTCGGGGTGCAGCAATTATTGGATGGCGGCGTGCAAGCGGTTGACCTGACGGCGAGTGCGGGTGGAAATAGCACCAGTTTCAAGGGCAACGCAGGGATGAAACCCGTGCAGGCCAAGGGCGCCTTGACGGCCTCAATCACCGATCAAAATGCGCTGTTTGCGCTGATGGACCAAACCGCCCCGCGCATCCCAGTGGGGCTTGGGCAGAAGGTGAAAGCCTCTGGGGAATTGACCTTAACCGCTGATAATCAAGTATTTTTCCGCAATGCCACGATCGATTTGGATCAGAACCAGCTGACGGGCGCAGTGGATATTGCGCTTAAAGACACGCCCTATGTGACCGCGCGCCTGCAAGGCGGCAGCTTGGATTTTTCGGCGATGAGCACCGACACCAGTTCCGGTGACGGGGCGGCGAATGCGGGGGCGGGCGGCTGGTCGGATGCGCGCATTGACGTGTCAGGATTGTCCGGCGTGAACGGGGAGTTCTCCCTGAAAGCCAAGGCCATTAATCTGGGGTCCATCCAACTGGCGGCGACTGATGTGAAGGGTACGTTGGACCGTTCTCGCTTGGTGCTAAACCTCGGGGAAGTCGGTGTATTTGGCGGCTCGGTATCGGGGCAATTCGTGGTAAACGGGCGCGGCGGCTTGTCGGTGGGCGGTGACCTTTCCGCCTCGGGCGTGGCGATGCAGCAGGTGTTGCGCGACTTCGCGGGTTTCGAGCGGTTGGTCGGAGACGCCTCCATGTCGTTGAAGTTTTTGGGCGTTGGCGGCACGATGAACGAGATCATGAACGGGCTGAAAGGCTCCGGGCGCATGGATGTCGGCCGTGGTGAATTGCTGGGGTTCGATATCGCGGGCATGATCAAAAACCTCGATGCGTCTTATCAGGGTGACGGCTCCAAGACCGTGTTTGACGATATCACCGCCAGCTTCACGATTGCGGGTGGTATCTTGCACAACTCGGACCTGAATTTCGTGGCAGAGCTATTGACTGCGACGGGCAAAGGCAGCCTTGATCTGGGCGGGCAGACAATCAAATACCGCGTGGAACCTGTGGCGCTGGCAGGTCGGCTGAAGGACGGTATTCGGGTGCCTATTTTGATCGAAGGCCCGTGGAATAATATCCGCTTCCGCCCTGATCTGGAGGCCTTGATCGACACTGTGCTTGAGGCCAAGAAAGAGGAATTGAAAGCGCTGGCTAAAGTTAAAGAGGCCGAGTTGAAAGCCAAGGCAAAGGCGAAAGAGACTGAGCTGAAAGCCAAGGCCGCAGCCAAGTTGAAAGAAGAGCTGGGCGTGGTGCGCAAGGACGGGCAAAGCGCTGAGGATGCGCTGAAAGAAGGCCTTGAGGACAAAGCCAAGGACGCGTTGCGCAAGTTATTGGGCGGGAACTAACCCTCTAGGCTGGCGCGCGACGAGCAACGGTTGACGGCTTGGCGCTTATTTATCGGGCTCGGCCCAGATCAAAATTTGGTCTTCCACCATGCCATAGGGCGGTGGGCTGATCATCGGAGGGTTTGGGAACTTTCCCGAATTGCTGCTCATTCGCGAAGGAGTTCTTTTGCCGCGCTGGGTGCCTATCGAGGCAGGTTCAGCCTTGTTTTTTCGCATCACCTGTTCAATGTCCTTCGCGCCATCTGCGCAATGTCCGCCCTTTAATTTGGTCTCTCGCACCCCGGTGATCGGGTCCGGGTTTATGGCCATATGCACCTGCTCGACGATTAGGACGCCACCGTATTTCTCGACACCTTTTGCGACTTGGTCTTTGATACTCTTAATATCACGATCAAGCGAATGGCGTATGTGCATGGTGTGATTGAGGGCTGTCGCTTGACGAGCAATCTCGGTTTGGTTTCCTCGGTAATCTGCATTCTTCACAATGCCAAAGCGTGATTTGAGGCTCTCACTCGTGTACCGAAGGCTTTTGCGCCCATTGCTGAATATCTTCACCCCTTCAATTTGGGTGCCGCTATCTGTGTGAATTTGTTCAAGTTTCTCTGCTCCGGCTGGGGCGTTAAGTGGGGCGGAGAGTGGGTTTTGCACAATGGAATACTGGATGCCGTCTTCGGTTTTCCATTTCGTCATCATGTTGCGTTCATTGCCCATGGCGCACCTTCAAAATTAATAAAACAATAATAGTAGGCACGAAAAAAGCGCCACATCCCTAAGGCTATGGCGCTTCGATCCGTTTGGCAAGGTTATGTGCTGCTAGCGGCGGCGGTCGCGGCGTGCAGACATCGGCTGAAACGCCACGCTGACGTGGGCCTCGCAATAGGGTTTGCCGGTTTGAGCGACCAGCCCGCAGAACCAAAAATCATCCGTAGCTGGGTCGCCAACAGGCCACTTGCAGGTTTTTTCGGTCAACTCCATCACCGACAAACGCTTGGCTGTCTTCTCAACTTCACGCACGGAGGCGAGGGCCTCAGGGCTGATTTCATTTGCGGATGGTTGTGGTGGTAGGGGTTGGCCAGCGGTTAAAATCAGCTTCGGGCGACCGAGTGGTTTGTGCAAAACTACCGCTGGTTTGGTTTCTGGAACCGGGGCGGCGGGTTTGGCCTTGGCGGCGGGTTTGGCCTTGGCCGCGGGCTTGGGCTTGGCGGCCGTTACCTTGGCTGGCGACGCTCCGCCCGAGCGGTTCGACAACCCCAAGCGGTGCACCTTACCGATCACGGCATTGCGGGTGACCCCGCCAAGCTCTTTGGCGATTTGCGACGCGGATTTACCCTCGCCCCACATTTTCTTCAACACTTCGACGCGATCATCGGTCCAGGACATGCGGTGTAGCCTTTTCAAACGACAAACCGCGACCCGATTGCGGCGGGAGGCGGTGAGTTCTTTTCCAGTTAAACCCTAATTTAGAGGTCAATGCGTCGGGATACAAGTTTGGATCATCATTCATCGGTAGGCGGGGGCGCAAAAGGGCGTGGCGCGCGGCCTTCGCGCCACGCCAACAGGGCAGCACCCCCTATGATAATGCCTGCGCCAAATAGGGATGTGGCGTCGGGTAGGTTGCCGAATGCTACGGCGTCGTACAGGCTGGCAAAGATCAACGTGGCATAGCTGAACGGCACCACGAAGGAGGCCTCGGCGCGGCGCATGGCTTGGATAAAACACGCCTGCGCGGCGGCCATCATGAAGCCAATGCCCGCGAGGGTGACCCATTGCAAAGGCGTGGGGGGGTGCCACACAAAAAATAGCGCGATGCTGACCAATATTAACCCGATGGAGTTGTTCAGGAACAAAATGCTCAACGGTTTTTCGCGCCCAGTGAGCATTTTGATAATGGTGATTTCGATGCCCATGGACACGGCGGCACAAAGCGCCAGCAAGGTGGCAGGATTGAACGGCGCGCCGCCCGACAGAAACCCCGGCCGCAGTAAAATCACCGCGCCTACAAGTGCGGTAACGGCGGCGGACCAGCGGATCGGGCCGACCCGCTCGCCCAGCAAAGGGATGGCCAGCACCATGGCAAACACGGGATTTAGAAAACTGATAGCGGTGGCGTCTGACAACGGGATGAACGCCACAGCGGCAAACATTAACGTGATACCCGTGGCCCCGAATGTGGTGCGTGTCGCGTGCATTTTGATGTGGCGCAACGACAGGGGCGGGCGCATCACAAGTGTGACGCAGGCGATGGCGATCCATGCAAACAGGAACCGCCCGTGGGTGATTTGGATTGGGTGCAAGGGCGCGCCTGCCTCGCCGGTGCCAATGACCTTGGCCAGCAGCGATGTTCCCGCGATCAGCAGGGAGGCTAGCAACATGAAGGCGATTGCCACGGGGCGATTTTCAGGAGGAGTGGTCATAAGGCCAGCTACGCCTGCAACACAGGTGCGGCAAGAAAATTCTGGACAGTGCAGATGTCGCGCCTTAGACGCGTCTTCATGATCAAACACGCATATATTCAAATCTTGCGACGCCGACGCTAATTTAGCGTCCGATCATCCGTGCGCATTGCGCACCCACTCAATACTTCATTCCAAATTGACTTGCCCCCGGAACTTCCTCAATGTCTGGAATTCCTCTGCGTAAAGGACACCCACGCGATGATACCTGCTGTACTGCCGACCTATTCACGGGCCAAAATGAGTTTCCAGACCGGGGAGGGCAGTTGGCTCATCGACGCGGACGGGACGCGATACCTTGATCTGGGCGGCGGTATTGCGGTGACGGCTTTGGGCCACGCCCATCCCGAGTTGGTGAAAGTGCTGCAAGATCAGGCGGGTAAGCTGTGGCATACCTCCAACCTGTATCAGGTGCCTAACCAAGAGGCGCTGGCGGAAAAACTGCGCGATGCGACCTTTGCCGACACGATGTTTTTCACCAATTCCGGCGCGGAGGCGATGGAATGCGCAATCAAGATGGCGCGCAAATACTGGTATGACAAAGGTCAGCCGGACCGGGTCGATATCATCACGTTCAACGGCTCTTTTCATGGACGGACGTTGGGCACGATCTCTGCCGCCGGATCTGAGAAACTGACCAAAGGGTTTGGTCCGCTGGTTGGTGGGTTTATTCAACTTGATCTAGATGACGAAGACGGGTTGGAGGCTGCCTTAGATGACAGCATCGCCGCCGTGATTGTTGAGCCTGTACAGGGTGAAGGCGGGATTGTCCCGCTCTCGGACACCTATCTGAAAGAGGTGCGGGCGAAATGCGATGCCGTTGGTGCGTTGCTGATTTTTGATGAAATTCAATGCGGTATGGGCCGTACTGGCAAGCTGTTCGCCCATGAGTGGGCCGGGATTACCCCCGATATCATGGCCGTGGCCAAAGGCATCGGCAACGGCTTCCCCTTGGGCGCATGTTTGGCCACCGAGGAGGCCGCGAGCGGCATGACCGCTGGCACGCATGGCTCTACCTATGGCGGCAACCCGCTGGCCTGCGCTGTTGGCGCGGCGGTGGTGGATATCGTCACGCAAGAGGATTTTCTAGCCGATGTGTCGCGTAAATCCGGTCTGCTGCGGCAAAGCCTTGAAGGGTTGGTTGCTTCGCATCCTGACATCTTTGAGTTGGTGCGCGGCGCAGGCCTGATGATTGGCGTGAAGTGCAAAGTGCCAAATATTGACGTGGTAAATGCCGGCTACGATCAGCAATTACTTACCGTGCCGGGGGGCGATAATGTGATCCGCCTGCTGCCTGCACTAAACATCTCGGACAATGACATCGTGGAAGCCGTGGCCCGTTTGGACCGCGCCGCCACCCAATTGGAGGGCGCATTGTGAGCCACTTTCTAGACATTCATACCACTGACCCGAGCGAGTTACGCTCGATCATCGACACCGCTCTTGCCACCAAGAAGGCCCGCGCGGGGCGGCCCAAAGGCGCGCTGGATGACGCGTTGCCGCTGAAAGACCGCATGGTCGCGCTGATCTTCGAGAAACCCTCGACCCGAACCCGCGTTAGCTTTGATGTGGGGGTACGCCAAATGGGCGGGCAGACGATGGTGCTCAGCGGCTCTGACATGCAGCTTGGCCATGGCGAAACCATTGCTGATACCGCCCGCGTGCTGTCGCGCTATGTGGATTTGATCATGATGCGCACGTTCGAGGAAGACACGCTGCACGAGATGGCGGAATTTGCCTCTGTGCCAGTGATTAACGGGCTGACCGACCGCACGCACCCCTGCCAAATCATGGCGGATATTTTGACTTTTGAGGAGCATAACGGCCCGATCAAGGGCAAGAAGGTGGTCTGGGTCGGCGACGGCAATAATGTGTTTGCCAGCTTCGCCCATGCCGCCAAACAGTTTGAGTTTGATCTGGTGTTCTCCGGCCCACCGCCGCTGGATCCGGAAGCAGCACTGGACGGGCTTTATACCACCGAGCGCATTCCTCAGGCGGCCGTCGAGGGCGCGGATTTGGTGGTTACGGACACTTGGGTGTCGATGCACGATCCGCAATCCGCACGCGAGCGGCGGCATAACCAACTGCGGGGCTATCAGGTGGATAAGCCTATGATGGATCACGCGAAATCGGACGCCTTGTTCATGCATTGCCTGCCCGCGCACCGCGAAGACGAGGTGACGTCAGAAGTAATGGACGGGCCGCGCTCGGTGATTTTTGATGAGGCCGAGAACCGTCTTCATGCGCAAAAAGCGGTGATGAAATGGTGCTTGGGCACTTGAGTTGAATACGCCACGGGAGGGGCTGCGATGATTGAAGAACCAAAGACGTTACGTATTGGGCCAGATGTGGCGCGCAGACCCTCAGCGGCACAAGTCGCGGCCTTCCAAGACGCACCTACCGGCTTTGTGGTGGACGCCATGGCGGGGGCTGGGGCGATGGGCGCGACGGTCTCGCCTTTGGCGGTGGAATTGGGCTCGGTCGTGGGGCCAGCGCTGACTGCGGACAACCGCCCGTCTGATTTACTCGCGACGCTGGGGTGTTTGAAATACCTGCAAGACGGTGACGTTTTGGTGGCTGGTGCAGGCGGGTGGCAAGGCTGTGCTGCGGCCGGAGATCGGCTGTGTGGTTTGGCCAAAAATTCGGGCGCGGTGGGCTTCGTCACGGATGGCCCAATGCGCGATTATGACGGGTTGATCGAGGTCGGGCTGCCATGCTGGTGCACGGGCCTGAACCCCGGATCACCCTATGGCACGGGGCCGGGGCAGGTTGGCACGCGCGTCGTGGTCGGCGGGCAGGCGGTCGAGACTGGCGATATGATCGTGGCCGACCGTGACGGTGTGGTCGTGGTGCCGTTTGCGATGATTGACGCGGTGGCCGCGCGCTTGGTCGAGGTCCGCAAAATGGAGCTGAGCCTTGATGCAGAAGTCCGCGACGGGCTGAGTTTGCCAGACGCGATTGCCGAGTTACTGGACAGCGATAAGACAGAAATCCTGTAAGATCACGCGCGTTTTTAAGGTTACTTCGGCGTCATGATAATGCAGGTGGTGGAGCCAGTTGCGTAAAGCTTGCCATCCTCCACGCCCACGATCTTGCCCGTGGCCACGCCTGTTGATCTGCCCGCGTGATCGACCACGCCGATGCAATCTACCATGGTGCCAGACGGGATCGGGCGGATGATATTTACCTTAAATTCCAACGTCGTATAGACTGACCCTTTAGGAACGCGAGTCATCACTGCACAGGCCATGGAGCTGTCAAGAAGTGTGCCGTACCAGCCGCCGTGAATGGTGCCAACAGGGTTCATCTGCGCAAATCCGGGGGCACCGCGAAACACCACCTCATCGGGTTTGACGCTGTGCAGCCGGTAGTTCATTCCGTTCGCAATCGGGGCTGTTGGTAGTTTTCCCGCAAGAATGGCTTGCATGAATTCCAAGCCAGACATGGAGAGGGTCGTTGCGCGATCAGGTAATTGATCGGCGGACTCAGGTTGAAAATATTCGGACATTAGGTGCGGGCCTGTCTCTTTGGGAACGTCAGGGAGACGGTAAGAGACAGGCCCGCGCGGCGCAAGGGATTGCGTTTAAGCCACCTGCGCCAAAGCTAGATTTGGGGTAACGCCAAGTGCCGCGCAGATGTCGCGGGTCAGCTCGGGGCGGTTGAGGGTGTAGAAGTGCAAATCCTCCACGCCGCCGTCCATCAGGTCAGAGCACAACTCGGTCACCACCGATTGCGCCAGCAAGTCGTGACGGTCGTCGCGGATGGCAGTGGTGAAGGCCTCGTCGAGCCACGCAGGCACGTTTGTGCCGCAGCGCTTGGCGAAGTTGCTGGCGCGGGTCCAGTTCTCGATCGGGAAAATACCGGGAATGATCGGCGCGTCGATGCCCGCTTTCACACAGGCGTCGCGGAAGCGGAAAAACGTGTCTGCTTCAAAGAAAAACTGGGTGATTGCCGCATCCGCGCCCGCATCAAACTTACGTTTCAGGTAGGCGATGTTGGCTGCCATGTCGCCCGCCTCGGGGTGGCTGTCGGGGTAGGCGCCTATGCGAATGGTTGCCTCGGTCTCGGTTTTTAACGCCTCGATCAACTCGATGGAGGAGGCAAATCCGTCCTTGGCTGGGACAAAATCTTGCCCTTTGGGCGCGTCACCGCGCAGCGCCACGATGTCGCTCACGCCTGCTTTGATGTAGTCCTTGGCGATGGCTAATGTGTCCGCGCGCGTGGCGTTCACGCAGGTCAAATGCGCTGCGACTTTAAGGTCGGTGGATTTGTTCAGGGCCGTGACCGCTTCATGGGTCAACTCGCGGGTGGTGCCGCCCGCGCCGTAGGTGACGGATACAAACGTGGGATCCAACGGGGCCAAGGCCTGAATGGTGTCCCAAAGCCGAAAGCTGGCTTGGACGGATTTCGGCGGGAAAAATTCAAACGAGACGTTGGGGCGGGTCATGGCGGGTATCCTTTTGGCGTTGGTGGCTTGTGCCACAGCCCGCCGTGTGAGACAAATTCATAACATTCACGATGATTATGAGGTTTGTATGCATATCGAATTCCGCCACTTGCGAACGGTGCGTGCAATCCACGAGGCGGGCGGTCTGGCAAAGGCTGCCGATCAGCTCAATATCACCCAAAGCGCGCTGAGCCATCAGATCAAGGGGCTGGAGGATCAAGCGGGGGTGGAGCTGTTCATTCGCCGCTCAAAGCCGATGAAACTGACGGCGGCGGGGCGCAAATTGCTGCGGCTGGCGGAACGGATATTGCCCGAAATTGAAGCGCTTCAAGATGATTTTGCCGGGTTGCGTATGGGTAAAACCGGCCGCTTGCACATCGCCATCGAATGCCACGCCTGTTTTGAATGGCTGTTTCCGGTGCTGGAAGGGTTTCGCAAAAACTGGCCCGATGTGGACGTGGATATCCGTCCCGGACTTAGCTTTGACGGCTTGCCAGCTTTGCAGCGCGAGGAGGTCGATTTGGTCGTCTCATCTGACCCCGAGGACCTGCCCGGTATAGATTTCACTCCGCTGTTTGACTATGAGCCAGTGTTTGTCGCGTCAGCCCAGAACCCCTTGGCGCAAAAGGAATTTGTTGAGGCCGAGGATTTCCGCGACCAGATGTTGATCACCTATCCGGTGGACCGCACACGCCTTGATGTATTCACCGAATTGCTGGCCCCCGCAGGGGTGGAGCCACGCGCCACGCGCCAAGTAGAACTGACGGCAGTGATCTTGCTGTTGGTGGCGTCAAACCGTGGCGTTGCGGTGCTGCCGGACTGGGTGGTGCGCGAGGTGCGCTACAATTCCGACTACGTGACGCGGCCTTTGACGGCGCAAGGGCGCACCAAACGGCTTTATGCGGCGACGCGGACGGAAGATACGGGCAAGCCGTTCATGGCGAATGTGATCCGTTTGGCACGTACCGAGCCGTTGAAGCTACAGCGCACCTAAAGCGGCTAAGCCCGCCAATAACTCGTCTTCATCCGCGCCCAATCGGGCGGTGGCGGACATGCCGTTCAAGGCTATCGAGATGGCGGCCAGCCATGGGGCAATTTCGGCTTTTGTCGCCCCCAATTGCGCGAGCTTCTGAGCCATTCCGTCTTGGCGCGCGCGCCGTGCGGTGGCCAGTGTTTCGCGCAACTCGGCGTCGGCAGTCGAGGTCAGCGTTGACAGCACAAGGCAGCCAACCCCGCCGTCACGCGAAAATAGCATGGCCGCGAGGCGCAACACGCGGGCGCGCAAATCGTCGGGGCTGGTCGCATCCGCCATAACTTTGGAGAAATGCACATTCGTCACCTCGCTATAGGCGGCCAACGCTTGCTCAAACAACTCGCGCTTTGATCCGTAGGCCGCATACAGGCTGGGCGGCTTGATCCCTAATTCTTGGCATAGATCGGCGACCCCCACGGCGTCATATCCACGTTGGTGAAACACCTGCTTGGCCGCAGTGACGCCTGCCTGCGCGTCAAAATTGCGCGGACGCCCCCGTCGGGGTGGCTCTATTTTTGTATCACTCACTACATTATTCCTTGACCGCCACGAGATTCTGTAAATATGTAGCACCTACTACAAAAACTCAACCCGCAGGGGATTTACCCCGGAAAGGTCGCTCAATGTCGATCAAATTCTATTTTCATACCACTCCGAACCCGTTCAAAGTTGCGTTGATGCTAGAGGAATTGGGGCTGGAGTATGAAACCGTTCCTGTGGACACTAAAAAGGGCGAACAGCACGTGCCTGAGTATCTGGCGATCAACCCGAACGCCAAATTACCGGCGCTAGAGCAAGACGGCACAGTCATTTTCGATTCTGGGGCCATCGTTTTGTGGCTGGCGCAACAACATGGGAAGTTCTTGCCCAAAGACCCGCAAGCCATGGGCGAGATGCTAAGCTGGTACTTCTTTATCGCGTCGGGCATCGGGCCATACTCCGGCCAAGCCGTGCATTTCACACGGCTGAAACCTGATGATGATTACGCCCGCAATCGCTACACCAAGGAAATTACCCGCCATTATAAAGTGCTCGATGACCGCCTCGGGACCTCTGACTATCTGGGCGGGGCAGAGTACGGCATTGCCGACATCGTGGCGTGGGGCTGGGTTCGGGCTGCGGGCTTTGTTCTGGAATTTGAGGGCGGCTTGGCCAACTACCCCAACGTGCAGGCGTGGTTTGACAAGGTAAATGCGCGCCCCGCCGCGATCCGTGCCGCAGCCTTGGCCGATAAACACGTGTTCAAGCAAGAGATGGACGAGGAAGCCCTGCGCGCCATGTTCCCGCAGAACTACTGATTATACGTGATCAAACAGCAGGGGGCGCGGCGATGCGCGACAAGTTACGCTCCCTGTTCAAGATGTACAATCCGGCCCCCATGGTGATGCAAATGCCGACCATAGCCAGCCCGTTGGGCCAGTCCCCAAACACCACAAACCCCACGAAAGTGGCAATCGGGATTTCCAGATACTGGATCGGTGCGACCGTGGCCGAGGGGGCAAAACGTAAGCTCCATGTCATCACCAAATGGGCGAATGTCCCAAGCAGGCCAATCGCCCAAAGCATGGTCCAAACGCTGGTGCCTTTGGGGGTAACGAGTTGAAATTGCTCCAACTCCCCTGCGCCGGGGATGAAATACATTGCGCAGATGATCGGCAGGGCAATTAACCCGCTAACCGCTTGCAGGCTAATCGGGTCGGCGTCTTTGGCCACCTGCCGCGTGACCAACATAAACAGGGCAAACACCACCGCGACAACCAAGGGCAGCAGGGCAGGGGCACCAACGGCGGCAAAGCTGGGCTGGATCACCAGCAATGTGCCGATAAACCCCACGACGCAGGCCATCAGGCGGCGGATGCCGACTTCTTCGTCGAGGACGTATTTGCCCAGCAACAACATGATGAACGGCATGACAAAGGCGATGGCCACCGCGTCGGCCAATGGCAAAAATCGCAGCGACGAGAACATTGCGCCAATGCCGATGATATGCAGCACCGAGCGCAAAACCGTCAGGCGCAATACGCGTCCCGACATGCGCAGGCTGCGTCCGGTCAATACAACCAGCGGGATCAGCACCACGGCTTGAACGCCGAAACGTGTCACCAGAAGTTGGCCCAGCGGGATCGTTTCACCCAATAGTTTTGCCAAGGCGTCCCCCATCGGGGCGAGCAGGCAAAACCCGATCATAAACAAAATCCCAAGGAGCGGTCGGTCGGCGGTTGTCTGGTGTTTCATGGCTGCGACGCTGGGGCAAATGCCTTATGTTCGCAAGGGCTTTCCCTAGGCGGGCGATAGGTCTATACGCCCCTCCTAACCTCTCCACAGGATGATGACCGATGCAAGGCAGCGCAAACCTCAATGTTATGATCAAGGCCGCCCGTTTGGCTGGCCGCTCTTTGACCAAAGACTTCCGTGAAGTCGAGAACCTTCAGGTTTCTATGAAAGGGGCGGGGGATTTTGTCTCCAAAGCCGATTTTGCAGCCGAGGCGATCATCAAGGAAGAACTGATGGCCGCGCGCCCGACGTACGGCTGGCTTGGCGAGGAAAGCGACGAAATTGAGGGCACCGACCCAACACGCCGTTGGATCGTGGATCCGCTCGATGGCACCACCAACTTCCTGCACGGGATGCCGCATTGGGCAATCTCAATCGCGCTGGAGCATAAAGGCGAAATCGTCTCGGCCGTGGTGTTTGACGCGGCCAAGGACGAGATGTTCGTCGCGGAAAAGGGCGAAGGCGCCTTCATGAACGAGAAGCGGATGCGGGTGTCTGGTCGTCACAAAATGATCGAGGGCGTGTTCGCCACAGGTATACCATTTGGCGGCGGTAAATACCTGCCCGCCACGCTGCAAGACTTTGCACGACTGATGCCACAATGCGCGGGCGTGCGCCGCTGGGGCGCTGCTGCACTAGACTTGGCCTATGTCGCCGCGGGCCGCTATGATGGCTACTGGGAGCGCGGCGTGAATATCTGGGATATCGCAGGTGGTGTGTTGTTGGTCAAAGAGGCGGGTGGCTTTATCGAGCCGTTGCGCGAGGGCCAAAACCTGCTGGAAGACGGCCAGCTGATTGCCGCCAATCCGGATATTTTTCCAGCATTTGCAAAGACAATCCGCGAGCGCGAATAGCCCTCGCGGGCTGCTTTCAGCCGCCTAGCTGAGGGCGCATCGCCTGATAAATCACGGCGGTGGCGACGTTTGCCAAATTGAGAGAGCGCACCAGCGGGTTGCGCATCGGTAAGTGAAATACCCGCTCATCCATACCGTCCAATACCTCACGAGGCAGCCCTTTGGATTCGCAGCCAAATACCAAGTAAGCATCGGGTTGATAGTCCGGCGCATAAACGCTTTGCGCGCCATGTTCTTCAAAGAAGTACAGGCTCTCGCGCGGTGGTTTCCGGTCACTCAAAAAATGTTCCCAGCTGTCATATTCGCTAAGATTGACGTGCTTCCAGTAATCCTGCCCGGCCCTCCGCACTGACTTTTCATCCAAAGAAAATCCGTAGGGTTTGATCAGGATCAGCTCTAGATTCAGCGCCACACAGGTCCGCCCGATAGCACCAGTGTTGTACGGAATTTCAGGGGTCACCAAGACCAGTTTCATGCGTGGCTCAGACATAGGATGAGTAAACTTTCTCGATCTCAGGCGCACAATAGGCCCGCCGCTCGTAGCCTGTTACCCCACCTAAGGGGGCGTTAACAACGTCAAGTTTACCTGCGTAAGGGCCACTGGCGGCGCGGGTTTTTCAGTCCCTAACGTAAGACAGCTTTGCGTCTCCGGCGCTCATATCGGCCCCGGCGCGGTCGAACCGCAGGTAGGCGAGCGCGCGCCCGCCGGATTGGGTGTATAGCGTGCCCACCGCTTTGCCGTCGGCCTCAATCGGGGTGCCAACTGGCGCGCTGCCAATCACCTCGACCAGCCCCAAACCTTTGCGCAGTTGGGTTTTGTGCTTCATACGCGCGGTGACCTCTTGGCCGACATAGCAACCCTTGCGGAAATCCACGCCGTTCAGCCGCTCGAACCCGACCTCAAGAATAAAACTGTCGTCTGCGACCAGCTCCACGCCCATCTCGGGGATGCAATGGGCCACGCGCAGGGCGTCCCAATTCACATCACTGGAGGTCTCGAACGCAAAGCCGCGCCCATAGCCACGCCAGCCAAACGCCGCGTGGCGCGGATCGGTGAAGGCTCCTTTTGGCGCCTCGCCCACGCCTCGGTTCACATCGGCGTCCAACTCGCGCAGCTTTACGTCGGCGCGTAATTTGTAGAACGTCAAGCGCCGCATCAAGGCGTCACCATAGGGGGCCGCCACGTCGATCACGATTGCGTCGCCGTCCCAAGGCACCAGAAAGAAATCCACCTGAAGCTTGCCCTGCGGCGTCAAAAGTGCGGCGTAAACCAGCCCGTCCGCTAGCTTGTCCAAGTTATTGGTCACCAGCCCTTGCAGGAATTCCACCCGGTCCGCGCCGGTTACTTCGATCAACATGCGTGTCTTGTTTGCCATGGGATTCTCCGTTCACCCTTAGCACTGTCATATAGGGTTAGGTCCCGTCTATAACAGCCCCGATATGAGCGCAGTTTTCTCCATCGTGATTCCAACCCTAAACGCCGCGGCGCATCTGCCCGCGACGATAAACGCCCTTTTGCCGGGGCTAGAGGTCGGCATGATCCGCGATCTGGTTGTCTCGGACGGTGGCAGCATCGACGCAACGCTCGATCTGGCCGAGGAGGCCGGCGCGCATGTTGTTCGGGGTGAGAGTGGCCGTGGCGGCCAACTTCACCGAGGTGCGCAAGCGGCCAAGGGCGAGTGGCTGTTGTTTCTGCACGCCGACACTCATCTGGCCCCCGATTGGGTCGGCGCGGCGGCGGTGCACCGCAATACGCACCCCAATCTGGCCGCCGCCTTCCGCCTGCAATTTCGCGCCAAGGGCGTGGCCCCTCGCCTTGTGGCCCAATGGGCGAACCTGCGCACATTGGCGTTTAACCTGCCTTATGGCGACCAAGGCTTGTTGATGTCACGCGCGCTGTACGAGCATACCGGCGGCTACCCCGACCAGCCGTTGATGGAGGATGTGGCGATGGCAAAACGCCTTAAAGGCCGCGTTCGCCTGCTGGATACATTCGCCGCCACGGGCGCGGAGCGGTACCTGCAAAACGGCTGGCTGCGTCAAAGCTTGGCAAACTTTGGCACGCTCACGCGCTATAGCTTCGGGGCCGATCCTGCGGATTTGTCGCAGCGGTATCACAAAGACTGATGGCCTAAATAACGGATCACGAATTGACGCTCTGAGCGCGCCGCTCTACCTCTTGAGGTATTACAACTTTCGCGCGCTCAAAGGTCCTCTCTTATGTCAAATCTGCCCAACCTGTCCCACGGTCGTCACACGCTGGCCATTCCCGGCCCCTCGGTGATGCCGGAGCGGGTTTTGCAAGCCATGCATCGCCCTGCGCCCAACATCTATACGGGCGAGTTGGTCGAGATGACCCATTCCATCGTGCCGGACCTGAAGGCTGTGGCCAAAACCAGCGGCCATGTTGCGATGTATATCGGCAATGGCCATGCCGCTTGGGAGGCCTCCTTGGCCAATGTCCTTAGCGCCGGCGATAAGGTTCTGGTGCCGGGGGCGGCGCAGTTCTCACTGGGCTGGGCCGAGACCGCGCGTAAACGCGGGTTGGTGGTCGAGCAGCTTGATTTTGGTCGCCGCGCGCCGATTGATCCGCAAGCTGTCGAGGCCGCTTTGCGCACGGACACCGCCCACGAGATCAAGGCGGTTCTGGTGGTTCAGGTTGACACCGCCAGCTCTGCCAAATCGGATTTGCCTGCCATTCGCGCGGCGATGACTGCGGCTGGCCATCCGGCGCTGCTGATCGTTGATAGTATTGCCTGCCTTGGCTGCGATGACATGCAAATGGACGCTTGGGGCATAGATATCATGATCGCGGGCTGCCAAAAAGGGCTGATGGTGCCGCCGGGCATGGCCTTTGTGTTTTTCAACGATAGGGCCGCCGCGACCCGCCAAAAGATGGAGCGTGTGTCGGGCTATTGGGACTGGCACCCGCGTGCCAACCCTGAAAACTACTATAATTACGCCTGCGGAACTGCGCCGACGCACCACCTCTATGGGCTTCGTGTGGCGCTCGACATGATCTTGCACGAGGAGGGTTTGGGTAATGTGCTCGCCCGCCATGCGACGCTGGCGCGGGCCCTTTGGGCGGCGTGCGAGACTTGGGCAAGTGATGGCCCGTTAGAGCTGAACATGGCCGACCCGGCAGCGCGCAGCAATGCGGTGACGGCGCTGCGTATCGGTGCACCACATGGCACAAAGTTGCGCGATTGGCTGAGCGAGCAGGCGGGCGTGACGCTGGGCATCGGGCTTGGCATGGCGACCGATGATGATCCGAACTCTGACGGGTTCTTTCGCATCGGCCATATGGGCCATGTGAACAGCCACATGCTGATGGGCACGCTCGGCTCTATTGATGCAGGGCTGAAGGCGCTGGATATTCCACATGGCAACGGTGCCTTAGAGGCGGCGTCACGGGTCCTTGCAGGGCGGTAGATGTAGACACAGGCTACCGGGCAGAGGCCAGCGCTTTCGGCAAGGCCTTTGCCAGAAAATCCATGTTCCCGGGGGGGCCGCAACTGATCCGAATGGCGCGATCCTGTGGGGCCACAAACGGCATCCGCACGAACAGGCCTTGGTCTAGTAATCCGGCCAATACTTTGCGAGCGAAATCCCCGTCTTGGCCGCAATCCACCGCCACAAAGTTGGTCGCCGAGGGCAGGGGGGCCAAGCCATTGTCGCGCGCAATTTGCGCAATCCGGTCGCGCGATACGGCCACTTTTTCGCGGATGCTGTCTAGGTAGGGCTGATCGCCAAGTGCGGCCAATGCTCCGGCCTGCGATATGCGCGACATGCCGAAATGGTTGCGAATTTTGTGGAAGGCCTCGATGTTTTGCGCCTCTCCCAAAGCATAGCCAACCCGCGCGCCCGCCATGCCATGCCCCTTGGAGAACGTGCGCATGCGGATGACGTTCGGGTTCGATATATCCAGCGCGGGCGCGGTGCCGTTGGGGGCCAATTCGATGTAGGCCTCGTCCAAGATCAGCAAGCAATCATCCGGCACCGCGTCAATCATCCGTTGCATGGTCGCGGCATCGTGCCAACTGCCCATCGGGTTGTCGGGATTGGCGATATAGAGCAGCCGCGCCCCGACCTCGCGGGCCTTGGCCAGCAGCGTTTCGGGGTCTTCGTGATCGTCTTTGTAGGGCACCATATGCAGCGCGCCACCAAAGCCCGCGACATGGTAGTTGAATGTCGGATAGGCACCTGCCGAGGTCACCACCGCCGTGCCAGCCTCCACAAAAAGGCGCACCAGATAGCCCAGCAAGCCGTCGATACCCTCGCCGATCATGACATTTTCGGGGGTCACCGCGTGATGCGCGGCCAATGCATGGCGCAGATCAAAGCTCTCGGGGTCGCCATATTGCCAGACCTCGCTGGCGGCTTGCGCCATGGCGGCGATGGCCTTGGGCGAGGGGCCAAAGACGCTCTCATTGGCACCCAAACGGGCCTCAAAGAGAGCATTATTGGCGCGCTCCTGTGCCTCGGGGCCAACAAACGGGACCGAGGCAGGAAGCGTGGCGGCAAGCGGGGTCAGGGGAGGTCTATTCATGCCCGCGACTTTGACCGGGTTTCGGTGCGGCTTGCAAGAGGCATGCTTCATCCCCATCTATAACCTACGGAGGGCCTAACTATGCCACAACTCACACGCCGCGGATTTATGGCCGCAACCTTGGCCTCAGGGGCCGCACGGGTAGTACCAATCGCGCTAAAAGCGCGAAAACCACGCGTTATTTTGGAACTGATCTATGACAAAGGGCTGGGCATGCTGCGCGCAGTCGAGCGCGTCGTAAGGTAATGATGGGCAGCACGCCGATGCGCGGCTAAGCTGCTTGCATGACATATATCACCACAGAAATTACCGACGGAATTGCGCAAGTTACCTTGCGCAGGCCCGAGAAAATGAACGCCGTCAGCCTAGAGCTGCTCGATGAGCTGGTCACTGCCGCCTATGATCTGCGCGAGGTGGAGGATCTACGCTGCGTCGTTCTGGCGGGCGAGGGGCGCGCCTTTTGTGCGGGCATTGATATCACGTCTCTGGCGAGCCTGTTTGGTCAAGATATGGAACAAATCGTGGTCGCGCGCACCCATGGCGATGCGAACCGGTTTCAGGCCTTCTCACTGGCGTGGCGCGCGTTGGGCGTGCCAGTAATTGCGGCTGTGCACGGGGCCTGTTTCGGGGCCGGTCTGCAATTGGCCGTTGGTGCCGATATCCGCGTCGCGGGTCCTGACGCGAAACTGTCGATCATGGAGATGAAATGGGGCTTGATCCCCGATATGGGCGGCATGGTGACGTTGCCCAAATTACTGCGCGCGGATGTGTTGCGTAAACTGACCTACACGGCTGAAATTATCGACGCGGAACAGGCACTTGACTATGGATTGGTAACAGAGATCGCAGATGATCCACATGCGCGCGCGATGGAATTAGCCCACCAAATTGCGGCTCAAAGCCCCAGTGCTATTCGCGCAGCCAAGCGGTTGATTGCGCTGGCGGAAACCGCGCCAAGGGCCGATGTTTTGATGGCAGAATCGGTGCGGCAGGTTGGACTTTTGGGCCAGCCGGACCAGATGGCTGCGGTGATGCGCGGTATGGCGAAATCAAAAGGCTAGGCTGACTTTCAGACGCGCGCAGAAACATCGCGCGCGCACCTGTTTGCCTCTGGGCCTAGCCGATCTCGGACAACCGCTTCAGCGCGGCGTTCAGCTTGGCTTCTTCCTCTTCGCGCGCGGCCAGGTTTTCGCGTGCTTCGGCCACTACATCAGCAGGGGCAGAGGCGGCGAATTTGGGGTTGTTCAACCGCCCGCGTAGCCCGCCAAGCTCTTTGGCCAGCTTGCCTAAGCTCTTTTCTAGGCGCGCTTTTTCTGCGTCCACGTCGATGATGCCAGCCAGCGGCAACGCGAAGTTTCCGCCCGCCACGGGGATGGTGACAGAGCCTTTGGGCGCCTCACCGACGCTCACGCTGTCGATGCGGGCCAGCTTCTGGATCAGGGCGGCGTTATTGGCAAATGCCGTCTTGCCCGCATCGTCCAAATCCACTTGTACCAGCGGCACTTTCAGCCCGGCAGGCACGTGCATTTCGCCACGCGCAGAGCGCACATTGTCGATCAACGAGATCACCCAGTTCATTTCGCGATCTGCGTTTTCATCAAGTAACTCAACGCCGTAAGTCGGCCAATCCGTGTGAATTAACATCTTTTCGCGCTTGGCGGTGACGCCCCACAGCTCTTCTGTGATGAAGGGCATAATCGGGTGCAGCAAGATCATGCATTGGTCCAGAACCCATGACATTGTGGCGCGGGTCTCGGCCTTCTCGGCGTCGGTGCCGTCCAGCAATAGCGGCTTGGAGAACTCCACATACCAGTCGCAAACCTTGCCCCAAACGAAGCCATATAGCGCGCTGGCCGCGTCGTTGAAACGGTAGGCCTCGAGGGCTGCATCCACCTCGGCGCGCACTTTGGCGGTCTCGCCGACAATCCACTTGTTCACCGTAAATTCGAGGTCTGCTAACTGTCGGCTTTGTGTAGGCTTTGTGTCGGGCCCAGTGTAGGCCTCGTTCATTTCGGCAAAGCGCACGGCGTTCCATAATTTGGTGCCGAAATTTCGGTAGCCTGCGATGCGTTGCATATCAATTTTCAATGCGCCGCCGATGCTGGCCATGGCAGTGTTGGTGAAGCGCAACGCGTCTGCGCCGTACTCGTCGATGATTTCCAGCGGGTCGATGACATTGCCGGTGGATTTCGACATTTTCTTGCCCTTGGCGTCGCGCACAAGGCCATGCAGGTAGACCGTGTCGAACGGGATTTCGTCCACAACGGCGAGCTGCATCATCATCATCCGCGCCACCCAGAAGAACAGGATGTCTTGGCCGGTGATCAGGGTTGAGGTGGGGAAGTATTTTTGTAGTGCGTCGGTGTCTTCGGGCCAGCCCAGCGTGCCGATGGGCCAAAGGCCAGAGGAGAACCATGTGTCGAGGACGTCGGGGTCGCGGTAAACATATATTTTCGTGCTATCGCCCGATGCTTGATCTCGGACTTGTTCGTCAAATGGCCCATTTGCGATGTCCAGAACGTCCACGCGCTGGCAACTGTCATAGTAGGCTTTGACTTGCGTAATCATCTCGCTTTCAGATGCGGCACAGAAGGCCAAAGTTGCCCCATAGTTTGGTGTATGCTGGCATTCCTCATCAGGAAGCTCGTCCGCTAGCTCCGAAAGCGACGTGCCAGTAGTAAACGCTTTGATTTGTTCTTCGGTCAATCGCTTTGGCGTTTTCAACAACGAAGGCCCATACCAAACCGGTATCTGGTGCCCCCACCACAGCTGGCGCGAGATGCACCATGGCTCGATGTTGTCGAGCCAGTTATAATACACTTTCTCGCCTGACTCTGGCATGATTTTCACGTCGCCATTGCGAACGGCATCCAGTGCGGGGCCGACGATTTTGTCGGTTTCTACGAACCATTGATCCGTCAGCATCGGCTCGATCACCACTTTGGAGCGGTCGCCAAAGGGTTGCATGATTGGCTTGTTTTCGACGTAGGGGATGGTGGGTTGTAAACCCACCCTACCTTCCTCGTCAGCGTCAGCCCAAGCGGGATTGGCGATCATGACGGCGAGGCCCTCATTGGTGATATCATCGACCACGGCCTTGCGTGCGTCAAAGCGGTCGAGGCCGCGGTAAGCCTCGGGGACAAGGTTCATCGCGGCGATCATTGCCTCGTCAAATTCTTGCTCGCCATTGGCGATTGCTTGGGCAATAGCGGCTTCTTGCGCGTAGGGTTTTCCGTCGGCGCGCATGGCCGCTTTGGTGTCCATCAGGTTGTACATCGGAATGGAGCAGCGCTTGGCGACTTGGTAGTCGTTGAAGTCATGCGCGCCAGTGATTTTCACCGCGCCAGAGCCGAAATCTTTGTCGGGGTATTCGTCGGTGATAATGGGGATCAGGCGGCGTTGTTCTTTCGGGCCAACCGGAATTTCGCATAGTTTTCCGACGATTGAGGCGTAGCGTTCATCTGATGGGTGAACTGCAACCGCGCCGTCGCCCAGCATGGTTTCGGGCCGTGTGGTGGCGATTGAGATATAGTCGCGGGTCTCGCGTAGGGTCTCAACTCCGTCCTCGTCGCGCTCGATATATTCATAGGTTTCACCACCTGCGAGGGGGTATTTGAAGTGCCACATATGGCCGGGGGTTTCGACGTTTTCGACCTCTAGGTCAGAGATCGCAGTCTCGAAATGTGGGTCCCAATTGACGAGGCGTTTGCCGCGATAGATCAGGCCTTTATTGTACATCTCGACGAAGACCTTGATCACGGCCTCGTGGAAATTTCCGTCATTGCCTTTGGGTGCGCTTGGGGCACCGGACATGGTGAAGGCTTCGCGCGACCAATCACATGATGCGCCAAGGCGTTTGAGTTGGTCGACGATGGTGCCGCCAGATTCGGCCTTCCAATCCCAAACCTTTTCCAGGAATTTTTCGCGGCCCAGCTCGACTCGTTTGGGCTCGCCGTTCTCGGCCAGTTTGCGCTCGACGACCATTTGCGTGGCGATGCCCGCGTGATCGGTGCCAGCCTGCCAAAGCGTGTCGTAGCCTTGCATGCGTTTCCAGCGGATCAGGATGTCCTGCAACGTGTTGTTGAAGGCGTGGCCGATGTGCAAAACGCCGGTCACATTTGGCGGCGGGATCATGATCGAGAATGTTTCCGCGCGCGAGGCATTCGCGCCTGCGGTGAAGCAGCCCGCGTCTTCCCAAGCTGCGTAAAGGCGGCTTTCGGCCTCGGCCGCATTGAATGTCTTTTCCATCGCCATCGTGTTGATCCCTTTTGGTGCTAGGGGGGTCTTAGCGTGATGGCGCGGGGTGGAAAAGGGCAGATCGGGAGTTTTAGAACTGATCGTAGACGGCGGTGGCCAGCGTGCTCAGGTCATCACGGCCAACATCCCCGACGATAGCATAGGAAAGCGTGCCATCCTCCCAGTAGAAACTGCCGGTGTCGCCGGTGGTGTTATAGGTGAAGGAGGCCAACTGTCCGGTGGAGCCTTTGACGGCAAACAAGGTGATGCGCTTGCCACCCTCGTTTTCATACATGAATTGGGCGGCGGGGCCTTCTTCGACGGACAACAGGCGACCTCCGACAAGAGTGAAGCCTTGGACGGATAGATCAGGCGCGGCCAACTGCTCGCCGACGCGCGCGGACAGCCAGCGCACCAACAGCTCCTCTTCCGTGCCTGCGACCTCAACGGGGCGGTGCGGATCGACGGAATAGACCGCGTGGGCGGCGACGGCCTCTTGCACAAGGCTGGCCATTGCCGTGGTGTTGGGCGCTTGTAGCCCACGGGCGAACCAGCCGCCGCCCAAGCCTACGGCCATCATCGCAAGGGCTGCGGCAATCGCGGGCCAAGACAGGCCGGAGGGCGCAGTGTTGGTATTGGCGGGTGGGGGGGCAACTTGTGGCGCTGCGGTTTGTGCGGCGGCAGGGAACAGGGCGTTCAGGTCGGTGTTTTGCTGGGCCCAATCCGCAACCTCTTCGGCCACATCGGGGTTGGCGTTCAGATAGGCCTCGACCAGATCCATATCGGCAGGCGGCAATTGCCCGTCAACAAAGGCGTGCAGCATCTCTTGGGGGATGGTGTCTGGGGTGCGGGTCATGGCGCCGGATCCTGTGTTGAGGTCGCGGCCCGCAGTGCGGCGCGGGCGCGTCCTAGTCGTGACATAAGCGTCCCGAGGGGCACATCAAGGGTTTGCGCGGCTTCCTTATAACTCAGCCCGCCGATCACCACGGTCAACAACGCTTCGCGCTGGTCGGGGTCGATTGTGGCCAGCGCACGGGCGGTTTCACCCAAGGCGAGCTGTGCGGCTAACGGATCGGCCGCAACCGCAATTTGCGTGATGTCTTCGATCGCCATTTCAGGTGGGCGGGCGGTGCTGGTGCGGTGTTGCGAGCGAAAGATATTAAGCAAGATCGTCATGCACCAGGACTTCACGGTGCCGGTTGGCTGCCATAGCTCTTGCTTGCGCAGGGCGCGCTCCATGGTGTCTTGGGTCAGATCGTCGGCGGCATCGCGGTTGCGGGTCAGCGAGTAGGCATAGCGCCACAGATGCGGCATGGCAGTCTGAAGTTGGGCCTGAAAATCCGACATTCGCGCTGTGCTACCTGTTGTGGCCAAGGAGTGCAGCGCCCAAGGTTTCGGGCGCTGCGATGGGGCCACCTTAGCGGGCGCGATCAGGGTTTCGCAAGGTGCCATACGCCGCCCACACCGTCACCCGTCATGTCGCCGGGGGCTTTGTCCTTGAACCATGTGTACAGCGGCTCGCCCTTATAGGCCCATTGCATCGTGCCGCCGCGCCGCTTGATTGGCTTGAACCCGCCGCTGGCTTTGGCCTTTACTGGTGCCATCAAAGGCGGCCAGTTTTTGGCGCATCCGCCATAGCAGTTGGATTTGTTTTTCTTGTCCTTGTCGAACGTATAAAGGCTCAGGCCGCTGGCGTCGGTTAGAATGCCGCCTGCCTCTTGAGCGGGGGCGCCGGCGTGGCCGTCTGCATAGGCGTCACAGGCGGATAGGGATAATGCGATTGAGGCAGCAAATAAAATGGATTTCATCGGGTCTCTCCGTTGGATCAAATGGGCTGGCGCTTTTGGGCCAGATATAAGTACCAACGCGGCGGGGGGCTGTTTTAATCCCCAGAGGTCGAAAAAAAATATGAGAATTATGGAAATACCCCGACCAAAGCGGTAAATTCTTTGGTCGGGTTTTGCTCAGAGCAATGCGTAAATTGCGAGTGCTGCCAAGGACATGTTGGCCAGTAGCCCGCCGACATAGGCAAGGGTACGTGGTCCGCCAGCGACCTTGCCGATGCCGGAGTAATAAACCACCCAGAACACCAACCTGAACGCCAGATAAAGCGCGGCCAGCCCGTTCACCGCCCAAGGAGAGGCCCCGCCGATTATCGCTACGATCAGGGAAAAACCGAACGCGGGCAGGTTCTCGACGGTGTTTCCATAGGTGCGCAGAACCCGAAAACTCAACTTCGAGTGGTCGAAGTTGAGCGGTGCACCGGGGGTTTGCTCCTCTTTGATAAAGGCCAATGGTGCGCTGAGAAAGGACTGGATTAGCGCAACGAGGCATAAGACCGCCAGACAAAGGATCGCGGTGTGATAGGGGGCAAGGGCGGGGCTGACTTCTCGTAAAGCTTCCATGATTTCCTCCTGACGCTACATGTCCATGTCGAGCGCTTGGGCGATTTCAACTGTGCCGCCTGCGCTTAAGTGCGGGCAGGGTTTCACCATATCAATCGCGGCTTCTATGGTGTCCGCCTCCAGCACCGAGACCCCGCTGATCGGGTTGCTGCCGCCGTCTTGTGTCACGCTTTGATCGGCCATAACGGTGACGGAAGGGCCAACTGGCAATCCGGGATCAATGAGAGCACCGCCCAAGCTTTCAGCCCATGCGCGCCATGCCGTCATATGGGCCATGCCCTCTTCTTTGGTCTCGAATTGGGGGCTGCCGTGGTAGGCGAGAACGAATTTTGGCATCTGTGTTTCCTGTCAATTTGTTGGATGTGGAGGCACAATTACACCGATCTAAATATGTTAAAGAACATTTTAAAATTACTGCTAGGCTGGCACAAAAGAGGGGGCGAGAGGATGCCATATAGCAAGGAACACACGCAGCGCTCGCGCGCCAAAATTATCGAGGCGGCGCGGGTCCTGTTCAACATCCACGGGTTTCAAGCCGTGACCATAGATAGCGTTATGTCCAAGGCCGGATTGACGCGAGGTGGCTTCTATAACCACTTCAAAAACAAAGAGGAATTATTCGCCGCCGCCATCTCCAGCTTCCTGATGGGGCGCGGGGCGCAATGGCGCGCAGAGGCAGGTATCGACGTAACGCAGATGCACCCCGAGACCGCTGCGCAGATGATATCAAGCTACCTCTCGGATGCGCATTTGGGCGATGCGGAGGGGCAATGCCCGATGATTGCCTTGCCGTCAGATGTGGCGCGCAGCGGTGATGAGGTGAAGGGGGCCTATCAAGAATTGCTGACGGCGATGGTCTGGCTGTTCGAGCAAAGCTTGGCGCAAAAGGGTCAAGCGGATCGCGGCAAGGCTTTGGCGCTGGCGGCGACCTGTGTGGGTGGCATGATCCTTGCGCGGACCCTACCTGATAGCGCCTTGGCGCAGGAGGTCCGCGAAGCCGCTTTGACCTCCGCATTGGCTTAGCCGCAGCCTGTTGCCTTTGCTGCTTTTAGCGACCAAAATCAGCCGTGGTGAGCAGATTGTCACCATCCCGATCCATCATCTCGAACCACGCGGGAACTTGCGACAGGAATTCCTTTTCGCTCACGACCCCGTTTTGATCAACGTCATTGAACGCGCGGGTCATTGCTTTTGAAACGTCTCGCATTTGCCCTTTCTGCCCGCCAGCGTTGGTATCCATATCGGCTTTTCGAGTTTCGTCGAAAAGGTCATACTCGGTCGCATTAAGCACGCCGTTTTCGTCTTGGTCGAACATATAGAAAACTTCGCGACGCTTCTCGGTTGCTTCCGCGGCCGTAACTTGGCCATCTTCGTTCAAGTCCCAATTCTCCAGAAAATGAGCGCCGGGATTGCCCTGTTGAGCCGCGGCCGGAAACGCAAGTGCGGCTGCAAGAAGCATGCCAAGTTTGGTGGGGTAAGTCATGATGAACACCTTTATATTCTTTTCCATGAATATATAACGGGCGCGCCAAGAGTTTCCGTCGCAAAATGTTGCCGCCATAGAAAACCGTAAAAGAAATGGACTACCGAATAATCGCCCTCCTTAGGTGAGTGCGCGATACGGGTTTTGATCTGACATTGTGCTTTGGCGGCAGGTTGGCCCGAGTTTAACCGCGCGAAGCGGCCTTTAGCGGGGCTTTGCTCGGCGGGGCCGCTACGCCTTGCGGGGCGTTCTCGATGCTCTCATGCAGCCGTTCGGACGGATCAAGCCCCACCACGCGCGCGCGGCGTTGCCAGAACAATTTACCCCAGTGGCGCCATGTGCCCACGGACGGGGCCTCCACGTCGCGCGGGAACCGTGCGCGCCAGCCGTCCGGCAATGGCAGGCCACATTCCTCGGCCTTTTCCAACATCCAGACCATGGGGATATTGGCCAAGGGCCGTGCCTTCTCGTAGCCCATCAAATGCCCGCCCACATCACCGTGCGAGCCTTTGAACCAGACCTGTTCCAACACGCCGGAATATCCTTCACGGGTTTTCCACAGGATTGGCTCGAAGATGCGGCGGGTCTCGTTCAGGGCCAGCGCGTGGTAGCCGTGTTTGACCGAGCAGCCGAGCGTATGGTTGTGAAACGCGTGTTCCACCGGCGAAAATCGCCACAAAAACGGCGCGCGAAAGCCTAAGGCGCGCACTGTATCCCATGCGCCGATCATCTCGATGGGGGCCGCGTCGTGGCAATATTTCGCACGGAAAATTTTGGCCGCCTCACTGCTGGGGTCGCGGCGGTAATGGCGGTAGGTTTGGCGTACGTTGCGCTCGGTGGCATGGTCAGCCTGCAACAGCCCCACGCGGTCAATAACGCCTGCAAGGCTGCGCACGGCATAGGCCCCACGCGAATAGCCAAACAAAAAGATGCGGTCGCCGGGGCGGTAGCGCGAGGCGATAAACCCGTAGGCACGCCGGATTTGACGGTTAATACCGACGCCTGCCATCACATCAATAGCGCGGCGCAGCCCTTGCCACTGAATGCCCGCCTCGTAATTCAGCGAGACAGCTTTGTTCGGAGCCATTTCCGACAGCAGCCGAAAGGTGGTGCCTGCATGGGTCTCAAAACCGCGCTCCAGCGTCGACATGGTGCCGTCCAGAATGATGACATGGGTCACTGGCCCGCGCGTGGCTTTTGGGTGCACCGAGCGTGGCTCGGGGCCGAAGCCGACAAAGGTTTTTAGGCGATCAGACATGGGGCGGGCATAGCGCCCGAGCCTTTCCAATCCTTTATACCAGCGCACGATACTCTCTCCAATTGAAACGCTTTTGTTAACAGTAGGGCGAATGCGCCGCCTCCGCCAGTCAAGGTTAATCACATTCCCAACAGGGTGCAGCGGTGGATCAAACCCGCCGGAAAATCGCCAGATGCCCTGGGGTTTCCGAGTGCTCGTCGCGTGCTTCAGGCTTTGCCTTCGCGTCGTAAATCTTCACCGTTCGGATCTGGAAATCGGTGATCTTTGGGGCTAAGGTCTCGAATTTAGCCGCAAATCCACGGGCCTCAAAATGCGCGGCATTGACCGATAGCACAAATAACGCACCGGGTTTGGCCAGCGCCAACACCCCGTCCAGTGCATCCGGCCCGACATGCCCGTGGGTGAAAGTGCCAGAGCTGACCACGCCGCCATAGCGCCCCTTTGGCAGGGCGAGCGGTGCGTTAAGGTTTGCCTCGATCAGCGCGCGGTAAACCCCCTTGGCTCCGGCCACGGCCAGCATTTGCGCCGAGAGGTCTAGCGCGTCAATCTCGACGTCGCTGATCTCGCGCAAAGCCTGCGCCAAAAGCCCCGTTCCCGCGCCCAGATCCAACACCGGACCCAACCCGCCCAACTCCGCAAAACACCGCGCTACATGTCCGGGCAATTGGTACCCTTTCGCCTGTGCAAAACCGGCGTCATAGCTATCGGCCCACGCCCCGTAGAGGCGGCGATTGTCGTCCGGGGTCTCCAGCGCATAGGCGGCGTCTAGGTTTGGTTTGTCAGGCATGGCGGCGGATTCCTTGGTCGGGGTCGCGGTGGCGTTGACATCAAAGGCTGTTTCGGTCGAGTGTCGCGCTACCTTATTCGGGATTTGCGCGTGCTCAAATTTATTATCGCTTTTGCCATCGTTTTGACGCCTTGGGCCGCTTGCGCACAGTCGTTTTCAACCGACTTCAAACGCAAGATCAACTATAAGGTGCCGCATAAGTATAACACGACCAAGAAGGCTGTGACATTTGTAGACGGGCAGGTGGCGTTTACGATCAGGCCGGGCATGCACGGGGCCGGAACTGATAAAGCCAAAGGGTCTGAGCGTGCCGAGTTCGGAGTCGACGTAAACCGTGCCAAATTTATACGCCAGAGCTTTACAGTTCGCGTTGGTAAAGGGTTTAAAGCCACCGATCGCACGATGATTGCCCAGATCAAGCAAGGCCGCACTGCGCCGGGGTTGGGCTCTCCTCCGGTGGCCGTTTATCTTAACAATGGCGGGGTCACCAAGTGCAACGATTACTCCAGCGGCAAGCCCAGCCAAGATGAGGTCCGCACGCGCCGCTACGGCATCCGGCTTGATGATGGGGCATGGCATAAGGTCGTTATGGAATTGGTGCTCTCGCAAACCAATGGTGTTTGCCGTATTTTTGTCGATGGTCAGTTGATCCAGTCGGCGCGCGGCATTGATACCTTGCAAAAAGGCGACCGGCTGATGTCGCGCATCGGGCCGTACCGGAACGCCGTGCCATACGCGCAGGTGATTTATTTTGATGACTGGTCGGTGAAAGGCAGCCGCAAGGTTCCCAAAGCCCTACAGTAGACGCCGCGACGCATCACCCCTATGCGGTGCGCGGTGAACAACATGCCCGCATGGCGTCCAACGCGCCGTCAAACAGTGGCACCACCGCGCGTTTTGAGCCGCCATTCAGCCGTGCGGGTGCAGGGGGGGCAATCTATACCGTGCCAATCGCCGTGCCTGATTTGGTTGAATTGCACATCTATCTGGCCTTCGCTTGCTGCAACATCATCCAAACGCGGTGCGGGGTGAAGGGCATGTCCGCATGTCGCACGCCGCGCTCCCACATCGCGTCCAGCGCGCCGTTGGCTACAGCTGCCAACGCGCCCACGGTGCCCGCTTCGCCGCAGCCCTTCATGCCCAGGACATTGGCGGTGGAGGGCACAGGTTCCGAGTGGAAATCTATCATCGGCATATCCGCTGCGCGCGGCATTCCGTAGTCCATAAACGTGGCGGTCAAAAGCTGGCCGTCCCCGTCGTAAACCACATGTTCGCTGATCGCTTGCCCGATGCCTTGCACCACACCGCCATGGACTTGGCCTTCTGCCATCATCGGGTTCATCAACACGCCGAAATCGTCCACCACTGTGTATTTCACCACCTGCGTGACGCCAGTATCGGGGTCAACCTCGACCTCGGCGATGTGGCATCCATTGGGGTAGGAGCGCCCCGGTAAGGTGGTGCTCGCACTCACGTTCAACAAATCGTCGCGGCCCTCGTCCCGCGCGGCCTGTGCGGCCTCGATCAACGTCATCACGGTGTTGGAGCCATCCGCGCGAAACACGCCGTCCTCGAACGCGACGCTCTCCACGCCCAATTGCTCTGCCACGAATGGCCTGAATGTCTCGATGGTCTTTTCCGCCACTGCCTTGTTCGCCGTGCCTTGCGTCGTGACAGACCGCGAGCCCCCCGTGCCGCCGCCCGTCGCAATCCGGTCACTGTCGCCTTGCACGATGTCGATCAACTCGATGTCGATGCCAGTATATTCATGCAATATTTGCGCATAAACCGTCTCGTGACCTTGGCCGTTGCTTTGGGTGCCGACGTAGAGGTTCACGCGGCCCGCGTCGGTAAATTCCATATGCGCGGTCTCGTCGGGGCTGCCAAGAATGCTCTCAATATAATAGCACAGCCCCGTGCCACGCAGCTTGCCCGCGCTGGCAGATGCCGCCTTGCGGGCGCTAAATCCGGCCATGTCCGCCTCGACTTCGGCGCGTGCCAAAACCTTGTGGAAATCGCCCACGTCGTACAATTCCCCCGTGACCGAGGTATAAGGAAACTTATCCGCAGGGATGAAGTTTTTGCGCCGCAACTCCAGCGCATCCACGCCCAATTCACGCGCCGCATGATCCATCGCGCGCTCCAGCACATAGATCGCTTCGGGCCGCCCGGCGCCGCGATAGGCATCGACCTGCGTGGTGTTGGTATAGATGCCCTGATTGCTGAAATACGCCACCTGCACATCATAGCAGCCCATCAAAACCTTGGAGGCGAGGTCGCTTTGGATGAATTGCGCATAGCCCGAATTATAGGCCCCCATATTGCTGACAGCATTGACGCGGTAGGCGGTGATCTTGTGGTTCTCGTCAAAAGCCAGCTCCGCCACCGAGACCAGATCGCGCCCCGAATTATCCGTCAGCATGGATTCTGTGCGCTCTGCTTGCCAGCGCACCGTGCGCCCGAGCTGGCGCGCGGCCTGAGCCACTAAAAAGTATTCAGGGTAGTCAAAGGCTTTCATCCCAAATCCGCCGCCCACATCCGGCGTGGTCACATGCACGCCCTCGATGTCCAAGCCCAAGGTGGAGGCCAGAGAGCCTTTCAGCCCCCACACGCCCTGACCGGAATATTCCAGATGCAGCCGATCGTTTTCCATCGCCGCCCAACAGCCGCGTGGCTCCATCGAGTTGGCGATAATCCGGTTGTCGCCGATCTCGACTTTCGTGGTAAATGCCGCCCGCTTGAATGCCGTCTCTGTGGCCTCAGCGTCGCCAATCCCCCAGTCATAAGCAAGGTTGTTCGGGGCTTCGGGGTGAATGGCGCTGCCCCCTTCACAGACGTCCATATGCACGTCCAAATCGTCGTAATCGAACCCGATCAACTCGGCCGCATCTTTGGCCTGCTCCATGGTGTCGGCCACGATGAGCGCAATCGCCTCGCCGACAAACCGCACGCGCCCGGTTGCTAGAATTGGCCGCACTGGCGCCGCGCCCATAGTGCCGTCACGGTTCTTGATAACCGGCGCGCCCATCGCATTCTTGCACCCAGCCGCCTCGAAGCTCTCAGCGGTTAAAACCAGATGCACGCCGTCCGCATTCTGCACGTTGCTGATGTCCAGTTCGGTGATTTGCGCATGCGCCACCATTGAGCGGAACACGAACCCAAACAGCGCACCGCTTGGTACGGTATCGTCCAAGTAACGCCCGTCGCCGGTCAAAAATCGCGCATCTTCGCGGCGTTTAACGGGTTGGGAAGTGCCGAATTTGTTGCTGGCAGAGGTCATGGCGCTGGCTTTCTCAAAGGGATAAGGCAAACTCTAGCAAGCCGCGCCAAACTGTCCAGCCTTCACCTCATCTCCCGCGTGGTTTGGCCCGCAACGTCGGATCCGCCACTGTCGGGTCTTCGGGCCAGGGGTGGCGTGGGTAGCGCGCCCGCATGTCCTTGCGCACATCCGCATAGGAGCCTGCCCAAAATCCCGGTAAATCCGTTGTCACCTGCACTGGCTTAGACGCGGGCGACAGCAATGTTATCTTTAGGGGCAGCCGTTCTGGCCCTGTTACCGGATGCGTGGTCACGCCAAACATTTCTTGCAAGCGTACCTCTAGCGCGGGCGCGCCGCTGGCGTAATCCAAGCTTAGATCACGCCCCAATGGCGTGGTAAATTTCGCCGGTGCACCTGCGTCCAAGCCCTGCATCTGCTCCCAGCTCAGCACCGCGCGCAACGCCTCTGCCACGTCCACATTTTTCAGCGCCTCGCCCGAGCGCACGTTGCCCAGATGCGGCAACAGCCACTCCTCAAGGCCTGCGAGCAAGCCCGCGTCCGACCAGTCCGGCAGGCCTTCGCGCATGTATAAAACCCGCGCCCGCAGATACCGCGCCGCCTTCGACCAGTTGAGCGCGCCCAAGCCAAGTTGGCGCACACCGTCCAACATCGCGCGCGCCACGTCGTCGCGGCCCGCGTCTTTCCACGCGCGATCGTCCAGTACCAAAGCCCCGAACCGCTCCTGCCTGCGCGCCAGCACTTTGCGCTCGCGCTTGGACCATTCGCAAAATTCGACCCAGTCGATCTGATCACTATATAGCTCGCGCAACTCCGCCTCGCTCAGGGCGCAGGCCAGCCGCACCCGCGCCTCACGCGCGTCGCCGTCCAGATCCAGCGCCACGATCAGCCGTTGCCCTGCAAGCCCGTCGCCCGCCTCGATCACCGCCCCCTTACCAGCCGACAAAACAAACCGCGCATCGCCGCCGGGCCGCCGTAATCCGATGCGGTCAGGATAGGCCAGCGCCGCCATTTCGCCCAAGCTGCGCGGCGCGCGCCCTGCAAACCGTTTCAAGCGCCGCGCCTCGGCGCGCACCCGCTCCACCACGCCGCGATTTGCGTGCGCCGGCACGTTGCCCGACAGCACTTTCATGCGCGCGGCCACATCCGTGCCAGCACTACGTCCCAATGGATCGCGTTCGCTCAACAAGGCCGCTAATTCGCAAGCCTTCGCGCCAGATTTCGCCAACATATGCCCCAGTCGAGGGTGCAAAGGCATCGCCGCAAGCGCCTTGCCATGCGCAGTGATCCGCGCGCCATCCAAGGCTCCCAACAGGCGCAACAAACCCTGTGCCTCGCCAAAAGCCCCCTCGGGCGGGGCGGTCAAAAACGCCAAATCCGCAGGGGTCGCGCCCCAGTTGGCCAGTTCCAGCGCCAAGCCTGTCAAATCCGCCGCCTCGATTTCGGCAGGGGGAAAGGCGGGCAGGGCGCCTTCCTCGGCCTTAGTCCACATCCGGTAGCAAATGCCGGGCTGCACGCGGCCCGCCCGCCCGCGCCGCTGGGTTGCCTCGGCACGGCTGACTTTCTCGGTCACCAGCCGCGACATACCCGACCCCGGATCAAAGCGTGCCCGGCGCGCACGCCCCGCGTCCACCACGACCCGCACATCTTCAATCGTCAGAGAGGTCTCCGCAATCGAGGTTGCCAGCACCACCTTGCGCACGCCCGGCTCTGGCGCAATTGCGGCGCGCTGCTCTTTAAACGGCAAGGCCCCAAACAGCGGTCGCAACACCGCGCCATCGGGCAGGGTCAACCCATTCATGACGCGCCGGATTTCGCCCTCGCCGGGCAGGAACACCAAAACGCCGCCCGTGGTTTCGGCCACCGCCTGCTCTACCAAATCAACCACCGCGCGCTCAAACCGCATCTCGCGGTGCAAAGGCCGCGCCAGCCAGCGGGTCTCGACCGGATGCGCGCGTCCGTCCGAAGTTACCACGGGCGCGCCGCCCAGCAACTCGGCCACCGGCTCGGCGTCCAAGGTCGCAGACATCACCATCAGCTTCAGGTCGGGCCGCAAGGCCTCGCGCGCCTCCCACACCAAAGCCAAGCCTAAATCACCGTTCAAAGAGCGCTCATGAAATTCGTCAAACACCACACAGCCCACGCCCGCCAATTCTGGATCGCTTTGGATCATGCGGGTCAGTATCCCCTCCGTCACCACCTCAATACGCGTGGCTTTCGACACTTTCGCCTCGCCGCGCATCCGGTAGCCGACGGTCTCTCCCACGGCCTCGCCCAAACTCTGCGCCATTCGCTCCGCCGCCGCGCGCGTGGCTAAACGGCGGGGTTCCAACATCAGCAACCGCCCCTTAAATGTCCCCGCTGCCAGCAACGCCAATGGCACCCGCGTGGTTTTACCTGCGCCCGGTGGTGCTTGCAAAACGCAAACGCCCTCACCGCTCATATGAGCAACAAGGGCGTCTACTACATCTTCAATGGGCAAATTCATGAGCACGGCTTACCGCGACAAGCGCGCCCCTGTCATCTTTGTTCTCTCAAATACGGAAAAAACTCTATTTCCGCCTCATCACAGCGTTGCCATACAGCGTATGGGTCACAACCTTCTCGACCCTATAGCGCCCCTCAGAAGTTTTGGCGTAATATAGATTAAACGGGAAGCGTGATTTTTCAGCCATATCCTCTGCCGAGAACCCCTTCAGGCGGCGATATTCCCCATCGCATTTAATCAAATCTCCGTCAGCGCGTGGGCTCGCCAGTTTCACCTGACTGCGCCGCTTGCCATCATACATCACCACACTCAGCTTGCAGACGTCTTCCTTGCTCACGTCGCGAAACGCAGCATAAAGCGCCGTCATCGGGTCCACTGTGCCTTTTTGGGTCGAGGGCTTCACCCCGTTTGGGCTTGCCACATAATCCTTCACGCTTGGCACGCCACCCTTATAGCTCATCGAGGCCGAAGACTTGCGCTTGCCGGTGTCGGCCTTCTCGTCATAACGCGCAGGCTTGAACGTGGCCCCTTTAACGGTGCCCCAGGACGAGGCCGTATACTTTACCTTCGCCACCAAGCCGATCAACCCGCCACTTTGTAACACGCCAAAGGCGGTGTAGTTGCCGCCGCCCTCCTTGCCCTTAATGGTCAATGTCCCGGCGGTAATCCCGCGTATGGCGACCGAAAATTTAGCGTTGGTCGTTCCATCGGCGGCAGCCACATGTGGCACCACCATCGACAGGGGCAGGGCGCAAACACCCATAATTTTCAAAAACTGCTTCATAGTACTTAGCCTCGTTGCATCACTTATGCGTCTCAGGGCATATTGGGACCTAGAGCAGAGGTTAACACCCCCACCGCGCGGGGAAAACAAGCGAAAGATCGCCACCCGTTGAAACATATTGATGATATGACGCAAGATATGGCCACCCGGATCAAGGCCGGTGACCGCCGCGCCTTGGCGCGCGCAATCACCTTGGTGGAGAGCAACCGCAGTGACCACCGCGCGCAGGCCCTAGAACTGATCGACACCCTGCGCACGGACGCCCCCCAAGCCCTGCGTATCGGTCTGTCCGGTACGCCCGGTGTCGGCAAATCCACTTTTATCGAGGGCTTCGGTCTGCATCTGACCAGCCAAGGCCTGCGCGTCGCCGTGCTGGCTGTGGATCCCAGCTCGACCCGATCTGGCGGATCAATCTTGGGCGATAAAACCCGCATGGACCTGCTATCGCGCGACAAGAATGCCTTCATCCGGCCCTCGCCCTCGCAAACCCATCTGGGTGGCGTGGCACGCCGCACCCGCGAGGCCGTGACCCTATGCGAGGCCGCAGGCTATGATGTGGTGTTGATTGAAACTGTCGGCGTCGGCCAGTCGGAAACCATGGTGGCAGAGATGTCCGACCTGTTTATCTTGCTCTTGGCACCCGCTGGTGGCGACGAGTTGCAAGGCGTGAAACGTGGCATCATGGAGATTGCCGACTTGATACTGGTCAACAAAGCCGACGGTGATCTGAAGCCCGCGGCGATGCGCACGCAGGCCGACTACGCAGGCGCGTTACGCCTGTTGCGCAAGCGTGTCCAAGATCCCGACGGCTTCCCAAAGGCGCGCATTGTCTCTGCGATCACGGGGTTGGGCCTAGAGGAGGCATGGCAAGACATGCAAACCCTCAGCCAGTGGCGCAAGGATAACGGGCATTGGGACACACGCCGCAAGGCGCAAGGCGTGCACTGGTTCGAACAGGCGGTGCGTACTGGGCTGTTGGCGCGCTTGAGCACCGACAAAGACATCGTGGCCGCATTGCAATCTTTGGCGGCTAAGGTCTCCGACGGCTCCCTTTCTCCCGATAAAGCGGCGGCGGAAATGCTCACGCGACTCACATGACCCACTGTTAAGGTTCATGCGCTGACGCCTTGAATTTCCCGATTCTATCTGGTTAAAAATACTCCCACCGAAGCTACCACCGCTCGCAAAGTGAATATGTCTTAATAAATCAGCGCCTTTCCCGCCCCAAAACGCCAATTCGACCCCTCCCCCCCCTTGACCCTCCCCAAATCTCCGCCTATTCCACGCAGACCGAATTCAGGGCATCACATGTGTGGTGCCTTCATCTGTTATGAGACCCGGAAGGAAACGCACATGTCGCGCGTCTGTGAACTCACCGCCAAAGGCCCGATGTCTGGCAACAATGTCAGCCATGCTAAGAACCGGACCAAGCGCCGCTTCCTGCCGAACTTGAACGTAGTAACCCTGTTGTCCGAGACACTGGGCCGCGGCTTCAAGTTCCGCATCTCCGCTGCTGCTCTGCGCACAGTGGATCACCGTGGTGGCCTCGACGCGTTCATGGCGAAAGCCAAAGACGCCGAATTGTCCACCAAGGCGCTGAAAGTTAAAAAAGACATCGCAAAGGCCCAAGCCGAGGCTTGATCCTAACTGCACTGCTTTTGAAAGCGGCCTCGTCCAATATCTGGACGGGGCCGATTTTCGTTTGAACTCCTCAACGTCGCGTGAAGGGGGATTTGCCCCCTTGGCGCGGACGCATCATGTCGCTAGCTGTAAGCGTATGATATTCGCCCGCCTTTTCTCACTGCTGCTTGTGCTCACTATGGTTGCCACCTCTGGCTCCATGGCAATGATGCGCGACCGCAGTGCAGGTGGGCAGGCAGTGGTGATTTGCAACGGCGCTGGGCTGCAAACTATTCAGGTGGACGCCAACGGCGAGCGGATTGAACTCGCCCCGATTTGCCCTAAATGCACGACGGCCATGCTGGCACAGGCGCCTGCGCGCGCCATCGTGCTTCGCGGGGCTGCGATGCAGGTACCGCTGGTTATCGTGCGCGCCAGCCAGCACAAAACACACCTTCGTCGTGACGGGGTTCAGGCCCGGGCACCACCTATCGGTTGATCTGACTAAATCGTTAAAATTTTACAGACAATCTCTCAGACGAAAGGACATATACCATGTCTCTGAAACTCATTTCTGCGGCCGTGTTTGCCGCCACTTTGTCCACCGCGGCTTTCGCCGGCGATATGGCCATCAAGGTTACCGATTCCTATGCGCGCAGTGCCACGTCTACCGCTAAAACCGGGGCCGCGTTCATCTCTTTGATGAACATGTCAGGCGTTGATGACCGCCTCATCGACGCGGCGTCTCCGGTTGCAAAACGGGTGGAGTTGCACACCCACAAGGAAACCGATGGGGTGATGCAAATGATCCATGTAAAAGAGGGGTTTCCTGTCGCTGCGGGTGACATGTTGATGATGGAACGTGGCAGTAATCATGTCATGTTCATGGGTCTAAACGGCGCGCTGGAGCAGGGGGCTATGGTGCCGGTTACGCTCACCTTCGAGAAAGCTGGCGCGATTGAAATTATGGTCCCGGTTGACTTGGAACGTAAGCCTGCAAAAGGCCATGGTATGAAACATGATGGCGACCATGGTCACGCTCACAAAAGCGACAGCTGAATCACCGGTGGGTGACCTTCGGGTCGCCCACATGCTGCACAAAGGTGTTCCATGCCTCTGCATGCAGTTTCAAAAGTTTTTATTTCCTTGAATTTCTAAGCAGTTTGTTACTATCGTTGCGTAGCTGGGGAGCTAATAACGTGACACAAAAAATACTGTTTGTCTGTTTGGGCAACATCTGTCGTTCGCCATTGGCAGAGGGCATCATGCGAGCCAAAGCACAAAGTGCGGGGCTTGATATTGTTGTCGATAGCGCGGGAACTGGGGGTTGGCATCAAGGAGACCCCCCGGATGCGCGCGCTATTGTGGCCGCGCGGGTGCAGGGGCAGGGCTATGATATTTCTGCACATATCGCCCGCAAAGTATCTTCGCTGGACTTCGTGGCGTTCGATTTGGTCGTGGTCATGGACGAGGCCAATCGGCTTGACCTACTGGCGATGCGCCCCAAGGGGGGCAATGTCCCAATTGTTTTAGTGTCATCTTTTGGTCTGCCTGACGGCCCACGCGAGGTGAGTGACCCATATTACACAGGCAAGTTCGATCCGGTCATTAAGTTACTGGAAACCTGTCTAGATGGGCTAATTGCTCAGCTCTTGGCCGAGCGGCAATAGCTCTCGGCATTGGCGCCAAACTCTTTGTAGCGTTTCCAGAAACTCTCGTGGCGGCTGTTGTCCGATTGGCGGATTTCTTGCGCGCGGTGTGGGTCTTTGAAAAAACTGGCCGCAAGCCGTTGATCGCCACTGTCCAAAGTAAAATCAGCCACTTGTTGCACGCAGTTGCACAGCACGCGTGAGGCCGATTTGCGGTCGGCCCTCAGGCAGGCGCTTTCAATTGGTCCGGCCCAAGACGCGCTGGCGACCAGGCTGGCCACGGTGGCCAAGGTGGCGGTGAAGGTGGCGGTTTTGTTACCCATGATCCTGCTCCATTTGGTGCGGCACGGTATGCTCCGTGCTCGGTCGTTCCTGCGTGTTGGGTAATTATACGGCAAACGCCCCGGTGAATTCAATCACCGAGGCGCAGATGTCGTTCAACTCGAGGCGAGGGGCCTCAGGGTTGCTTAGTTGTGCGGTAGATTTGCACCCAAAATCACGCCTGCGATCAGGCCGGTCACGATGCCTTGATTGTAGCGGTCTTGGCTGGCGTATGCGGTGTTGTGTGACGCGACACGGCCTCCATTCAAGGCAGGCAGATTGTTGACGAAAATCTCCGTCACCGGGCCATCATCCGCAATTGAGCCAGCACCCGTGGAGGTCCGTGGCAGGATCTTGGTGTTGGCTTCATTGTAGCCGCGAGAGCGTACAATCTCAGCCTCATTGAAGCCGTGACCTTGGTTGCTGCCCGCCGCATTATGGGGACGGTAGTTGATCGGGTTGGTGTAGCTGGCCACGATCGGGGTGTTGGTGTGGACATGGGGGTACAGCGATTGGTCGCCCGCAAAAACAGGCGCGGCGGTTACAAGGCAAAGACTGGCAAGTGCAAAACGAAACATGAAATACATCCTTATGGAGGGGCAGCAGAACAGAGGAGTTCAACTTCCATTAACCTTGAGTGCACGTCAAGTTTTTGCCATTTTTCAGCATGTTACAGGGCATATCTGGTGTGATACATGAACCAAACCGCAAGGTAAGGCCCCACTGTTTCCGCCCCGTCAACCACCGCCACATTTTCGCCACGATTGGCGTGCGGGGTGATTCTGTCGCCCTAGAGCTAGGGGCTGCAGATGAAACCTGTCACGCCAACGCCTGCTGCGGGGGCATTAAAACCGGCTTTGCGCAGTGGTCAGCGCGGCAGATCGCTAAATGGGCAGACATCATTTTCGAATGGCACATGTCGTCGTCGGAACGTCGTGCCATTGATAGATTCTGGCCTACTGATCCGGTCCATACGAAAATGCCGGAAATTTTCACGAGCAGGATCCCAAGCCACCAAATACCACAGCGGCGAGAGGATCAGCATGGCTTGAGGTTCAACCTCACGGCTCGTTTCGTTCCCTTGTGCGTCACGGTATTGAAAACGTAAGTGAACACCTTGGAGAAACGCCGCCTCAAACGCAGGGAGCAGTGCAGGATCAATCGCCCCTATATCAGATATGTCTTGGTGCGGTGACAACTGGCCAATGTGCAAGCACTCAAGGAATCGGCGCAGATCGCGCAGTTTGTCCGGTGGCAAGGCTTTCTCGATCTTGGCTAGCCCTGCATCCGCGAGGCCAGAAAAGGGCAAAACCTGTGCCGCCCGCATAGCTGCGACGCTGATGAGAAGGGCAAATACCTCGGTCACCGATAGCCGTGCAGTTGTCTGTACCGATTGCGGGTCAAGCTGCACACCACCACCGCGTCCGCTTTCGGAATGGATGACAAAGCCTTGATCGCGCAGCGCGCTGATGTCGCGTAGAATTGTTCGTTGCGATGCCCCGACCTCGCCAGACAGATCATCAATCGTCGAGGTTCCGTTGCGGCGAAGGGTGCGCACGATGGCATCATGGCGGAGGTGAATGTTCATTTCTCCACCACCGTACTTTCGGTGACATATTTTGTCACCAATTAACTCTAAGCAGGTCGCATAGATATCATATGGAGACTTTGAGAATGAAACGCATACCTGTAAACCCTTGGGACTGGTCGCTAAAGCTTGGCTACAATCAAGCCGAGATAATCACCGACACATCGCGTCAATTGATCTGCGCAGGTCAAACCGCGGTTGATGGCGCGGGCAATCCACAGCATCCCGGCGACATGCGTGGCCAGATCAGTCTGGCTTTGGATAATCTGGAGGCCGTGTTGGCTGGGGCGGATATGAGTTTGAGCAACATCATCCGGCTTGGCATTTTCGCAACCGACGTGGATGAGGCGTTGAAGAACTTTGATCTGCTGGGCATGCGTTTTGGGCCGATCCAATGCGCCCCTCCAATGACTTTGCTTGGCGTAACTCGTCTCGCAATTCCGAGCTTGCTGTTTGAAATCGAAGCCACCGCCGCAGCGTAAGACGGCTCGTCTGGCAAACCAGCCATTTAGCGCGTAAATCTGAATGGCTGGTTTGTCCCGCATGGCCTGTTTTGGTCAGACTGTTTGGACGACAGGTTTCGAGCATCTAAGGCGCTATATCTATCCCAAAACCCTCATGTGTCGTGCCATTGACGCCGTTTGCTTAAGCATAGGGTGCCAGACCCATTGACCACCCCTTCAAACCGCTACATATCCCTATACCATGACCGAGCTTTCAAAAATCCGCAATTTCTCCATCGTGGCCCATATTGACCACGGTAAATCGACCCTCGCTGATCGCCTCATCCAAGAGACGAACACGGTTGCTGCGCGCGACATGAAGGCGCAAATGCTCGACAGCATGGATATCGAGCGCGAGCGCGGGATCACCATCAAGGCGCAGACCGTGCGCATCGACTACCATGCTGACGACGGTGAAGATTACGTCCTCAATCTGATCGACACCCCCGGTCACGTCGATTTTGCCTATGAGGTGTCACGTTCTATGCGCGCCGTTGAAGGTTCGCTGCTGGTGGTTGATAGCTCCCAAGGGGTCGAGGCCCAGACGCTCGCCAATGTCTACCACGCCCTTGACGCGGATCACGAGATTGTTCCGATCCTCAACAAGATTGACCTGCCTGCGTCGGACTGCGACCGCGTGGCCGAACAGATTGAGGACGTCATCGGCATCGACGCCTCGGACGCCATCCAAGTTTCCGCTAAAACCGGGCAGGGCATCCACGAGACCCTCGAGGCCATCGTCACCCGCCTACCGGCCCCTAAAGGCACCCGCGACGCGCCGCTGCGCGCGATGCTGGTAGACAGTTGGTACGACAGCTACCTCGGCGTGATCGTTCTTGTGCGCATCATCGACGGCGTGTTGAAGCGCGGCGAGCGCATCAAGATGTTGTCCAACGGCACCACCCATCATGTGGACCGTATCGGCGTCTTTAAGCCGGAACTTACCGACATTGATGAACTTGGCCCTGGTGAATTGGGCTTCCTCACGGCCTCCATCAAGCAGGTGCGCGACACGCGCGTGGGCGACACGATCACCCATGAGAAGAAAGGTACTACCGATGCGTTAGAGGGCTTCAAACCCTCCCAGCCGGTGGTCTTTTGCGGCCTGTTCCCCGTGGATACATCCCAGTTTGAAGACTTGCGCGATGCCATCGACAAGCTGGCCCTAAATGACGCCTCCTTTAGCTACGAGATGGAAACCTCCGCAGCATTAGGCTTTGGCTTCCGGTGTGGGTTCCTAGGGCTGTTGCACCTAGAAGTGATCCGTGACCGGGTCGAACGCGAGTACGACATTGACCTGATCACCACCGCGCCGTCGGTGATCTACCACGTCTATATGCGTGCAGCCCCCGGTGAAGTGGGCGATAAAATCGACCTGCATAATCCCGCCGATATGCCCGACCTGACCCATGTGGACCACCTAGAGGAGCCGCGCATCAAGGCGACGATCCTTGTACCAGATGAATACCTGGGTGACGTGTTGAAGCTGTGCCAAGATCGCCGTGGCGTTCAGATGGACATGACTTACGCGGGGAGCCGCGCGATGGTTGTGTATGACCTTCCGCTGAATGAGGTGGTGTTCGATTTTTATGATCGCCTAAAATCAGTAACAAAAGGTTACGCCAGCTTCGATTATCAAATGATCGGCTACCGCGAGGATCAGTTGGTGAAGATGCAAATCTTGGTCAATGACGAGCCGGTCGACGCGCTGTCGATCATGGTGCACCGTGACCGCGCCGAGACCCGTGGCCGCGCCATGGTTGAGAAACTCAAAGACCTGATCCCGCGCCACATGTTCAAAATCCCGATCCAAGCCGCCATCGGTGGGCGCATCATCGCGCGCGAAACGCTGGCCGCCATGCGCAAAGACGTGACCGCCAAATGCTACGGTGGCGATGCGTCCCGTAAGAAGAAACTGTTGGAAAAACAAAAAGCCGGTAAAAAACGGATGCGTCAATTCGGGAAAGTGGATATACCTCAGGAGGCGTTTATTAGCGCCTTAAAAATGGACAGCTAAAGCTGTTCAGTTTTACGGCGGGTGGGCTTTGCAAAGCAAAACGCGTGCCCACGCGGTGAGGTGGTGCGTAATCGTGGATGGAAATGGATGGGTGAGGCTAGGGGGGATATTTTTAAGCTAGTGTGTAAAGTCTAGCTACCGTTTTGGCGTCCTTTGATGAACAAGCTTACACCACCGATGGCAGCAGTTCCGAGGAATAAGCCAGGTACTATTTCACTGTTAGTCCACAATGCCGTAACCAGTGCACCCACGATTAGAAAGAAAAATGAAATTTCTCCTAACAACATGCCGAGCTTACGATCAGACACCTCTGCTCCAAGCATACCCTTATCCATATCAATCATATGTTCTTGCTGACGTTCTGCCATTGCAATGATGCGATCAGCTGCTCCAGGAGATACTTCTTCGTATGCTCGCAAATGCCTAGGGTGAGCAATCGGACCAGAAAAATGTTCGCTTTGAATGAAGGAGGTCATTCTAGCGACAACCACTTCACGTTGTTTTTGCGAGATCACGTCACCGATTTGACTGTCGATGACCTCTTCCAAACTACGTTGTTCGACGGTCTCAATTGTGGACGAATTCGTTCCCTTGCTCGGTGCTGGAGGTTTTCCCAATTCTAGTTCCCTCTGTTTTTGTTGCTTTTCTGAGGTCTTTCCCCACTTTTTGCCACGCTTCTCTTACTGTGTCTCGGTTTCGGTAGCTAAAGTGTAGTGGGCTAGAGTAGAACACAAGAAAGGGTGATGTGAAGCCGTCGATGAAGCCAGCACGCACAGTCCGGCGTTGCAATCTTTTAATCATGTTTGGACTCCCATATATGTCGTATGTGTCTCATAGATATGTTCGAGAGGCAACTACGACAACCATACCCTCGATAATGTGAAGGTGTTACGTTGAGGTGTATGTACCGAACTATACGACGAAATTGTGGCGGTTAAAAGCAATCTATAGTGTAGGTTTCGCCAGTTTCCCTCTAAATCCGCTCATTCACCTCAATCAAATTCCCCGACGGGTCCGCCACATACAAGTGCCGCATCCCCGGAATTGCGAACTCTCCCGTTAGCGAATAGCGGATGCCTGCCGCTTTGAGGCGCGCTACTACGGCGTCCAGATCGTCCACCTCAAACGCCACGTGACCGCCAATTGACGGGTTGTGGCTCAGGCCATTCTTCGCCGCAAAATCCTGATCCGGCGCAATCAAATGCAGGCCGGAATGGCTGTCGCGCCCATCTGCCATCAGCGCCAGTTTGTCAGGATCGCCCGGTAAATAGCCTCGTGTGGCGGGGAAGGCCCAGTCCTTTTGCTCCATCCCCAACATTGCCGCATAAAACCGTGCGGTTGCTTGGACGTCTCTTGCCTCTAGATTTACATGATGGATTGACCAGCTCATACCTTGTCCTTTGACGTTATGTATCACCGCCATAATGCGCCATCGCGCAGGCTTGGCAAGCGTTGCCGTCACATGATTCAGATCAAAGTTATCGCCCGCTCCCTGCGCTATAGACACACGCGTAAACCAAGACCAAGGAGTCACCCCATGTTTCGTCTCGCCGCAATTTTGTTCTCGATGATCTCCACCACTGTCGCGGGTATCGCGGTGATTGTGGTGCTGTCGATGGGCTATGACACCATGATGCCGATCTTGATTTCGGCTGGTGCGGGGTTCCTTGTCTCCATTCCGATCACATGGATTATTGCCAAGCAGATCACCGCAAAAATCGTCTAGCGGCTAATCCAGTTTCGGGTGGTATGTCGGCTCGAATTCCGGGGTTAGGGTTCCGTGCTCTTTCTCGTGCTCGGTTTTATGGAGCCGCTTGACCGCTGCGAGGTGTTGCTCCACACGGCGACGCTCCTCGTCCAGCGCGCGGTTCTCATACCGTTCCAGTTTTTGCACATCGATGGTTGAGACCAGCACCGCGCTGATTTTTCCATTCTTGGACAGCCACAATCTTCGCTGGCCAAACTCGACCCAATTGATCCAAAAGGCCATTCGTTTTCAGAAGGCGGTGGTGGTGACCCATTTCGAGTTGGTGGGCCATGGAGGGGCAAAATTATCGGTCATTGAGGGGCTTTCGTACAGATTTGGTGGAATTCTGTACGTGATGTACCGCCTGTACGTTTCCGCCGTCTTAGCGCACCGTGCGCTGGCTGGGGCTAAGTTTGATCGAGGAACACCCGAACTGCCGCCTCGAATTCGCGTGGTTTCTGGGCGTGGAGCCAATGTGCGGCATCTGGAATTTTCGCAAATTTTACATTTGAAAACAAAGGTTTGATGATTGGCCGGTGCTCTGGCAAAACGTAGTCTGACGCCGCCCCTGATAAAAACAAGGTTGGACCATCAAAGCTGCCCTCGATGTTTGGGAAGCCGATGATCTTGTCCATTTCATTGGCTAAAGTGTCCAAGTTCAGGCGCCATGTTTTGTTAGCAATATCAGCGGATTGAGCTAGAAAATCGGGAAGTCCAGGCTCTAAATCTGACAGTTGTTCCAGCACGTCGGAGCGCCGATCGACCTTTGCGAAGTCGACTTTCCGCATGGATTCAATGGGTTGCAGTTGGGAATGTCCGTAGGTCACCGGAGCAATATCTGCCACCACCAGTTTGTTAACCAGCTCTGGTCGTGTCACTGCCAGCACCATAGCCGTTTTGCCGCCCATGGAATGCCCAAGGACATCAACAGGTTTTCCTATTTTTTCAATGGTCTGCGCTAAGTCATCGGCAAGGTCATGGTAGCTATGGGCATCATCCCAGAAGCTATACGCATGGTTGCGCATATCCACGGTGTTAACCTCTCCACGGTTTGATAACCGCTTCGCAATCACCCCCCAATTGCGCCCGGAGCCAAAAAGTCCATGTGCAATCAAAAGAGGCTTGGCAGCACCAGTCGTGCCAAATGTTGTGTAATTGAGCATAAACAAAGACCTAGCAGCTTCACCCTTGGCTTGGAAGTGGGTTAAGAGAGCAGAATGGAAAAGGTAGTTGTAGATCAATTGGTAAGGCGTATTTCCGGGCTTTTGCTTGAAAAACTTGACATGAAAGGGCGTTCCTTGGAAATCCAAGTCCGTCGCGCTGGCCGTATTTTGCCCTCTTCAGTTCGACGCGCAGCGGAAATTTTGATCAGCGCAGAGCAAATGGCGTGCGAACCTAAGATGTTGCTACGTCTCGACCCTGATCAGGTGAGTACGGCCTATGAAATATGTTTAACTCATCTGGAAAGCGTTAATCCTCAAGCGCTTAAGTCTAAGGCACGCTTCGGCTTTGCGTCTGCTGTGATCATTCAATTGGTGCTGGTTTTTGGGGCAACGGTCGCCGTTTTGCGCTGGCGGGGCTTTATTTGAGCTACCAATTCCCTTTTGCTGGGTGGCCTTGCTAAGCTGTGGTTTTTGCGGGGGTGGTGTTTGATCGTGGGTCGCGGTAAGGCGGACGCGCGCGCATGATAGAAAGGGACCTCATGTCTAAGACATCAGAAACGCCACGAGCCGAAGTGATCACTGGCTTAATTCCCTCGGCCCCCCGCCGTATGTTCGGCGCAGGTGTTTTGTATGCTCTGGGCGCACTTCTTATTTATCTTGTGATAACCCAGCCTCCAAATGGGGCGCATCTGGTGCTTTTGCTTTTAGCTATTGGGGCTGCATCACTCTATGGCGGGTACAAAATGTGGCAGATGACGGGCCATATGATTGAGCTGACGGAATATGAGTTGCGACTTTCGAATGGAACACAAATCTTTCGCATCGAAGATATAGAAAAAGTTGACCGGAGCTTTTTCGCGTTTAAACCATCAAATGGGTTTTTGGTGACGTTGAAGACATCCTACCCAAGAGCATGGGCCCCGGGGCTTTGGTGGCGATTTGGAAAACGTGTAGGGGTTGGTGGCTTGACGTCCGGGGCTGAGGGGAAGGTCATGGCGGATACTTTGGCGGCGATGGTCGCGACCCGAGATGGGTTGGTGGATATTGAGGGATTTCAATAGCATCAAGGAAAGGCAGGACGCAAAACGTCCTGCCTTTTGATTTTTACAAGCCTTTGGCGCGGTAGCTGCCAGCGATGCGGTCGATCGAAACCAGATAGGCTGCCATGCGTAAATCTTCTACATCATCGCGGCCATGCCAAACGGTTCGCATGGCTTGGTAGGCAGAGCGCATGGTGTCATCAAGACCGGATCGGACCAGCTCGATTTCTCCTGCGCCACGCAGGAAGCGGCTCTTGAAGTCGGGGCTTAATTCCCAACCCAATTCCCGGTCGGATGAAAGGCGCTCCAATTCGTTGATTAATAGAAGATGTTGAGCTTCTTCTTGCCGCTTACCCATGCGCCCAAACCGGATGTGGCTTAGGTTCTTTACCCATTCGAAGTAACTAACGGTCACACCGCCAGCGTTCGCATAAAGATCGGGGATGATGACGCAGCCCTTTTTACGAAGCACGTCATCTGCACCTGAAGTGATTGGGCCGTTCGCAGCCTCAATAATAAGAGGGGCTTGAACTCTTTCGGCGTTGGATAGGTTGATTACTCCCTCAAGGGCGGCAGGAATCAAGATGTCGCATTCGGCTTCCAACATGGAGGGGCCGTCTTCGATGAAGGTCCCTTCTGGGCATCCTTTGACACCCCCATGTTCGCCAATCCAAGCATGCACGGCTTCAATATTAAGACCACTATCATTGGACAGTGCCCCGTCGCGTTCGATGATCGCAATGATCTTTGAGCCATCTTCCTCGGAGAGGAACTTGGCCGCGTGATACCCTACGTTGCCCAAGCCTTGCACGATGACGCGCTTGCCTTCGAGCGTGCCCTCTAGTTTAGCTTTTGCGATATCTTCTGGGTAGCGGAAGAATTCCTGCAAGGCATATTGCACGCCGCGCCCCGTAGCTTCGACACGACCCGCGATGCCGCCAGCGTTCAAGGGTTTCCCGGTGACACAGGCGCGCGCATTGATGTCAGTGGTGTTCATTCGCGCGTATTGGTCGGCAATCCAGGCCATTTCACGCTCTCCGGTTCCCATGTCGGGGGCGGGGACGTTTTGGCTGGGATGGATCAGGTCACGTTTGGCCAGCTCATAAGCGAAACGACGGGTAATCTGTTCCATCTCATGCTCATCCCAGTCACGCGGGTCGATGCATAGGCCGCCTTTGGACCCCCCAAACGGGGTTTCCACCAAAGCACATTTGAAAGTCATAAGCGCTGCGAGGGCTTCGACCTCATCTTGGTGAACATTCGGGGCGAAGCGGATGCCACCTTTGACGGGTTCCATATGCTCGGAATGGACCGCGCGATACCCGGTGAAGGTGTGAATTTGACCGCGCAGCCGTACACCAAAGCGGACGGTGTAAGTCGCGTTGCAAACTCGGATTTTGTTTTCCAAACCTGGCGGTAAGTCCATGAGGGCAACAGCCCGGTTGAACATTAGCTCTACAGATTCACGAAAGGACGGTTCATTTGGATTGCTCATAACATCTCTTCTGACATGGCATATGTTAATAAATCGCTTAAAAAACAGGCGATATTCGAATGACCCTAGAGTGCGTTTTCTTGTTTGATAAGTGGTTAATGGGAATTTTTTCAAAAACCGGGTGATTCCGTTGATTGCCCCGCGAACTGATCCCGTTTCAGGAACAATGCAGCGTGGTTACCTTAAAAGTTGCTGAAATACCCTATTAACCGCCTCATTTTGGCCAAAATTCGTCAAATTCTAGCCACAGTGCTCTGACTTATTTGGTGTTGGGCGAATTACGCCGAAGGCATTGACGTGTTGTTGCGTCAGGGAAGGGCAGTCATGAGTGACATGCATAAAAACATTGCCGAATCCGCTAATGGCGCAAATCGCGCTGTTGGTATCATTGGCCAAGTAAAAGAGCGGCTAGTAGGCCGTACGCGTGGCTTTGCCCGTGAAGAACATGGCACGATGATCATTTTCGGATTAACCATTTTCATTATGGTGATGGTCGCAACAGGTATGGCCATCGATTTTATGCGTCATGAAAATATGCGCACCCGCTTGCAGGCGACGCTGGATCGCGCAATTTTGGCTGCTGCTGATCTGGATCAGACAAATGACCCCCAAGAGGTTGTCGAGGATTACTTCGCCAAGTCCGGTCTGGAAAACTATGATCTGGATGTTGATGTACAAGAGGGGCTGAACTACCGCACCGTTACCGCGAGCGCGTCTAGCGAAGTGAACAGCATGTTCCTGAACATGGTTGGCATCGAGAGTATCGATGCCCCAGCTAGTGGTGCCGCAGAGGAGCGGATCAACAATGTTGAAGTGTCACTTGTCCTCGATATTTCCGGCTCTATGGAAGACAATGACAAGCTCGAAAACATGCAAGCGGCTGCGAATGAATTTGTTGACGCGCTGATCACACCCGACACGGATGAATTGATCTCAATCTCCGTGATACCTTACACGGGTCAAACCAATGCTGGTCCGACGTTGTTTAATGCGATCAATGTGAATCAAAAGCACGGCTATTCTTTTTGTGTAGAATTTGATGCATCTGACTTTACGACTGTTCCGCTGAACTTCAGCAAACAGTATCAGCAGATGCAGCACTATGAGTATTCCAACGCGAATTATGGCTCTTGGGCGAATTACAAAATTCAAAACCCATGGTGCTCTGACAAGCCAGAGGAAACAATTAAGCCGTTCCAAAACAATGGCGTGACGTTGAAGTCGACCATCAATTCATATGAGCCGCGTACGGCGACAGGCATTCACTACGCTATGAAATGGGGCGCGGCACTTCTTGACCCGACTTTGCGTGGCACGGTGAATGGCATGATCGCTTCGGGTGATGTGGATGGCGCGTTCCTTGGGCGTCCGGCAGACTATGATGATGAGGAAACAGCCAAGGTTATCGTCTTGATGACTGATGGGATGAATGTGAACCAATATCGCATCAAAAGCTGGGCATATAACTCGGATTCTGAGTACCGCCACTGGGCCAGATATACCTTGTGGTACTACTTGCAGCGCTATGTCTATCACCACCGCTACAATGACTATTATCACAAGACGATGACTTCCAATCAGGCGGATGTCTCCCTGGCGAACATTTGCCAAGCGTCGCGCGACGCAGGAATCGTGATCTTTACCATCGGGTTTGAGATTACAAACAACCCTTCGGCATCGACCGTGATGCACAACTGCGCGACATCTGACAGCCACTTCTTTGCGGTGGAAGGTGTTGAAATTAGCAATGCGTTCGGGGCTATCGCCCGCACCATTAACCGGTTGAGGTTGATCCAATGACACATACTAGGAAGTCTTCATGGTTGGGTAAGTCCTGGCGCCGCCTTATGGGGCGCGAGGATGGCAATGCCACAATCGAGTTTGCCATTTTGTTCCCTGGCTTCATGTTGGTGTTCATGTCGATCTTTGAGGTCGGGATGCTGATGACACGCTACATGATGTTTGACCGGGCACTGGATGTGACTGTGCGTGAAGTCCGCTTGTCGGAAAATCGCAACTTCACATTGAACCAAGTGAAAACTGCGTTATGTGCGCAAACCGTTATTTTGCAAAACCATTGCATGGATGATCTGACGTTAGAAATGGTTCGCCTGACCGCAAATGATGCGGGTGGGTCGAACTGGGTATTTCCGCAGGGTGATACGCCGTGCCGGAATTATCCGCAGAATATTACGCCAACGACTGCATTCTCGCCGAGCACTGCGAATGACGTCATGTTCGTGCGGGCTTGTATGTCGATTGAGCCATTTTTCCCGACAGCGGCGCTGGGTGAATACTTGACCCGCGATAGCGGCGGGCGGCTGAATATGATTGCTATGTCGGCGTTTTCTGTGGAGCCAAACCAATGAAACAGATATTACAAATCAGCCTGGCATCCGTCGCGCAGTTTGTCCGTGATACCCGTGCCTCGGCTACCGTTGAGGCTGTGTTGGTCTTGCCCTTATTGCTTGCATGGTTCGTGGGCAGCTTCGTGTTCTTTGACGGGTTCAAAAATCGTAACTCTGCGCTGAAGGCGACCTATACCATCGGGGATATTCTGTCTCGGAGGATGCAAGCTATTGATGCGGATTATGTAAATAGCCTGCAAGATCTCTATGACGCGCTGGCTTACACCTCAGGCAGTTCGGCCCTTCGGGTCACCAGCCTGACTTGGAGTGGTAAGAAACACCGGGTTCTTTGGTCCGCGTCGTCGAAGAATACTTTGACAGTGCAAACCAATGATACGGTTAAGAAATCGGCGTTTAAAAACCGTATTCCTTTGATGGCTGTGGGCGAGACCGTCATCCTTGTCGAGAGCTTCACCGATTATAACCCTGCCTTTAACGTGGGCTGGAGCAGCCGTGTGTTCGAGAACTTTGTCGTGACATCGCCGCGCTTTGCCTCTTGTTTGCCGTGGGATACAGGGAACAACATCCCGTCTTGTTAAACGGGATCGGGCGATATTGGTCGCCAGTATACAAAACAATGTCGGGCAGGGTCTTTCGCTCTGCCCGTTTTGCTGTTTCTCTAGCCCGTGACGATCACGGGAGAAGCAGATGGGCTATAATGCCTTCCAAGTCCTGAAACAGGGGCTAACTGGTAATAAAGGCTGGGGTCCAGTCTGGCGCGATCCAGAACCTAAACCTGAATATGATGTCATTATCATCGGTGGTGGTGGGCATGGGCTGGCGACGGCTTATTACCTCGCCAAAAACCACGGCATCAAAAACATCGCAGTTCTAGAGCGCGGCTATCTTGGTGGCGGCAATATTGGTCGCAACACCACTATCGTGCGCGCCAATTACTTCCTGCCCGGCAATTCCGAGTTCTATTCCCACTCGCTCAAACTGTGGGAAAACATGGAGCGTGACCTGAATTACAACACCATGCATTCCGGGCGTGGGCTGATTAACCTGTTCCACTCCGACGGCCAACGTGACGCCTTCGCACGACGCGGCAATATGATGCGCAACCAAGGTGATGACGCTATCTTGCTGGACCGCGAAGGCGTGCGTAAACACCTGCCTTACCTCGATTTCGAGAACCACCGCTTCCCCGTCTATGGCGGCCTCTACCACCCGCGCGGCGGCACGGCGCGCCATGATGCGGTCGCTTGGGGCTATGCGCGCGGCGCCGATCAACTTGGCGTTGACCTGCTTCAGCAATGCGAAGTCACGGGCATCGACGTGAAAGACGGCGTGGTGCAAGGCGTGCAAACCTCGCGCGGTGCCATCCGGGCCAAGCGCGTTGGCATCGTCGTCGCAGGCCGCTCATCCCAAGTTGCTGCCATGGCAGGCCTAGAGGTCCCGATCGAGTCCCATATTCTGCAAGCGTTTGTAACAGAAGGGTTAAAGCCCACCGTGGATCACGTTGTCAGCTTCGGCATGGGGCACTTCTACCTCAGCCAATCCGACAAAGGCGGCTTGGTCTTTGGCGGCGATCTGGACTTCTACGCCTCGTACGCTCAACGCGGCAACCTGCCGATGATGGAGCACGTGATGGAGGCCGGAATGTCGCTGGTTCCGGCGCTGGGCAAGGCCAAAGTGCTGCGCTCTTGGGGTGGGATTATGGATATGACGCCTGATGGCTCCCCGGTGATCGACCGCACCAAAATAGACGGGCTCTATATGGATTGCGGCTGGTGTTATGGCGGCTTCAAGGCGGTGCCAGCATCGGGCTGGTGCATGGCGCATTTGATGGCAAAAGACCAACCACATGAAGTCGCGCGCGCCTTTACATTTGATCGCTTCCGCACAGGTCACGGCCTGTTGGATGAAGAGGGCACAGGCTCTCAACACAACTTGCATTGAGGGACTGATATGAGACTAAATTGCCCCCTATGTGGCCCGCGTGACCGGCGTGAATTCTACTATCTCGGTGCCTCCGACTACCTTGAGCGCCCCGCTGAGGGCGATGTCGATGCCATGCACCGCTACCTGCATATCCGCGAAAATCCCGCAGGTGTGACCCGCGATCTGTGGCACCACGAGGCTGGCTGCTCTAGCTGGCTTCTGGTCGAGCGTAACGTCAGCACCCACGAAATCCTCAGCGTCAAACTAGCTGCTGAAATAGCCGCAAAGGGGGCATCATGAGGATTGATGGCAAAGGCTTAATTGATCGCAATAAACGCATCAGCTTCACGTTTGATGGCATGACTTATACCGGCTTCAAGGGCGATACGCTGGCCTCTACCTTATTGGCAAATAACGTAAAACTGGTGGGGCGGTCGTTCAAATATCACCGCCCGCGCGGTATCATGTCTGATGGGACGCAAGAGGCAAACGGGCTGGTCGAGCTGCATGATGGCACCCAAATCACCCCCAATATTCGCCTGACGGGCCAAGAATTGCGCAACGGACTGATAGCCAAATCGCAAAACCATTGGGGCAGCTTGGAATGGGATATTCTAGAGCTGAACGATCTGATCTCGCCGTTTCTCAGCGCTGGTTTCTACTACAAAACCTTCATGTGGCCCAAAGCGTTCTGGGAGAAAATATACGAGCCTATTATTCGCCGCGCGGCGGGGCTTGGTCGCTTGTCGATGGAAAACAACTCTGATCGCTATGACAAAGCCTTCGCGTTTTGCGATGTGTTGGTGATTGGCTCTGGCCCTGCTGGCATCATGGCCGCGATGACGGCGGCCAAAGCAGGCGCGCAGGTGATCATGGCCGAGGAAGATTTCATCTTCGGGGGGCGTCTGAACTCGGAAACCTACGATATTGACGACATGCCCGGCCATATCTGGGCGGCGGAACAGATAGCTAAATTGCGCGCCATGGATAATGTGCGCTTGATGAAACGCACCACCGTGACGGGGGCCTATGATGGCGGCACTTATGGTGCGCTCGAGCGGGTTTCGCATCATGTGCAACATGCTGGTGACGCGCCCCTCGAGACGTTTTGGCGCATCGTTGCCAAGGGCTGTGTTTATGCCGCTGGCGCGATGGAGCGCCCGATTGCGTTTCAAAACAATGACCGCCCCGGCGTGATGATGGCCAGCGCGCTGCGCGGATATCTCAACCGCTACGGTGTCGCGGCAGGCAAGCGCGTGGCGTTGTTTGGCAATAATGATGATGCGTTTCGCACCGCGCAGGATTTGGCGGCGGCTGGCGTGCATATCGCGGCCTATGTGGACAGTCGCACGGATGCGCAAATCAGCGGTGATTTTCCGATCTATAAAGGCGCGTATGTCACCAATGTGAAGGGGCGCAAACAACTCGAGGGCATCACGATATCTGGCGGTGTCGGTGATATCATGGCCGATTGTTTGGGTGTCTCTGGTGGCTACAATCCAACCTTGCATCTGGCGTGCCACATGAATGGTCGTCCGCAATGGAACGAGCAGATTGCCGCGTTTATTCCGGTGCCGGGCATGATCCCAGGCATGGAAGTTGCGGGTGCTGCTGGTGGCAGTTTCTCGACGCAGGCTTGTCTGAAATCTGGGATCTTTCGTGCCAAAGAGGTGCTCAAGGCGCTGGGTTTGAGTGCCCGCGCGCCTGCCTGCCCAAAAGCCGACGCAAGTCCGACGCATGTTTTACCGCTCTGGGCGGTGCCGGGAAAGGGTCGTGCATGGCTCGATTTTCAAAATGATGTGACGGTAAAAGACGTGAAACAAGCCGCGCAGGAGAACTTTAAATCTGTTGAGCATATGAAGCGGTATACCACGCAAGGTATGTCTCCGGATCAAGGGAAAAATAGTAATGTCAATGCATTAGCTGTTCTAGCTGATGCAACTGGGCGCGGCATTGCCGAGACCGGAACAACCACATTTCGTCCGCCCTATACACCCATAGCCATCGCCGCGATGGGCGCATATGCCCAAGGCATCGGCTTCGCCCCGCAACGCCTTATAACCACTGACAAAATCAGCCGAAACCTAGTCGCCCCCATGGTAGAAACCGGCCTTTGGTATCGCCCCAGCTACTTCCCGCGCGAGGGGGAAACGCATTGGCGCCAATCATGCGACCGAGAGGTCAATATGGTGCGCAACTCGGTCGGAATTACCGATGTCTCCACCCTAGGTAAAATCGACATTCAGGGGCCGGATGCAGGTAAATTTCTTGATTTTCTTTATATAAACACGTTTTCCACACTGAAACCCGGCAAGGTGCGGTATGGCATTATGTTGCGTGAAGACGGGCATGTGATGGATGACGGCACCACGGCCTGCATCGCTGAAAATCACTATGTTATGACCACAACCACCGCCGCCGCCGGACAGGTCATGCGCCATTTGGAATTCGTCTCCCAATGTTTGCGCCCCGATCTTGACGTGCAATTCATCTCGGTGACCGAGCAATGGGCCCAATTCGCCATAGCCGGCCCCCAATCCAAAACCTTACTAGAACAAGTCCTTGATAATGCTCTAAAATTACCCTTTATGGGCTGCGCAGAGGTCTCGGTCGCAGGCATTAAAGCGCGCTTGTTCCGCATCTCATTTTCGGGCGAGCACGCCTATGAATTAGCAATCCCTGTGCGCTATGGAGCTAGCCTTTTCAAAGGCTTGCTGGCCAAGGCTGAAGCGATTGGTGGCGGCGCCTATGGGATGGAAGCGCTGAATGTGATGCGTATCGAGAAGGGCTTTTTGACCCACTCTGAGATCCATGGCCGCGTGACAGCAGGTGATGTTGGCATGGGCATGATGATGTCCAAGAAAAAAGATTTTATCGGAAAAACCGCCGCGATGCGCCCCGGCTTAATCGAGGATCGCGAGGAAATGGTCGGCCTTAAACCTGTCGGCGCGGTCAAAGAATTGAATGCGGGTGCATTTTTGTTTGAGGTGGAGGATGACCCAAACCGAGAACATCAGCAGGGCTATACGACTTCCGTGGGGTTTTCGCCTAGCCTAGGGATGTTGGGTTTGGGCTTTTTGAAAGATGGGCGTGCGCGACATGGGGAGGTCATGAAATTGGTCGATCATTTGCGAAATGTCACGACGCGGGTGGAAATATGCCACCCTGTATTTTTGGACCCAGAAGGGAGCAAAGCCCGTGATTAATTTGGTTGCTAAATCTGCCGCTGAGAGCATGTTGCCACTGAGTGTTGGGGCGCTGTCCTTGAGCGAGATACCCGAGCGAGAGATGCATTCTATCGCGCCATTCAAGGTGGGGGGCGTGTCGGACGCATTGCAAGAGGCGGTGGGTGTTGGTTTGCCCGAGATTGGCTGCTCGGTTGCTAAGGGCAGCGTGCAGGTGCTTTGGGTTGCGCGGGGGCAGTACTTCTTGATCGGGGCGCTGCCGCCGAAATTGAGCGCGGCGATCTCCGGTCAATCCGACGCGTGGTGCGCGGTGTCACTGTCCGGCAAAGGTGCGCAAGACGTCATGGCCCGCCTTTGTCCGCTTGAGGTTTGTGCGATGGGTGAGGGCGATGTCGCGCGATCACTGATTGGGCATATGTCAGCGATTATTGTGAAGCGCGAGGCGGGGTTTGAGATCATGGTATTTCGCGCTTTTGCCAAGACTTTGGTGCACGAGGTGCATGCGGTGATGATGTCAGTTCAGGCGCAGGCGGATTTGCCCGATTGAGGGGCAGGGGGCTCGGGCGGGACTATTTTAGCCAAGATGAAGCCGGGGCCACTGGACTCTGGCGCGACGGGGCACGATATTCTGGTCTATGAGTTTACCACCCGGCTTCCTTGAAGAATTGCGCGAACGCACCTCCATCGTTCAGGTGGTGGGGCGCAAAGTCATGTGGGACACGCGCAAGTCCAATCAGGGCAAAGGTGACATGTGGGCGCCCTGTCCTTTCCACCAAGAAAAATCTGCCAGCTTTCACGTAGATGACCGCAAAGGCTATTACTATTGCTTTGGGTGTCAGGCCAAAGGCGACGCGCTGGGCTTTATTAAAGAGACCGAAAACGTGTCCTTCATGGAAGCGGTGGAAATCATGGCGCGTGAGGCTGGGATGACCATGCCCGCGCGCGATCCTCAGGCGCAAAAGAAGGCGGACCGGCGCACGCAGTTGATTGAGGTGATGGAGCAGGCAACGCAGTTCTACCGCTTGCAGCTCAAGACTGGCGCGGGTCAGATGGCGCGTGATTATATCAACAAGCGTGGGTTGTCGCAGCAAACACAAGACCGCTTTGATATCGGGTTTGCGCCAGACGGTTGGCAAAACCTGTGGGATCACTTGACCGCTAAAGGCGTGGCGGAGGAGTTAATCCTTGCCGCAGGTCTGGCCAAGGCCTCGACCAAAGGTGGCAAGCCCTATGATACATTTCGCAATCGCATTATGTTCCCGATCCGCGACCCGCGTAAGCGCTGCATTGCGTTTGGCGGCCGCGCGATGGACCCCAATGACAACGCCAAATACCTAAACTCACCCGAGACGGAATTGTTCGACAAGGGGCGCTCGCTCTATAATCACGGACCCGCGCGCGAAGCCGCTGGCAAGGGGCAGCCGTTGATCGTGGCCGAGGGGTATATGGATGTGATCGCGCTGGATGCGGCCGGGTTTGGCGCGACGGTGGCCCCGTTGGGGACTGCTATAACCGAGACGCAGTTGCAGCTGTTATGGCGCATCTCGCCCGAGCCGGTGATAGCCCTTGATGGCGATACGGCTGGCCTGCGTGCGGCGATGCGGTTGATTGATCTGGCTCTGCCGATGCTGTCGGCCCAGCAGTCGTTGCGGTTTTGCATTTTGCCTCAGGGGCTTGATCCCGATGATCTGGTGAAGACCCAAGGTGCGGATGCAATGCGCGCGCTGGTGGAGAACTCTAAGCCCTTGGTGCATCTGCTTTGGCAACGTGAAATTGAGGGCAAGAGCTTTGACAGCCCAGAGCGGCGCTCTGGCTTGGACCAGTCTTTACGCGCTGCTTTACAGAAGATCTCGGATGGTAATTTGCGCAGTCATTACGGGTATGAAATCAAACGGTTACGGGCTGAGTTGTTTGGCTTGAACCCCGCGCCTGTTGAGCAAAGAGAGTGGCAACCCAATCGCTCGCGCGGCCCATGGAAGGGTAAGGGGCGTTTTGGAGAGCGTGATATGGGCGGGGCTGTGGCCTCGACCAAAAGCTCGTTTTTGGGGCCGGATGGCGGGGCCAATGAGCACCTTCGCGAGGCGATGATATTGGCGGTATTGCTGGCGCATCCTGATTTGTTAACCCATGCCCTGTCTGATCTGGAGGTGCTGGATTTATATGGTGCGGACCACCGTATTATCTTGGCGGCACTGTTGCGCCACACCGATGAGGTCGATGCAAATCAATTGCGCCAAACCATTGAGGCCGAGATTGGCCCGGCACCTCTTGAAAAATTACGCGCGCTTCGCCATGTGCAGATAGCTCCGGCCACACAGGCGGGGGCTGACCCAAAACTTACACGGATGACCCTTGCGGAAGAACTGGCAAAACTAGAAGCGCGGCGCAGCGTCCAGCGAGAGATCGAGGATGCGGTTGAAGACCTCGCAGGCGTGGCTGATGAGGCGCTGACATGGCGCGTTGGCAAAGCGGCTGAAGCGCGGAATGCGTCGTTGCGTAGCGAAGGTGTCGAGGGCAGCGGGGATGGCGAAGATCGCGGCTCTATGTCGGAGTATTTGCAATCTTTGATTGATGGTAAAGTTTGGGTAAAGAAAGGGCAGTAAGCCTGTCTTAGAAACCGACGTGCGAATCACTATGATTCGCGCTATTGATTCGGGCAAGTTTGTGCGAATCATCACTGATTCACACGAATCACCCTTGCGGCGCTATTTAGGAGCAGTCCATGGCCAAAGACACTGACGACCAGAAGCAAGAGCGCGAGGATGCCGCCGCAGGCCTTGATATGAGCCAAGCCGCTGTTAAGAAGATGATCGCCGAAGCGCGGGTGCGCGGCTATATCACTTATGATCAGCTCAATCAGGTTCTTCCGCCAGAACAGGTTGCGTCAGAGCAAATTGAAGATGTGATGTCGATGTTGTCCGAGATGGGCATCAATATCATTGAGGAAGAGGAAGACGACGGTTCGACCAAGGATTTGGTCGAGGTGAACTCCACTAAAGATGTGGTGCTGTCGACCTCCACGACAGAAGTGCTTGACCGCACTGACGATCCGGTTCGCATGTATCTGCGTGAAATGGGCAGCGTTGAATTGCTGTCGCGCGAGGGCGAGATTGCCATTGCGAAACGCATTGAGGCTGGCCGCAATACGATGATTGCGGGGCTGTGCGAAAGCCCGCTGACATTCCAAGCGATTACAATTTGGCGCGACGAGCTGTTGTCCGAGGACATTTTGCTGCGTGACGTGATCGACCTTGAGACAACTTTTGGCGATACGCTTGAAGAAGAGAGTGAAGAAACCGAAGCCGTTGTTGCAACGCCTGCGGCTCCCGGTGCGGAGACGAAGGACGAGACCAAGCCCGAGCTAGACGCCGATGGCAACCCGATTGCCACTGACGATGACGATGATGACGACGAGGATGAGCAGGCCAACATGAGCCTTGCGGCGATGGAGGCCGCGTTGAAGCCGCGCGTGCTGGAAACCCTCGATATTATCGCTGATGACTATCTGAAGCTGGCCGATATGCAGGATTTGCGTATTTCGGCTGCGATCAATCACGACGACACATTTTCCAAGAAAGAGGAGAAGGCCTATCAGGCTTTGCGTTCTGAGATCGTGGAGATGGTGAACTCGCTGCACCTGCATAACAACCGGATTGAAGCGCTGATTGACCAATTGTACGGGATCAATCGCCGGATCATGTCCATCGACAGCTCCATGGTGAAGCTGGCCGACCAGGCCCGCATTAACCGCCGCGAATTTATTGAGGAATACCGCGGCTACGAGTTGGACCCGGGTTGGGTTGACCGGATTACGGCTAAGACTGGCCGCGGCTGGACTGCGCTGATCGAGCGGTCGCGCGAGAAAGTTGAAGATTTGCGCGCGGAAATGGCGCAAGTTGGCCAATATGTTGGCGTTGATATCACTGAATTCCGCCGCATCGTTCAGCAGGTTCAAAAGGGCGAGAAAGAAGCCCGCCAAGCCAAGAAAGAAATGGTCGAGGCCAACCTGCGCCTCGTGATCTCGATTGCCAAGAAGTACACCAACCGCGGGTTGCAATTCCTTGACCTCATCCAAGAGGGCAACATCGGCTTGATGAAGGCTGTCGATAAGTTTGAATATCGCCGTGGCTATAAATTCTCGACCTATGCGACGTGGTGGATCCGTCAGGCCATCACCCGCTCGATTGCCGATCAGGCGCGCACGATCCGTATTCCGGTGCATATGATCGAGACGATCAACAAGCTGGTTCGGACTGGTCGCCAAATGTTGCACGAGATTGGCCGCGAACCGACGCCGGAAGAGTTGGCCACTAAGTTGCAGATGCCGCTGGAGAAAGTTCGCAAGGTGATGAAGATCGCCAAAGAGCCGATTTCTCTGGAGACGCCAATCGGTGACGAGGAAGACAGCCAGTTGGGTGACTTCATCGAGGATAAGAATGCCGTGCTGCCGTTGGACAGCGCCATTCGTGAGAACCTCAAGGAAACCACGACCCGCGTGCTTTCCTCACTGACACCGCGTGAAGAACGCGTGCTTCGGATGCGGTTCGGGATCGGGATGAACACTGACCACACGCTTGAAGAAGTGGGTCAGCAATTCTCGGTGACGCGGGAGCGTATTCGCCAGATCGAGGCCAAAGCACTGCGCAAACTCAAGCACCCTTCGCGGTCGCGAAAACTGCGCTCGTTCCTGGATCAATAGAGACGATAAAGGCCGTATCATCCGATGCGGCCTTTTTACTTAGGGCACCTCAAGGGGCGCATTTGTGGCAAAAAGGCGTGTAAGGCAATAGGGCCAAACGCTCGGCACTGACGTCATCGCCGCAGGTCACGCAGTAGCCGAATTCGCCCTCTTTCATACGCGCCAAAGCGGCGTCGATCATGGTGATTTCGGTGGCGGCGCTATTGCCCAACCCCTCCAAGACCTCATCGGTTTCGCGCTCCACGGCCAGCTCCTCCCAGTCCTTGGAGTTATGTGCGTCCAGCTCGGCCTCGACCTCTTGGCTGCGCGCGACCAACTCAGCGCGGCGGGCCTGCAAGGTGGATTTATACTCAGCGATAGTGGTCATTAGGTGGTCCTCCTTTTGCGTGTAAGTCTATGTGCCCAACGGGTTGGAGGCCTTGATGAAGATCAAACCGATAAGTCGGGCAAAATCTGTAAAGTTTGCATGACCAAGTGAAATCGCGCAATTTGGGGTAATGAGTGTTTCATGAGGTTTGATCACGATGGGTTCTCAAGCAGGTTTTACGTTGGCCGCGATCATTTTTTCCTTTCCGGCCCTTGCAGATTGCCCGCAAGGGGCCGAGACGCTTTTGTCATGCACAGTATCGCAAGGCGCAAAGGCGCTAGAGTTATGCGCGGGGGACGGGGCTGTTTTGTACCGCTTCGGCAAGCTTGGTGGGCCAGCCGATCTGGAGTTGCTGCGCAGCACATCGAATATCGTCTACACCCCATGGCCGGGCATCGGCTCCTCGATCTGGGAGGTGGTAAAGATCGCCAACGGGGACTATTCGTACGAGGTGTATACCTCCTTCAACCGCGATCCGGGCAACCCGGATACAGAGGCGGGGGTAGAGGTCTCTCGGGGCGATGATATCATCGCCTCTGTGCGGTGCGACAAGGGCAGCCATACAGGCTTTATTGATAGCCTTGCCGAGCAGTTTCGCGCCGAGGGGCGGTGCTATGATTATTCGTCCCACACATGGGCGGGCTGCGCCGATTAGTGCGTTGGGCACTTGCATCTAGGCCCGCGTGCACCTTACCTATCGGGGTATGGCACGGCTTAATCCAGACCCCGAAATTACGTCGCTGACGCGTGGTGCCGATGTGGTCGTGTTCGACGGGGTTTGTGTGCTGTGCTCGGGGTTTTTGCAGTTCATGCTGCGCCATGACCACGCGCGGCGGTTCCGCTTTGTGATTGCGCAATCCGATCTGGGCGAGGCGATTTACACCCGTTTGGGCCTGAAATCTGCGGATTACGATACAAATATCGTCATTCTCGAGGGCCGCATCTACACGAAGCTTGACGCTTTTTGTGCATCCGTCGGCGCGCTTGGGGGCATCTGGCGGGTGGCATATGCTGTGCGTATCTTGCCCCGTCCTATCGCGGATTGGCTTTATCATCGCATCGCCCGCAACCGGTATGCCATGTTTGGAAAGACCGACACCTGCATGATCCCAACACCTGATATCGCGGAGCGGTTCCTTGACTAGATCCATTCTTTTACTGGGGGCGACGGGGCTGTTTGGCGGCCATTTGGCGCGCCAACTTAGCACGCGCGATGACATCTCGCTTTCTGTTGCAGGGCGCAGCCCCGCGACGCTGAACCCGCTGGCGCAAGAGTTGGGCGCGCAGCCCTTTGTGCTGGATCGCACGCGGCTGAGCGATTGTCGCAAAGCCCTGCGTGACCTCAAACCCTTTGCGGTGATTGATTGCTCTGGCCCGTTTCAATCCTACGGTGCGGCCCCATATGGGTTTGCGCGCGTGGTGCTGGAGGCGGGCGCGCATTACCTCGACATCGCTGACGGAGCGCAGTTTGTGGCGGGGATCACCGAGTTGGACAGCTTGGCACGCGACCTGTCGCTTTGCGCATTTTCCGGCGCGTCCACTACTCCAGCCCTCTCGTCTGCTATCGCGGCAGATTTAGCGCAGGGGTTGGACGAGATTGAGCTGATCGAGACCACGATCCTTCCGGGCAATCGTACGCCGCGCGGCTTGTCGGTCATGCGTGCCATTTTGGGGCAGGTGGGCCAGCCCTTTGCGCGGCGCCGTGGCGGGCGGGTGGAGACGTCGCATGGGTGGGCCGATAGCATCCGCGTTGCCCCTCGTGTGGGTGCGGAGCAGTTGAAGCCGCGCTTGGCAGCCTTGGTGCACACGCCGGATGTGTCGCTATTTGCGCGCCACTTTGGGGCGGCCACAATCACCGCACGCGCGGGGTTGGAGGTGACCCTGTTCCATCGCGCGCTTACAGTCGGGCGCTACTTGGTGCCTGCATTGGGCGTGAGATCACTAGAGCCGCTCTCAAAACCTCTGCTGAAGATTTCCAACCTGTTTTTGCGCGTTGGCTCAGATGCGGGCGGTATGCGGGTGCGGGTTTGCGGGCTTGAAGGTGCACGTCGGGTCGAGCGGATTTGGGATATGATTATCCCCGACGGGCATGGTCCCAAAACGCCGGTGCAGCCTGTCATTATCTTGCTAGAGCAATTGCTGGCGGGCAAAGCCGCTTGCGGCGCGCGGCCTGCTTTGGCCGCCTTCACCCGCGCCCAAGCCGAGGCGCAGCTTGCAACCATTCAGGCCAAATTCGAGCGTCGGGATCGCGAGGTGATCGCGATTTTTGCCCAAGCATTAGGCCCAACTTTTGCAGAGCTGCCGCTTGCAGTCCAAGTGTTGCACAGCCCGGCGCATACCGCGCGCTTCAAAGGGCGCGCGCAGGTTGAAACGGCGAGGCATTGGCTGGCCAGGATTGCGGCGGTGGTTGGAGGTTTTCCGATCACGGGGGGCGATGTCGCGGCCACAGTTGAGATCACGGCACGCGATAATTCTGAGGTTTGGCGGCGCAACATGGGTAGAAAATCCTTCCGCTCGACGCTGCGCTATGATCCCGATCACGGGATGAGCGAGCAATTCGGGCCAATGGTTTTTGGCTTAAACTTGAAGGTCGATGATGGCGCACTGCATTTCCCCGTCACGGCTGGCCGCGCTTTTGGGCTGATCCCTATCCCCAAAGTGCTGACACCGATAAGCGAAACCCGCGAGGCTGTTGATGCGCAGGGCCGCTTTACATTTGACGTGCGCCTGAGCCTGCCCAATGGGGCGCTGATTGTGCATTATCGCGGATATCTGGAGCCACAATGACCCTATTTACCATCCCCACCTCTGGCTCTGGGCTTACCGAGTTTACTGGTGATGTGGCGCGCTGGCTGACCGCTCAACACGTCTCGGACGGGCTTTTGACGCTGTTCGTGCGCCACACGTCTTGCTCCTTGCTGATCCAAGAAAACGCCGACTCTGAGGTGCAAACCGATCTGCAAAACTTCTTTGCCCGCTTGGTGCCACCGACCAGTGATCCCTCCATGTCATACCTGACGCACACCTATGAAGGCCCCGACGATATGCCGGCTCATATTAAGGCGGCGATGATGCCGGTGAGTTTATCAATTCCTGTGCGTGACGGGCGCATGATGTTGGGGACATGGCAGGGCATCTATTTGTTCGAGCATCGCGACCGTCCCCATCAGCGCGAAGTGGCGGCGCATTTCCAACCGGCCCGCGCGGGGTGAGTCGGCTATGACACACCTTATCTAGCGGGCGGAATTCTGCTCTACCCATGTCCTAGCGGACACCCTATAGTGCCTGTGGATAACTGGGGGATAACACCCAGATTGCAGGATAGAGGGAAAAACACGATGCGCTGTCCATTTTGTGGAAATGTAGACACTCAGGTCAAGGATTCACGTCCGGCCGAGGACCATGTGGCAATCCGTCGTCGGCGTTTTTGCCCGGCCTGTGGGGGCCGCTTCACCACCTATGAGCGCGTGCAATTGCGCGATCTGGTGATCATTAAATCCTCTGGCAAGCGCGAAGAGTTCGACCGCGATAAGCTGGAACGCTCTATTCGTATTTCCATGCAAAAACGCCCCATTGATCCTGAACGCATCGACCAGATGATTTCCGGCATCGTGCGCAGGCTGGAAAGCATGGGCGAGACTGACATTAAATCAGGCGTAATCGGCGAGATCGTGATGGAAGCCTTGGCGCGGATTGATACGGTCGCCTATGTGCGGTTCGCCAGCGTCTATAAAAACTTCCAAGAGGCGGATGATTTCGAGGACTTTGTCCACGAGTTGCGCCCACCAGTCGGCAAAGACGACTAAGCATATGAGCAAAGCCAGTGACCAGCGATGGATGGGTTTGGCCCTGTCGCTGGGCAAACGGGGGTTGGGGCAGACATGGCCCAACCCGGCCGTGGGCTGTGTTATTGTGAAAGATGGCCGCGTATTGGCGCGGGGCTGGACCCAAGCCGGCGGGCGACCTCATGCTGAGAAAATGGCGCTGTCACAACTCACCTTCAATGAGGCTAAAGGGGCCACCGCTTATGTGACCTTGGAGCCGTGCTCTCATGTTGGCCAAACCCCGCCCTGCGCGCAGGCCTTGATCGACGCGCAGATTGCGCGGGTGGTGGTTGCTATTGGCGACCCTGATCCGCGTGTGTCGGGGCGTGGGCTTGATATGCTGCGGGCGGCGGGGATTACAGTTGATACCGGAATTTTGGCCGAGCAGGCGCACCATGATCAACGGGGCTTTCTGACCCGGATCACGGATGGGCGGCCTTTGGTGACGCTCAAACTGGCCTCGTCCTTTGATGGGCGCATTGCAACGGCCACGGGCGAGAGCCAATGGATCACCGGTCCACAGGCGCGCCTACAGGTGCAAGCCCTGCGCGCCAGCCATGACGCGGTTATGGTCGGCGGCAATACGGCGCGTGAAGATCTACCGTCCCTGACCTTGCGCGGTATGGGCGCGCGCCGCCAGCCAGTGCGTGTTGCGTTGAGTGCGCAGTTGAACATTCCCACCCACGGGCCACTCGCCGAAGACAAAGCGGATGCTCCGGTTTGGTTGATCCATAGCGACGCGGCCCCCCTGAGCGCGCGCGACTTCTGGGCCGCGCGCGGGGCACATCTGATTGAAGTGGCGCAAGATGCGACGACGGCTCGCCTTGATGTGGGCGCTGCGATGGAGGCCTTAGGGCAGGCGGGTCTGACCCGTGTGCTGTGCGAGGGCGGCGGGAGCCTTGCCGCCTCCTTGCTACAGGCCGGGCTGGTTGATCGGCTCATAGGTTTCACCGCTGGGGTTATGCTGGGCGCTGACGGGCTGGCGGGCCTTGGGGCGCTTGGCTATGGGGCCTTGGATCATGCACCACGCTTTAAGCTGGCTGAGAGCCGTAGCCTTGGCGGCGATGTGATGCACATTTGGAATCGCGACGATATCTAGAATCGTGGCACCTCCGATTCAGGCGTAAAAAAACCAATATTTCATCCACCTCACAACTCGTGAGCGCCTTCTCACGGGGGCGCGACGGTCTTGGCTGACGCGAAGGTCAATCGTGCATATGCGCACTCAATACGCCTTTATTTACCGTAAATTCACATTGAGACACCAATTCACATACCCCATATTCATCTCATCGAACGGCAACACGCCGACACACACATTAATCAAACCGGAGTACTTACAATGAAAACTATCATCGCAACCGCCATCGCCCTGACCATCGCAGCCCCAACATTTGCTGATGTATCCTCTACACAAGCCTTCTTCGCATTGGGCAATGACAGCGCCGCAGAGCGGGTCGTGTCTGGCACATCTGCTGGCGATTTGAACGCTGCGCTATGGATTGGCGCTTCCGCAAACGAGAGCGCCGCAGAGCAAAATATCGTTCTGGGTGGCAATAACGTAAGCCGCAACCTACAAGCTCAATTCGCACTGGGCAACGATTCAGCCGCAGAGCGTTTCGTTAAATAATCCCCCCCACAGGTCACTCCCGACCTGCAAGGCCTCCTCGTGTCCCGCGAGGGGGCCTTTTTTATCGCCAGAGATGGGCATAGCCAGCCAATGCACCTTGCGCTTTGGCCAATAAGCGATTGCCAAGGCTTGGTTTTGGGACTGACCCATTCGCCAGTCGATCAACCACGACTTCGACGGGGCAGGGCTGCTGTGTGAGCGGGTCAAAATAGCGCGGGTAAGCGATGAGAGTGGCGTGTACCAACCCGTCCAAACTGGCGTCAGGCCCGCGCCGCGCAGGGGTTAACCCCCGGTCATCAGTTTGCCCCCATCCCGCATAGAATGGCGTGCCATAGCAGGTTACTTCAATCTCACGTAAAAGCGCCTCAAATCCCAGAAGGGATGTCATGGTGCAAACCCGGTCTACCTTTAAAATCAAAGCAATAGCATCAGTTTTGTTTGCAATTATATCCGCATCTGTCGCCTCAATCTTACCGGGCCGTAAGCCTGCTTCAACATCGGGGTGCGGTTTGTAGATCAGGACTGCATCGGGGAAATCACGGCGCACCGTTTCCAGCAATCCGGCATTGGTCGATACATCCTTGGTGCCGAGCCGGATCGAGGCGTCATCTTCCACCTGTCCGGGGACTAATATTACCTCGCGCCCCTGCGCGTCGATGTCGGGGGTCGCTCCGCCAAGGTTGTATTTGCTCAACCCTAGCTTCACCAAATTGGTGCGCAACCGCTCGGCGCGCAACAGGTCTGCCGTGCTGAGTGTGCCGCTTGCTGCAATCAAGGCTTCCAACGCGCTTGGTCGGGTCGGGTCATAGTAAATGCCGCGATCATCTGTCACCAAAGACAAAGGCGCGACCAAATCAGCGCCCAACCCGCGCGAGCGTAAAAACCCGTCCTCGACCCGCAGGAGCGTGGTCTTTTGGGTCTGCGCACGCAGCGCAAACCCCTCTGGCTCGCGGCCCGCCCAAAGCAGCAAAGACCCGCCCCGCGCGGCCATCAACGCGGCTTCTTGATCTGCAATGAAGCGCACACTTGCGTCCTTGCCAAAACGGTTCGCGCCAAACATTTGCTGGATCGGCCCGCGCTTCCAAAGCCGCATACCAAACGCCACATGGCCATTTCGATCCTGCGTTTGTGCCCGGGTGAGGGCCTCTAACGTGTCGATGACGTGCTCAAGGCGGCAAAGCCGGTCGCGGTAGGGGTCGTACCACTTGCAATATCGCAGCATCACACCTGCAAATAGCTGCGCGCGCGTCAGGGTGCGTTGCCTGCGGTCAATTGGCTGGCGATCATCGCTCAGCCCCCAACCTGCGTAGAACGGCTGGCCGAAAACCACAGGCTTATGCCCCGCTAAAATGGCCTCAAACCCCATGCCAGAGCTGACCGTATAGACGGCAATCGCCCCCTCCATCAGCGCGTAGGGTGCGGCTTTGTGCTCGTACAGCGAGATGCGCTCATTCGCGTCTTTCAGGCTGAAGTGGCCATTTCGGTGGCCTGCATTCGTCTCGGGGTGGGTTTTGATGAGGATGCGCGCATTCGGATGCTCTTCTTGCGCGAAAACCAACATTTCGCGGAAATGGTTGGCCGTTGCACCACCATATTTGATCGAAGCATCGCCGCGCGTCTGATCAATGACCAGCACATATCCCGGTTTTGGGATAGGGGCGCTTGCATCAAAATCATTATACTTTGAAAGGTTTAACGCCTTGAGGCGCGCCATCGCATCGCGTGCGCGGCTCAATTCGTGAGCATCATCAAAGATCTCATTTGACAGGGTATCTTCCAAATCCGAGGGGCCGCTGCTGTCAAAATAGGGCCGCTGATGATCTACGGTCAGACCCAAAGGCGGCTCGCCATCACGGCCCGGTCGTAGAGATCGTAAAAAGGCGTCCTCGACATGGACCAGTTGCGCATCAGTGTAGTGTGCGACCGTTTCGCCGCGCCCAGAGGTCGGGCTTTTGCCCCAAACAGCAATCAGGTCTTTTGCGTCGGGTTTGCCCAACCGCAAATCGTAGCCTGCTAAATCCAGAATGCGCCGGACGCGCGATTGGGTGAAAAATCCCCCGTTGAAATAGAAAAGCCGCGGGCGGAGGGAGGGACCGCCCACGGCTTCATCTGAGCTCGGATGGTTAGCCACCACCGAGGCTCGACAAGGCGTTAACCGATTGGAGTGAGCCGGTCAGCGCCGAGATGGTTTTGTTCCAGGTCACGAATGGGGCCTCGGTCACATAGACCGTGTCGCCGTCGCGGATCACGAAATCGCGGGCTTCAAACATGCCAGTGGGCTGGGTCAGGTCCAACACATAGGCAAACCGTTGTGCGCCCTGAAGGTCAGTGCGGCCCAGAACCGAATTGGCAATTGCAGCGGGCTCATTGCGGAAAATGAACACACCTGTGGGGTCCGCGAGGTTGGAGCTTAGCCCGCCAACCTGCGCGATGGCCTCGATGGCCGAGAGGGTCTGGGTGACAAACTCAATGCGGCTTTGCGCGCCAGTGGCCCCTAAAACGGTGAAGGCGCGGCTATCCTCTTCGACCAAGATGCGGTCGCCGGGGCGCAGGGCAATATCGAATTTCGGGTTGGAATACAAATCTTGGAACCAAACTTTTGAACGCTGCTTGCCACGAATAACTGTGATCTGCGCCACTTCAGGTGCGATCGAGATGCCACCTGCACGGGCAATCATCGCGGACAGCGTGCGGGTCGGGCGCTCAATGGCGAACAGGCCTTGCTGGCCGACGCCGCCCACCAATGACACGGTCGCGCCATCGCCTGCAACGCGGCGCACGATAACCTGTGGATCCGGGGTCTGAGTGTCTAGCTTGCCGGTAATGATGCGGCGCAACCCCTCGGGCGTGTTGCCCGCTGCTTTGATGCGGCCAGCATAAGGCACGAAAATGAAGCCTGCGCCATCCACCTGAATTTCGCTCAGATCGGTGGCGTTGGCACCCTCAGGCGCCAGAAGCCCGTCGTCGACGTTCTCCCAAATGGCCAGCCCAAGCGTGTCGCCAGCGCGGATGATGTCAGAGCCAACAACGCCTGCCTTCAAGAAGGTGTCTGAGAACCCAAGCACAGGTTGAACTGCGGTGGCGCGGGTAACACGGCTATTGACGGCGACGATATAAGCGTCGCCCTGCTTTTGCACGGAACCTGCAAAAATCTGGCGCTTGCCGGGGCCGGACTTCGGCAACCCACAAGACGCGACCATAATAGCCACAAGTGTAAAAGCCACGATTGTCGTAGCTTTGGGACCCAAGTTTTTCACTGGTGTCCTCCTCGATAATGAGACTGCCTCAAGTTTTTCTTTTAACCCTATAGGAAGGCCGAAGAAAATCTAGCCCCACGACGCCACACATGGCGGAGTGTTGCCAGTGCGTCGCAGTGATGTGGATTGCATGGTGTGTTGTCGCGGCAATTGGACACTGGCGAACACTCTTATGGAGGCTTATGTGAAACCTTGAAGTGCCATCGAATACAGGCACGCATAGCGATGGAAAGGTTCTGGCATGACGGCGAAACCACAGGCGCAGGTCTTGATCAAATTCGCACTGCTTTGTGTGCTGTTGGTCGGGTATTTCGGCTACCTTAGCTATGAGTATGACTTTGCCACTGGGGGTGTTGCAGCCCTTCTAACGTGGAGCTTTTTCGTGTTGTGTACGCCGGTTGCCGACGCTGGCTTCTTGCTGGATTTTCCGCTGCGGCTGCTGTTTGGTATTCGCATGGTTTTGTCCGAGATCGCGGTCTGGGCCATTGCTATCGGGATAAATGTTGCGGTGCTGATTTATGGCCCAAACTATTATGAAACAACGTTTTTAACGCAAGTTTTGCACAAGGTTCTGACGCAACCTATCCCCTATGGTGCGGTTATTATCTTGTCGGCTCTGGGTACGTTTTTGTCGATCCGCTTCGGTGATGAGCTGATGGATGTGATCCACCATCATGACCGCGAATATTTTCACTCGCACCATTTCAAGCATGAGTTGATCCTGTTCGCCTTCTTCCTGTTGGTAATTTTTGGCTATTACCAACTGATAGCTTCCATCGGGATCAGCGCGGCGCTGAAGTAGCCGACCTAATTCACCACATGTAATTGCTGGCGGGGCGTGGCTGTGCCTGCAATCAGTGCGTCATAGGGGTCTTCGCGCACCAACATCATATCGACCACTTGGCGCAGCAGTTGCCGCCGACCACGCGCAGAATAAAATCCGCCCGGTATTTGCGAGGTTTCCAGCATGTAGTGGCGATAATCGCGGTAGGCGCGGCTGTCTGGGCGCGTTGGGTTGGTGAAAAACTCTGGCAATGATTGGGTCGAGACGAACTCGGGCTTATTATACACTGCCTCGCCAAAGACTTTCAGCGGCAGACCGCGCCACAACACCTGTTGTGCAGCCGTGGAGTTCACAGTCACGGCGGATCGCGCGGTGTTCAGCAGGCCTGCTAATTTACCGCCCCGTACATAATGCACACGTTTTTCGACGCCCTTTTCACGGGCAATGCGTTTAATCTCTTGGCGCAGCGGAACCCGGCCATCTTCTAATGGGTGCGCTTTGAGGACCAAATGGTGATGACCGGGCGCACCTTTGGCAAACCCGTCAATGGTCAACTCTAGAAAATCGGTCATCGTGTCGAAGGGCGAGTGCTCTTGAAAACTTGAATCATGTTCCAGCTGCAACAGCGCCAAATGATAGGGAAATCCGCCATGTTTGATGCGATGTGTTGCCAAGCTACGTTCTAGGGCGGTGAAGGGCATGGTGACCAGCCGCTTCAAATAAAGCTGAAATTCTTTGGTCACGCTCAGGGCGCGATGGGGGCAAAAGTTGCGGTACTTCCGGTTTCGCAACAGTACGAAATAGTGGTAAACCATGCCGTAAAATACATGTTGGCGCATGTCACCCCAACGCGCTGGCGCGTCAGGTAAATCCAGATCCAGCCCTTCCAAGGCTTCGCGCATATTATCGACGGTCATATCCATCAGGCGTGAATGCCCGTTGGCCCCGCCGCGCTCATAACTCACCCAATAGGGACGCAAGTATCCTTCTTCGAACACATGGATGCGGATGCCCATATCTTTTGCGCGTTCAATCGCCTGCGCATGGATTGGGCGGGTATCGCCGTATAAAACGACATCGGTGATCGACTTTTCTGATGCAATTTTTGCGAAATGGTCTGCCCAATCTTCAGGGCTGCCGAGATAGGGGATGAGTGACGCGTTCGAGAACCAAAATGCGTCGTCGCCCTTATTGAAGCTCACACGCCACACATCAGCCCCCGCCGCGCCAAGCATCTGGCCAAGGCGGTAAAAGAAGGGCCCGTGTGGCCCTTGCAGGAATAAAAATGTTTTACCCTCACCTGATAGGGTCATACGCGTGGCCTCGATTGTTACTGTCATTACTCATACAAGATCGCTCTACATTGCCCAGCCATGCGGCGTGCGTATGGCCAGTTTCCGGCGCAACTGTGGCGCATGAAGTTTACGATACGGTAAAGTAATGTGCAAAAATCGGATAGGGGAAAACCTTGCAGCCGTGACCGTGCCGCGCTACCTCAGGGTGGATAATAAAGGAATGCGTCAATGTTTACAGGCATTATTACCGATGTGGGCCGGGTCAGCCAGCTGGATCAGCAAGGCGATTTGCGCGCGCGTATTTCATGCGCTTATGATCCTGAGGGTATTGATATTGGTGCCTCGATTGCGTGCAACGGGGTTTGCTTGACGGTGATCGAGCGCGGGCGTGACGTGACCCCTTGGTTTGATGTGCAGATTTCGGCGGAAAGTGTCTCGAAAACCAATATTAGCGATTGGGTTGATGGCAGCCGCGTTAATCTGGAGCGCGCGTTGCGGCTGGGCGACGAGTTGGGCGGGCATATCGTGTCGGGCCATGTTGATGGCGTGGCCACAATCATGTCGATCGCGCAGGAGGGCGATAGCACCCGCGTTTTGTTCGATGCTCCGCCTGAATTGGCGAAGTTTATCGCGCAAAAAGGCTCGGTTGCGCTGAATGGCGCTTCGCTGACGGTTAACGAGGTTGAGGGCACGCAGTTTGGCGTCAATTTCATCCCGCATACTAAGACCGTCACGAATTGGGGCGATGTGGTGGTCGGCGATCAGGTCAATCTGGAAATCGACACGCTGGCGCGCTACGTGGCGCGGCTGCAAGATTTCAACGGGTGAGCCAGCTCAGCCTGCGCGCGGCGACCGTGCAAGATGCCTCTAGTTTGGCGGCGTTGGCGTTGGAAGTGTGGTTTGCCACCTATATTCGCCACGGTATCAACGCGCATTTTGCGGATTTCGCGTTGGGCCATTTTACACCCGCGCGCTTTGGGGCGTGGATTGAAGGCAGCGCTCATCAGATCATAGTGTCGCAAAACCGCGATGGGATTGATGCCTATATTCATCTTAATACCCGTGCCAATGATCCGGTTCATGGGGATGTGAGCCGTGAGATTGTGTCGCTTTATGTGCAACCGCGCCATCAGGGGCGCGGGCTTGGTGCAGGCCTGCTGCGGGCATTACGCGACACGTGTGATGGGCCGTTCTGGCTGGCGGTCAATTGCGAAAATACCAAAGCGCGTCGTTTCTATGATGCTCAGAATTTCACCAAATTGGGTGAAGTTGCGTTTAAGATTGGCGATAAGGCCTATCCGAACGACATCTTGGTTGGGAATTAGCGAGGTTTAGCGCTAATATTGGGCTGAGATGCGGAAGGATACAGCATGGCTAATTCGAAAATCGGTCACAATAATGGCCCCACCATGGAGGCGGGCCATGCCTTTCGAAAATATGCTTGGACAAAGGCGCGCTCTGCACTGATCCCAACCTTGCCAATTGAGATTTTACGCACCCGTGTGAAGCGCGCTAAGGCATTGGGGCTACCCTATAAAACATATGCATCGGTGCGCGCCTCTACAGGGCGTGATGTGGTGGGCTTTTTGTTTTCTAACAATGCGCTACGTATGTTTAGAGAAGCCAAAATCAGCCCACGCGCGCAAGTATTGACGCAAGTGGATGCGGATTTCATCGCGCTGGTTCACCACCCGCTTTCGCCTGAAGGTTTGCAACAAGTTTTGGCTGAACAAGGTGTCGATGTGACTGGCGCCCGTGCGCCACATTTTGCCCAAGGCTGGTCTGATATTCGCATGGCCGTGCAGGCCCCTTTGCGTGCGCAACGCCTACCGTTGGACGGCGTGTTGGTGGTCGGAGATACGGCACATGAGCGCGACTGGTCACAAGCTGGCCGCCTTGCCGGGTTTATCGCCTCGGATGCCTATTTCGGGGACTGAATCTCTGAGTAAAATTCCGATCACACCCCCGCGACGCTACGACCTTGCGCGCAACCCTTCCCAAGCCCGTCGAAACCCTTTATCTCGCAGCCATCAAAGGATGCTGCCATGACCAATTCCGATACCAATTCCGACACTAATTATTCTGATGCTATTTCTCCTATCGAGGACATCATTGATGACGCTCGTAATGGGCGTATGTTCATTCTTGTGGACCATGAGGACCGCGAAAATGAGGGCGATCTGGTCATTCCAGCCCAAATGGCGACCCCTGAGGCCGTTAATTTTATGGCCACTTATGGGCGTGGGCTAATCTGCCTGACCCTAACGACAGAGCGCATTGACGCGTTGGGCTTGCCTTTGATGGCTACGAATAATTCTTCGCGCCACGAGACGGCATTCACGATTTCTATCGAGGCGCGCGAGGGTGTGACCACGGGCATTTCGGCCCAAGACCGCGCCTGTACGGTGGCTGCGGCCATTGATGCAAATAACGGCCCGCAAGATATTGCCACGCCGGGCCATGTGTTCCCGTTGCGTGCGCGCGATGGCGGCGTGCTGGTGCGTGCGGGTCATACTGAGGCGGCTGTTGATGTGTCGCGCCTTGCAGGGCTGAACCCGTCTGGCGTGATTTGCGAGATCATGAATGATGACGGCACCATGTCGCGCCTGCCTGACTTGATTGAATTTGCGCAACGCCACGCGTTGAAAATCGGCACAATCTCGGATTTGATCGCTTATCGCCGTCGCCATGACAGTCTTGTCAAAGAGGGCGCGCCGCGCGACGTTACTTCGGAATTTGGCGGCGATTGGGTGATGCGCGTGTTCACCGATAAAACCCAAGGGGCTGAGCATATCGTGCTGACCAAAGGTGATATCACCACGCCTGGTCCAGTGCTGACTCGGATGCATGCGCTCAACCCTGTTGAGGATGTTCTTGGCCTTGGTCCAAGCCCCGCCTCCGAGATGGCACAGGCGATGGAGACGATTTCAGCACAGGGGCGCGGACTTGTGGTTTTACTGCGCGATACCCAAATGAAGATAGACGCAGAGGGGGGGCAGTCGCCACAAACTCTGCGCCAATATGGCCTTGGCGCGCAAATCCTTGCGGCACTTGGCTTGTCGCAATTAGAGTTGCTGACGAACTCGCCTTCGCCCAAAGTGGTGGGGCTTGATGCCTACGGGCTGTCGATTATCGGCACCCGCCCAATCACAGGAGCCTGACCTATGGCCGCCGCCGAACAACACCACATTCTGGATATGCCAAAATTTACCAAACCGGTGAAGCTGGCCATTATCGTGTCGCCTTATTATAAAAATATCGCTGATGATCTGGTGGCCGGTGCCAAGGCTGCCGCTGAGCAAGCTGGTGCCACATATGACGTGCTTGAGGTGCCCGGCGCGCTGGAAATTCCGCAAGCTCTCCGCATTGCGTTCAGCCAGTCCAATTTCGATGGGTTCGTGGCGTTGGGCTGCATCATTCGCGGCGAGACCACGCATTATGATACGGTGTGCAATGACAGCTCGCACGCGCTGATGTTGCTTGGTCTGCAAGGTGCGAATATTGGCAATGGTATCCTGACCGTGGAAAATCGCGCGCAGGCCGAGGTCCGCGCGGACCCTACGGATCAAAACAAAGGCGGCGGAGCGGCGCAAGCGGCCTTGCATTTGATTGCATTGCAGCGCAAATACGGCGCTTCGCAATCGGGCGTGGGATTCTTGCCGCGTTCAACAGATGATGATGGAAGTTTTCAGATCGCATGACTGTCTCAGGTAACAAAATGCGCACCATGCGCTCTGCCGCGCGGCTTTACGCCGTGCAAGCCCTGTTCCAGATGGAGCACAGCGACCATAGCATCGACAAGGTGCGCGAGCAGTTCGAGGACCACCGTTTTGGCGAGGTGTTCGACACCTACGAGATGAACGAGGGCGACCCGAAAACCTTCCGTGCGTTGCTTGAGGGCGCGGTGTCCGAGCAGTCCCAGATTGACCAGATGACCGACCGCGCGCTGGCTGCCAATTGGCCGATTGATCGCATCGACCCGACCCTGCGCGCGCTGTTTCGTGCAGCCGGTGCCGAGCTAGTGGCGAAGAAAACCCCGCCCAAAGTGGTGATCGTGGAGTTCGTGGACGTGGCCAAAGCCTTCTTCCCAGACGGCAAAGAGCCCAAATTCGTCAACGCCGTGCTCGACCACATGGCCCGAGAAGCCCAGCCCGACGCATTCTAAGAGGCGCCTGCGGCGGCTTTCATCACATCCAATGAGTTTTGCGTGTCGATCGTGTCGGGGTGATCGCCCCCCAACGCCGTTGTGTAAATACGCAGCGCAGTTTTCATCAACGGTATGGCTTGGCTAAATTGTCCTTGTTCCGCATAATTTACGGCGAGGTTGTTGAGGTTTGCTCCATAGTCCGGATGGGCCTCGCCTACTGCGTATTTGGTGATCTGCATGGATTGCCGAAATAATACCTCTGCCTCGTCAAAGTGCCTTGTACTCCGGAGCACTCCTGCGAGATTGTTGAGTCTTGTTCCATAATCCAGATGCATTTCGCCCACCGCGTCCTTGGTGATTTGCATGGACTGCCGAAACAATATCTCCGCCTCGTCAAGGCGCCCCGTGGCCCAGAGTACCCCCGCGAGATTATTTAGGCTTTTGCCATAGTCCGGATGCGCTTCGCCCAATGCGTCCTTGGCGATTTTTATTACCTGACGGTGCAGCGCCTCTGCCTCGTCGAAACGCCCAAGGAAGTATAGCGTTAGCCCTTGATCTGACAGCATCGCCCCGTATGCCACCTTGTCGTCCAAGTTACGTCCCAGCTTCAACGCCTGTGCACCCAAAGTTAGCGCCGTGTCATAATCCCCACTCCGTCGCGCAAATTCTGCGGCCTTGCGCAAATGCTCAAAGTTGCCTTCCAGCCGTGCGGCCCTCCCATAGTGTTCCGCCGCATCCAGCCAGCGCACCTCGGCTTCGGCGATTTCGCCGCGCCCAAAGGCGGCGCGGGCGGTGGCTTGGACGGCCATGGCTTGCTTGGCCTCAATACTGGAAAATATCTCATCGGCGACGGAGTAATCTCCGGCCTCTAGCGCTGTTTTGGCTTCGGCCAGTCTATCGCCGCCGACCTCGTTACCGGCGCGGTCTAGCAGGGCCTCTAGATCACGGATGCGCTTTTGGGCTTCCTCCAGCGCGACCTCTGGTGCGGCCAGTCGGGCATTCACCGCGTCCAGTTGGGCTTGTAGCTGCGCGCGGTCCTCGGCGTGGGCTTGTTTTAGCTCTGCGGTGATCTTGTCGTGGAGCTTGAGTTGCCTTGCCTCAAACTGGTCCATCGTCATATGGGCCATGGCTTCAGGCGGGGTTGCCATTGCTGGTACAAGCGCTTCTGGGTTTATGTTTTCCACTTTGTCGGGGCGTTTAAACCAGCTCTTAAGCCATGCCAAGAGACCGCCCATAAAGCCTGTAATTCCAAGCGCCGCGCCTATGCCTGCCGCTTCCGCCTCTAAGAATGCCCAAATAACCTCGATCAAACCAGCCCCCCGAAATACCCCTATGTTTAAGAGTATCTCGGATCACGGGAGGGCGGACAATCCCTGTGGGCGTGAAAAGGGGTTAGGTCTTGCGCGCGACGATATAGCGGCTGCCATAGTCCTCGGCTTCGATGATCTCAAATCCGGCTTGCGTGATGCTGTGCTCAAGCTCGGGCGCAGAGATGTAGAGGACCGGAGGGGCCTTGCCAAACTTCTGCATGACCCAGATCATTGGCCCAAAGAGCCATTTCTTACTGGCCAAACAGGGCGTTTTGGAAATGAGCAGGCCAGCGGGGCCGATCATGGTATGTATGTGAGCCAGAGTGGCTGCGAGGTCGTCCACAAGGTGCAACAGATTGAAGGCAAGCACGGCGTCGTAAGGGGCATCGGGGGCTGTGTCATCGGCAGTGGCTTGGATGAAGTCCAGATTAGGATGATCCGCCTCGGCCAGCTTGCGGTTGGCAATTGTGATCATGGTGCCTGACATGTCGGACCCTGTGTACTGCGCGACCTCAGGGGCGAGCAGTAAGGCGGTGGAGCCAGTGCCGCACCCGAGTTCCAACACCTGATCTTTTGCCTTCAGGTGGCTGCGGGTTCGCTCTAGCGAGAGGTGGTAGTTTTCAGGGTCGCGGATGGGGTGCTTGGCGTATTTTTCAGCGAGTTTATCCCAGAACTTTGCTGATGCATGATGATGTTCCTTTTCTGGAAGATGGCTACCTATACGCATAAGGTATAGAAATTGCTTAAATTTGCAGGTGTTATATACATATATGCATGAATTGGGCTGCAACATCATTTGACTGGAACCATGTTCGGGCCTTCCTTGCCACTGTGGAGGAAGGATCCCTGTCGGCTGCCGCACGGGCCACAGGGCAAACTCAGCCGACTTTGGGCAGACAAGTGGCTGCCCTGGAGCAAGCCATCGGTGTGACATTATTCGAGCGGGTCGGCCGTTCGCTTAAACTGACGAGTTCGGGTGCGCAGCTTGTGGATCATGTGCGTGCCATGGGCGAAGCGGCCAGCCGCATTTCATTGGTAGCATCAGGGCAGTCGCAAAGTATTGAGGGCTTGGTGCGCATCAGCGCCAGCGATGTCTCCGCAACCTACCAGATGCCGCGCATAATTGCGCAACTGCGTGATGTGGCTCCGGGCATCGAGATCGAGGTGGTGGCCTCCAACAGTATCTCGGATTTGCAGCGCCGTGAGGCTGATATTGCCCTGCGCCATGTGCGCCCGGATCAACCCGAGCTGATTGCGCGTAAGATGCGCGACAACACAGCCCACCTTTACGCCACGCCCGACTATCTGGATCAGGTCGGGGCCCCAAAATCGCTTGAGGATTTGCAGCGGTTTAACTTCATCGCCTATGGCAAGCCTGATGAAATGTTGCCCCACTTCGATGCCATGGGGGTGGTGCTGTCGCGTGACAATATCCGCTATCACTCGGAGAACGGCGTGGCAGGCTGGCAAATGATCTGCCACGGGCTTGGCCTTGGGGTGATGTCTGCGGAGGTTGCCCAGCTATGCCCAGAGGTGGTGCGCGTGTTGCCGGATTTAGTGTCCGTGACCTTCCCGACATGGCTGGTGAGCCACCGGGAATTGCTGACCAGCCCCCGTATGCGATTGGTGTTTGACGTGTTGGCCGACGCGTTGAGTTAGCAGCGTTTCATGACCCGCAGATGCCACGCACCACGGCGCGACGGGTGGTGTCGAGCACGCCTATGTGCTGGACCTCGTTTGTTGTGATGCGCACCTCTGTGCCTGCGATCTCATTGCCCGATACGTGGGATTGCCCAAAGTCGCCGTGGCGCAGCACGTCATCAACGTCGATCACAAAGCGCACCTCGGCCCCGTCCGGCCAGTTTGGAATCCGTAGGGCTAGTCGCCCCGCGCCATCATCCACCTTGGCCGAGTGTGACGCGCGGCGAATTTTGGCAGTAATTTTGGCTGGGTTTGACAGTTCATTTCTGCCTAAAAGCCCAGTAAATGCTACGATTTTGCCAAATCAAACGTTCAACTTTATTCCGGCTATTTGACGGTATTATTGTCATAAGTAGGCCAAGCTGACACTATCTTTTTCCAAAGACGAATTTCCTAAGATGGTGTTGAACTATTTGAACTCTATTAGTTTTTATAATTTCTAATATGATAAAGACACTCTCAGAACGCTTGAAAAGCGCTCACCAAGTTGAACATTATTTGAGAAAGGTTCAACTTAGCATCTATCTCTTAAAACGCCCGCCACGACTAGGTGACGCTAAGTATCAGAGGTTTTGTATCGTTATAGAAGTTGAACCGTTGTTCCTGATACCTTGCAGGCAGCTTGAATATTGATTTCTTGCCGGTTTCTTGATCCTCTGCGATATGCCGCCACTCTGTCGCATTAGAGCAGCGGCACTGACGGTCAAAGCTTAATGTTGAGGTTTGAGCCTAGAAGGCGCACTATGTCTCTCTTTAGCCCCGCATCGGCTGGGTAAAAGCTTTCAATTGCATCACCAAGCATAACAAGCTTTGCTGCAAGGGCCTTGCCAGTATTGGCAGGGATTTCAAAAGCAAGAAGCTCAAGTGCATGGCGCATCTGATAGAGCGCATCCCCCTCCTTGTCAGTCATTCCCGTTACATCAGAGGTAACAAGATTTGCTTGCCATTGAGCAAGTATCTCAAGAATACGTTCTTCATCGCGTTTTGCATGAAGCGCCAATTTTGCATCTCTTGTTAGGCTCTTCCCAAGAGCTTCGGTAGGGCGACGATCTGTCGTAACGATAAGGTATTTGATCGCGATATCCGCACTAGACTGAGCGCGTATCTTTGACGCTGCTTCTTCGATCTGTGCCATCACTTGGTGATATGGCTTGGCTGCCTCATCAGATACCATAGGGTCGCTTGATTGGAGTCTTGCGTGGTTCCAAAGCCCGAAAAGTTGCGGTAAATCAGGTGCGTATTGAGGTTTGTTCCTGGGTGAGTGCCTACCTTCGCTTGTACCAAGCAACAACCAATCCGTGCTGCAATCTAGTGCACGAGCGATTTTGACAATCATTTCGGTATGAGGAATTAAATCCCCACTTTCGAATTCACGCATCTCGTCTACATCGATGCCAATAAGCTCAGCCAACTCAGCCAACTCAGCCAAAGTAATCTGCGCGTATTCGCGTGTTTCCACTAAGCGCGGGCCTAACGTTTCAACCAAAAATGGGGTCCAAATATTGGCGGCGTCAAATATTGTTTCCTGAAAGGTCATTACACGTCTCCTGCAATACGCTGCCATGCAGCTCTAATGTTTGTTGCACTGATTTCTTGATCCATGCCCTGAGCAATCATTGTTGCCATCCGCAAGGTTTGGGTAACGCCACGCAAGCCATCAGGTAGTGCTCCAATGGTCCGCAGTTCTGTGTCTTGCGGTCATGGCGTACTTGCGCGCTTTCACAATCGGGGCAGGTTATGTGAGTAGGATCGCCAACAGATACACGCTGGATTGCAGCGTGGCCCCGCACTACGGGGTTGCTGTCGATCTCCTCAAAGGTTCGGTATTTGTGGCTGCACCCATCGCACTTGCGATAGCGGATTTTGACTGCACCCAATGGCTTGGATGCGTAGGTTTTCCCGTATTTCCCACAGATAGGACAGTCCAAACTTTCAACTCCACTTGATCGGTTGACCAAAGGAATGACACGGCGCTTAATGGTTTCAAACAAAAGTAGGTTTAGAACTAAACTTCCGTTATTTTTCTGATACTTGACTGCGTTTTTGGCTGCTGGATTTGAGCAATCCACGGCATTACCCTATGGCCGATACTGTGCTCTGCAATCTCCAGATTTTGTGGCTGATCGGTGTCTGCATCGCCCCCATGTGGTGTCTTGATGGTAAAGCGATGATTGCAACTATTGCAGATGTAGCGCCTACTCACATGCGCCTTTGCTGGAATGGTGAATTTGACGGTGGGAAAGGCCTTACATTCTGGGCAGGTTGTTCTTTTGGCCTTTGCTTTCTTTGCCAGTGCTACTCCGATGGGATCGCAATCACGGCTTACAAAGCACACACCAAAGTTGCACGATTGGCAGATGTGCTGACGCCGGACAATTCCGCCATTGCTGCCCTTGCCAACGGCTTTTGTTTCGCCGTTACACTGAGGACACTTTGCATCACCAGTTGAAGGCGCTTCAAATTCCGGCCAGCGTTCATAGCTGCGCAATTTCTGTCCAGCGTCGATTTCTTCAAATGTTTTGAACTTGTGACCGCATCCCGTGCATTTTCGATAGCGCAAGCGGGTCGCACCATAACAACGGGTGCCATAAGTATCGCTATGCTTGGAACAAATTGGACACTGCACAACACACCCCTTCACTTTGGTTCGGGGTAAGTGTCTCAGCTATTTGAACGCCAATAAATCAAGCATTGTCAATGGTATGGACAATTATAGATTATATATGCTTGCCAAACCATAGACCCAAAGTTTTACAAAAAAATTCACGATTGGGAAGCGGTGGTATCGTGTTAAGTGCCCCTGAATGTCTTGTGATTTGAAGAGGAAATAAGCGTTGGACTTACACATCAAGGCCCAATTCAAAGAGACTGCACGGCGGCTGGTGTCGCGTGATCGCAGCGCAATCAAGAACGGATTTTCAAACAATCTACCAGGCGACATAGCAACAGCACTTGTGGCAGCTTATAAGTTAGGACTGGAACATGCGGAAAACCCACCTGAGCCACCTAAGCCTTTGATCCACGGTGATGCTCTAATTTGGGAAACCGTCCCAGCCACATCTCGCAACGTTCTATCGGCATTGACGTATTCCTACAGTGCGCAATTTCAAACGCCCACATTCCAATCGGCACAACTCGCTCCCTATGTAGATGACACCACCAAACGGGAACGCTGGCTCAAGGTTGATCGTGATGGCAAGGCAACAGCCAGTAATCGCAGCTTTGCGCAAAAAAGGTATCGGTCCATTGGTGCGCCTTGGCTTATTGGCGGTTGATTTGGCTCAGGGCGGGCGACTTTCTCTCACATCAAAAGGTGATGCAACGTGCCGTGAGTATTGGTTGCGCTCAGATCGCAACGACCCAACCTTGCCAATTCAAAGCATGCGCGGTTGATCGTTTTGTGATTTTGCCCCGAACCATCTCACTATCAGACCGCAAATCCAGCAATATCAATGGAATTACTGGATTTGCAAAAACCTTAGTTCCGGTTTTGGCCCTTAACGGCAAACTATAGCACTAATTCAAACGTTTAGTTGGCCAGTATCCGGCCTATCGAGTTACTTATATCACTTTGATCTATTAGGAAGAGGCTCAATGTCCCAGCCTATTCACTGCCAATTTACTTCCCTAATTACTGCCAAACCCTCCCTCGCATTACACCGAGGCAACCTTGCCGCTGGTGGTCTCGAAGGGCTGGAAAACATCAACGCCGTCGCCGCCCGGCTCTGTATCAAAGAACAGCCCGCCAGCACTGCCAGACAGGTCTAGCACCACATTGGTTTTGCCCAACTCGCAACCCGTGTTGGTCATGGTGAACACATCCGCGGGGCTGCCTTCGGTGAACTGCACTTCGATTTGAGCCATAGCGGGCAGGGGAAGCAGAAGGGCCAAAAGAAAGAGAAGGGCGGTCATTGCAGGCTCCTGACGGGGTGGGGTGCGGGTCTGTGTTGCCCGTCTATATAGCCGTCTGTATAGCCTAATCGGCGAAAAATAGCGTATGTCTTGGTCATATCTGCGTGAAGGGCGTAGACTAGGCGCGACTCAACACATGTGCCCATGGAAGGTCCGCTCCGATGCCCAAGCTTATTAGATTTTTGCTGCGCAATGCCCTTGGCGGCGCATTGGTTGGCGTTTGTTTTTCAGCGCTGTTGATTGGCTCAAACGTCGCGGGGTTGCGCCATTTGGTGTTGGAAACGGCAGATGGGCCACTGGCCGCAGTCGTGATGACGGTGTTTTTTATTATCACTTTCGCGTCGGTCCAGATGGGACGTGCAATCATGGCAATGGGTGAGCCTGAGGATGACGACGACCGCGGCCTGCGTGATCCGGTGATGATCGGGGAGTTAATTCCGGTGCGCGTGGATGCAAAGCGTTAAGTGACGGAACCGCAGCAACCGTGGGAGAACTTATTCCCGCAGACCTGTATGTACAGGTGGGTGCCAGGTAAATAGACCAGGGCCTAGACAGAGCCAGCTCCCGAGGAAATGCTTAAGGCAGCTGGAATGTAGTCTCCATAATACGAGTAGAGCAGAACCGTCCCCTCAGATGTAGGCGCTGCGCCCTTGCAACACAAGGTGCGGGTGGGCGCAGCGGTGGTCTTTGTTGACTTTATTCGGCGTGGGCATCCGCGCGCATACGGCCCAGATGCTCGTCCCAGCCTTTATCAAGCGCCAGTAGCAGCCCGAATGCATCTTCGCCTTGCGGCAGGCCGGAGTGTTCCAGCGACAGACGGGTGCCGCCCGCAACCTCTTCTAAAGTCCAGCGTACGGTGCTTGTGGCATCGCCCATTGGCGCGATGGTGAACGTGTATTCCAGCACGTCATGGGGCGCGGCCTGCGTGACAGTGCCCCACATCATCTTGTCGCCGCTTTGCGCGCCGTACATCGCGTAGTCTTCGCCGTCGCTTAGCGCGGTTTTGGGCTTGTGGAACCATATGGCCAGCTTTTCCGGGTCAGTCAGGTAAGCCCAAACTGTGGGTTTACTGGCTTTGAGAAATATGGATTTACGCAGAGTGTTATCAGTCATGGGGTTGGTCCTGTTCAATTGCGGATTTCAGATCAGAGAGGCGGTCGTCCCAGAATTGCTCGAAGAAGGTGAGCCAGTCCCGGACGGGGGCGAAGCCCTCGGGGTTCAGGGTATTCACGCGCTCGCGGCCACGTGGGCGGATGGTGATTAACCCGCCATCGCTGAGCACGGTAAGGTGCTTTTTGACCGCAGCGCGGGTCATATCAAAGTTGTCGCTAACTTGGGCGATGGTCATCTCACTGGCTGCGAGTTGGCGCAGAATTTGGCGACGCGTCGGGTCGGCCAGCGCCTTGAAGGTGGATTGCGTGGGGGTCATTGTTGCACCACTGGCAAGAAGTCGAATTTGCCGTCTTGGTAGAGGAATGTCACGCAAGGGGCGTCTGAAATGCACGACGATACATGGGCTAAGTCTTTGGGAATTTTGTAGAAAGCGCCCTTTTCCAAGGCAACGGCTTTGGCGGTTGAGCCGTCGGGCACATGGGTCATTGTCCCCTCCAACACCAACCCGAACATGTTGGATGTCTTGGTGTGGGTGGGGCTAACGAGACCGGCGGGCAGGCGGACCATCGCCATGTAGGCACCTTCAAAGCGGTCGCCCTCAATTGGGGCGAATGCCACGCCCTCGGGGGTGGTGGTCCAATCGAGTTCGGGTTGGGGCAGGGTCGTGATCAAAGGCGCGGCGGTGGCGGCGAGCGGGCAAAGTAGTGCTGCCGTAAGCGAGAGGAGAGTTTGGCGCATGGGGATATTCCTATCAATGAGAAACCATTTGGTATCATTTATATATGAAGCCAAATGGTATCAGGTCAAGAGATATCTTTTGCTATCGCAGCCGTAAGAACATGTTGCACTAGTCGGCAGTACACCCTGTGCCGCCAAAGCCGTCATCTTCACCAATGTCGCCGGGTGCGCAGGGGGAGATCTTCGCGCTGGCCACCGGTGCCGCGGCTTCGGCGCTTACTGCTGGCTCTTCCAGTGGGGCCTTGGCCAGACCGGCGTCCTCAAGGGGCGCAGTGCAGCCTGATAGCAGCAGTGCAATCCCAAAACTCGCCGTCGCAAACCGCCTCATGATGCATCCTCTTGGTAGAAATATCCGCCTGCGCGGAACCTGACGGGCGGAGCGTCTGATGGCAAGGCTTTCATCGCGGCGGCTTCCTTGTTTAGGGCCTCAAGCAAGGCGACTTGGCCCTCGTTATATTGCTCTTCAAGCTGGGAAACCTGCGCGGGAGAGAGCGCGCCGTAATGCACCGCCCGCTCGAAAAAGGGGGGGGCGGAGGTGGAGGTCACATTAAAGGTCGCGGCGCTCAGGTGGTCGCCGATATTGCGCGCGAGATAGGCCATTTGGTCCTCAGATCCGGCGAGTGGCTGGTAGGATGGCTCTTGCAACGTGACCGTTTCGCCCTCGACCTCAATTGTGCCGGCTGCCAGCAAAGTGTCGAGCATCGTGCGCGGGTGAACGTCGCGCCGCACCTCCCATGCCAGCGCTTCAAAGGAAGGTGGCAGGCCGCTTTTTGGTATTGGTTTGCCCAAGTAGGCGGCGTCTGTCTGCCATAGAGAAACGAGGCGCGACAGGTGCGTCAGGCGGGGCTCTTGCGGCTGGAAATCACGCAGGCGGGCCACATCGCGGCGCTGCAATCCAGTCATAACAGACAGGCGGCTGTCGGTGGGTTTGTCGGCGCAGGCAATGCGCGCGGCCTCAACGTAATAGGCTTTCAGGCGCTCCGCAAAATCAGGGAACGGGATGCCCAGAGCCACCATCAGGCGGGCGAGCGGGGCGAGGAGGGCGTCGAGTAAATCCAGCATATGTGTAATATGCACATTTTGGTTGACTCGGCAACAGATTTTAAAATATGTGTAAAAAGCACATTTATTTGGAGATCCAGAATGACCCGTACTTCAGTGACCCGTTTTGCCTTGTTGTCCTCAGTGTTTCTGGCGGCATGCGATATGCCTGCGACGACTTACAAAGCCATGCCGGAAGCCGCTAGCATCGAGAGCGTGGCGGATATGACGCCGCCGCCCGAGGGCCGTATCATCGGTACTATTGTGGCCCCTTTGCCTGTGCCAATCCCACCGCGCCCGACCCCCTCTAAACCCAACGGTGCGCGGCGTGGGGTGATTACTGCGGGCGATATTGACGATGCGCTGAATTTGGCAGCCTTCACCCGCTATCAGGGCAAGGCGCGTAAGGTGTTAAAACTGCCAATGGCGAACTTGTCTACGCCCGCTCTGGCGCAGCTTCGCGGGGCCGACGGAAAACCTGCGCCGGGGGTGCGGATCACGTTGCGCAAACCCGGAGCGTCACAGCCGTTTTATTCGGGGTATTCTGGCGTTGACGGCATGGTGACGGTGTTTCCCGCCAGCATGGGCGCAGGGCGTTTGCGCGAGGTTGAACTACGCGCGATCCCTGAAGGGCAGGGCGCCCCTGTGGTGCAACGATTGACGGCGGGCAAGCGCGCGCAGGTTAATCTGCCATTTAAGGCCGGGTGGAAGCCCGATTTCCTTGATTTGGCTTTCGTGGTGGATACTACAGGCTCCATGGGGGATGAATTAGCGTGGCTTACCAAAGAGTTGAAAGGCTTGGTTGGGAAAGCGAGGCGTGCGGCACCGGGGGTCGATATTCGCTATGGTTTGGTGGTCTACCGCGATGATGGGGATCAATATGTGGTCAAAAACTACGGATTCACCAAGAAACAATCGCAGATGCAAGGCTGGCTGCGTGCGCAACATGCGGGCGGCGGTGGAGATTACCCCGAGGCAGCGGCCCGCGCACTGAATGCGGGGGCGTCAATGGATTGGCGACGTGGCAAGGGCGAGCGGTTGATGTTCCACATTGCGGATGCTCCGGCGCATGACAATCGGGCGCGGGCCTACCTAGAGGCGGCGCGTAAGGCGGCTGGCAAAGGTGTGCAGGTGTTTGCCTTGGGGGCGAGTGGCGTCGGGCCGGAGGCGGAATATCTGATGCGCCAAGCCGCTGTGCAAACCGGCGGGCGCTACATGTTCCTCACTGACGATAGCGGCGTGGGGCATGGCCATGCGGAGCCAACGGTGTCGTGTTACCGCGTTACGGCTTTATCAGGCTTGGTGAGCCGCGTGCTGCGCTCGGAGCTGTCCGGGCGGCGCATTGAGGCGCCATCCTCGCAAGTGGTTCGGGAGGTTGGCAGCTACCGCAATGGGGTCTGCGTAAACTAGCGCTTCTTGGCAATGGTGCGGGCGGCGGCGATGGCTGCCCGTATCTCCTCGGCGATCTCTTCGGCCTCTTCCGGCTCGAAATCAAATGGCAACTCGACGCCGTTGGCCTCCACATAGATGCGCACCATACCATCGGTGGTGGGGCCGATTTGCAAGTTTCCTGCGATGTCGCTTTCGGAGTTGATACCCATTGGACCCTCTTTTGTGTTGGTCGGCTTTTGTGTTGGCTGGATAGTGGCGTAGCTGTGATACTAAGCTGTGGCAAGGGGGCAGAAGGGGGCGACATGTCAAATAAGGTGATACTTGAGGCGCTGCGTGCAGGCTCGGCCAGGGTCGAGATGCGCGATTTGCAGATTGGTGATGCGGGGTGGATTGCCGCGCGCCATGGCGAATTATACGCGAAGGAAGAAGGCTATGATGCCAGCTTTGAGGCGCTGGTGATGCGCATTCTGGCTGATTTTATAGAGACCCGAGATCCAGCAACTGAACGTGCGTTCATCCCAGTGGTGGGGGAGGTGCGGCTTGGCTCGGTGTTTTGTGTGCGCGATGATGCACAAACCGCGCGGCTGCGGATGTTCTTGCTGGAGCCATGGGCGCGGGGGCTGGGACTGGCCCCCAAGATGCTGGAGGCGGTGATTGAACATGCGCGGGCAACCGGCGCGTCCAAATTGGTGCTCTGGACCCACGCCAGCCATCTGGCCGCATGTCGGCTGTATCAACGCCGCGGCTTTGTGATGACGGGGGAGCAGGCGTCACAGGCCTTTGGGCAGGACACGGTTGATCAAGAGTTCGAACTTTTGCTTTAAGCCGAATTAATCGCTTTAGCGCTCTTGCAATCACGCGCGCCTATGGGTAAATCCCACGAAGTGTGCCGCCTTAGCTCAGTTGGTTAGAGCACTGGTTTGTGGAACCAGGGGTCCCCCGTTCAAGCCGGGGAGGCGGTACCATCCCCCCCCTTAGTCAATTGCCCGTTTAAACGCCGCGCGGTCTCATCCTTCGTCTGGTATGTCGGGCTTGAGGAATATCGTAAGGGGAATGGTAAATGTTGATGTAAGTGATCGCATGCCTTGAGGTGTCTTCGCCGAGAGCGAGGCCTTGAATTTCATGGTAAACTTTCGGTGCGGCCGATTTGCCTCTGGGATCAAAGCGCCGTTGAGGTCCAATCCATCTCTTGCCAAGCGCAGCGGCTCCATCACATAGGTTGGGCCGCCTGTTATGATATGCGCTTGACCCGGCGCGAGTATTTCTTGGGTTGTTTTAACCTTGGACTTGTCAATAGGGCCACCGCGCCGGAACACCTCTTGGGTGGTGGTGGTGCCGTCTGGGAGGCGCTCCATAATCTCGATATTTGCAAAGGCATTGCGCGCGACAGCCCCGTCGGCATGAGAAAGCGTCACGGGGTGAGACCCAGTATTGGTGACCTGAAGTCGCGCCGTGTAATCCCATGGGTTGAAGCTTGTCTTCGGATCGACACAAAGTTGCTCGGACGCGAGGACGTCAAAACGCAGGTCTCCTGCTTGTTTCGTGTCGAGGATAGTCAACTTCATTTCACAAGTTTCAAACATGGCGGGGTCTCCTATTGCGCTGCAACTGCTGAGCGCGAGGGCAAATATTGCCGCAACTGTGGCCTTTTTTAGGGGCAAGCGGGGAGGGAGTATTTTGCATAATTTAGACAACCTTAACAACTGCGCTTGCTCCTTCGGCCAACAAGATACGCTGCACTTCGATGGCAATCCAGTAGAAGTGATACTTGGTATATGTGTTGTTATTGAGCTGCCCCATAACAGTGGGGTTGTCGAAAGCATATGGGCCGGGAGCTGGGGTGCCCTGAGAGGTAAACGTTATGACATGATCTGGGTCGGACGCGCCTTTGATCGTCAGTGTGGGTGCTGTCGTGTTGGGGTGGTCGTAGCTGTATTCATCCATCAATCCGATAGTGTGCCCGGATTCGTGGATCATCGTCCAAGCCAACGGCGCCGTATCGTTTACAAAGGAAATTAGTTGGGTGCCACCGACCGCGTTGCTGAGCAGTTCGGCGGGCGGAGGCGGGGCAGGTGTGCCGTCAGTGACGACTTCAACATGATGACCCGTGGCTACCCATTGGGCATCAAACTGGATGGTGCAGTCCTGTGGTGTGCATCCAGGTTGCTCAATACGAACCTTGTAAGAGCCTGCTTTGGTGTTCCAGGTGGAGAACGCATTGGTTACTGCGGTTTTTACGGCGGCCATGTGAGCAGCGGTGGCGCCGCTGCGTCGGCTCTCCTTCATTTTGCGGATGATTTTGATGGTTCCTGCGCTGGCAGTTCGGTCGATCTCAATGCGGCACTTATTAACGATCCCAAAATCCGGCCCGAACGTCTTGGTGAAATAGGTGCCATCTGCTGTGGTGTTTACATCTCCGTTCGCGGGGCAAGTGCAACAAAGCCCTGTGCCGCCTGTCGTGCCACCGGGCGGGCTTCCGGGTACTCCGCCGTCATTAGGATCGTTTCCACCACATCCACACATATCAGGCGGCTCCTTTAATGAAATCGGCCAGCATCTTACGCCCGCGCTTCATGGCATAATCGGCAATGGCGGGCAGGGCAGGCTCTAGTGTTTCGTGCTCGGCCGCCAACTCGATTGCCCACGGGTAGAGCGGGTCTTCAAAGAATGCATGGCCCATTGTGTAGGAAAACAGCAGCACCATGCCGCGCATTGCGGGGGTGGTGACTTGGCGGTTGTCGCAGTCCAATTCGACCCGGCGCAAAAAACCGGTCATCCTTTCGCCGTCTTCCCTGCTGAGGTGTCCCGTGCCTGAGGTGATAAGTTTGCGGGCGGCATCTGGGGTGAAGTTGTGCCAGCCTGAATGTTTCGCCAAATGTGCCTCAAGTCGGCCAAATAACACCCCCCACGCGCGGAAGGTATCGCGCCCTTCGCCGTAAAGTTGCGCGTAGGTGTCGGGGAAGGCGCGTTCCAGATTGGCGCGGCGCGCCTTGCCGTCCTCGATCAGAATGGTTGTGATGCGCGGCATCCGACCTGATTTGTGAAACCAGCCGCCAAAATAGCTCATCATATAAAGGAGGTAGACGTATTCCTCCTTGAAGGTGAATTCCAGCGCATCGCCCTCGCGCAGCCCGTGATCGACCAATGCATAAAGGTGGTCTTCGGAGAACGGCTTGAAACGCGGCTCGTCCATGCGCAGCAGCCACTCGGCCAATTCTTGGCGAAATTTTGGCCTACGCGCGGAGGCAAAGACAGCGGCATCGCGGGCCTCGAACCGGTAGCTGGGGGGGCGGTTGTCGGGCAGGGACTTTGCGTCAGGGGTGAATATATGCGCTGTGGCCGCGATGGATGAGATCGCGATGGTCCGTTCGACAAGTTTGGCGTTTGCCAGCCGGTAGAACTGCGCCATGCGGTCAGGCCATTGACGGATTGCTTCAAAATACAAGGCGGCCTGCTCGGGGTCGTAGAACCGGAAATATTGCCATGCGGCGCGGTCCTTGTCGGGGATGCCATCCATGCGCACTTTGGTGAACTTGCGAAAATGCGCGCATAGCTCGTCCAAGCTTGCCTCGGATCGTAGATAAATCCCGGCATCCTTGTCCCAATGGGTCCAAGGGGTCGGGGGATCAGTGCGGGTAAACAGCGCGCGGGTGAAGGCATGATCGTCTTCCAGGCGCACAATCCATGGGGCGACATGGGACAACTCCTCAAAGGCGTCGCCGGTGAACAGGCACTGATGCTCAAGACCGGAGTTGGGCAACAACTCAGGCAGGTTGGGAAACTTTGCGGCGTCGAAAATCGCGAAAGTCGCGGGGGTAGCGTCGCCGATGGGGCCAAACAAGGCGGGGGTAAGCGCCGTTGGGGTTGTGTCAGGCTCGGTCGTGTCTGTTTGCGCGTCGAGCGGTGCCAAATCCACGATAATTTCGGTCTTGCCCGATTTGTCGAGCGGGGTATCGTGCTGCGTGGAGGCATCGCTGGCGGCGTGGAGCTGCCAGATATCTTCCATGGGTAAATTCCGAACGTTTAAAACTTCTGCTTAAAATATCCCTCAAGCATGGCGCGCGTCTTCACGTCTGGCAATAAATTTATAGCGTTTGTTTTCAGCGCATTGGCATGATGCACGTTTTACTCACGGGCGTGAGTTGACCGGTATGTCTTGGCGCAGGGCGCCGCTGTCACGGTCAAATATTAAGATATGATCGTCGGATGTGATCACCGCATACCAGCCGGGGGCCTGTGTGAAAGCGGTGGCTTTGGTGCCATCTGGCAGCGTAATATGCGTGGGCAGGGCTAAGTTTGGCGTGCTGCTCTGCATACGGATGACAACCAGTGAAATCAGCACTACAAGGCCCACAATCATTGTGGCGGTCAGAGTCGTAACCAGCCGTCGTAGAAACTTTAAATTGGCGGGCTCTTCCGCCGGTAATTCGGGATTATTATCCATGTCGCCTCAGTCTATCGCGGTCGAGATCACTGACGCCCCGCCTGCGCGCCTTGATAAGGCATTGGCCTTGTTTGCGCCAGTGGAGGCGCAACTTAGCCGCTCGCGTATTGTGAAGTTGATCGCGCAGGGCGCTGTGTCGTTGGACGGTGTGGTGGTGAGCGAGCCGAAAACCAAGTCCCAGTTGGGGCAGGTCTGGGTGATCACGGTGGGCGAGGCCGTGGATTATGACACTGTTGCTGAAGATATACCGCTTGATGTGATCTATGAGGATGATGCGCTGATCGTGGTAAACAAGCCTGCGGGCATGGTGGTGCACCCGGCCCCTGGCTCGCCCAATGGAACCTTGGTCAACGCGCTTTTGCATCATTGTGCCGATAGCCTGTCGGGTATTGGCGGCGAAAAACGCCCCGGTATTGTGCACCGCATTGATAAGGATACTTCGGGGCTTTTGGTGGTTGCCAAGACCGACATCGCGCATCAAGGCCTGGCCAAGCAGTTTGAGAAACACACCGTCGAGCGTCACTATAAGGCGCTGGCTTACGGCGTGCCTGAGGCGTCTGATCCACGGATCAACGGGCTGGCGGGCGTGGCGTTTGAGCAGGGTAATATCGTGCGCATCATTGCCAATCTGGCGCGCCATAAGACGGACCGGCAACGTCAGGCAGTGGTGAAAAATGCGGGGCGTCATGCGATCACGCGCGCGCGGCTTTTGGAACGCTATGGCAAGCCTCCGGTGATCTCGCTGCTGGAATGTTGGCTGGAAACTGGCCGGACGCATCAAATTCGGGTGCATATGGCTTATGTCGGGCACTCCTTGGTGGGGGATCCGACCTATGGTGGGCGGCGGAAACTGGCCAAAAATGCGCTCTCTGAGGCGGCTCAAGAGGCGATTAAAGAGTTCCCGCGACAAGCGCTTCATGCGGCAACCTTGGGCTTTAAACACCCGGTTTCCGGAGAAATGATGCGGTTTGAAGCGCCACTGCCTGCTGATTTCACGGATCTTATAGCGAAAATCAGCTGATTTTCACACGTTTATGTGAATAGTCGTAACATGCCCCTTAAACTGCGGCAAAGGGCTCCCTATATTTAACTTAACGTTAACGACGCACAGGGTATGTGCGCACGGGACGGCTTGATACGGGCGCAACTCGTGCGTAAATTCACAGTCGAAACCGCAAACCTGAATGGGGGGCACTTTAAATGGCTAATTATACAAGTTTACCGGCTCCGAGCCCGACGCAGGGCTTGAACCGCTATATGCAAGAAATCCGCAAGTTTCCAATGTTGGAGCCTGAGCAAGAATACATGCTGGCCAAGCGCTGGGTCGAGGATGAAGACACTGATGCGGCGCATCAGATGGTTACATCTCACCTGCGTCTCGCGGCTAAAATCGCCATGGGCTATCGTGGCTATGGCCTGCCCACGGCTGAAGTTATTTCCGAGGCCAATGTGGGCCTGATGCAGGCCGTCAAAAAGTTTGACCCTGAAAAGGGTTTCCGCCTCGCGACCTATGCGATGTGGTGGATCCGTGCCTCTATCCAAGAATATGTGCTGCGCTCGTGGTCCTTGGTTAAGCTTGGCACGACGTCGGCGCAAAAGAAGCTGTTTTTCAATCTGCGCAAAGCCAAGAACCGCATTGGCGCGTTGGAAGTGGGTGACTTACGCCCCGAAAACGTGACGCGAATTGCCAATGATTTGAACGTGACTGAAAAAGAGGTCATTTCGATGAACCGCCGCATGTCGGGGGGCGATGCTTCGCTGAACGCTGTGGTCTCGGCAGATGGCGAAGGCACGACGCAATGGCAGGATTGGCTTGAGGATGAGAGCGCCGATCAGGCGGGCGATTATGAGGCCAAGGACGAGTTGGAAATCCGCCGTGAATTGCTGGCAGAAGCGATGGAAACCTTGAACGACAGAGAGAAGGACATCCTTGTGCAGCGTCGTTTGCAAGATAAGGCCATAACGCTGGAAACTTTGTCGGGGCAGTATGATGTATCGCGCGAGCGTATTCGCCAAATTGAGGTGCGTGCCTTCGAGAAGTTGCAAGAGCGTATGCGGTCTCTGGCGACAGATAGAGGTCTGTTAGAAACCGCCTAATTTTCGCCAAACTGAAGCGTTATCAAGGGGCCGTGCATTGCGCGGCCCTTTTTGTTTGGCAGCGCGCCGGAGGGGTATGATGAGTTATGTAAAACCAGTGCAGAGAATGCACGCATGATGTTTTCACGCGCGGCTCCCGTGGTCCTGTTTACTGCTTTTTGCCTGAGTGCCACCGGGGCTTATATCGGTGGCGGCTTTGAGGTGTTCTCGACTGCGCGCGCGGTGCGCGAGATGCAAATCAATGTGCTTGATCGAAGCTTCACCGAGATGAAGCTGGCTTTGCAAGTTGGGGATACTGTCAGGTTTGAGGAACTGATTTCGGCTCGGATGAAGATGATGCAAACGGGGCGGCCAGACAAGATTAAAATGGATGAGTTGCCCGCTCCTTATGGGGTGTTGCGCACGGAATTGATGGCTGGTGATGTGGCGCAAGTGAGGGCACTTCTGAAGGCGCACCCCAAGCTGGACCTGAACCGTGCGCAGGGGCGATATGGTGCTGTGCCGCTGATTTGGGCGACGGGAAACGAGAGCCAAATGCCGGAGATGATCGCGGTATTATTGAAAGCTGGGGCGCGGCCAAATTTCGCCTCGGCGCGTGGTTATACGGTGCTGCATGCGATGGCCTCGCCCTTTAATTCATACGTTGGGGCTGGTGATGTTGCGGATGCGGTTGCCTTGCTGCCCGATGAGTTGATCAGGCAAACGACAGGCGCAGGGCTGAGCGCGCTGCATCTGGCGCTGGTTGGCAACAAGACCGAGCAAGTGATTGCATTGCTGGAACGCGGTGCGGACGCCAATACGCCGCCGCCGCTTGCGTTGGGCGAAGATTTCGCAGCTGGCCAACCGCCGTTGATGATAGCAGGGGGGAACCTGCGGATGGTTGCTGCCTTGTTGAAGGCCGGGGCCGACCCGGTGCGAGAAGACAGCCACGGGCGGAGCATTCTCGGTGCTGTTACGCAAGGTGCGCTTGCCGCCGAGCAGGCTTTGCTAGATCGTCTCAGTGCCAGCGAGGCGGAGGAGCACGACAGGCAAAATGCTGCGGATTATGCGCGTGCGCGCGGCATGATCCAGACGGCGATAGAAGCCCGCTTGGCGAGGGGCCAGTAAGCGCCTAGGGTTGCCCCGACCAATAGGGAGACAGCCATGACCAAGCCACTTAACTGGGGTATCCTCGGAGCCGCCAAATTCGCCCGCGAGCATATGGGCCCTGCGATTCATGCCGCCAAAGGGGCGCGACTGGCCGGGTTGGCGACAAGCTCGGCGGATAAGTTTGCGGAGTTTTCGGCGCTTTTCCCTGACCTTAGCCACCATGACAGCTACGAGGGCTTGCTGGCTGATGATGGCATTGATGCGGTCTATATTCCGTTGCCAAACAGCTTGCATGTGGAGTGGGGGCTGAAGGCCTTGGCGGCTGGAAAACATGTGCTGATCGAGAAACCTGTCGCGATGCAGGCAGGTGAGATTGACGCTTTGATCGCGGCCCGTGATCGTACTGGTTTAATGGCGGCCGAGGCTTATATGATCGTGCACCATCCGCAGTGGCAGCGCGCGCGGGCTTTGTTGGCTGAGGGGGCGATTGGGGCGTTGCGCCAAGTGTCTTGTGCGTTCTCGTTCGATAATCGCGACCCTGCCAATATTCGCAACAAGCCGGATATGGGCGGCGGGGCTTTGCCTGATATCGGGGTCTATGCGCTGGGGTGCGTACGCTTTGCCACGGGGGCGGAGTTCGAGGAGATTAGCGCCCAGATTGAGTGGGAAGGCGGGGTCGATACCACCGTGCGGGTACAGGCGCGGATCGCGGGCGCGCGCTATCATGGCTATGTGTCCACGCGAATGCACCCGTTTCAAGAGGTCACCTTTCATGGCGAAGGCGGGGTGATGCGCCTGAGTGCTCCGTTTAATCCCAACGTCTATCAGGAGAGCCGGATAGAGCTGTGTCAGGCCGATGGGGCAACTCAAATCGAGCGCTTTCCCGCCGCCAATCATTACGTCAATCAGGTTGAGGTTTTTGGTGCTAGCGCCCTAATAAACAAAGGAAAATATGCCTGGCAACTAGAGGATGCACAAGGCACGCAAAGGACGATAGATGCGGTTTACGCGGCTGCGAAGGCTTAGGTTGGGAGCCCCAACTCGGCGCGCAATTTCTTGGTAAGCGAGCCCGCAACCATATCGTAGGAGGCACGAATATGAATGCGTAATTCCGTGTCAGAGAGGCCGGGTTCGCAATAGTGCTGCACCCATTTCATCCCGCGAGAGGCCAGATATGGCGCGGGGCGAACGCCGGGCATATCTGGCAGAATTTCCCACGCTAAATCTGATACTTTGAAGGTGAAGGCGTCTTTACCTTTGTTCCATCCACACACAGCAAAAAGCTTGGGCCCAACTTTCCAAACATCGGAATTGCCCCATTGAACCACATGATTGGTGGCTGGAAGTGTGGCGCAAAAGGCGTTGTAGTCGTCGCGGGTCATAAGGGCGTATGGCTCGGTTGTTTTGTACGTGGTGTACCGCTTGTACGGAATTATAGCACGAATGTACAAATTAGGCTTCGCGCCAGTTTATGGCTCGAAACTAGGGTCAACCTGCGACGGCATTTATTCCCAAGAAGATCACCGCTGATAGGGCCGCGGCTGCGGGAACTGTGATGACCCAAGCCGCGATGATGGTCATGAAGTGCGAGCGGCGCACCAGTTTGCGGCGGCGACGTTCTTCAGAGGCGAACTCGGCGCGGTCCGGCATGTCCATGCGGGCTTTCTTGATGCGGCGCTCGGCGTCCCATTCGCGGAAGAACCCGACGCCAAATACACCGCCCACCGCGATATGGGTGGAGCTGACGGGCAGGCCCAACCAACTGGCCACGATCACGGTGATTGCGGCGGATAACGCGACGCAATAAGCGCGCATCGGGTTTAGCTTGGTGATTTGGCTGCCGACCATGCGGATCAGTTTTGGGCCGAACAAAAACAGTCCAAATGAGATCCCAAACGCGCCGATAATCATCACCCAGAACGGGATGGAAATCGCGTGGGTGAAGTCGCCGGATTTGGACGCTTGCACGATGGCTGCCAACGGGCCGACAGCGTTGGCGACGTCATTGGCCCCATGCGCAAAGCTGAGCATGGCGGCGGAGACGACCAGCGGAATGCCGAACAAAACCTTGAGGGATTTGTTGCGGTTTTCTAGGCCCTCAGATTGCTTGCGGATCAGCGGGATCATCACAGCCCAGGTTAGACCTCCAAGAACGGTGCCGATTGTTAATGCCGTTGCAAGGTCGATCTTGATGATTTTCTTAAAGCCCTTCAGGGCCAGATAAGACGTAAATGCACCGGCCATGATACCAACCAAAACCGGCACCCATTTACGCGCGGCTGCGATTTTATCGTCTTGATAGATGATGCGGGACTTGATCAGGGCAAGGAAGCCAGCAGCCACCAAACCACCCAAAACTGGCGAGATAACCCAACTGGCGGCAATCTTGGACATCGTGGCCCAGTTCACGGCGGCGATGCCTGCCGAGGCGATGCCAGCCCCCATAACGCCGCCCACAACGGAGTGCGTGGTGGACACTGGCGCGCCGACCCAAGTGGCGAGGTTGACCCAAAGAGCCGCGGACAGCAGTGCTGCGAGCATGGCATACATAAAGGTTTGCGCGTCGCCCATGCTCTCGGGCGCGATGATGCCCTTGGCAATGGTGGACACGACGTCACCGCCCGCAATCAGTGCGCCTGCACTCTCGAAAACGATGGCAATGGCAATGGCCCCGCCCATGGTCAGGGCTTTGGCACCCACGGCTGGCCCCATGTTATTGGCGACATCATTAGCCCCGATGTTGAGCGCCATATAGGCACCGACACAGGCGGCAATAATAACGATCAGGCTGTTGTTGGCTTGTCCAAAGAACATTGCGGCCGCAAGGCCCGCCAGAAGCACAAACACCAGTGAGATGCCCGGCCCAACCAAGGGACGCGCGACATAGCTGGTGGCCAGTTCCAGATTGGAATAGCGCGCAAGGTCGCGGTCCAGCGTTTCAAGGTGGCGTGCGTCGCCCTTGTTGTTGTCCATTAAGGAATCCCCCAGCTTTTCGAGCAGAGGAGTAGCGGCCTATGGGGGAGAAGATCAACCGCTCTAGGAGGTTCGTGCCAAATTTCTGTTACATATGTCGCAAGATAGACTTCAAATCGGTCTCTTGGATCATATTGGCCGCGTCATTTGGGCTGACCCATTTGCGTTCTCGCTGGTTGGCCTCGGGGAATTCGTCTTCCAAATTCTCGACCGCAACGGAATAGACGAGCGTCTCGACCGGAACAGGCAGGCCCGACGCCATTGTTTTGTCGTAGGTATATGTGCCGATGGACTGAGGCGCGGCTTTGCCGTCTTTCACGCCCGCCTCTTCCCAAGCTTCTTGCGCGGCGGCCTCGGAGGATTTTAACCCGCGAATAGGCCAACCTTTAGGGATGATCCAGCGGCCGGTGTCACGGCTGGTCACCAAGAGAACCTCGGTTTGATTGCGAAACTCGCGATGGCACAGGGCCGCCACTTGCAGCCGCCTTGGTCGTTGTAACATGGGAAGAAAGAAATCCTCCCAGATCGCACTCAAGCTACTGATCATACTGAAACCGCTCAATTTATTCTTTTTGATTGAGACTGAATATATGTGTTTGGTCAACAAATTGCAAATATGGGGGTTTTGGGCGTCATTACGGGCCGGAAACAAGAGATCAGGCGGCAACGTGCGTTTAGGGGCAGGCTAGCTGTGCTCCATCCGTTTGCGGAGCGCTGCGGGCGTGAGTGGCGGGTCAGTTTTATGTACCATTGCATGGCAATTGGGGCACAAAGGCACCAGATCGCGCAAAGGGTCGGTTTCGCGCTGCGCCGCATTGCCCAAGGGATCGAGGTGGTGGATATGGATGAAACCCGCGCCGATGTCCCCGCCATAGATAGAGGCAAAATCCATGTCGCAGGCTTGGCACGCAAGGCGGCCATCCTTGGCGGTGTAATGGGCGATACAGGCGCGGCGCAGGGTAGGGTTGCGCTCGAAAATGTTGCGGGTGATCTGGCGTGCGGCACCTTCGTTGCCAGAAGGTGTTTCGGGAAGGTCTTCGGGTGTTGTGACGGCTAAGGAAGACTCGGAACGCACCCAAAATGTCTTACCCGTTTCGGGTCGGGTACCTTCAGATTTCCCAGGTGACGCGCCAGCCAAAATTTGGCAGTCAGCGGTATACCTCATGAAAATATTGCTAAACTGGGAGTGACTTTGCGTTATCTCAACCCACCCAAAGTTGAGCAGCTTTTGTAGATTGTGACGTAGGTGCTGTTGACTTTCAGAAGGTGCAGTGAGGCCTAATCCCTTCATTTCAGCAATCACACGATAAACTGGATAAAATTGAGCATCTGGCTCTTCAGAAATCTGAATAAAGTGCTGCGATTGCCGAAGGGATTTTCCTGCCTGTTCGGACCTTTCTCGGCGATGTGATTGAGCGGCTTCAATAGCACGCTCAAAACACTCCTCGTCCGAAATCACTCTTCCATGGCTTCCAACTCGTCGATCATGCCAGAGATCATCGACAGGCCTTTGTCCCAGAATTTAGGGTCTGACGCGTCCAGCCCGAAGGGGGCCAGTAGCTCTTTGTGGTGCTTGGAGCCGCCTGCTTTCAGCATGTCGAAGTACTTGGCTTGGAAGTCGTCGCCGCCTTCCTCGAACACCGCATAAAGCGCGTTCACCAAGCCGTCGCCAAACGCATAAGCATAGACGTAGAACGGTGAATGGACGAAGTGTGGGACATAGGCCCAGAAGGTGTCGTAGCCGTCCATATACTCAAATGCCGGTCCTAAGCTTTCGGCCTGCACGGACATCCATAGCGCGCCGATGTCATCTGGCGTTAACTCGCCGTGGGCGCGGGCGGCGTGGAGCTTGCACTCGAAGTCGTAGAAGGCAATTTGGCGCACAACAGTGTTGATCATGTCCTCGACCTTGCCCGCCAGAAGCACTTTGCGCTCGGGTTTGGTTTTAGCCTTGGAGAGCATTTTGCGGAAGGTCAGCATCTCGCCAAACACCGAGGCGGTTTCGGCCAAAGTCAGGGGTGTGGAGGAGAGCATCTCGCCCTGCGCGGCGGCCAAAACTTGGTGAACGCCGTGGCCCAATTCATGCGCTAAGGTCATGACATCGCGTGGTTTTCCAAGGTAGTTGAGCATAACATAGGGGTGGACATCGGACACGGTTGGATGGGCAAAAGCACCGGGGGCTTTGCCGGGTTTGACGCCCGCATCAATCCAGCCGCGCTTGAAAAACGGCTCGGCGATACCCGCCATCTCGGGGGCGAAATCGTGGTAGGCTTCCATCACGGTCGCCTGCGCCTCGTCCCAACCCACAAGGCGGGGCTCGTCCATGGGCAATGGCGCGTTGCGGTCCCAAACCTGCATGACGTCGAGGCCGAGCCACTTGCGCTTCAACTCATAATAACGGTGGCTGAGTTTCGGGTAGGCTTCGACCACGGCATTGCGCAGGGCCTCGACCACTTCCGGCTCCACGTGGTTGGACAGGTGGCGGCCGGTTTGGGGCGTTGGCATGCCGCGCCAACGGTCCTCGATCTCTTTCTCTTTCGCCAAAGTATTGTGGACGCGGGCGAAGAGTTTGACCTGCTCGCCAAAGACTTTCGCCAACTCGCGCGCCCCTGCTTCGCGCTTGGCGCGGTCGTGATCGGTCATCAGGTTGAGCGTGCCCTCAATGTTCAGGGTCTCGCCATCGACGTTGAATTCCAACCCTGCGATGGTCTCGTCAAACAGGCGGTTCCACGCGGCAGACCCAACGGTGGATTGATCGTGCAGAAACTTCTCCAACTCGTCGCTAAGCTGGTAGGGGCGCATGGAGCGCAGGCGGTCAAAAACGGGCATATAGCGGGCTAGGTCCGGGTCTTGAGAAAACAAACCGTCGAGTTGGTCGTCTGGTATCCGGTTGATCTCAAGAGAGAAAAACACCAAAGGCGTGGTGAAGGCGGTGATCTTATCCTGCGCGTTGGCCATGAATTGGGCGCGGTCCGCGTCGGTGGTGTTTTGGTAATAGCGCAGCCCCGCGTAGGACATGACGCGGCCTGCCACCATCTCGATTTTCTCGTAACGCAGCACGCAATCCAGCAAGCCTTTGACGTCCAGATCGGCCAGCTTGTTCTCAAAATCAGTGGCAAAATCGGCGCAGGCTTGCTCCAGCCAATCCATGTCACGCTTGAATTCCTTAGCATCCGGCGCGCTGTAAAGATCGCTCAGATCCCACTCCGGCAGGTTGCCCAAGGCGTCGCTGCCTTGCCCGCTGTCTTGAATGTCACGAAGGGGCAGTTTGGGGGCAGGCAGGAAGGGTGTGCGCATGGGAAATCCTTTGGGTCATGTGGTTGGGATCAACCTAGGGTGCGACGCGCAGGGCAACAAGGCGTGATGGTGCAAATAGTGTGGGAGGTCTCAGGCCGAGTGGCCGTCTTGGACCGGGGCACCACGCGGCCCGACATCCTCAGAATGGACAGTGACGCCATCATCGCCCAGCAAGAGGATGCCATAGGCACCGGGCTCGTCGACTGAATGGCCACTGCCAGCAACTCCCAACATCATCGGCATCTGGTGACAGGCGCTTTTGAACACAGCAAATGGCACCCCGCGCACGGAGCCGGAAATGGTGCGATGAATATGGCCGCACAACAGTTGGACGACGTTGGGGTATTGGGTGATCAGATCGAAAAACGCATCATCATTGCGCAACCGAATGGCATCCATGCCGTCAAAACCTACTTTGAAGGGCGGGTGGTGCAGGGCCAAAATAACGGGCGCCCCAAGGGCTGCGTCAAGCGCGTCGCGCAACCAGTGCAACCGCGCCTCGCATAAAATTCCGGAGTGGGGTGGCTGAGCTTGCTCATCCAGCGTGTCGAGACAAATCAGATGATGGCGGCCCAAACGGATGACATGTTGCACATGGCCCGCAGGCGTCAGCGGGGCGGCGGGGAAAGCGCGGGTGAATTTGGCGCGATTATCATGGTTTCCCAACATCAAGGACATCGGAATTTGGACGTCCTCTATTAAAGAGCGTAACTGCGTATATTGCGCGGCGCTGCCGTGATGGGTCAAATCGCCCAAGACAACGATATGGGCCGCATCGGGGTGGTGGCTAAGTGCATGATCCAAAACGCCAGCAAAGCGCACGGAAGGATCCAGCCCAATAATCTCGCCATCGGGCTCCAATATATGTGGGTCCGTGAGGATAAGTAGTTTCATCTTGTCAAAAGTACTCCCGCCGGAGGCATCCGTCAGGGCAAATTAGAGCAAAGTTTGATCCGGTTGCCAACGCTGAAAAGTACACTGCCCAAAACAAAGAAGCCGCCGCCCCAAGGGCGGCGACATGGAGGTCAGGTGGGAGGTCAGATGTCTTCCAATTCCACCAGCAAATCCTTGGCGTCAATTTGTGCGCCGGGAGTGATATGTACGGCCCGAATGGTCGCGTCACGCTCGGCATGAATACCGGTCTCCATCTTCATCGCCTCGATGGTCAACAGCAAATCGCCCTCTTTCACCTCCGCTCCGGCACGCGCAGCAACAGTTGCCACAACACCGGGCATTGGGGCGCCGATATGGTTCGGATTGCCGACCTCGGCCTTTGGCATTTTTGCAATCGCCGCGCCCACTTTGCGGTTGGCCACGCGGATCACACGGGGCTGGCCGTTCAGCTCGAAAAACACCTTGGCCTCGCCCGCATCATCGGTCTCGCCCAAAGCCTGCATTCGAATTTCCAACGTCTTGCCCGGATCAATCTCGGCGCTGATTTCTTCCCCCGGTTCCATGCCATAAAAGAACGTCTTTGTGGGCAGGGTGCGCACGGGGCCATAGGTCCGGTGACGGCCCATATAATCGAGGAATACTTTGGGATACATCAGGTAACCGTTCAGGTCCTCATCGTCGATCTCGCGCCCGTCCAACAGGTCTGACACCTCCGCGCGCGTGGCTTCTAGGTCAACGGGTTTCAACTGCTCGCCGGGACGCGCGGTCGAAGCTTTTTCGCCCTTGAGGATTTTCTTCTGGATGGCTTTCGGCCAGCCGCCCGGAGGTTGCCCCAGATTGCCGCGCATCATGTCAACGACACTATCAGGGAAAGCTACATCAGTCTCGGGGTCTTCAACTTGATCTCTGGTAAGCCCTTGGGATACCATCATTAGTGCCATGTCGCCGACCACCTTGGAGGACGGCGTGACTTTCACTATATCACCAAACATTTGGTTCACATCGGCGTAGGTTTGCGCCACCTCATGCCAACGCTCTTCCAGCCCGACAGAGCGCGCTTGCGCCTTGAGGTTGGTGAACTGACCGCCGGGCATCTCGTGCAGATAAACCTCGGAGGCAGGGGCCTGTTGGCCACTTTCAAACGCTGCATATTGGCCGCGCACGGTCTCCCAATAGTCCGAGATCTGGCGCACGGTTTTGATGTCGAGGCCGGTGTCGCGCTCGGTATGCGCAAGCGCTTCGACGACGGAGCCCAGAGTGGCTTGGCTGGTGTTGCCCGACAGCGCGTCCATGGCGCAATCAACCGCGTCTACGCCAGCCTCGGAGGCGGCCAGAATGGTGGCAATTGCCACGCCAGCCGTGTCGTGGGTGTGGAAGTGGATTGGCAGGCCAACCTCTTCCTTCAACGCCTTCACAAGGATCGTCGCAGAGGCTGGCTTTAGCAGACCGGCCATATCTTTGAGGCCCAGAATATGCGCCCCGGCGGCTTTCAATTCCTTGCCCATATCGACGTAATATTTCAGGTTATATTTCGCGCGATCGGGGTTCAGGATGTCGCCTGTGTAGCAGATTGAACCTTCGCAAACCTTGCCGCTCTCGACCACTGCATCCATGGCGACGCGCATGTTTTCAACCCAGTTCAAACTGTCGAAAACACGGAACACATCGACGCCAGTCACAGCCGCTTGGCGCACGAATTCTTGTACCACATTGTCGGGGTAATTGGTGTAACCAACGCCGTTTGAGGCGCGCAAAAGCATCTGCGTCATCACGTTTGGCATGGCTTTGCGCAGGTCGCGCAGGCGCTGCCATGGGCATTCTTGCAAGAAGCGGTAAGCCACGTCGAACGTGGCCCCGCCCCAGCATTCCATCGAGAAAAGACCGGGCATATTGGCGGCATAGGTGGGCGCTACGCGGATCATATCAATCGAGCGCATCCGGGTCGCCAGCAAGGATTGGTGACCATCGCGCATGGTGGTGTCGGTGATCAGCAGGTGCTTTTGGTCGCGCATCCAGTCGGCGACGGCTTGCGGTCCGTGCTCTTCTAGGATGTTGCGTGTGCCATAGGTTGGCGTGCCTTGCGGTGCGGGCGCGCGGGGGGTGCGAGCCTCGGCGGGCAGGGCGCGGCCTTCGGTTTCGGGATGGCCGTTAACTGTGATGTCCGCGATGTAGGTCAGGATTTTGGTAGCGCGGTCACGGCGTTTCTTAAAGGTGAACAGGTCCGGCGTCTCATCGATGAATTTGGTGTGGTATTCGTAGTTGAGAAATGTCGGATGCTTGAGCAGGTTTTCCACAAATGCGATGTTGGTCGAGACCCCACGCACCCGGAATTCGCGCAGCGCGCGGTCCATGCGGTTGATCGCGGCCTCAGGTGTTGGTGCCCATGCGGTAACTTTGGTTAACAGGCTATCGTAATAGCGCGTGATAACCGCGCCTGCGTAGGCAGTACCGCCGTCTAAGCGGATGCCCATGCCCGTGGCAGATCGGTAGGTGGTGATGCGGCCATAATCGGGGATGAAATTGTTCTGCGGATCTTCGGTGGTGACGCGGCATTGCAGGGCGTGGCCGTCCAGTTTGACGTCATATTGGGATGCGCAGCCGGTGGCCTCGATCAGGGATTTCCCCTCTGCGATCAGGATTTGAGCGCGCACGATGTCGATGCCTGTGACCTCTTCGGTGACGGTGTGCTCGACTTGGACGCGTGGGTTTACTTCGATGAAGTAGAACTCGCCGCTGTCCATATCCATTAGGAATTCGACGGTGCCTGCGCATTCATAGTTAACATGTTCGCAAATCTTCTTGCCGAGGTTGCAGATTTGCTCGCGCTGCGTGCCAGATAGGTAGGGGGCAGGGGCGCGCTCGACGACCTTTTGGTTGCGGCGCTGGACCGAGCAATCACGCTCGTACAGGTGGTAGATTTGGCCATGGCTGTCACCAAGGATTTGCACCTCTACATGGCGAGCGCGCACGATCATTTTCTCTAGAAAGCCAGCGCTGTTGCCAAAGGCGGATTCAGCCTCGCGACGACCTTCAAGCACTTTCTCGACCAGCTCATCCTCGGAGTTGATGGCGCGCATTCCGCGCCCACCCCCGCCCCAAGAAGCCTTTAACATCAGAGGGTAGCCGACTTCTGCGGCTTGCTTTTTGACCAGATCCATATCGTCGCCCAGCACGGGAGTGGCGGGGATGACAGGCACGCCAGCATCAACCGCTACATCGCGCGCCGAGGCCTTGTCGCCAAGGGCGCGCATGGTGGCGGCTTTGGGGCCGATAAACTTGATGCCAGCAGCGTCGCAGGCATCAACAAATTCGGGGTTCTCGGACAGCAAGCCATAACCGGGGTGGATCGCGTCGGCACCAGACATTTTGGCGACGCGGATGATTTCTTCAATGCTAAGGTAGGCTGCAACAGGGCCGAGGTTTTCGCCTATTTTATAGGCTTCATCGGCCTTAAATCTGTGTAGGCCGAGCTTGTCTTCCTCGGCATAGATGGCGACGGTTTTCTTGCCCATCTCGTTGGCGGCACGCATGATGCGAATTGCGATTTCGCCGCGGTTGGCGATGAGAATTTTCTTGAAATCAGCCATGTGGTGTCTCCCCGTACTTTGCACTTGCAGCATGAATAGGGACAAAATGCCGCGAGGTAAACTCGCAACAAGTGGGGAGCCTAATGGGGTGTGGTTGTTTGAGGAGTAAATGCGAGGTGATTTAAAGCTCTGGTGGCGGTACGTTCTGCGTCGCGGGAGCGCTCTCGGCGCAGAATTTCGCGTGAGGCTAGATTGGTTAACTTGCCGCCGTTTCGGGCGAGTTCCGCATCGGCAATAAGTGACAGATAGCGGCCACAGCAGACCCTAAGAAAAGAGGTGAAGTTGCCGATATCATGGTCGACGTCCAGCGATTCAAAGTAAAGGTTTGTAATCAACTGGTTGACCGTCATGTGATCGCGATGTGCGATCTCTTCCAAGATGTCCCAAAAGAAGCTCTCGACCCGAATAGAGGTGGCCACGCCGTCAATCCGCAGGGATTTGGTCCGGCTGGCCCACTTTTCGTTGTCCGCGCCAATAAAGAGTTCGCACATCGCGTTTTTCCTTCGCTAGAGCAGGGCCATGAACTGCGACATCCAAGCGGGATGCGCGGGCCAAGCAGGGGCTGTCACGAGGTTGCCATCGGTGACGGCCTCTGTCACCTCAATTTCCGCGTAAGTGCCGCCAGCTTGGCGTACTTCTGGCGCGCAGGCCGGATAGGCGGCGCAATTGCGCCCGTCCAACACGCCCGCCGCGCTAAGAATTTGCGCCCCATGACAGACCGAGGCCACGGGCTTGTTGGTCTCAAAGAAGTGGCGCACGTGGGACAGGACTGCCTCGTCGAGGCGCAGGTATTCGGGCGCGCGACCGCCGGGGATCACCAGCGCGTCGTATTTCGCGGGGTCCACATCGTCAAAGGTGGCGTTCAACGTGAAGTTATGGCCGCGCTTTTCGGTATAGGTTTGATCGCCCTCAAAGTCGTGGATCGAGGTCGGAACCGTGTCACCGGCCTGTTTGCCGGGGCACACGGCATCGACGTTATGACCGCATGCGAGCAGGGTTTGAAACGGGACCATGGTTTCGTAGTCTTCGGTGAAGTCACCAGTGATCATTAGAATGTTAGCCATTTTATCCTCCCTAGGTATGACCCAAAGAGGGGTAGCGCAATTGGCCTGACTGCGGGTGGTATCGGGATACTACATCGCGGGGGTGATCCGTCGGGCGGGCAACTCGGCCAGTGTTTTAGCCCCGAGTTGCCCCATATTCGACGCCATATCTTTGGCCAGCATATCGGCCAAATGGGCCGGGCCAGCCTCGCCCAATGCGCCAAGTGCGTAATGCCATGCGCGACCCAGCATCACAAAATCCGCGCCCAGTGCCAGCGCGCGAATGATGTCGAGGCCGCCCTCGATGCCGCTGTCAAAAACCAGCGGTAGGGTGGTGGCGGCGCGAATGTGGGGCAGGCTCTCAATAGTGGCGGGGCTTGCATCAAATTGGCGGCCCGCGTGGTTGGAGACCCAAAGCGCGTCGACGCCAAGGTCTTGCAGGCGCGCGGCATCATCAGGGTTGCAGACACCTTTGATGATCAGCGGTCCGTCCCATTCATCGCGTAAATATTGGACATAATCCCAGTCGGGTGAGGTGCGCAGCAGGTAGCCGACATGCTCGGTCGAGGAGAGGTTCGTTGTTTGCTCGGCGTAGCTGTCCATCAGTTTCATGCGCGGCATTCCGGTTTTGCGAATGCCGTTCAGCCACGCAGGGCGCAGAGCTGCTTGGAGCGCGAGGCGGCCTGTCAGGCGCGGCGGCTGAGTTAGCCCGCCACGGGTCTGGCGTTCGCGACGCGAGGCCACGGGAACATCGACGGTCATGATTAAGGTGTTGAAACCAGAGGTTTTTGCGCGCGCCATCATATCCTTGCGAATGTCAGGGTCGCGGGGGGGGTACATCTGAAACCACGCATCCTCGCCCAGATGGGGGGCCACATCTTCGGGCGTTTGCGTGGCGACGGTGGACATGGAATAGGGGATGCCCAGCTTGGCGGCCTCGCGCGCAAGGGTCTTTTCAGCGCCGGGCCAGATCAGGCCAGACATGCCAACGGGGGCGATGCCGAAGGGCAGTTTGTAGTCGCGGCCCAGCAAGGTGGTGGACAAATCGGGCGTGAATTCACCGTGCAGGATCGAGGGGCGAAACAGCACCTCGTCGAGTTTGGTGCGGTTGCGGTTGAGCGTGGCCTCGGTGCCGGTGGCGCTGTCGAGATATTCCCACACGAAATGCGGGATGCGCTTGCGTGCGCGGGCTTTTAGGTCAGACAAGCCGGGGTATTTTGTGTGGTGATCCATCGGTGCCGCCTTAGAATTGCTTCAGGAATTTGTATAATCGCCGCTGGGCGTCGCCTGTCCATACATTGATATGGCCCGCACCTTTTACCGGGTAAAGCTCCTTTTGCGCCGAGCCCGCGGCGCGGAATATGGCACGCCCCATATCTGGCGGGATGAGCTGGTCTTTTTCGCCGTGTAAAATCAGCAGTGGGGCTTGCAACATGGGCGCACGCTCAAGGCTGGGCCAACGGCTGAGCATTAGTCCCGTGGCCAGCGGCAATTGCGGGTGCAGATGCGCGGCGACATCTTTTAGGGAGGTGAAGGGGGCCTCTAGGATTATGGCACGCGGGCTGGTTGTTGCGGCAAGGCTGATAGCGACGGCAGCGCCGATACTTTCCCCGTAGAGGACTGGAATCGTTGGTGTTCCTGTAAGGGTTCCGTCAGTTAGGGCGATGTAGAGCGCGCGAATATCATCTGATATTCCGGTCTCGGTGGGCCAGCCCTTGCTGCCATTCCCGCCGCGATAGCTGGGCGCTACGATGCCATAGCCGCGATCCATTAGGCGTTGAAATCGGGCCGTGCGCTTGGCAATATGGCCCGCGTTACCGTGCAAATAAAGGACTGTCGGTTTGCCGCGCTTGAAGGGGGCTGTCCAGATGACCATGGTGCCGAACTTCTGCTCGGTGATGCGAGGATCAGAGGGAGAAATGGCGCGCGGATCAAGGGGATAGACGACCAGACGCTCCAGAGTGAAATACGCGCCAAAGAACAGTGCTAGTAGGACGATTGCACGAAAAAGAAGGCGCATTATTCGACCTTATAGGGCAGCGTTCCGCGTCGGTCGTGATCGACGCTGAGTTTGCTTTCCAAAGGCGGGACGGAGCGTTGATGGCAGTCGCGGCGCGGGCAAATTCGGCAAGATATGCCTATAGGTTCAAAGACTTGCGATTTTGGCGAGAGCATTCCGTCAGCATAGACGAGCGCACCTGCATGGGTGACATCGCAGCCCAAGGCGATGGCATAGCGGCGCGTTGGGGCGGTGAAGCTGCCGCCCGGCTTAGAGACATCGCGCGCGATCGAGATGTAGCGCATGCCGTCGGGGGTTTCGGCCAATTGGCGCAAGAAACGCCCCGGTGTTTCAAAGGCGCGATGCACATTCCACAGCGGGCAGGGGCCACCGAAACGGGCGAATTGTAGCCGCGTGGCGGAGTGACGTTTGGTGATTGTGCCGGCTTGATCAACGCGCACAAAGAAGAACGGGATGCCCTTCGCGCCGGGGCGTTGCAGGGTGGAAAGGCGGTGGGCGACTTGCTCGATGGATGCGCCAAAGCGGTCGGCAAGTTGTTCCAGATCGTGGCGGGTTTCCTGAGCGGCTTCAAGGAAGGCAGCGTAGGGCATCAGGGCGGCGCCAGCGAAGTAATTTGCCAACCCGATCTTGGCAATATGGCGGGTTGCATCGGTTTGGAACCTCGCGAGGTCCAATGTGGCCTCTAGCAGGTCATTTTGTTCGAGAATGGCAATTTGATGCAGCAGTTGGAAACGCTGAGTAGGGGGGGCAGAGCGCGCCGAGAGCCAAAGTGTATTGCTGGCCTGATCATAGCGGCGAAGTTCTTTGTTATCGGTGAATTGTAGGTCGAACTTCAAGGATTTGGCGCGCAGAATATCGCCTTGAATGGCGTTGGAAAAATGCTCCGCAGCGTGGTCGATGGCGTCGATATAATTATCGCAATAGTGAAAGAAGTCCCGGACCTCTTCCCACGGGCTGGGCTGCAAATTGGTGGCCTCTTGGCCCAAAACTTCGTCAAGCGAGGCGAGGCGTTCGTGGGTTTGGCGGTAGGCGCGGTGCAGCTCGATAAAGGCGCGCGACAAGGCAGGGGCATTGGAGGCGGCGAGGCGCAGATCGGCCAACGGCGGCGCAATTTCAGAGAAAATAGGGTCGGAAAGCACCTCATTCATATCGGTGACCATGCGCTCTGCGTCGCCAGTGGCCAGCTCGGTCACATCAAAGCCGAACTCGCTGGCCATGGCCAAAACCACGGATGTGGAGACGGGGCGGTTGTTGTTTTCCATCTGGTTCAGATAGGGCAGGGAGATGCCAAGCTTAGCGGCAAAAGCCTTTTGTGTCAGAGCCATACGGGTGCGCAGCTCGCGCAGTTTAGTGCCAGCATAGAGTTTTCGTGGAGCCATGGCTAACGCGCCTTTGCAGTTTTGCTATGTGCGACCATAGCCTTTGCAAAGCCTGCGCTCAAGCGGGGTCGATGGCCTTTTCGCGGCGCAGGACCAGTAGGATCGACACAAGGCTGGCAACCGCGCTGAGTAACATGACCCATTGCAGTGGGTAGCTGCCGTGGCCGCCCTCCAGCAGGCTGCCTGCCAATGCGGCCAATGCGGCGCCGCCGCCGATCATGATGGCCCCGCCAACGCCGCTGGCCGTGCCTGCGAGATGCGGGCGCACCGAGAGCAGGCCTGCATTGGCATTTGGCAGCACCAACCCGTTGCCCAAACCCACAAAGGTGCAAAAGCCGAAGAACATGAAGGCGGACCCGTAACCCATTGCGGTCATTAAGAGTGATGCCCCCATGCCGATAACCAAAAGGGCGCAGCCGATCAAGATCATGCGGTTGATGCCGATCCGCACGGAGTAGCGGCCAGAGAACAGGTTGCCCGCGAAATAACCCAGTGCAGGGACGCCAAACAGGTAGCGTGTGGTGGTTGGCGGCAAGTCGTAGACGACGGAAGCCACATAGGGGGAGCCGCCTAGAAAGGCGAAGAATGCCCCCGATGCGAAAGCGGCAGAGAGCGCGTATCCCCAGAAGCGCGGCGAGGTGAAAAGTTCTGGATAGTCATGGATTTGTGCGGTGAAGCTGATAGATTTTGCTGTGTTCGTTTCGCCCTGATCGGCCCAGCACAGCAGGGCAAGCCCGGCCCCAAACGCGAAGGTGAACAAGAAGATGGCGCGCCAGCCAAAGGCCTCGTCGATGAAGCCGCCGATGGTGGGCGCAAACATTGGCACCAGCGACATGCCCATGGTCACATAGCCGATGGTCGAGGCGGCTTGCTCCATCGGGACCACATCGCGCACGATGGCGCGCGACATGACCATGCCCACGGCGACCATCGCGCCGATCATGCGAAAGGTCAGGAATAGCTCGATCGTGGGGGCGAAATAGCAGCCCAGCGAGGCGAGGGCGAAGATGGCCAGCGACCAGATGACGATGGGGCGGCGACCATAGCGATCAGATAGGGGGCCAATGGCGATTTGCAGTAGCGCGGTGCAAGCCAGATAAAGCGAGATCGACAGCTGCATGACGCCGTACTCGGTCTGGAAATCTTGCGTCATCGTGGGCAGGGACGGCAGGAATACGGACATATTCATAGCCGAAACCCCTGCAAGCAGCACGAGCGTTACGATGTGTGGCGGGGTTGTGCGGTCGAATAGTCGCGCGGATGAATAGCTCATTTTCGGACGCTAGGACTGTCATGACAGAAAGTGAACCCGTTGGTTCAGATATTTGCAATTTTGCAGTTTACTACGCAATGAGTTTGCGGTGTTTGCAAATTTGCCGTTTGGTGCTTTGCCGCAACGCGGCGCGCGTGTAGGCTGTGCGCAACATAACGGGAGGGACCACGCCATGAAAGATATCCTGAGCGAATTGGACGAGCGCCGCACAGCGGCCCGCCAAGGGGGCGGCGAGCGCCGCATCGCCACGCAACATTCCAAGGGCAAGTTGACCGCCCGCGAGCGCATTGAGCTGTTGCTGGACGAGGACAGCTTTGAAGAGTTCGACATGTTCGTGGCGCATCGCTGCACCGAATTTGGCATGGAGAAAGACCGCCCCGCAGGCGACGGTGTGGTGACGGGTTGGGGGACTATCAACGGGCGCTTAGTTTATGTGTTTTCCCAAGACTTTACTGTGTTTGGCGGCTCGCTATCCGAGACCCACGCTCAGAAGATTTGCAAGATACAAGACATGGCAATGCAGAATGGCGCGCCGGTTATCGGGATCAACGATTCCGGCGGTGCACGCATCCAAGAAGGTGTGGCCTCGTTGGCGGGATATGCCGAAGTATTTCAGCGCAATATCATGGCGTCCGGTGTGGTGCCGCAGATCAGCTTGATCATGGGGCCATGTGCAGGCGGCGCGGTTTATTCGCCCGCGATGACCGACTTTATCTTCATGGTGAAGGATTCGTCCTACATGTTTGTCACTGGCCCTGACGTGGTGAAAACCGTGACCAACGAAGTGGTAACGGCGGAAGAATTGGGCGGTGCCACGACGCACACCAAGAAATCCTCCGTGGCGGATGGCGCGTTTGAGAACGACGTGGAGGCCTTGGCCGAAGTGCGTCGCTTGTTCGATTTCTTACCGTTGAACAACCGCGAAAAAGCCCCTGTGCGTCCGTTCTTTGATGATCCGGCGCGTGTCGAGGCCAGCTTGGACACGTTGATCCCGTCGAATGCCAACACGCCGTATGACATGAAAGAGTTGATCGGCAAGTTGGCCGATGAGGGTGATTTCTTCGAGATACAAGAAGAGTATGCGAAGAATATCCTGACTGGATTTATCCGCCTTGAAGGGCAATCTGTGGGTGTCGTGGCCAACCAGCCGATGGTTTTGGCCGGGTGCTTGGACATCGACAGCTCGCGCAAAGCGGCACGGTTTGTGCGGTTCTGTGATGCGTTCGAGATCCCGATCCTGACGCTGGTGGATGTGCCGGGCTTCTTGCCGGGGACGTCGCAGGAATATGGCGGCGTGATCAAACACGGCGCGAAACTGTTGTTTGCTTATGGCGAAGCGACGGTGCCAAAAGTGACCGTGATCACGCGCAAAGCCTATGGCGGCGCGTATGACGTGATGGCGTCCAAGCACCTGCGCGGCGACTTTAACTACGCATGGCCGACTGCCGAGATCGCGGTGATGGGGGCCAAGGGGGCTGTTGAAATTCTGTACCGCTCCGAGTTGGGCGACGCGGACAAAATTGCCGAGCGTGCGGCAGATTACGAGGACCGCTTTGCCAACCCGTTTGTAGCAGCCGAGAAGGGCTTCATCGACGAGGTGATCACGCCGCATTCCACCCGAAAACGCGTGGCGCGCGCCTTTGCCTCGCTGCGCGGCAAGTCGGTGCAAAACCCGTGGAAGAAGCACGACAACATTCCTTTGTGATGACGGAAAAGCTAAAAATAATTTTGACCTGCGCAGGGGTTTTCATCGTGGTGGTAATCGCTGCGATCCTGTTTCCGTATGATGCAGTGTTTGGTCCGCGCGGTCGGGCGGGACCAGATATAGAAGTGCTTGGACACAGGTGGGCTTCAGAAGTTTTTGATGGGGATGGCGCGACCGATGATGAGCCGGCTCATAATACTTATGCGATCTGGGTAAATCTTGACGCGCCCGAGACGTTCCATGTCACGGATCATACTGTTAATCACACAATGCTTATTGAGATGTGTAATGCAGTTTTGGCCGCAACTGCTGAATTAGTGCCGGAAGGCGTTACACTTGGTGACCTTGATCATGTTGATGTGAATTTCAGAATTGGTGGACAAAAAGCATTTCCGTATGATGCTACAGTGGTTCTGGAGAATGGGCTCTGCATCAACGCATTTCGGTATGATATTCTTTCTTCTCGGCTTGATACAAAGTTTTCTCAACACGAACCCATAGAAGAGGGAACTGCGATAATGCAGGCGTGGGGGATGAAGCAAGGTAAGTTGAAATTTTCCAATAAAAATGGTCACCGCAGCATTGAGGTCAACTACGAACCCCTGTCGGAATTCGACCGCGATATCGCTTCCATCAATGTGAGTGCATTATGCATACTTACCCTTGCGACGATGGATAAAGAGATGAGTGTTTTGGGGATCAAGATTGATCCCTCCAAGTATTCTGAAATGAAGGTATCGATAGCAAAGACTTCCGGGGGCGGTTTTGCTTCGTTTACAAAGAAATACGGGTCCGCAACGCTTTCGCTTTCGGATGGTAAATGTGGCGGCAAGGTGGAGGGAACGTAAGATGATTGGTCCTAAGTTTCACAACATATCCGATGCCCCTACACATGTGGCGCCGTTCTCCCATGCGGTGGAAAGTGACGGCTGGGTGATCCTGACGGGGCAGATGCCGACGGTTCCGGGCGCGGATGGTGCGCCTTTGGTGGCGGGAGTGGAGGCGCAGACGCGCCAAGTGATGGCGAACCTAGAGACCGTGTTGCGCGGCATTGGGTTGGACTTGAGCCATGTGGTGCAGTGCCGTTGTTTCCTGACCGAGTTCGAGCGTGATTATGCTGTGTTCAATGACGCTTACAAAAGCTTCTTCCCAGCGGATCGGTTGCCTGCGCGCACGACCGTAGGGGTGACGGATTTGGCGGTGGGCGCGTTGGTGGAAATTGATTGTGTGGCGAGGCGGCCCTCATGAAATTGGCAACGCTGGCATTGATGGTAAGTGCGGGGGCGGCTTGGGCCGAGGATGCCCCGCTGCGCGCTGTCTCAGTGGTGGATTATACCCCGCATGAGGTGCTGTTTGAGCCTGCGGGGGCCTATGAAGCCGTGCGCCGGATGGTGCGCGTGCGGCTGATAGCACCCCAAATTGCGGATCAGGAAATGTTTGGATTTGAGGTGATCGAGGCCGATTTTCAGGTGCTATGTGAGAGTGCCGGACTGGCGGCTGTTGCCAAATTTGCCCCTAATGCCCGTGAAATCATCATATCTGTTGCATCACAAGTGCTGCCTTTCGGCGAAAGCGCGCCGAATGTGGTGCAGTATTTTGATGTATTCAGCGTTCAAGACCACACCTGTATTTGGGGTGGATTATGAAACAAACACAACATGTTGGAGTTCAATGCTCAGGCAGCGGCAGGGATGATGCAAAGGCAACACTTCTGCACGTTGCGGCACGGGGGATATATTTTTTTCTCAATAGAAAAGCTACCTTGCAGCAAGGTTACGTTTCTGTGACCCCTAATGTGTGCGATGAAGGAGGAGGGATTAACCCTTTTATTGATTCGCTAGACTTAAACAGGAGACTCAGATGTCCAAAAGCATCAAAGCACTCACAGCACTTGCCTTCGTTGCAATCGTCGCAGCATGTGGTGGCGCTTCTCAAGACGAAGAAGTTGTTATCATTGAGCCAGTTGTCGAAGAGCCAACTTACAACAAGTACTAAAATTCTTGCGGGGCGGGCTTCGCGCTACGCCCCGCAATACCCCCTCGGCCTGACTGCGGCTTTCGAGCGCTCGGCCAAATCTTTTCCTAATCTTGAAGTTGCAGAAACGGGCCAGTTTGGCGCGGGTTTTTGGCGTGCGATTGCGCGTGCTGTGAATGCCGGTGTTGGAAATGCCACTTCGAGATTTTTTACACAGGTGACGACATGTTAAAACATAAAGGCTTTCCCTCACGGCTGCCGGGATCGGACTTTCAGTTCACGCTTCGGCGCGACAGCAAGACAGGGCCGACACCCCTGACAGCCCGTGAGCGGTTCGCCGATCGCAGGCCTGCGGACCGCCGTGCCGACGCAGGGTTTGTTTGGGCCTTGGTGCAGCATTTTGGGGAGGAGCCGTTCGAGCGCGGAAACCTTGACGCTGGCCGCCTGAATTGGGTCTTTGGCCGTGAAGTTATCCCCGCCGAAGAGCCGTTTGATCCGGCCAGTTACGAGGCGATGCTGCGGATTGATACGCGGCGCGTGCAAGGATCGTTTCCCAATGCATTTGATGAGGATTTCATCGACTGATGGGCGGGATTGTGCCTCCATATTTTGAATTTGGGCGAAATTCGGCTCAAATTGACGCTGCGGCAGCGGCGGTGTTTTCTATGGGGCCAAACCATCGCATCGTTTGTGTGCGGGTTGGCTCCTCCAGCACTGGAGCCAGAGCGCAAGTACTAGACCGTTACCCTTCCCCTCTAAAGAGGTTTGTCCTTTCGGGCAGACCTCTTTTTTTTGCGGCTAAGTCGTTTGGATGGCAAGATAATGCCGACGATGCAGGGGCGTTTCGGGCGGCAGTTCGCCGGAATGCGGCTTCGGGTGGAAAACTGGCCACGGCAGGCGCGGATCGGTGCATTGCCTTCAGTAGATCTGAAGGAGACCTAAAATGCATAAGACATTCATTCTCATCGCAGTGCTTGGCGCGAGCAGCGTTTTATCGGCCTGTGACAATGACGCGGAACGCGGCTTTGTGGGCGCGGGGGCCGGTGCGGCCGTTGCTGCGGCCACGGGGGGCAGTGCGCTTACCGGCGCGGTCCTTGGCGGCGTTGCGGGCGTGTTCTGCGACGACGCGGGCATTTGCAAATAATCTAACACTTAACAGACAGACAGACAGGGTCGGGGTGCGTGTAGGCGTGCCTCGGCCTTTTTTTGATGCAAGACACCCGGAAATATTCCGGACAAGAGGGGACCTGACCTAATGTTCAAGAAAATCCTGATCGCCAATCGCGGCGAGATCGCCTGCCGTGTTATCAAGACCGCCCGCAAAATGGGCATCAAGACGGTGGCAATTTATTCCGATGCCGACGCGCAGGCGATGCATGTGAAAATGGCCGATGAGGCGGTTCACATTGGACCTTCCCCCGCTAACCAGTCCTATATTGTCATCGACAAAGTGATGGCGGCGATTAAGGAAACTGGCGCGGAAGCGGTGCATCCGGGGTATGGCTTCTTGTCCGAGAATGCTAAATTCGCCGTAGCCTTGGAGGCCGCTGGCGTGGCTTTCATTGGGCCACCAGTTGGCGCGATTGAGAAGATGGGGGATAAGATTACCTCCAAGAAGATCGCCCAAGAGGCCAATGTATCGACGGTTCCGGGCCATATGGGGCTGATCGAGGACGCTGATGAAGCGGTAAAGATTTCCAACAAAGTCGGCTATCCGGTGATGATCAAGGCGTCTGCGGGCGGCGGCGGCAAGGGGATGCGCATTGCGTGGAATGACGAGGAGGCCCGCGAAGGGTTTCAGTCCTCCAAGAACGAAGCGGCGAACTCTTTTGGCGATGACCGGATTTTCATCGAGAAGTTTGTCACCCAACCGCGCCACATTGAAATTCAGGTGCTGGCCGACGCGCATGGCAACTGCATTTATCTGGGTGAGCGGGAATGCTCGATCCAGCGCCGCCAGCAAAAGGTGATCGAGGAGGCCCCGTCGCCATTCCTCGACGAAAAAACCCGCAAAGCCATGGGCGAGCAGTCATGCGCTTTGGCGCAGGCGGTTGGCTATACTTCGGCCGGCACGGTGGAATTCATCGTTGATGGCGACCGGAATTTCTACTTCCTCGAGATGAACACCCGCTTGCAGGTAGAGCATCCCGTCACCGAGCTGATCACCGGCGTTGATCTGGTCGAACAGATGATCCGCGTGGCCTACGGTGAAAAATTGGCCTTGGCGCAAAAAGATATCAAACTGAATGGCTGGGCGATGGAAAGCCGCCTTTATGCGGAAGATCCCTATCGTGGATTTTTGCCCTCGATTGGTCGTCTGACGCGCTATCGCCCCCCTGAGGAGCGCGCCACAAAGAAGATGGCTGTGCGCAATGACACGGGCGTCTACGAGGGCGGCGAGATTTCGATGTTCTATGACCCGATGATTGCGAAACTGTGCTCGTGGGGGCCAACGCGCGGCGAGGCGATTGAGCATATGCGCGTGGCGCTGGACAGCTTTGAGGTGGAGGGCATTGGCCACAACCTGCCGTTTTGTGCCGCCGTGATGGATCACCCGCGCTTTGTGTCGGGCAACATCACCACCGCGTTTATCGAGGAAGAATACCCGGATGGGTTCATGGGCGTGGAGCTGCCGCAAGAGACCTTGGCGCGCATTGCCTCCTCTGCTGCCGCGATGCACCGCGTGGCCGAAATTCGCCGCGCGCGGATTTCCGGCACGATGGACAATCACCGCCGTAAAGTCGGCAAGGACTGGGTTGTGAGCCTACAAGGCGAGAGCTTTGAGGTAAAAATCAAGGCCGACAAAAAGGGCGCAACGGTCAAGCATGCGGATGGCACCAAGCACCGCGTGGTGTCTGATTGGACGCCGGGCGACAGCTTGGCGACGCTCAAGGTTGATGGCGATGCTTTGGTGTTGAAAACCGAGAAAATCAGCGGCGGCTTTCGGATGCGTCACCGTGGTGCGGACCTGAAAGTGCATGTGCGCACTCCACGCCAAGCCGAGCTGGCCGACCTGATGATCGAGAAAACGCCGCCTGATACGTCCAAGTTGCTGTTGTGCCCAATGCCGGGGTTGATCGTCAAAGTGGACGTCAAAGTTGGCGACGAAGTGCAAGACGGCCAAACGCTGTGCACGGTTGAGGCCATGAAAATGGAAAATATCCTAAAGGCCGAGCGCGGCGGCGTGGTCTCCAAGATTAACGCCAGTGCCGGGGATAATCTGGCGGTGGACGACGTAATCATGGAGTTCGAATAAGCCCTTATGGCCGTTTTAGACGACATCATCGACCCACGGGTTCAGCAGGCGGTTGTCGCCGGGCTGTTCGTGGCGGTGGGGTGGATTTATAACGGCCATCGGAACCGGCTGCGCGAGCGGCGGCGGCGGCGTGAGAAGATGCAAGATGTGCAAACCGCGCTGATAGCCGAGATTGATCACTATGTTATGTCGCTGAAACTGTTTGATTTATCTGCCAGCTGGGGACGAATTGTCGGCGCCATGGAAGACGACGCTAAATACATCCCTGTGGTGCCAAGCGAGCGCAATGACACGGTGTTCACGGCGTTGATCTCGGAAATTCACATCCTGCCAGAGCCGGTAATTCAGCCCGTAGTGGGGTATTATAATCAGGTGTTTGCGGTGGATGCGATCATTGATGACCTGCGCTCGGGGCTGTTTCGCGAGATGGATCAGGTGCAGCGCATTGGCATGTACACCGATTATATTGCGATGAAACAGGAAGCCTTGGCACGGGGCGAGACGGCGCTGCGCGCGCTTCGTATAAGCACGGGTCGCATGACGGATCAGGTGTCTGGACCTAGTAGCCGGGGCGTGGCCCTGTCTGACCAGTCATAGGGGGCGGGGATTTTGGCGTCTTTGACATATCACTCACCTCAAGGTTTTGCGCATCGGCTGGGTGCCGATCCTACCCTTTATATAGAGGGTTGCGGCTTAACATGCAATGAACGCGCGTGTTATTGCTGCAAGGCGCGTGCGCGTTGTTCTTCCAACTCCTGGCGGCGCGTGGGCATTTTGTCGATGGCGTGCGACAGCTCGCGGACGTCCCATGGGAAGGGTTTGCGCAGCTTTACGCCGCCGTCTTTGTCGATCAGCACCATCATGAAGCCCCGAGGGCGTAGTTTTTCGCGGATATCGGAGGGCGTGGCCGGGTCGCTGTCGATCAAAATCACCACATCACGCTCTCTTAGCGCCTCGGGACGCGCCACAAGCAGCTCTATCTGGCGCTTGAAGCGAGGGTCGGCGGGAGTGTCTGCAAACACCACGATGGGTCGTTTGAGCCAAAGAAAATCATTCAAATTTGCTTCAACTGCTGCGAATGGACCTATCTCAAGCATGGGGTCATTGGCGTCGGGTGCAGGGTCGTCGGCTGCGGCCTGTAGTGTAAAAAGTACTGAAAAAACAAGTGCTATAGCGTGTTTCATGGCGACTCCCTCTGGGGCTAATATAGGGGGTGTTGGCGCGATTGAAATGGGTCTCGGGCGCACAGTTTCGCTAACGGGTGATGTTAAGCCATTGGTCAATCTTTGGGGCGACAAGCAGTGTCACAGTCAAGCGCATGGGGCGCTGGGCATTGTGGTGGTGATTATCGTGGACATTTGCCTGCATCTTGGCGCGCATCGAACTGGTTCAACGGGGCTGCAAGTGTTGCTCAACGGGCAGCGCGCGGCGTTGCGGCGGGCGGGCACTGCCTATTGGGGCCCAGCGCGAACCCGCTCAGGGCTGCTGACGGGGTTGGTTAAGAACCCAAATCAGTTGAGTGCGGAAGATGTGCGGCTGGGGAAGCGGTCGTGCGGGCGGATACAGATGGAGTTGGCGCGCCTTGAGTTGGAGGGGCGCACACAACTGGTCTTGAGTGAAGAAAACCTGATCGGCACCATGGCGCAAAACCTTGAAGGGGTGCGCCTGTACGGGCAGATACATGGGCGGTTGCAACGCTTGGTTCCGGCATTTGAGGGGCATGCGTTGCGTATTGGGCTGAGCGTGCGGGCCTATGATATGCATTGGGCCTCGCAATTGGCGTATCGGGTTAAAGCGGGGGCCGTGTTGCCATCGTGCGCGGATATGGACCGCTTGGTGACGCAGCCACGACGTTGGCGCAATGTTATTGAGGATATTGTAGACGTCTTCCCCCACGCCGAAGTGGTCGTTTGGCCGTTCGAGGGTTGGATCGGCAACCAAAGGCGGCTTGTTCAGGCGCTATTGGGGCGCAGCATTGGGCTGGGAGATGTGTCCAAGCAAGAGAAGTCTAATGCTTCGGCAACAGCGGATGAGCTGGCACAGCTTGTCGCGGATCGAGGCGATCTAGAGGGAGCTGCGCACCTGATAGCGTGTGGTAAAGGCGCGAGATACATGCCGTTTGACGCCGATCAGAGATTGAAATTGCAACAAGATTACCACGCGGACCTTGCTTGGCTAGATGCCGAAGCAGAGGCCTCATCCGAGGGCCGCGTGACTTACCTCAACCCGACCGAAGGCACATTCGGCGGGATCAGAATGACAGAAGGAAGCCACCATGACGGACAAGAAAGAGGCGTGGCAAACACGCGCTGAAAAAGAGCTACGCGGTCGCCCGCTGGACGAGTTAACGTGGAACAGCCCGGAAGGCATTGCCATCCAGCCTGTGTACTCGCAAGAGGACGCTGCGGGGTTGGAGCATATGGGCTCTATGCCTGGCGAGGGTCCATTTACGCGCGGCCCGCGCTCGACCATGTATACGGGCCGACCGTGGACGATCCGCCAATATGCGGGGTTCTCGACGGCTGAAGAGTCGAATGCGTTCTACCGCAAAGCGTTGGATGCAGGGCAGCAGGGTGTCTCGGTGGCGTTCGATCTGGCAACGCACCGTGGCTACGATTCAGACCACGAGCGCGTGGTTGGCGACGTTGGCAAGGCGGGCGTGGCCATTGACAGCGTTGAGGATATGAAAATCCTGTTCGATGGCATCCCGTTGGACAAGGTGTCAGTCTCGATGACGATGAACGGCGCAGTGATCCCGGTGCTGGCATCGTTTATTGTTGCTGGCGAGGAACAGGGGCATGACCGCGCGGTTCTGTCTGGCACCATTCAGAACGATATTTTGAAAGAGTTCATGGTGCGCAACACCTATATTTACCCGCCTGAACCCTCGATGAAGATCGTCTCGGATATCATTGCGTTCACTGCGTCTGACATGCCGAAGTTCAACTCGATCTCGATTTCCGGCTACCACATGCAAGAAGCGGGCGCGAACTTGGTTCAAGAGCTGGCCTTCACGCTGGCAGACGGGCGCGAATATGTGCGCGCGGCGATTGCAAACGGTATGGATGTGGACGCCTTCGCACCACGCCTCAGCTTTTTCTTTGCCATCGGTATGAATTTCTTCATGGAGGCGGCCAAACTGCGCGCCGCGCGCTTCCTGTGGCACAAAATTATGCAGGAGTTTGACCCGAAGAAAGAGCAATCCTCGATGTTGCGCACGCATTGCCAGACTTCTGGCGTGTCGCTGCAAGAGCAAGACCCCTACAACAACATCGTGCGCACGGCTTACGAGGCGATGTCGGCGGTGCTGGGCGGTACGCAATCCCTGCACACAAACAGCTTTGACGAGGCCATCGCGCTGCCCACCGCGTTCTCGTCGCGCATTGCACGCAACACCCAGCTGATTTTGCAAAATGAGACCAAGGTGACCAAGGTTGTGGACCCGTTGGCGGGCTCTTACTACGTTGAAAAACTGACCTCTGATTTGGCGGATGAGGCATGGAAACTTATTGAAGAGATTGAGGAAATGGGCGGTATGACCAAGGCCGTGGCCACGGGTATGCCCAAGTTGCGTATTGAAGAAGCCGCCGCCTTGCGTCAGGCGCAGGTGGACCGGGGCGAAGAGGTTGTCGTTGGCGTCAATAAGTTCCGGTTGGAGAAAGAAGACCCGATCGACATCCTTGACGTGGATAATGTGGCCGTGCGCGAGGCGCAGGTGGCGCGACTTAAGCAGATCAAATCAAGCCGAGATGGGCCGGCATGTGATGCGGCTCTTGGTGCGTTGGAAGAGAGTGCCAAATCGGGCGAAGGCAACTTGCTGGAATTGGCCGTCGATGCGGCCCGTGCGCGGGCAACAGTTGGGGAAATTAGCATGGCGATGGAGAAAACTTTTGGGCGACACCGCGCTGAGGTTAAAACGCTATCTGGTGTTTACGGCGCGGCCTATGAGGGCGATGAAGGCTTTGCTGCAATTCAGGCTGATGTCGAGAAATTCGCTGAAGAAGAAGGTCGCCGCCCGCGTATGTTGGTGGTGAAAATGGGTCAAGACGGCCATGATCGTGGGGCGAAAGTGATTGCCACAGCTTTTGCTGATATTGGCTTTGATGTTGATGTTGGCCCGCTGTTTCAAACGCCGGAAGAGGCGGCGCAGGATGCGGTAGACAACGACGTGCACATCATTGGCATCAGCTCGCAGGCGGCGGGGCACAAAACCCTTGCACCAAAATTGATAGAAGCGCTGAAGAACGCGGGAGCCGGCGATATCTTGGTGATTTGCGGTGGGGTGATTCCGCAGCAGGACTATGAGTTCTTGTATAAGGCCGGGGTGAAAGCCATTTTCGGGCCGGGAACCAATATCCCTGAGGCGGCCAAGGATATTTTGGCTCTGATCCGCCAGACACGATAAACAACGGTGACAGGGTTTCCTCGAAACCCTGTTCCCATGATTTCGAGGAAATCATGATGAGGGGGCAGTTTTTTACGTCTTTAGGCGGTGGCTGTTGTCTTTGGTGTAAGAGTAAAGCACTCAAAACCTTGAAACTCGCTTCGCCATAGGTCACATCTGAGTGTGAAAGCGAGGGCCAATGGCATTACCAGTCGGCAAACAGGCAAAATTTTGGGGTATCGCCATTGCGGTGTTCATGCTGGCGCTGTGGTATCTGGGCGATGTTATGCTGCCCTTTATCGTGGGCGGGGCCATTGCGTATGGGATGGATCCACTGGCTGACCGGTTGGAACGCATGGGCGCGAGCCGAGTTGTCGCGACAACCATTATCTCAATCATTGCCCTGTTTGTTTTCATTTTGATGGCGGTTCTCATCATTCCGATGATCGTTGGCCAAGCGGTTGCCTTGTTCGAAATCGCGCCGGAATTATTTGAGAAATTGCGGGTTTTCTTATCGGATCGGTTCCCTGCGCTGGACGATTCCAACTCTACGTTGCGCCAATCACTGGCCTCGATCGGAGCGACCATTCGCGACCGCGGGGGTGAGTTTGCGCAAAGTATCTTCTCATCGGCGTTGGGGGTTATCAATGCGGTGGTCTTCATCGTTGTTGTACCAGTTGTGGCATTTTACATGCTGCTGGATTGGGACAATCTTGTCGCTAAAATCAATACGTTGTTGCCGCTTGACCACGCACCGCAAATCCGGAAAATTGCCGCGGAGATCGACCAAACCCTTGCCAGCTTTGTACGTGGCCAGTTGACTGTTTGTGCGATTTTGGGCGCATTTTATGCGGCGGGATTGATGCTGGTGGGATTGCAGTTTGGCCTAGTGGTTGGCTTCATCGCGGGTTTGATCTCATTCATTCCCTACATCGGCGCGGTCATCGGCGGGGTGTTGGCCGTCGGGCTTGCATTGTTTCAGTTCTGGAATGAGCCTGCGATGATTGGTGCCGTAGCTGCCGTGTTTGTGGCGGGTCAGTTCCTTGAGGGCAATGTTTTGACCCCGAAGCTGGTGGGCGAGAGTGTGGGCTTGCACCCGGTTTGGTTGATGTTCGCACTGTCGGTGTTCGGGACGTTATTTGGGTTTGTTGGCATGCTGGTAGCGGTTCCTGTGGCGGCGTCCTTGGGCGTGGTTGCGCGCTTTGGGGCAGAACAATACCGGGGCAGCAGGTTGTATCGCGGGTTGCAAACCGACGATGCAAATGATGGCAATGCAGAGTAGTTGAGATGTCTGAACAATTGGCTTTTACCTTGCCCGCCAAAGAGGCTTTGGGGCGCGAGGATTACTTCGTATCAGGCGCGAATGCTTTGGCTGTGAGTGCTGTGGAGAACTGGCCGAAATGGCCTTTGAGTAAACTGGTTCTGGTGGGGCCGCCCAGCTCTGGCAAGACACATTTGGCGATGGTTTGGGCGCGTGACACGGGGGCGTCGGTCGTGGCGGCGTCAAATGTGGATGATCCAAACGCCTTGGCGCGCACACCTTTGGTGGTGGAAGATTTGGATCAAATCGTCGGGGATCGCGCGGCGGAGACGCAGCTTTTTCACCTGCACAACCTTATGCAAGAGGGCGGGTACCCTTTGCTGGTGACCTCTGCCGTGGCCCCTGCACGCATGGATTTTGCCCTTGCCGATCTGCGCAGCCGGATGGAGGGGACATCGCTGGTCACCCTTGAGGCGTTGGACGATGCGCTGCTTATGGCCTTGGTGATGAAGATGTTTTCAGACCGACAAATCGCGTTAAAGCCGGACTTGGTGAGTTATATTATGCCACGACTGCCGCGCAGTTTTGAGGCCGCGCGTGACTTTGTCGAGACCATGGACAGCCGTGCTTTGGCGGAGCGACGCCCGATTGGGCTGAAACTGGCGCGCGAGGTTTTGGCCCAAATGAGCGCGCCATGATGCGGATTGTCTGGACAGCGGCGCGTAAAATCCCCACATAAGTCATTGTGATGTTACATTCCCATATCAAAACGCTGCCCATGTGCGGTGCTGATTTCTTGACGGCGGACTACCCGGAGCCGATGGAGGTCGCGGACCTTGATCCCTCGGGGCCAAGCCGGTTTTTCAACCGAGAGCTGAGCTGGCTCGCGTTCAATTGGCGTGTGCTGGATGAGGCGCAAAATTCGCGTGTTCCCTTGATGGAGCGGGTGAGATTTTTGGCAATCTCGGCCACTAACTTGGATGAATTTTATACCGTGCGAGTTGCAGGTTTGCGGGAGTTGGCGAATGCAGGCAACCGCACGCCATCGTCCGACGGGCGCACGCCGGAAGAGCAGTTAGCGTTGATCAACGAGAATGCACGCGAGCTGATTGCCAAGCAAGGTGACGTTTGGGAGGCGCTGAAAGATGAGATGGAAACCAGCGGTATTCGCCTGCTGGACGCGGAGGAGCTGGACGATGATGATCGTGCGTTCCTTGATAAGTATTTCATGTCGAATGTGTTTCCGGTTCTGTCGCCCTTGGCGATTGATCCCGCGCACCCGTTTCCGTTTATTCCCAACGAGGGCTTTTCACTGGCGTTGCAATTGGAGCGGCCCAAGGACGGGCGCAGTTTGCAGGCTTTGCTGCCGATCCCCGCGCAAATTGAGCGGTTTATTTCACTGCCATCCAAACCCGACGAGATGCGGTTTTTGCCGATGGAGCAATTGCTGATCTTGAAGATTAGCGAGATGTTTCCGGGCTATGTTGCGATGGGGCATTGCGCGTTTCGCCTGCTGCGTGACAGTGATTTAGAGGTCGAGGAAGAGGCCGAAGACCTTGTGCGTGAGTTCGAAGTCGCGCTGAAACGTCGCCGCCGTGGGGAAGTTGTGCGCTTGAAGATCAGCGCCAACGCGCCGACAAAGCTGCGTAACTTGGTGATGAAAGCGCTGGAAGTCACAGACGTGGACGTGGTTGAGATCGCGGGCATGATCGGGTTGTCAGACGTGAGCGAGCTGGTCTCGGCTGCGCCATCAGAGCTGTTGTGGCCGCCGTTTAGCCCGCGTGTCCCAGAGCGGGTGCAAGACAACGACGGCAATATGTTCGCGGCTATTCGCAAGAAAGACATGCTGCTGCACCACCCCTACGAGAGCTTCGACATGGTCATTCGCTTTCTGGCGCAGGCGGCGCGCGACCCCGATGTGGTGGCGATTAAACAGACGTTGTATCGGACCTCGAACGAGAGCCCGATCGTTGAGGCGCTGTGCGAGGCGGCCGAGAATGGTAAATCCGTGACCGCGCTGGTCGAGTTGAAAGCGCGCTTTGACGAGGCCGCCAATATTCGCCAGTCGCGCAAGTTGGAACGCTCCGGCGCGCATGTGGTTTACGGCTTTGTGAACTACAAAACACACGCCAAAATCAGCACCGTGGTGCGCCGGGAGGGCGATGCATTGGTGACGTATACGCATTACGGCACCGGCAATTACCACCCGATTACGGCGCGAATTTATACCGACCTGAGCCTGTTTACCTGCGATGCAGCCTTGGGGCGAGATGCCACAAAAGTGTTTAATTACATCGGTGGCTACGCCCAGCCAGAGCACCTTGAGAACCTGTATATCTCGCCCTCGGGGATGAAGAAAAAGCTGATCCGGATGATCGACAAAGAGGCGGAATATGCCGCCGAGGGCAAGCCTGCGGAAATCTGGGCCAAGATGAATTCTGTGGTCGAGGCGGACGTGATCGACGCGTTGTATCGCGCGTCGCAAGCTGGTGTGCAGATCAGCCTTGTGGTGCGTGGGATTTGTACGTTGCGGCCCGGCATCAAAGGGCTGAGCGAGAATATTCGGGTGAAGTCTATTGTCGGGCGCTTTTTGGAGCATTCGCGCATTGTCTGCTTTGGCAATGGGCATGGGCTGCCGTCGAAGAAGGCCAAGGTCTATATGTCTTCGGCTGATTGGATGAGCCGCAACCTAAACCGCCGGGTCGAGACTTTGGTGGAGATCACCAACAAGACCGTCCAAGCGCAGGTGATGAGCCAAATTATGGCCGCGAACTTGACCGATACGGCGCAAAGCTGGATGCTGGCACCGGACGGCTCTTATGTGCGGGCCGACGTCACGGGGGTCGATAACCCGTTCAATTGCCACCGCTTTTTCATGGAAAACCCGTCTTTGTCGGGGCGCGGTTCTGCCGGAGCTGGTGATGTGCCGGAGTTGACGCACACGAAAGACTGAAACCCACGGCGTGCTCATCACGACATGGTGTGGCGTGCTGTCTTGGCTCATCGGGTGAATTGATATATTCCTTTGTTCGAATGTAATCGAGGTACACCGATGGAAAACAAGTCTTGGACATCTCGCCGAAAAACATTTGTCGCGCTTGGCTTGGTCGGGGCAATTGCACTGGGCGCTGGTGCTGTGACGATGTTTAGTCACGGGGCAATGGCCCAGCTATCGCACAATCATGGGGCGGATGGCACGGGGCACGACTTGGGGACGATGCCGGGCCTGCGCGGGCTTGACGCAACCCCTGAGGAAAGCGACGAGCTGGCGGTAATGTTTCGCAACTTTGAGAAAATTTCGCGTGAGGTGACCAATCTGCCCAATGGCATTCGGACCCTGACCAGCTCGGACGACGAGGAGCTATTGGGCGTTGTTGTCAGCCATGTGGTTGGCATGATCGACCGCGTGGATGAGGGGCGCGACCCGAAGGTTTTCATTCAAAGCCCGACGCTGGATTTGTTGTTCGAGCGCCGCGCAGAGATCACCACCGAGATCGACATAGCGGACGGTGGGATTGTGGTCATTCAGACCTCGGATGATGTGGAGGTCGTGGCGGCGCTGCAAACCCATGCGGCAGAGGTGACGGATATGGCCAATCGTGGGATGGATGCGGTCCATGACGCAATGACGGCGCGGGCAGGGAACTGACGGCGATATTTTGGTGCCTGGAAGAGTGACCAAATCCGCGCACCCCCGCCTTTCGTATTGACGCACTGGCCCTGCGCGCTTCATGGTTTGCAAGAGCCTAGCATCAGAAGCGAGATGAGCTTTGGACGGACAGCACGACGAAGACGGCCCCTTTGGCCGCCCCCTGTTTAACGACCCGAAATCCAAGGCGTTGAAACGGGTCGGAGCCATTGATGTTGGCTCCAACTCGGTGCGTATGGTGGTGTTTGACGGGGCCGCGCGCTCTCCGGCGTATTTCTTTAATGAAAAAGTGATGGCGGGCTTGGGCGCAGGGGTGTCCGAGACGGGCTACCTGAACCCCGAAGGGCGTGAGCGGGCTTTATCGGCTTTGCGCAGATTTGCGTTGCTGGCCAAGGGGATGGGCGTGTCGCCGATGACCTCTGTGGCGACGGCTGCGGTGCGTGATGCCATCGATGGGCCAGAGTTTTGCGAAGAAGTGGCGCGCGAGACGGGCTTGAACTTATGGGTCGCCTCCGGCACGGAAGAGGCGCGGCTTTCGGCGCAAGGTGTGTTCCTTGGCTGGCCGGAAGCGCGCGGGTTGATGTGTGATATTGGCGGCTCCTCGATGGAGTTGGCCGAGATGGCGGACGGCGTTGTTGGGCGGCGTGTCTCGTCGCAAATTGGTCCGCTAAAACTGATGAGTCTGAAGGGCGGGGCGAAGGCACGCAAAGCCGTGATTGACCAGACAGTTGATGATTTACGCACGCAAATTGACGGGGATTACGAGACCTTGTTCCTTGTTGGAGGCTCATGGCGCGCCATTGCGCGGTTGGATATGGAGCGGCGCGGCTACCCGATGAAAGTGCTGCATGAGTACCGGATGACGACTAAGTCGATTTTGCAAACGGTCAAGTGGATTAGCAAATATAGCGTAGATGAACTACGCGCGATGACGGGCAATTCCGAGGCGCGGATGCGGTTGGTTCCGATTGCCTCTCAGGTTCTTAAGTCGTTGATACAACGCTTTAAACCTAAATCTGTGGCGGTATCGAGCTATGGTATTCGCGAGGGTTTGCTGTACGAGCAGATGCCGTTTGAGCTGAAGCGCCGTGATCCTTTGATTGAGGCGTGTCGTTATGACGAGGCGATGTATGCGCGCATTCCGGGGTTCGGGAAATTTCTGTTTCGATTTATTGAACCATTGTTCAAAAGCGCCTCACTGGAGCGTATCAGGCTGGTGAAGGCGGCGTGCTTGTTGCACGATGTCACGTGGCGTGCGCATCCCGATTACCGTGCCGAAGTGTGCTTTGATAATGCCACGCGCGCTAACCTTGGCGGCTTGGATCATCAGGGGCGTATTTTCCTCGGCGTCGCGTTGCTGCACCGCTATAAAAATTCCCGCTCGGGTACGCATTTTGAGGAGCTGTTTGGCCTGCTGTCTGAGCGCCAGATGCGTGATGCGGAAGTTCTGGGCAAGGCCATGCGCTTTGGGGCGATGTTTAGCGTGCAGACACCGGAGTTGATGGGGGAGCTGAAGTGGCACCCCAAAAAACGCCTGCTAAGGATGAAGCTGCACCCCGATACCAAGGCGCTGTTTGGCGAGGTTGCGCAGGCGCGGTTTACCTCTTTGGCAGAGGCATTGGAGGCAGAAACGCAGGTGACGTAGCCCGTTTAAGCGTCTAAAATGCATGAAATATCTGCCGCTCAACTTGGCAAGGCGCATTGCATGGCGTAACCCAAGTGTAAGCCCCTATCAGAGAGATTAATTCCCATGCGCATGTCCCGCTATTTTCTACCCGTCTTGAAAGAAACACCCGCCGAGGCGCAGATCGTTTCGCATCGCTATATGTTGCGCGCGGGGATGATTAAGCAGTCCTCTGCGGGTATTTATTCGTGGCTGCCTTTGGGGCTCAAAGTGCTCAAGAAGATCGAGCAGATTGTGCATGAAGAGCAAGAGCGCGCCGGGCATATGCCAATACTGATGCCGACGATCCAGTCAGCAGATTTGTGGCGCGAAAGCGGGCGTTATGACGTCTTTGGCGACGAAATGCTGCGCATGAAAGACCGCAATGACCGCGATATGTTGTTCACACCAACGGCGGAAGAACTGGTCACCGATATTTTCCGCAGCCATGTGAACAGCTACAAAGATTTGCCCCTGACGATGTATCAAATTCAGTGGAAGTTCCGCGATGAGCGCCGCCCGCGTTTTGGCGTGATGCGGGGCCGCGAATTTTTGATGAAAGACGGCTACAACTTTGACCTAACCAAAGAGGATGCGCTGCATTCCTACAATCGCCATCTGGTCAGCTACTTGCGTACCTACGAGCGGATGGGATTGCAGGCGATCCCGATGCGCGCGGATAGTGGTGCTATGGGGGGCGATGATACGCATGAGTTCTTGGTGTTGGCAGAAACCGGCGAGTCGGAGGTGTTCTATGATAGCGCCGTGACCGATTTGAGCTTTGGCGACCGCGAGATTGATTATGACAACGTGGAGCAATGCGCCGGCGTGATGGAAGAGTTCACCAACCTCTATGCGCGCACTGACGAGACCCACGAGGAGGCTTTGTTTAACGAGGTCCCCGAGGAGCGCCGCAAGGTGGCGCGCGGTATTGAAGTGGGGCAGATTTTCTACTTTGGTACCAAATATTCCGAGGCGATGAAGGCCACCGTGCAAGGCCCCGACGGCAAGCCTACGCCTGTGCATATGGGCAGCCACGGCATTGGTGTGTCGCGTCTGTTGGGGGCCATTATCGAGGCCAGCCACGACGATAAAGGCATCATCTGGCCCGAGGGGGTGACGCCGTTCCATGTGGGAATTGTGAACCTCAAGCAAGGCGACGACGAGGCCGACGCGGCGTGCGATGGTTTGTATAAATCGCTGACGGCTTTGGGGCTTGAGCCGCTGTATGATGACCGCAAGGAACGCGCTGGCGGCAAGTTCGCGACGATGGATTTGATCGGCCTGCCATGGCGCATCACGGTCGGACCACGGGGCCTCAAGAACGGCGTGGTTGAACTAACTTCGCGCCGCACGGGCGAGAGCGTGGAGATGCCCCCAGAAGAGGCCGTTGCCAAGGTCGCGGCAATTTACGCGGCGCTTTGATGCAATCGGTTCTGGCGTTTGGTGACAGTCTGACGTGGGGCTCGCGACCTGATATTTCCGGGCGTCATGGGTTCGATGATCGCTGGCCGAATGTCTTGGCGGCCGGGTTGAATGGGGTCGATGTGATCTCGGAAGGGCTGCGGGGGCGCACGACGTGTTTCAATCAGCCTGCCAGCCCCGCCGAGATGAATGGCGGCGCGTTGTTGCCGTCTATTTTGCATACCCATGCGCCGCTTGACGGGGTCATCGTGATGCTTGGAACCAATGATATGTTTTGGGGGGTGGCACCAACTCAGGCGGCCTACGGGCTGGCGCGATTGGTTGAAATTATCCGCCATCATGCGTGGCGGTGTGAGCAGGCCCACACGCCGGAGGTGATGCTGATTGCGCCGCCTGTGATGGTTGAGAGTACGCAAGGCGATGTCACGGCGGAGATGATTGACGCCTCGTCGCGCTATCCTGCTTTGGTGGAAGGCCAGGCAAATCAGCTTGGATGTGCGTTCTTTGATGCGGGGAGTGTGGCGCAGACATCGCCGGTAGACGGGCTGCATCTGGACGCAGAGAACACCCGAAAAATTGGCGTGGCATTGGTGCCTTTGGTCGGGCCATGGCTCAGCTGAATCCACTCTTGCGTTAAGTCTTGCTCCGTTTGCAACACTCTGATTTTGAAGCCGTAGTATATCATCGCATTTCCTACATCTTCCTATAGTGTAGAAATTCCTGCTGTTTTCGCAGGCATTCAAGTGAAGGAAATCAGATGAGCGTAGAAACCCCAAACCTATCTGAGATGGGCATTCTCAACCCCAGTCAGATTGTACATTACTCGCTGGTGCGAATTTCAGATGATATGGATGTGTTGCGGATCAATTATGGCCGTCCGCGCGGCTCGTTCCTGCCCAAGCGCCGCAGTTATGAGTTTAAGCGGATGGGTAAGCCGGTATCAGGAAGCAATGTCAGGCAGGATATTTCTCCGCTTCTGGCGGGTGCGGTCACTGAACTTGACCACTTGCTGGCTGACAGCAAGGTAACAGCGGCCACCAAGTTGGAGCTTCAAGCGGAAATTTCCGAGATCACTAAAGAGCTGAATGCGCGTTTGGCGCATCTGTCCAAAGCAATTGATGCATTGGAGTAGGCACGGCACACTGCGGTGACTTTAGAATGAAAAAAGGGGCGCTCGGGAGCGCCCCTTTTTATGTTTATTTTGCCCAAGTTAGTCCAAGCGCTTAATGCGTGAACTTCTTGATCTCACCTGATTTCAGACGTGCCGAGTAGGAAACCAACTCTTTCTTCACGACGCCCATCAAGAAGTAGAGGCAGAAGATGTTGACCACAGCCATGGCAAAGATTGCCGCGTCCGAGAAGTCAATCACTGGGCCAAGGCTGGCTGCGGCACCAATGACGATGAACACGCAGAAGATCAGCTTGAATACCAGCTCAGAGGTTTTGCCCTCGCCGAACAGGTAGGTCCATGCTTTCAGCCCGTAGTAGCTCCACGAGATCATGGTCGAGAAGGCGAACAGCACAACTGCGATTGCCAACACGAACGGGAACCAGCTGATACCGGATGCAAACGCCGCCGAAGTCAGGGCCACACCACTGGTGCCGCCAACTGTGGCGATGGCTTTGCCGCTCTCGTTGAGCATGTAGTTGCCGGTTTCAGGGTCCACGATCAACTGACCAGAGATGGTGATAACCAGCGCCGTCATGGTGCAGATCACTACCGTGTCAATCAGTGGCTCTAGCAGGGATACGAACCCTTCGGTGATTGGTTCTTTGGTTTTCACCGCCGAGTGGGCAATCGCCGCAGAGCCAACGCCAGCCTCATTCGAGAACGCCGCCCGCTTAAACCCTTGGATCAACGCGCCGACCATACCGCCTGCAACGCCCAAGCCAGTGAAGGCCCCGCCGAAGATTTGGCCAAAGGCCCAGCCGATTTTGTCGTAGTTGACGATCAAGATGATCAAGGCCGCACCGACATAGAGAATACCCATGAATGGCACGACTTTCTCGGTCACGCTGGCGATAGACTTAACGCCACCAACGATCACCACGAACACCACAGCCGCGAAGATTATGCCAGTGATCCAGCCGGGGTAGTCGCCAATGATGCCTGAAATCTGAGCATGTGCTTGGTTGGCTTGGAACATGTTGCCGCCGCCAAGTGCGCCCAAAATACAGAAGATCGAGAACACCACCGCGAGGATTTTGCCGCCCGGTAGGCCCAACTCGTCAAAGCCCTTGGAGATATAGTACATCGGGCCACCAGAAACGGTGCCGTCAGGGTACTCGTTGCGGTATTTAACGCCCAAGGTACACTCGGTGAACTTGGATGCCATGCCCAAAAGACCCGCAAGGATCATCCAGAACGTAGCCCCCGGACCACCGATACCCACAGCCACCGCAACGCCTGCGATATTGCCAAGGCCCACGGTGCCAGACAGCGCCGTTGCCAGCGCTTGGAAGTGACTGACCTCGCCCGCGTCATTGGGATCGGAGTAGTCGCCTTTCACCAGCGCAATTGCGTGGCTGAAGAAACGGAACTGCACAAATCCGAAGTAGATGGTGAAGATGGAGGCCGCGACGACCAGCCACATAACGATCCACGGGAAAGCAGTGCCCGGAAACGGTGCAAAGATGAAGTTCACGAAAGGCCCGGTGATTGCAGCAAACGCCGCGTTGACTTTCGCATCAAGGCTTTCGGCCTCTTGCGCAAGTGCCGGTGCTGCGGAAACCGCAAAGGCTGCGGCTGAGGCTGTGTATTTGTTTAAAATATTCATGTCAGCCCCCTCAGTTGACGACCGTGACGGGCACGGTGGCTTCCATCACGAGATTAGCTGTTGAGCTGCCGAAGATGCGCTTGGACAGACCCGTTTCAGTAGAGCGACCGACGATAATCTGTGCGGCCCCCAGCTCGATGGCGATTTCATTGAGTGTGTCGGCCACATTGCCGTGCCGGACTTTGCCGGTTGCTGTCAGGCCGCTATCGGTGAGCGTTTTGACTGCGGGGGCGACGACGCGCTCACTGGCGGTGGAGATTTCTTCTTCGCGGCGCTTGTGACGCACGGCGTTTTCTTCGGCTGTTTGGAAGGAATATGGCGACCACTCGATGACGTAGACGACATATATTTCGCATGATCCAATCTGCTCGGCGAGAGTTTTGGCGAAGTCTAACGCGCGCTCTCCCGAACTGTGCCCATCAAGGCCAATCACTAACTTCGTTGACATATTTCTGTCTCCCTTGGTGGCCGCTTTTACTGTTTACGTCGACTCCGGCATGGGACCTTTAGCCTTCTAAATGTGAAGGCCGGAGTACGAAGTAGCGGTCGAGGTTTGTTTGGTCCCACATCGCCACTTTAGTCGATTCGCCCATCTTTTGGGCGTTTTCATAGCCGAAGTGCGGGTGAATCATCCCTAAAACAGGGGGGAAAGCGGGTGAAATGACCCCGTTTCCAAGCTGTTTCGCGTTTCTTCACTTTTCACGTAGATCGGCGACAGTTTGCCGGCAGAGGCTTGACCCCCCAGCACGATCAGCGCAAATGTTGCCGCAAAAGCGAGCAGGAGAGCATCGTTGAGCAGAAATAACCACAGCTCCACGCCCCCCTTTGCGGGGTTCGAGTGGATGATCGCATGGCGCTATTTGCGCGCCAAACGCACCGAAGGCGGCGTGTCGGTGATGACATGGATCAGCTTGATCGGCATTACCTTGGCGGTGGCTGCGTTGATCATCACCTTGGCGGTGCGCTCGGGGTTTCGCTATGAGTTCGTGGACACTATTTTGGGCGCGAATGCCCATGTGACGGTTTACTCGTCGGGGCAAACCAGTGCGACGGGCACCTATGCGCGGGTGGTTTCCGATTATGATGCATTAACCGCCAAACTGGCCGAAGTTTCGGGCGTTGTGCGTGCGGCCCCGCTAATCAAGGGGCAGGTGATGGCGGCGACGCCCACTGGCAACGCCGGTGCCGAGGTGTTTGGCATTCGCGCGGCAGATCTGAAGTCCATTCGCCGCGTTGCAAATCCGGAACAAAAGCTGGGCGATATTTCGCGCTTTGACGAGGGTATAGCGATTGGCTGGGGCGTGGCGCGCGCGCTTGGGGTTGCGGTGGGCGATAAGGTCAAACTGATTTCGCCCAATGGCACGCGCACCGCGTTTGGCACCTCGCCACGGGTGGTGGTCTATGAGGTGGTCTATATTTTCCAAGTCGGGCGCTATGATATCGACAAAACCCGCATCTACATGCCTTTCGATAAGGCGCAAGACTACTTTAACCGCGAAGGCGTGGCCGATGAGATCGAGGTCATTCTGGATGACCCGGAAGACGTCGTGGGGGCAGAGCGGGGCTTGCTGGATGCCGCAGGCGAGGGCGCGTTGCTGTGGACATGGCGCGACAGCTCGGGCGCGTTTTTGCGGGCGTTGGAGATGGAGGACAATGTGATGTTCTTGATCTTGTCCATTTTGGTTTTGATCGCTTCGATGAACATTGTGTCGGGGCTGATTATGTTGGTGAAAAACAAAGGTCGCGATATCGGTATTTTGCGCACGATGGGGTTGAGTGAAGGCTCGGTCATGCGGGTATTTTTCATCTGTGGTGCGTCGATTGGGGTGATCGGCACGATTACTGGTATGACCCTTGGTTGCCTTTTCGCTATCTATATTGACCAGATTTTTGCCGTGGTGAATTACTTTGCCGGTGGCGGCGTTTGGGATTCCTCTGTCCGGTTGATCTCGAAATTGCCCGCACGTTTGGAATTGGGCGATGTGCTGTCGGCGATTTCTCTGTCGCTGGTGCTTAGTTTTGTTGTCACAATTTTTCCGGCGCGCCGTGCTGCGCGCATGAACCCGGTGGAGGCCCTGCGCTATGAGTGATGCGGCATTGCTGCTCGACGGGGTCGAGAAAATCTATAACGCGGGCCAACCAAATGAGATTGCGGTGCTACGCGGTGTCAACCTAGAGATCGCGGCGGGCGAGGTCGTGGCCATGGTCGCGCCCTCGGGTGCGGGCAAATCGACGTTGCTCCATATCGCGGGGCTGCTGGACACGCCTGATGCGGGGCGGGTTGTGCTTGGGGGGGATGATCTGACCGGCAAGGGGGATGGCGCGCGCACCTTGGCGCGGCGTACCAAAATTGGGTTCATCTATCAGTTTCACCACCTGCTGCCGGAGTTTTCCGCCATAGAGAACATCGTGTTGCCGCAACTGGCGGCGGGGGTGTCAAAGCGCGATGCGCAGGCGCGCGCTTTGGAACTACTGGGCATTGTTGGCGTCGAGGCGCGCGCGGAACATCGCCCCGGAGAGCTGTCAGGCGGTGAGCAACAGCGGGTGGCGTTTTGCCGGGCTTTGGCGAACAAGCCGGCGCTGCTTTTGGCGGATGAGCCGACTGGGAACCTTGATCCGGGCACCTCGGATCAAGTGTTCGATGCATTGATGGAGCTGGCGCGCGCCACTGGTTTGGCGGCGCTGATTGCCACGCATAATATGGAGTTGGCAGCCCGAATGGACCGCATGGTGCGCTTGGAAGACGGGGTGCTGGTGCCTGTTTAAGGCTTGGACTTAGCTGCGGGTGAAAAGGTCCACGATCGCATCGTAAATTTTCGTTTGCACGTCGGGCAGGTCCAGCAATATCTCATGTTCGCCGCCCTCGATTATCCGCAACTCGCCATTGGACTGCCAACGCGCCATCCGGTCATGGATGGCAGGCACGTCAACGATACGCTCGTTGGTGCCGAGGAACGTCAGTGTCGGTACATCGGGCGTTGGGCGCAGGGACAGGGTGTGGCATTCATTCAAGGCCTGATACAACCACCCCAGCGATGGTCCGCCAAGCGCCAGATCGGGATAGGATTTCAACTGCTGGCGCATGTAGTCGTACATGTCAGGGCAGGGCGTTAGCATGTTGTTTTCAAACGGGTTTGCCAGTGGATACGGCGTTTCTCCGGTCCCCGGTGCCAGCAGATGCTCTAGCCCCAAGTGACGGCTGATTGCCGCGAGGCCCCACCCCATGTTGCGCCGAAACGGACCCAATGCGATGTTCCACATCGGGCCGGAAAAAGCTGCGGCGCAGACCGGCAGGCCCTCCATCAAGGCGCGCAGGCCGATGCAGCCCCCCATCGAGTGGCCGACCATGCCCATGCGATCAGGCAGGCCCAATTCAGGCAGGGCAGCCAACACGGCCTCAATGTCTTTTTGGTATTCGGTGAACTCGATAACATGGCCAATAAGGCGATTATCCAGCGCACGATCCGCCAGTCCTTGGCCGCGCCAGTCTACGGCCACGGTCGAGAACCCCCGATCGGCAAATGCCTTTGCTGTGCGGCCATATTTTTCGATGTATTCCGTGCGGCCTGGAAACAGCAGCACGGTACCTTTGTCAGTGCCCTTGGCTGGGCCGCCTTTCCCGCCACCCCAAACGCCAATGCGGATGCGAACCCCGTCCGAGGCGGTCAGCCAATAGGCCGCGCCGCCGTCAGGGCCGTCAGCTACATCTGCATAAAAAGGCGCAGGGGTCAGGCTCATGACAGAACCGAACCAAGCTTCATTGCGGCGCCCATGTCACCGTCCACGGTCAACTTGCCAGTCATGAAGGCCGCGGTCGGGTTCAGGTCGCCGCTGAGAATGGCATCAAAAGTTTCGGTGTCTGCGGTCATGGTGCATTCGGCCTCGTCATCGCCAGCGCGCACGCCGTCGCTGTCGACCATGATCGCGCCTTCGTCTTCGATCACGAATTTGACAGAGCCGTCAAAGCCGCCGTCTAATTTGGCTGAGAGGGCTTCTACGGCCTTGTTGATTACATCGCTCATGATAGGATTCTCCTAGAAATGTGATTGGCTGGCGGTTACTTGCTTTGATTATTTGCAAATCGCGAGCTAGAGTTAAAGGCGTTATGAAAGCTTCGCACCAATTCCTCAACATTTTCGTTACGGCAGTAGTAGTAGTTGCTTGTTTTGCAGGTGTTGCCAAGGCGGAAAATCCCAAGTTGCAAACGTGGATGGAGCAGCTTGCCCAGCCCGAGAACGAGGCGTGGCAAGAGGTGGAGGAAAAAGTCTGGCGGGAATGGTCGCGCTCTGGCTCTCCGGCGATGGATTTATTGCTGCACCGTGGGCGTGCGGCGATGCAAGCTGGCGACCTTGCCAAAGCGATTGGGCACTTGACCGCGCTGACCGACCATGCGCCGGATTTCGCCGAAGGCTGGAATGCCCGTGCCACGGCGTTCTTTAATGCTGACCAATACGGGCTGTCTATCGCGGATATTGAGCGCACATTGGCTTTAAACCCGAAACATTTCGGCGCGTTGCAAGGTTTGGGGCGCATTTTGGAAGAGCTGGATCGCGAGGCGGATGCCTTGGAGGCCTACAAGGCTGCCGCCGCTATACATCCCCATCGTGGCGGCCTAAAAGAAGCTATTGAGCGGCTGGAAAAGATAGTTTCCGGTCAAGATATTTAAACGGCTGGCCGATGCGTTTGGCCCCGTAACTTTAAGGGCCAGATATGAGCCAACAGGCGCGCATCACGGCGGTTCTCGGCCCCACCAACACCGGCAAAACCCATTACGCGATTGAACGGATGCTGGCGCATCGCACGGGGGTTATCGGCCTGCCATTGCGCCTGCTTGCACGCGAGGTCTACGACAAGATCGTGGCGCTGCGCGGCCCGTCTGTGGTGGCGCTAATCACTGGCGAAGAGCGCATCGTGCCGTCGCGCGCGCAATATTGGGTGTGCACCGTCGAGGCGATGCCTGAGGGAATGGGCGCGGATTTCTTGGCGGTGGATGAGGTACAGCTTTGCGCCGACCCGGAACGCGGCCATGTGTTCACGGATCGCCTGCTGCGCTCGCGCGGGCTGCTTGAGACGCTGTTCATGGGCTCTGACACGATGCGCAGCGCGATTGCGGCGATTGAACCGAAGGCGCAGTTTATGCGCCGCGAGCGGTTCTCGGAGCTAAGCTATACTGGTTCTAAGAAGATTAGTCGCTTGAAGCCGCGCAGTGCAATCGTTGGATTTTCGGTTGAGAATGTCTATGCGATTGCCGAGCTGATCCGCCGCCAAAAGGGCGGCTGTGCCGTGGTCATGGGCGCGCTTAGCCCGCGCACGCGCAACGCGCAGGTCGAGATGTATCAAAACGGGGATGTGGATTATCTGGTGGCCACGGATGCTATCGGCATGGGGTTGAACTTGGACATCAGCCATGTGGCCTTTTCCGCGTTAAGCAAGTTTGACGGGCGGCGGATGCGCTATTTGCACCCCAATGAGTTGGCCCAGATTGCGGGCCGTGCCGGGCGCTATATGGAGCCGGGGACGTTTGGTGTGACGGGCGAGGCGCAGGCGCTGGACGAGGAGGTGGTGGAGGCCATCACGTCGGCCAAGTTTACCCCGGTTAAGAAGTTGCAGTGGCGCAATGACCGGCTTGAGTTTGGCTCCATCGGGCGGTTGTTGCAAAGCCTTGAGCAGCGCACGGACCATGACTGGTTAAGCCGGGCGCGTGATGCCGATGATGTATTGGCGCTAAAGGCACTGCGCGATGTCGTGGAGGTAGACGCCCGCGTCTCTACGCCGCAGGATGTGAAACTATTGTGGGACGTGTGCCGTATTCCCGATTTTCGCGGGATTAGTCAGGGCGAACATGCGGCGATGCTCGAGACGATTTTTGGCTATATGCACGATAAGGGGCAGGTGCCGCAGGATTATATGGCTGCCCAAGTTTCGCGAATTGATCGCAGTGATGGTGATATAGACACTTTGTCTAAAAGATTGGCGTTTATCCGCACATGGACCTACGTGGCGCAACGCAAAGGCTGGGTGCAGGATGAAACCCATTGGCGCGGGGAAACTCGTGCTGTAGAAGACCGCCTGTCGGATGCCCTTCACGGGGCGCTGACGCAAAGATTTGTCGACCGGCGCACATCGGTGTTGTTGCGGCGGTTGAAGCAGAAGGAGAGCCTCGTGGCTGACGTGAACGACAAGGGTGAAGTGACGGTAGAAGATCAGATGATCGGCCGTCTTGATGGGTTCCGCTTCCGGCAGGACCAAAGCTCTAGCCCGGAAGAGGCAAAGATGCTGCGCCAGGCAGCGGTGGCGGCCTTGGCGCCCCATTTCAATCTGCGTGCAGATAAATTCTATAACGCGCCGGATACCGAGATGGATTTCACTGAGCAGGGTGGCCTGATGTGGGGCGACATGGCGGTGGGCAAGCTGGTCAAGGGCTCCGAGCCGTTGAAGCCCGGTGTTGAGGCCTTTGTCGATGATGAGGCTGGCGCGGATGTGGCCGAGAAGGTCAAACGTCGGATGCAGCATTTCATCGACCGCAAAATTGCCATCGCATTTGAGCCGATGATCGCCATGGGCAAGGATGAAGCATTGTCTGGCTTGGCCAAGGGCTTTGCCTTTCAGATGTCGGAAGCTTTGGGGGTGTTGACCCGTGAGGCCGTGGCGTCGGATGTGAAAGCGTTGGACCAAGATGCGCGCGGCGCGCTGCGCAAGCATGGCATTCGCTTTGGCCAGTTTACTATCTTCATGCCTTTGCTGTTGAAGCCTGCCCCGACGCGTTTGCGCTTGGTGCTATGGTCGCTGCAAAAAGATTTGGCTGAGTTTCCCGAAGCTCCGCCCGCAGGTTTGGTGACTGTGCCAGCTGTCAAGGATGCGCCTGAGGGGTATTACACCCAAGCGGGCTATCGTTTGGCGGGCGAGCGGGCGATCCGTATCGACATGCTTGAGCGCCTTGCCGATCAGTTGCGCGCTGAGAATAGCCGGGGCGGATTTGAGGCCAAGGCTGACATGTTGTCGATCACTGGCACCACGCTGGAACAGTTTGCTGACCTGATGGGCGGTCTTGGCTATAAGGCCGAGAAATCCGAGCGCGTGAAAGTGAAGCCTGTGGCGGAGGTGAAGCCAGAGGCGCAAGCTGATAAGACGCAAACAGAAGGCGCAAAACCTGACGCCGTAACTGTTGATGAAGTGGCGAAAGCCGATGCGTCTATTGAGACGTCTCCCGAGGACGTTGCTGCGGAGCCTAAAGCTGCAGACGCGACAGAGGAAACTGCGCCCGACATGGAGGTGTTTTACACGTTCACATGGGGCGGTTTTGGTGCTCGTAAGCCTCGTGAAGCTGGTACTCGCCCACAAGGCGATGCGCGTGGGAAAGCTAAGCCGCGCGGCAAACCAAAAGGTAAGGGCGGGGCACGCCAGGACAATAAGGGGCGCGATAACAAAGCGCAAAGCTTTCAGTCTCGACCGCCACGGAAAGAAAAAGCCATTGATCCTGACAACCCATTCGCAGCGGCCCTGATGGGGCTGAAAAGGGACTAGCTCAGTTGATGGGAAAAAGTCTCTTAGAGACTTTTGTGAAAACTCTTTTAAAGAGTTTTGCCGTGTGGGTGATATTAGATGACGCGTGAGGTTATTCGTCTTGATAAGTGGCTCTGGCATGCGCGGTTTTTTAAAACCCGCACGCTGGCTGCAAAGCAGGTGAGTGGATCACATGTGCGCGTTAACGCCAATAAGGTGATTAAACCCGCAATCAAGGTAGGCGCGGGGGACACCCTGACTTTTGCTCTGGGCGAGAAAATCCGAGTGGTGGAGATTGTTGGCTGTGGTCATCGCCGTGGCCCGGCGCCCGAAGCACAAGCGCTGTATCTTGATAAAACGCCCGTTCAAGAAAAGAAGCATAGAACGCCCGGCGCGGACCGCGTTGGGGGGCGTCCAACCAAGAAAGATCGCCGCAGTCTTGATCTTTCACGTGATCGTGGCCTTGAATGATCTCGCGCTCATGCTTAGGACAACATCGACAAGAGAAATCGGACACTACTCATGACTTACATCGTCAACGACGCCTGCATTGCCTGCAAATACACCGACTGTGTCGAGGTATGCCCCGTAGATTGTTTCTACGAGGGCGAAAACATGTTGGTGATCCATCCCGATGAATGCATTGACTGCGGCGTGTGCGAGCCAGAATGCCCTGCAGATGCTATTCGCCCAGATACTGAGCCGGATATGGAGAAATGGGTCGAATTCAACCGGAAGTATTCAGAAATGTGGCCGGTTATCATCACCAAGAAAGACCAGCTCCCCGAGGCCGAAGACCGCGACGGCGAAGATGGTAAATTGGAGAAGTACTTCTCCGAGAAACCTGGTGAGGGCGGTTAATCCTAAGCTTAGGCTTTTGAATTACTCATTTTTGTGATATGATTCTTTGCAAGGATGACCGACGCCAGTGCCAAGTTATGCCAAGGCGTTACAAACCAGACATGGGTGAGGACTGACCGGAGAGCTTTCTCCGGCCCGTCTTTTTCGCTGTGCAAGAAGGGCGCTTCCCTTGGGGGCGAATAATATATGAGCAAGAAAAAACAAGACTTTAGCCCCAATGAGTTTGTTGTGTACCCCGCCCATGGGGTCGGCAAAATCGTCAATGTCGAGACGCAGGAAGTTGCGGGTTTTGAGTTGGAACTCTTCGTGGTGGCTTTCGAGAAAGACAAGATGACGCTGCGTGTGCCAACGCATAAAGCGATTGAAGTGGGCATGCGCTCGCTGTCCTCGCCTGACTTGGTGGCACAGGCGTTCAAGACGCTTAAAGGCAAGGCCCGTGTGAAGCGCGCCATGTGGTCGCGTCGCGCCCAAGAGTATGAGCAAAAGATCAACTCAGGCGACTTGATCGCCATCGCTGAAGTGGTGCGCGATTTGCATCGCCACGGCGACCAGCGCGAGCAAAGCTATTCCGAGCGCCAGCTTTATGAAGCCGCACTGGAGCGTCTAGCCCGCGAGATTGCCGTTGTGCAGGGCAAAGAAGAGCCAACCTCGGTGCAAGAGATTGACGACGTTCTGGTCAGCCGGACGCCGCCTGTCGCGGCTTAAGCTGTCAATACGACCATCAGATTTGAAGGCTGCGCCCGATTAACGGGCGCAGCCTTTTGGTTTACCACTTGTGAGTGAGATGCATGATTATCAGAGCTGCACGTGGGGCGGACACTCCGGGCATGAGCGCTATTCTGGCCGGGATTGTTGCTACTTCAGGCAGTGACCGCGCCACGGACCCCGATCATATGCGCAAATTCTATGTCGAGCATGTCGACAAGATTGCATGTGTTGTTGCCGAGGGAGAGGCGGGCACTCTTTTGGGGTTCCAGTCGCTTAAACGCGCAACAAAGGGTAACCAATATGGCGTCACACCCGGCTGGGGGATCATTGGAACCTATGTCAGCCCAAGAGCATCGGGGCGTGGTGTGGGGGCCACTTTGTTTCAGGCGACGGTGCGGGCTGCGGTGCTCGCGGGGGTGCGCGATGTTGATGCCACGATAGGGCGCGGAAATGCGCTTGGACTTGGGTATTACAAGGCCATGGGGTTTGTGACTTACGACAGGTCTGAAGCTGGTGTTATTCGCAAGCGCTATCACCTGTCCGGCGCGCTATAGGATGAGTGTGCAGGCCGTCGCTAAAATAACGATTTCAATGACTTGTTGAGTGGCCCCCAAGATATCACCTGTTTGACCGCCAATTTTACGCTTGGCGAGGGTGCTACAAAATGCTGTCGCGGCAATAGCGCATAAAATAGCCCATACCCCTGCGAGGCCGAACCCGGCCACGCACGCGAGCACTCCCAAGCCAATTGCGATGCGAGTGGCGATTGTGCCGGGGCGTCCGGTCATGCTGGACAGACCGGTCTGGCGGGCATTTGGCAGCGCGTTCATGACGTAGGCCATTGCCGCGCGCGAGGTGATTGCCGCGACCAGCATCGGAGCCCAGAGGTATCCCGCCGTGATCAGCGCGCTCAAAGCGCTCCAACGCAGTGTGAACCCCGCAATCAGGGCGATGACGCCATAGGCACCAATGTGGCTGTCTTTCATGATGTCTAAGCGCCGTGCAGGCGTGTCGCCGCCCCAAAACCCATCGGCACTGTCGGCCAACCCGTCTTCATGCATGGCCCCGGTCAGCAACGTCATGCAAAGCAACAGGGCCGCGGCCGTGACGCCTGTGGGCAGGCCCAGCCAAACAAAAACTGTGCCCAGCAGGCAAGCCAGCCCACCGATTATCAAGCCCACCAGCGGGTAAGCCCAAGCTGCGTGCGCCGCTGGGCGTGTCTGGTCCCATGTGCGATGGGGCAGGGGCAGGCGGGTTAAAAGGCCAAGCGCGACCCAAATATCTTCGCCCTGTATGCGCTGTGTGTCGGAATTGTTCATCAAGTGCCGCCGTCATCTGCTTGTGTCTGTGTGTGTCAGGGGTAAACAGATGCAACGAGTTTTACAATTGCGAGTAGATCATGGCTAAATTTACCACTCTCACCGAATTTGCACAGCTTTTAATGCAGGCTCCGGATGCTGATGCGCAGGCCTATAAGGGCGCGCAGGACCGAAATAGCCAGTTGACTAAGCCCCCCGGTGCGTTGGGGCGGCTGGAAGATTTGGCGATTTGGTATGCCAGCTGGCGCGGCACGGATCGGCCACAGATGCAGGCTCCGCAGATCGTGATCTTTGCGGGAAATCACGGGGTTTGTGCGCAAGGGGTGTCGGCGTTTCCAGCTGAGGTAACTGTGCAAATGGTCGCCAATTTTGAACATGGCGGCGCAGCGATCAATCAGTTGGCCAAGGCGTTTGGGGCAAAGATGGATGTCTTCGCGCTTGAATTGGACCGCCCCACAGCAGATTTCACCTTTGCCCCCGCGATGAGCGAGGCGGAGTGTGTCGCCGCGCTACAAACTGGCTGGGACGCGGTGGATGCATCGGCTGACTTGCTAGTCACCGGCGAGATGGGCATTGGCAATACGACGCCAGCGGCCGCATTGGGGGCTGCACTATTTGGCGGCACGGGCGCGGATTGGGTCGGGCGCGGTACGGGCGTTGATGACGCTGGGCTAGCCAATAAAGCCCGTGTCGTGAATGAGGGGCTGGCGCTGCATGCATCACGCGACCCGCTGGAGGTTTTGCGCTGCTTGGGCGGGCGAGAATTGGCGGCGATGGCTGGCGCGATAGCTGCGGCGCGCGCGCATCGTATCCCGGTCATTCTCGATGGCTTTATTTGCTGTGCCGCTGCGTCAGTTTTGGAAAAATCCCATGGCGGCGCGCTGGATCACTGTGTTGCGGGACATCTGTCGGCAGAGGGCGCGCATCGCAAAATGCTAGACGGTTTGGGCAAAGAGCCATTGCTATCATTGGGTTTGCGCCTTGGTGAAGGCTCTGGCGGTGCGGCGGCGATTGGCGTGCTCAAGGCCGCGGTTGCGTGCCATTCGGGCATGGCAACCTTTGCCGAAGCGGGGGTCAGCGACGGCTGATCAATCGCTCTCGGTGCGGTTGGCAAGCTTGGCTAGAAGCTCGACCTCTAAGTCACGGTTCAACTCTCTGGCACGCTCCATATAGGCCTCGTTTTCGGTCACGGGGCGGGCGGGGTCCCAAAGCTCGGCAAGCTCCAGAACGGCGTGGCGGTCCATGCGGAAAAACGCGACTTCCTGCTCGTGGGATTCGTGCTCTGTCAGCCCCATTTCCTCTAAGACATACCGCCCGGCACGCAGCGAGCTGTCAAACATCTCCCGGATGACTTTATCGGCTCCGGCTTGGTGTAGCTCGAAGACGTGAACCCTGTCGCGTGCGCGGGCAATGATCTTCAGGTCCGGCCTCTCTTGGCGGGCGAAGGTGACAATTTTGGTCGCGGCCTTCGGGTTGTCAACGGTCACCACAAGCACGCGCGCTTCGGCCAGCCCTGCGGCATGGAGCATCTCCGGGCGTGTCGGATCACCGAAGAACCCTTTGAAACCGAAGCGGCGCATGAGCTGGATCAGCGGCAAGTCGTGGTCAAGCACCGTGGTTTGATAGCCCGAGCTTTGAAGCAACCGGTTTACCACCTGCCCGAAGCGCCCGATTCCGGCAATAATGATCGGCTGTTGATCGTCGATGTCGTCGTGTGGTGTTGCCTCGCCATGGTCGCGAATGCGGTGTTGCAGCTTGTCATAGGCGATGAACAGCAAGGGGGTGAGCAACATCGAGAGCGCGATGACCAGCAGCAAGGTCTCGGATAGATGGGTCGGAATCACGTTTTGCCCGACTGTGAAACTCGTCAAAACAAAGCCGAATTCACCCGCCTGTGCCAGTCCCAGCGTAAACAGCATTCTGTCGCGCCCTTTGATGTGGAACATAACGGCGAGGACAAACAGCACGGCCGCCTTGATGGTCATGACGCCAAGGGTCAGCCCCACGATCAGTAACGGCGCCCCCATTAGCGTGCCAAAGTTAATACCGGCGCCCACGGTGATAAAGAACAACCCCAGCAGCAGCCCTTTGAATGGTTCGATGTCGGCCTCTAACTCGTGGCGGAATTCGCTGTTTGCCAAAACCACGCCCGCGAGGAAGGCCCCAAGCGCAGGCGACAGCCCCACCAGCAGCATCAAAGCTGCGACCCCGACGACAAAAAGCAGCGAGACGGCAGTGTACATCTCGCGCAGTCGCGCCCAGTGGATATAGCGGAAAATCGGGCGGGTCAGATAATGCCCGCCAACGATGATCAGCACAATCGCAGTGACCGTAATCAAGGTGACGCCCCAACCGGGCAAGTCCTCCATTAGTGACATGGCTGCATGGGGGGGCTCATGGCCGGTTTCTGTTGTGGCGTGCGGGGCGTTTAGCCCGGGCCAGGTCAGTAACGGGAGGAAAGCCAGCATTGGGATGACCGCGATGTCTTGGGTCAGCAGCACCGAGAAGGCAGACCGACCACCGCCGGTTTGCATCAGGTTTTTCTCGTTCAGGGTTTGGAGCACGATCGCGGTTGATGATAGGGCAAAGATCAGACCGACGGCGAGTGCAATGCTCCAGGGTTGCCCTAGGGCTGTGGCCGCCAGATAGATAAAGCCGGTGGTTAGGGTAACTTGCAGCCCCCCGAGGCCCAACAGGCGGTTGCGCATGTCCCACAGGGCGCGTGGTTCCAACTCTAGCCCGATAATGAAGAGCATCATCACCACACCGAATTCGGCAAAATGTTGCAGGCTTTGGGTTTCCGAGCCGACCAACCCACCGACCGGACCAATGATAATGCCAGCCATCAAGTACCCCAACACCGAGCCAAGCCCAAGGCGAACAGCCAAGGGCACTGCGACGCAGGCGGCTAAAAGATAGATCGTGGATTGTAGAAGAAACGATTCCATAGGTGACCTTGAGTTTGGCCGATATTGACCAGAGTTTGGTTTAGGTTTGCTTTATTTTGCACCAGAGGCGCATTGGTTGACAGGAAGGATGGCGGCGTTACTGGCTGGCGCAATTTCAGCAAGATTTGTGAAACAGCTTGAGCCTATGCTTTAAGATAGAAATGGAGAGCCAGAATGCCAACCGTAGATAGCCCGCCAATGACAGTTTCTGCTGCGTTTGATGGCTTGCCGCATTTGGTGAGGCAACAGTTGTTAAAAATCAGGCAGCAAATTTACCAACAAGCCGCTGCGATTGATGGGGTGGGGCCGTTGAGCGAAACGCTGAAATGGGGCGAGCCGGCCTATTTGACCGAAGCCCCGAAAACCGGCACGACCCTGCGGTTAGGCCAAATAGGCGGGCAAGCGGCGCTTATGGTGCCGTGCAGCACCTCGATCATTGAGGACGCGCGCCGGATATTCGGGGAATTGCCCGAGTTTTCAGGGGCGCGCGGCGTCTTGCTCAAGGCCGAACCTCAGGTCGTGGCCCATATCATCCACGCGGCCCTGACCTATCATATGCGCTAGCTAAGTCGGCAAAGGCGCGTCGGCTTTGAGTTGATCCATGACGATCTGGCTTTGCACCCGCCCGACGGCAGGATGGGGCAGCAGCACATCTTGCACCAACCGGTTGAGCGCGCTTAGATCAGTGCAAATCACCCGCAGCATATAGTCGGCCTCGCCGGTTAAGGTCCATGCGGCAATGATCTCAGGTTGTACCTCTGTAAGGCGCAGAAAACTTTGATGGGTTTCAGGCATATGGCTGGCGGTCTGAACCTGTACGAAGGCCTGAACGCTTAAGCCCAGTTTTGCCGCGTCGGGGCGGGCGTGGTAGCCTGAAATATAGCCCTCGGCCTCTAGACGTTGCTTGCGGCGCGCGGCTTGGGAGGGCGACAGGTGGACCGCATCACCAAGCGCATTGGCCGTCATCAGCCCGTTGCGTTGCAGAAGGTCCAGGATTTTCAGGTCGGTGTCATCGAGCGTGGTCATGGACGCGTAATTTTCTCATGGTTTTGAGTTATGGTGATTATATCACGCAATATACTGTAATTTTACGCTACATAAAGCGATAAAATGGCATGCATTATGCGCAATACTTGAGCGATCCTCTCTCATTTCCTCAGGAGCATCACGCATGGGTCCATTTCCACATAACGCCGCCAAAGCCACCATTTGCGAGAGCAATCCCGCGGGCACCGACGGTTTTGAATTTGTCGAGTTTGCCAGCCCCGAGCCCGAGACCCTGCGCGCGCTGTTCTCCAAGATGGGCTACACCCACACCGCCAACCACAAAACCAAGGCGATAGAGTTGTGGCAACAGGGCGACATTACCTATGTGCTCAACAACGAGCCGGGCAGCCACGCGCGTAAATTTGTCGACGAGCACGGCCCATGTGCGCCCTCTATGGCGTGGCGTGTCGTCGATGCGGAGCACGCTTTTCGCCACGCGGTTTCTCAGGGGGCTGAGCCCTATGAGGGCGCTGGTAAGACCATGGATGTTCCCGCGATTGTGGGTATCGGCGGCTCGTTGCTGTACTTTATCGACCAGTATTACGAGGCGAACCCGTACAACGAGGAATTCACGTGGGTGGCCAAGACACATCCGCAGGGCGTGGGCTTTTATTACCTCGATCACCTGACCCATAATGTCCACAAGGGCAACATGGATAAGTGGTTTGAATTTTATGGTAAGCTATTCAATTTTAAAGAGATTAGGTTCTTTGACATACAAGGAAAACATAGCGGGTTGCGCAGCCGCGCGTTGACCTCGCCGTGCGAGCGTATCCGCATTCCGATCAACGAGGATCGCGGCGAGACCGGGCAGATCGTCGAGTATCTGAAGCGCTACAAGGGCGAAGGTATCCAGCATATCGCGGTCGGGGCGCATGACATTTACGCCGCCACGGATGAGATCGCGGAGCGGGGGGTGAAGTTCATGCCCAAGCCGCCAGAGACATATTATCCGCTGTCCAAGACCCGTGTTGAGGGCCATGACGAGCCACTGGACCGAATGGAGAAACATGGCATTTTGATCGACGGCGAAGGGGTCGTAGACGGCGGCGAGACCCGCATCTTGCTGCAAATATTCTCCAAGACCTGCATCGGGCCGATATTTTTCGAGTTCATCCAGCGCAAAGGTGACGATGGCTTTGGCGAGGGTAATTTCAAGGCGCTGTTCGAGGCGATTGAGCAAGACCAGATTGATCGCGGCGTGTTAGTGGCCGAGTAGTTATAGCGGCTTTTCCATGCGGAAGTTCTCTAGGGTTTGACCACCTTTGGAGACCGATTGTGCGGCTAAGGTTTTCCAACCATGTTTGGCGAAAAACGGCTGCGCTAGGTGGCTGGCGTCGGTGGTGAGCAAGCTCAGGCCGGTGGCACTGGCGCGCGCTTCAATCGCGGCATAAAGGCTGTTTGCGACACCGGTGCCCATGGCCTCGGGCAGCACGAATGCCATGTCGAGGTAACCGTTAGCGGTCAGGGTCATGAAGCCCGTAACTTTGCCGTCAATTTCGGCCACATATGCGATGTTGGCGGCATGTCGCGCGCTCCAGCCATCCGGCATTTGGCTGCTCGGCGCCCAAGCGGATCGTTCTGCATCCGTGTATTTCCCCGCCGCTCCCTTATGGACGGCCGCGTAGAATACCTTGAATGTTGCAGGGCCGTCAGCCGTGCTGAACTCTCGGATTTTCACGTCACACGGGCGCGTATTTTGTAGGCGTCGCGGTCCCAAAGCCTGCCCCTCATGATCTCTTGCAAGGCCTCGGCGGCGCGGATCACATCGGCCTCATTGGTGTAGAGTGGCGTGATCCCAAAGCGCAAAATATCGGGCGCGCGGAAATCGCCTATTACGCGCTTGGCAATCATCGCTTGCATGATGGCGTAGCCCTCTGGGTGGCGAAACGAGACCTGGCTGCCGCGTTGATTTGCATTGCGTGGGCTGGCAAGGGTCAGCTCGGGGCAACGGGCCTCCACTTCGGAGATAAACAACTCCGACAGCTCAATAGAGCGGGCGCGCACTTGGCGGATGTCCACCATATCCCAGATGTCCAATGCAGCCTCTAACGCGGCCATTTGGATCACCGGCGGGGTGCCGACGCGCATCCGCTCAATGCCAGTTCCGGGGCGGTAGTCCAGATCAAACGCAAAGGGGGCTTCGTGGCCCAGCCAACCGGATAGGGCGGGTTTCACGTTGGCGACGTGGCGCGGGGCCACATAGATAAACGCTGGACCGCCGGGGCCCGAATTGAGGTATTTATAGCTGCACCCCACGGCGAAATCAGCCTCAGCCCCGGCCACATCGACAGGAACCGCGCCCGCAGAGTGCGCCAAGTCCCAAACCGTGACCGCGCCCACCTTATGGGCCGCTTTGGTCAGGCGCTCCATGTCGTGCATCCGCCCGGTGCGGTAATCCACTTGGGTGAGCATCATCACGGCAATGTCGTCGCTGAGCGAGGTTTCGACGTCCTCGGGGGCCACCACGCGCAATTCCAAGCCGCGATCAAGGGTTCGGATCAGCCCCTCGGCCATGTACAAATCAGTTGGAAAGTTGCCGCTGTCGGACAGGATCACGCGGCGCGTCGGGTTCATCTCTAACGCGGATGCCAGCGCTTGATAAACCTTGATTGACAGCGTGTCGCCCATCACCACATGGCCCGGCTCCGCTCCGATCAACGTGCCAACACGGTCGCCGACACGCGTGGGTTGCTCCATCCATCCGGCCTTGTTCCAGCCCGTGATCAACATCTCGCCCCATTGATCGCGGAGCATCGCATCAACACGATCCTGCGCGGTGTGCGGCAAAGGGCCAAGCGAATTTCCATCCAGATAGGTGATGCTCTCGGGCAGGTGAAACAACGCACGCGTTCGCTCGAATACGCTCATCTTCTTTGTTCTCCTAAATACGGGCTGCGCCGCGCTCTCATACCTGCCCACCGGCAATTTCTATCGCCTGTCCGTTCACCGATCCTGACCCGGCCGCACAAAGCCACAGCGCAGCAGCGCTGACTTCATTGGGGGCAATCAGGCGCTTGTGGCGGTTGGCGCGCACCATCGTGCCCAAGGCGTCTTGCGCGCTTAAACCAGCGCGTTTGGCAATTTCAGCGGTGTTGCGCGTGACGATCTCGGTGTCCACATAGCCAGGACACAGCGCGTTGAAGGTGTAAGGTGTGCCCATGTAGTCCTCACTCAATCCACGGATAAGGCCGATTAATCCGTGCTTGGAGGCGGTATAGGCTGGCGCGCCGCGCAATCCTCGCAGCCCCGCAATTGAGGACACAGCGATAACGCGCCCCCAATTGGTGGACACCATGGAGGGCAGGCACGCCTGTATCGCCAGCATCGCCCCGTCCAGATTGGTGGCCATGGTGCGCCGCCAAAACTCCAGATCTATTTTTGCCAAAGAACGTCCTTCTGCGATGCCCGCATTTGGGATGCAAATTTGAACCGGACCGCGCGCTGCAATGGCCGCTTCAACGCCCAAAGTGACCTGATCGGGCTGGGTGACATCCATTTCCAAAGGGTGCAGCCGATCTGTGGCGACCTCTTGCAGGACTGACAGTCTGCGCCCTGAAATACTCACCTGCGCGCCGGCGTCTGCTAAGGTTTGAGCAATGGCCAAACCAATGCCCGTACCGCCGCCTGTGACCAACGCGTGCTTTCCTGACAAATCCATGGGGCGTCCTCCGTTTGGATCACCTTACCTTGCAAAGTTGTGGCGTCCAGTACGACATAATCTTGCGATTTGACGTTAGGTCGGCGCAGTATACTTTCGTATACTGGTAAGACTAGCTTGTGAATCACCATGAGCAACGATATCCACGCTCATCTGTGCGTGAAACTTACTTAGACGATGGGGGACCCTCTATGAAAATCGGGGCACCGAGAGAAACCTTTGAAGGCGAGGCCCGTGTGGCCATGACGCCTGAATCGGCATTACAAATTCAAAAACTTGGCCACACTTGTGTGATCGAGACGGGGGCAGGCGCGAAGGCCGGCTTCTCGGACAAGGTCTATAAGGACGCGGGCGTTGAGGTGGTTAAAACCGCCACCGCCTTGTGGAAGGCGGCTGATGTCGTTGTCAAAGTGCGCCAGCCTGACGCCACCGAGAGCAAGAAGTTGCGTGACGGGCAAACCCTGATCTCCTTCTTTAACCCTGCTGCCAACGAGGCAGGCATGGAAGCCGCCAAGAAAAAGGGCGCGCGGGTTATTGCCATGGAAATGGTGCCGCGTATTTCGCGTGCGCAGAAAATGGATGCCCTGTCGTCGATGGCAAACATCGCAGGCTACCGTGCGGTGATCGAGGCGAGTAACAATTTTGGCCGCTTCTTTACTGGCCAAGTGACCGCTGCGGGTAAAGTTCCGCCAGCCAAAGTTCTGGTTGTAGGTGCCGGTGTGGCTGGGCTTGCGGCTATCGGCACCGCGACCTCGCTGGGCGCGATTACTTACGCGTTTGACGTGCGCCCCGAAGTGGCGGAACAAGTTGAAAGCATGGGCGCCGAGTTTGTGTTCCTAGATTTTGACGAGGCGCAACAAGACGGCGCGGCCACGGGCGGCTACGCCTCGGTGTCGTCCCCAGAATTCCGCGACGCGCAGCTTGCTAAGTTCCTTGAACTGGCCCCTGAAATTGACATCGTGATCACCACTGCATTGATCCCGAACCGCGAAGCGCCAGAGCTGTGGACCGAAGATATGGTCGCCGCGATGAAGCCGGGGTCAGTCATCATTGACCTTGCCGCCGAGAAGGGTGGCAACTGCAAACTGACTGTTATGGACGAGAAAATCGTCACCGATAATGGCGTTACGATTGTTGGCTATACCGACTTCCCATCAAGGATGGGCGCACAAGCTTCTACGCTTTATTCCAACAATATCAGACATATGCTGTTCGATCTTACACCAGAAAAAGACGGTGTGATTGTACATGATATGGAAGATGACGTGATCCGCGGTGCGACCGTGACCTTTGATAACGAGATCACCTTCCCGCCGCCGCCACCCAAGATTGCAGCCATTGCAGCGGCGCCTGCGAAAGCAAAAGTGCCAGAGCTGACGGCGGAAGAGAAAGCCGCCAAAGAGGTTGCAGAGTTTAAACAACAGACAAAGACGCAAGTGACGCTGCTTGTTGTTGGCGCGGTACTTTTGCTGTCCGTGGGCCTCGTTGCTCCGGCAAGTTTCATGCAGCACTTCATCGTGTTCGTTTTGTCGGTGTTCATTGGCTTCCAAGTCATCTGGGGGGTCGCACATTCGTTGCACACGCCGTTGATGGCTGTGACCAACGCAATCTCGTCGATCATTATCTTGGGCGCGCTGATGCAGATCGGATCGGGCTCGTTCCTTGTGATCTTGCTGGCAGCATTGGCAGTGTTCATGACGGGCATTAATATATTTGGCGGCTTCCTTGTGACACGGCGCATGCTCGCCATGTTCCAGAAATCGTAAGTAGGGGTAGAGAACATGGAATTTGGATTTACCACCGCGGCATATGTAGTTGCCGCAGTTCTTTTCATCCTGTCGCTGGGCGGCTTGTCTGGGCAAGAAAGTGCTAAGCGCGCTGTTTGGTACGGCATTTCAGGCATGGGGTTGGCCGTTGCGGCAACGCTTGTTGGGCCGGGGGCTGGCTATTGGTTCTTGTCGCTGCTGATGATCGCAGGCGGCGGGGCTATTGGCTATCAACTGGCCACCAAAGTGCAGATGACGCAGATGCCAGAGCTGGTAGCAGCGATGCATTCGCTTGTTGGGCTGGCCGCGGTTTTTGTGGGCTTGATTGCGCATATAGAGCTTGGTCGCGTGTTGGCTATGGATCATGCGGGTCGCGAAGTCTTGGAAGGCTTTGCAGCCTTGCTGGCGCATAAAACCAGCGTCGAGGTCTCAATCCTGCGGGTCGAGTTATTCCTGGGCATCTTTATTGGGGCTGTGACGTTCACCGGCTCTGTCGTTGCCTATGGCAAACTGGCGGGCAAAGTTGATACGTCGGCCACAAAACTGCCGGGCGGACATATACCAAACGCGGCGGCGGCGGCTTTGTCGGTGCTTTGCTTGGTTTGGTACTTCAACACGGGCGGCTTCTTCCCGCTGTTCTTGATGACTTTGGCAGCGTTGTTCATTGGCTATAACTTGATCATGGGCATTGGCGGCGCGGATATGCCTGTCGTGGTGTCTATGTTGAACAGCTACTCTGGTTGGGCGGCTGCGGCGATTGGCTTTAGCCTTGGCAATGATCTGATGATCGTGGTCGGCGCGCTTGTTGGCTCTTCGGGTGCAATCTTGTCCTACATCATGTGCAAAGCAATGAACCGATCGTTTGTGTCGGTTATCTTGGGCGGCTTTGGCGGCACATCTGGCCCACAGATGGCGGTCGAGGGCGAGCAGGTCGCCATTGACGCTGACGGCGTGGCGACGGCTTTGAATGAAGCCGATAGCGTCATCATCATCCCCGGTTATGGGATGGCTGTTGCACAGGCACAGCAATCGGTGTCTGAGCTGGTGCGCAAGCTGCGCGCTCAAGGCAAAAATGTGCGGTTTGCGATCCATCCAGTGGCGGGGCGTCTTCCCGGTCATATGAATGTGCTGCTGGCTGAGGCCCGTGTGCCCTATGACATCGTGATGGAGATGGACGAGATCAATGACGACTTCCCCGAGACGGATGTGGCTATTGTGATCGGCTCGAACGACATCGTGAACCCTGCCGCGCAAGATGATCCGAACTCGCCTATTGCGGGTATGCCCGTGCTGGAATGCTGGAAAGCTAAGCAAGTTTTCGTGTCGAAACGTGGTCAAGGAACTGGCTATTCAGGCATTGAGAACCCGCTATTCTATAAAGAGAATACGCGCATGTTCTACGGCGATGCCAAGGCGTCCTTGGATGCGCTGTTGCCGAAAATAGATTGAGATCTGTGAAATATAAACTGGTGGGCGCCAAGGCGGTTCTGGCGCCCACTTTGATAGAATTCAGACTTTCATAGAAAGTCTGTTAGAAAATTCTCAGCGAGAATTTTTGCCAATTCCTTGTAAGGAATTGGGCGCGTGGTTACTTTTCTGGCAATAGTACAGCTTTAGTGCACAGGGCTTGCGCACATTCGCACCAGAAAACCCTATTTTTGATTTGCTCTTAAGGTGCTGTCGGGGTTTCTTACTGTTCAATATTTTGAGGAGATATCCCGATGAACAAAGAATACACCCCACCTAAAGTATGGACTTGGGATGATAGTAATGGTGGCGAATGGGCCTCGATCAACCGGCCAATCTCTGGGGCGACCCATGATAAAGAACGCCCTGTTGGCAAGCATCCGTTACAACTTTATTCGCTGGCCACGCCAAACGGGCAGAAGGTCACCATCATGCTCGAAGAGCTGTTGGCAAAGGGTCATAAGGGCGCGGAATATGATGCTTGGTTGATCAACATTGGCAAAGGGGACCAATTCGGTTCTGGCTTTGTTGAGGTGAACCCGAACTCCAAGATCCCTGCGATGTTTGACGAGGAAACTGGCACGCGGATATTCGAGAGCGCCTCGATCTTGTTCTACCTCGCAGAAAAGTTTGGTGAATTTTTGCCTAGCGATTTGGCGGCCCGCACCGAATGCATAAACTGGCTGTTTTGGCTGCAAGGCTCTGCGCCCTATCTTGGCGGTGGCTTTGGCCATTTCTACGCTTATGCGCCGTTTAAGATGGAATACCCGATTGATCGGTTTTCGATGGAGGTTAAACGTCAGTTGCACGTCCTTGATACCCATTTGGCGGATAATGAATATTTGGCCGGTGATACATACACAATCGCTGATATGGCGACGTGGCCTTGGTATGGGCGGTTGGTTGGTGCGGGGGCTTATGATGCGGCTGAATTCCTAAGCGTGCATGAGTATAAGAACGTAATCCGTTGGGAAAAACAGATCGCAGCGCGCCCAGGTGTTCAACGTGGTCAGATGGTGAATAAAACGTCTGGTCCGCTAGAAGGCCAACTGCACGAGCGTCATGATGCGTCAGATTTCGAAACCAAGACACAAGATAAGCTGCAAGGGTAAGTCACGCCTCTTTCGAGGTGGATTTGTGAATGTTTTCAAAGGCTCCGACATATCTGTCGGGGCCTTTTGCGTGTCTAGGGGGCGTTGTATACAGTGGTATTCTGTTAAGTAGCTGATTTATATGAGAATTTTCTTGCAAAGGAGAGGTTTCGCTTTATGCGTAATGCAACTTAACGACTGGTTCATAAAATGCCCCCTTTGCAAGATCACCCGCTGCGCTATGCCTTGGCCAATGAGTTACACGCGCGCCCCTTTCCCTCGCTTGGGGCCCCGAGTGGTGCCGTTTTTCTGGCGTTGAAGCGTAGCCGTAGCGATGATGTGACGGGCGCTCGGGCGCATTTGATTGACCTGTTGGACCGCTTCGGTGCGCCACATCCGCAACCCGGCGCGACGCATTGGTTTGGTAAGTTGGGCAAGTGCAAACTGAAGTGGGAACAGCACGCGGAGTTTGTGACTTATACGATGTTCTCAAAGGGCTTGGAGTTGCGCCCGTTCGACCCGCAGGCTTTCGCGGCGTTTCCCGAGGATTGGCTGGCGGTGGCTCCGGGGGCGCGGATCAGCTCGGCTTTGATCCGGATAGAGGTCGATCCCGGTGCCGAGGCAGTTGCACAGAATTTGGACGACTGGTTCGTGCCAGAGAGCCTGGCCGTCAGCCGTGTGCTGGACGGCGCGGCGACGATTGCGGGGGATTTCCGCATAGATGCCGCGGGCCATATGCGCTTTGCGGTTTTTGCCGATGATACGACCGGCGTGCGACGTGTGGGGCGTATTGTGCAGCGGATTTGCGAGATCGAGACCTATAAATCCATGTCAATGCTGGGCCTGGCAAAGGCGCGCGAAATGGGGGCGGGGGTGGCCAAGTTGGAGCAAACCCTATCTGGTTTGATGTTGGACATGACCAGCGAGGGGATCGGTGCGGAGAAGACGCTGAGCCAGCTTTTGGCGACCTCTGCCGAGTTGGAAAACTTGCTGGTGCAATCCTCGTTTCGGTTCGGGGCGACGCGGGCCTATGAGGCGATTGTGAACCAGCGAATCGAGGTGCTGCGCGAAGACCGCTTTCGCGGGCGCCAGACATTTGCGGAGTTCATGATGCGCCGGTTTGATCCGGCTATGCGGACGGCCAAAGCGTCGGAGCGGCGGCTGCAAAGCATGGCGGAGCGCGCTGCGCGGGCGGGGGATTTGCTGCGCACACGGGTGGATGTGGAGCGCTCGGGGCAGAACCAGAAGCTACTGGAAAGCATGGACAGGCGTGCGGACTTGCAGCTTCGGTTGCAAAAGACGGTGGAGGGGTTGTCGGTGGTGGCGATCAGCTATTATGCGGTCAATCTAGTGCTGTATATGGTGCAGCCCTTGGGCTATGCGACGGGGCTGTCCAAGCTGGCGATGGCGGCGATGGTAACGCCTGCGGTGATACTTGGGGTGTGGTGGACTGTGCGCCGGATCAAAGCCAAAATGGAGTAGATCGGGCCTTGGTTTGAGCAGAAAAAAGGCCCCGATCCATAGGGATACGGGGCCTTTTTCTATGCTGAGGGGCGGGGTCTAGCGGCCGCGAATTTTGGGGTCAAGCGCGTCGCGCAAGCCGTCGCCCATATAGTTCACCGACAGCACTGTCAGCGAAATTGCAAGGCCGGGCCACATCACCCGCTCGGGGTATTGTTGCAGGTAATCGACGCTATCAAACAGCAGCCGCCCCCATGTTGGAAAATCAGGTGGGAAGCCAAGGCCAAGGAAGCTCAACGCGCTCTCCGTGATGATCGCGTTGGCGATGCCCAGCGTGGCCGAGACCAAGATCGGTGACAGCACGTTGGGCAGAATATGACGGGTGATCATGCGCCGGTTTGGGGTGCCAATGGAGCGCGCGGCAAGGATGAATTCGCGCTCTTTGACGGCCAGCACATCGCCGCGCACGATACGCGCGGTTTGCATCCACGAGGTGGCCCCGATGGCGGACACCATCAAGATAAAGATGCCGCCCTCTGGCCCGAAGGCGGCGTTCAGCTTGTCGCGAAACAGCATGATGATGACCAGCAGAAGCGGCAACAAGGGCAGGGCAAGGAACAAGTCGGTGACGCGCATCAGCATCCCGTCGAGGCGCTTGAAGTAGCCCGCCACAACGCCGACCAATGTGCCAAGCCCAAGCGCCAAGCCCATGGCCGTTAGCCCCACCGCAAGCGACACACGGCCACCTGCCATCATGCGCGCAAAGGTGTCGCGGCCAAGCTGATCGGTGCCCATCGGGTGCGCGAAGGTCGGGCCTTGATTGCGGGCGCGGATATCAATGTAAGTAGCCTCAATGCCCCAAATCCATGGGCCAACCAGTACTGTGAGCAGCACCAGAATGAAGAAAATGGCCCCGACCAATGCGCCCTTATGGGTTTTGAATTGGTCCCATATATCCCACCACTGGCTGCGGGGGGCGGTGGTTATCTGCGCGGTATCAGTCATAGCGAATCCTCGGATCCAGAATGCCGTAGAGAACGTCAGCAATCAGGTTAAACAGCACGATTAATATGGCGAAGATAAAGGTCAGGGTTTGCACCGTTGGCACATCGCCGCCTTGGATGGCGATGATCAGCAATTGGCCAAGCCCGTTCACCTTGAACACCTGCTCGGTGATGATGGCCCCGCCAAAGATCGAGGGGATGCCAAGGGCAATCACCGTGACCACCGGGATCATTGAGTTGCGCAGCACATGGACCAGAACCACGGTCTGCTCTTTCAGGCCCTTGGCGCGGGCGGTGCGCACATAATCTTGGTTCAGGTTGTCGAGCATGGAGGCCCGTGTGAAGCGCGATATTTGCGCGGTAATTTGCAGTGCCAGCACCATAACGGGCATGATCATTTGTCGGAATTGGTACTTGAAACTGGCCCAGTCCGTGACCTCGTGGGTGGTGTCATAGATCGAGGGCAGCCAGAAGAAACTATCAGACGGGATCATCACCGAGAACAGCACAATCACCAGCACGCCCGAGAAAAATGGCGGCACCGAGAAGCCGACCATCGAAACCAACGTGCCGATTTGGTCAAACACCGAGTATTGCTTATAGGCCGAGATAATGCCGATGGGCAGCGCGATCAGCGTGCCAACCAGATAGGCGGTGCCGACCACCATCAGGGTTTGCGGCATGCGCTGCATGATCAAATCCATCACCGGCGAGCGGGTTTGGTAGGAGATCAGACGGGTCTCGCCGGCGGTGCCAAGATCCCAGCCAAAAGCGCCCTCGAGATAGATACGCGGCTCCAACCAGAAGAACTGTTTCAGCCAAAGGACATATTGCACCATCAGGGGTTTGTTGACGCCAAGCGCCTCGCGGATTTGTTCGCGTACTTCTGAGGGGATGGTTAGGGGCAGATTGCCCGTGGGATCAGACGGGCTGAGCTTCACGATCATAAAGATCACAAAAGAAATGAACAGAAGCGTCGGGATAGTCATAAGTAGCCGACGGATCGTAAAGGTGAGCATAAGGGGACGCCTCGGTTCAGGTCTTTTGGAAAAGGTAAGGCGGGGAAATCCCCCGCCTTACCGGATTTAAATGTGCCTTAGATATCGCGGGACTTAGTTAACGCGATACCAGTCAGCCACATTCCACAGCTCGCTATCCCACACATTCAAGACAACGCCACCAAGGGAGTTGGCATGTGCCGACAGGCGACCACGGTGCACCAGCGGGATCATACCGCCGTTTTGCACGATGATATCATTGAGCTTTCTACCGATCTCGGCGCGGGCCTCAATACCTGCTGTTGTTGTCAGCTGTGTGTGCAGTGCATCAAACTCTTCATTACAGAAGCGCGAGATGTTCTCACCCTGCCACTGCGATGCTGGGCTTGGAGCTTTGTCGCACAACCCGTTGGCCAAGTAGGACTGCGGGTCGGTGCCGTTGAAGGTGTTGGCGTACATTTCCACGTCCGCATAGAACTTCTGGAACGTGTCCGGGGACGCCGCATCGCCACCAAAGAACACTGACGCGTCGATGTTGCGCAGCTCTGCACCGATGCCGATTTCCGACCACCACTGTTTGATCAGGGCTTGGAAGTCCTGGCGCACAGCGTTGGTGGAGGATTGATACAGAACGCTCAGCTCTACACCGTCTTTGTCACGGGTGCCGTCGCCGTTGCTGTCTGTCCAGCCAGCGGCTTCCAACATGGCGTTCGCGCCTGCAATGTCTTGCTTGTCGCAGGTCATCGAGGTCGAGTTGAACGCGTCAGGAGCCGGGATCCAGTTGCAGGTTACTTTGCCTGCTTTGCCGTAGCCAATTTCCACCAGCAATGGGCGGTCGATGGCCATGGACATGGCTTTGTAAACCGCAGGATCACCCAAGAACGGGTGCGGGCGGATGACTGCGCGCTCTTCTGGCCCAAGATCGGCGGACGGGTTGGTTTGGTTGAGCATGATGCGCTCGACCAGCGGGCCAAAGCCTGCAACCGTCTTGCCTTTGCCGCCTTTTTCCATGTTGGCGATGACGTCTGGTGCCAATTGCAGGTTCCATGCGTAGTCAAATTCGCCGGTTTCCATCACTGCGCGGCCAGCAGCCGTTGCGTCGCCGCCGCCTTTGAAGGTCACGGTGGCGAAGGCTGGTTTGCCCTCTTCGCGGAAGTTCTCGTTGGCTTCCATAGTGATCACGTCATTGGGTTTGAACTCAACAACTTTGAACGGGCCGGTGCCGACTGGGTTGAAGTTCTGCTCGGAGCAGCTAGCCGCCGCAGCGCCAACACAATCCTTGAATTGAGCAGCTTGCAGGATCGGGCTTTCGCCACCCACGAACGGGCCATAAGGGAACGGGGTTGGCTTGTCGAAGGTGACTTTGACGGTCAACGCATCAACGGCTTCAACCGAAGTGACGCCTTCAAATTTTGTCACCTGAGCACAACCGCCATCGGGGTTCATACAGTAATCAGCGGTGAATTTCACGTCGGCAGAGGTGAAATCGGTGCCGTCGGACCATTTGATACCTGATTTGATTTTCCATGTGATGGAGGTCAAGTCAGCGGAAACGCCGCCATTATCCGTGGTGGGAATTTCTTCAACCAACCAAGGGACCAATGCGCCGGTCTCGTCGTAGCGGGCCAGCGGCTCGACAATCATCGAGGACGCTTCAACGTCCTTGGTGCCGCCGGATAGGAACGGGTTCAAAATGGATGGCGCTTGCCAATAGATGATCGAGACGTTGCCTGCACGGCCTCGCTCGCCAGAGTGGCCGTCGGCCATCGCCATTGGCACAAATGCCACGGCAACCGCAGCCCCCAGAAGGGTTGTTTTCAAAGTCATTGGATTACTCCTTGTTGGAATTGGGCTTGTTCCTTTGGCATCGCGAAATGAATCGCAAAGCGTTTTGGTACATATTTGTGTTTGGTCTTGCGCACCAAACCCCCCAGTTTGTTATTGGTTTTCTTGGCTCGCAAAAGCGGCCTGCCTGATCATCCCCTCATTTTCGGGTGAATTGCAAGCGTTGCAAAACGCAAAATGCAAAATTTATGGATGTTCAAACACGTAATTCAGGTGTGGCTCAATTCTTTGGCGCACAGTATTTGACACTGCCCCTGTGATGGCTCTAGCGTCCAGACTAGTGCGCCAGATTTGGGGAAGCCATGCTCGATTCACCGACAATTGCCAGCTTTGAGAACCTACGGGTTGAGTTCCAAACCAAGGACGGCCCGGTCGTGGGCGTCAAGGATGTCAGCTTTGATATCAAGGCCGGGGAGACGGTATGTGTTGTTGGGGAATCTGGCTCTGGCAAGTCAGTCTCGTCACTGTCTTTGATGCGGCTGGTGGAGTTTGGGGGCGGTAAAATTACCGGCGGCAAGTTGCTGTTTGATGCCGATGGAAGTGCGCCATTTGATGTGGTGCAGGCGGACCAGAAAACCATGCGCACGATTCGCGGCAACCAGATCGGGATGATCTTTCAAGAGCCGATGACCGCGCTTAATCCTGTTTTTACTATTGAAAAACAACTTACTGAGGGGCTTCGTGTTCACAAGGGCATGACCAAAGGTCAAGCGCGGGCGCGAGCGCTGGAATTGCTGCACCAAGTTCGAATTCCAGAGCCAGAGCAGCGCTTGGCGCAATATCCGCATGAATTATCAGGCGGGATGCGCCAGCGCATTGTCATCGCCATGGCCTTGGCCTGCGAGCCAAAGCTTCTTATCGCGGACGAGCCAACAACGGCACTGGATGTGACCATTCAGGCTGAAATTTTGGCGCTGATTGACCGTTTGAAACGTGAAACTGGCGCGGCGGTGATGTTCATCACCCATGATATGTCGGTGGTGGCGCAGATCGCGGACCGGGTTGTGGTAATGTTTCGCGGCGAGAAGGTCGAGGATGGCCCAGTCGAGCAAATTTTCAACAACCCGCAGCATGATTATACCAAATCTTTGCTGGCCGCCGTACCCCGTCTGGGCGAGATGCGCGGCAAGGATGCGCCAGAGCCAATGCGGCTTCTGGGCGACAAGGGGCGGAAGGAAAAGCCGACCAAAACCCCCGATGAGCGGGTCATTCTGGATGTGCAAAACCTGACCACACGGTTCCCGGTTCGGGGCGGGCTTTTGCGCCGTATCGTGGCTAATGTTCACGCGGTTGAGGATGTGTCGTTCTCGATCAAGCATGGGCAGACGCTTAGCCTTGTGGGCGAATCCGGTTGCGGGAAATCCTCCGTCGGGCGCTCTATTTTACGGCTGATTGACCCGCTGTCAGGTGATGTTATTCTTGACGGGAAAAGCGTGCTAAGCATGCCTGACGAAGAGTTGCGCCAAGCGCGTCGCGAGATGCAAATGGTGTTCCAAGACCCGTTCGCCTCGCTCAACCCGCAGATGCAACTGATGGATCAGGTGGCCGAGCCGCTGCGCAATTTCAAAGTCGGCACTAGCGCCGATATTATCAAGCGCGTCAGTGAATTATTCGATCGCGTGCAACTGCCGCAAAGCTTCCTGCGTCGCTACCCGCACGAGCTGTCCGGCGGCCAGCGGCAACGCATCGCCATTGCACGCGCGCTGGCGTTGAACCCGAAGGTAATTCTCGCCGATGAGGCCGTCTCGGCGCTGGATGTGTCGGTGCAGGCACAAGTGTTGAACCTGTTTATGGAATTGCAGGCCGATCTGGGGATTTCGCTTTTGTTCATCAGCCACGACATGGCGGTGGTGGAGCGTGTTAGCCACCATGTGGGCGTGATGTATCTGGGGCGGATCGTTGAATTGGGCACCCGTCGCCAGATTTTCGAGAACCCGAAACATAGCTACACTCAGACGCTTTTGTCAGCAGTTCCAATTGCCGACCCGACGCAGCGTAAAGTAGAATCGGACCTGAACTTTAAGCCAATCCCGTCGCCGATTTTTCCATTAGGTCACGAGCCGGGACCCTCACTATATGACGAGGTGGAGCCGGGCCATATGGTGCTACGATCATGAATGCACGCGATATTCTCGACAAGCTGGTATCGTTCCCAACAGTCAGCTCGGTCAGCAATCTGGAGCTAATATCGTGGGTCGAAGACTATCTTGAAAGCCATGGTGTTACTGCCACACGCGTCTATAATGACGATGGCACCAAGGCGTCGCTCTTTGCCAATATTGGGCCGGATGTGGCGGGCGGCGTTGTGTTGTCGGGCCACACGGATGTGGTGCCAGTCGAAGGGCAGGCCTGGGACACAGACCCGTTCACGGTGGTGGAAAAATCCGGCAAACTCTATGGGCGCGGCACTTGCGATATGAAGGGCTTCAACGCGTTGGCGCTGTCGGCGGTGCCGCTGGCACTGGCGCGCGGCATCAAGCGCCCGTTGCAAATTGCACTCAGCTATGACGAGGAAGTCGGCTGCCTCGGCGCGCCGCCAATGATTGCGAAAATGCGCGAGCATCTGCCCGCCGCCAGCGCGGTGATCGTGGGCGAGCCGTCAATGATGAAGGCCGTATCTGGCCATAAGGGTGGCTACGGCTGGTGGCTCCATATGCACGGCTTCGAGGTACACTCCTCACTAATGCACACGGGCGTCAACGCCATCATGGAAGGTGCTAAATTAATCAACTGGGTCAATGAATTGAACGTTGATATTCGTGCGCGCACACCATCGGCAATAGCTGCGCAATTTGAGCCCCCCTTTACCACCGCCCATACCGGTAAAATATGGGGCGGTACGGCCCATAATATCACTGCCAAGGATTGCGAATTCGGTATCGATTTCCGTCTCGTGCCCGGCGATGACATCACGAGCTACCGCGACGCGCTATTCGACAAGATCGCGCAGGTCGAGGCACAGATGCAGGCCATCGTCCCCGAGACCCGCATCGAGGTTACGCAACGCTTTCATGTGCCGCCGCTCCAGCCTGAAAACGACGGCGAAGCAGAACGCCTCGTGCGCCAGATCACTGGCGATAACGCCAGCCATGTGGTTAGTTACGGCACCGAGGCCGGTCAGTTTCAAGAGCAAGACTACTCCGCCATTATCTGTGGCCCCGGCGACATTGCACAAGCCCACCAACCTAATGAATTTCTTGAAGTTTCGCAGCTTGAAGCGGGCGAAGAATTTATGGCCAAACTGGTTGATCATCTCGCGACTTAACGGCTTCTTTTTGCCAAAAATACTCATATCCCGACATCCCCGAAAGGACTCCCCATGCCTGTGAAGAACCGTTTCTCCGAGATGCTGCCCGAGATCACCGAATGGCGCCGCGATATGCATGAGCACCCCGAGATTTTGTTCGAGACGCACCGCACCTCGGCGCTGGTGGCCGAGAAATTACGCGCCTTTGGGTGCGATGAGGTGACTGAGGGTATCGGGCGCACGGGCGTTGTCGGGGTAATCAAGGGTAAGTCGAATAAATCAGGTAAAACCATAGGGTTGCGCGCCGATATGGATGCTCTGCCGATCCTAGAGGCGACGGGGCTGGACTATGCCTCCAAAACGCCGGGCGCGATGCATGCGTGCGGCCATGACGGGCATACCGCGATGCTGCTTGGCGCGGCTAAATACCTGTCCGAGACGCGTAATTTTGACGGCACGGTTGTGGTGATTTTCCAACCCGCCGAAGAAGGTGGCGGCGGTGGCCGCGAGATGTGCGAAGACGGCATGATGGACCGGTGGTCAGTGGATGAGGTTTACGGCATGCACAACTGGCCGGGCCAGCCTGTGGGCGCGTTCGCGATCCGCCCCGGCGCGTTCTTTGCTGCCACGGATCAGTTCGAGATCACCGTCACTGGTAAGGGCGGTCATGCCGCCAAACCGCAAGAAACCGTGGACACCACGGTGATGGCCTCGCACATGGTTTTAGCGTTGCAAACCTTGGTGTCGCGCAATGCTGATCCGGTACAAAACATCGTCGTCTCGGTCACCAGCTTCGAGACCGAAAGCAAGGCGTTCAACGTAATCCCTGAGACCGTCACGCTGAAAGGTACCGTGCGCACCATGTCGACCGAGATGCGTGATCTGGCGCAAAAGCGTGTCCCCGAAATTATCGCAGGGGTGGCCCAAACCTTTGGCGGTTCTGCGGATGTAAACTACATCAAAGGCTATCCGGTGATGGTGAACCATGAGGCGCAAACCGAGTTTGCAGCTTCCGTCGCGGCCTCCGTATCGGGTGCCTGCGACGAGGCTCCTTTGGTGATGGGCGGCGAGGATTTTGCCTTCATGCTGGAGGAACGCCCCGGCGCTTATATTCTGGTCGGCAACGGCGATACGGCGTCAGTCCACCACCCCGAATACAACTTTAACGATGAGGTAATTCCAGCCGGGTGCAGCTGGTGGGCAGGCATTGTGGAACAACGTTTGGCCGTTTCTTGACGTGGAAGAGCAGTCATTGCTAAATGCCTCTTCAATTTAAGGTTTAGAAAGATTTGTTCATGACTATATTTAAGGTTGGCATAGTAGCCGTTTTCACAGGGGTGTTGGCGATGCAAGCGTCAGCGCAGTCTATTTCCAGCATCCCACAGGATGATGGCTTTTTTCCTGCCAATATGCGGTGGACCGGCGCGACGGCTAAGGGTTATGACGCTAATATAGCGCTTAAGGCTGTGGGCGGAAACGTGGCTCTGTGCGGTGTGGGCATTGTAACTAATATTCAATTGAATTCCGCGATCAATAGCGGATTGCGCGGCGGTCGCGTTAAGGTCAACGGAAAAACTATCCTTAAGGACTTTAGCTTTTTCGCCAAGGCCCCAAACATTAAATCGCTTGATAAGGTGAAGGCGAATTGTAAATTGACCAGCGTAACAGCCATTCGCAAAAGCGATAAAGTAAGTATCCGCTACGGAAAAGCTACGTTCCGAAACTAAAAACCAGCAGGGGCGCTCGCCCATTCGTTAAGGCATTATAAAGTTGGGCTGGCGCCACGCTCGATATACCTGCAAGCCATTAATTAAACCTAGCACTATGTTGAATATTAAAATGGGCATTAGCTGCAATGCGAAGCCATAAGCTATGAAAAAGACGTTTGATGCTAAAAGGGCGGCGCGAAACCATCGCGCATCATTGGTTGAGGCTGAAAGCAGCACGAAGCCGTAAGCAAGAAAACCGAGACTGTCCATGAAACCAAACCTTTAACAAAATGCAGGGCACATAAATAAACTGTGCATAGATTTTGGATAAGGCATGGGGCGAGGCGTGGATATAGGGGCGGGGCGCTACTCACAGGGCCTCCACGCTTTATTCACGTTGTGTGAAACCCGTGAGTTTTATCAACCACCAATGAAGCTACGGTAGAAGAATACGGCGCTCATCACAAAGCCGACCGTCGCCACAATCGCACGCACAACTGACATAGGCAGGGCCTTGGAGATCGGTGCGCCAGCGTAGCCGCCAGCCGTTGAGGCGACCATCATCATCAGCCCGACTTTCCACTCTAGGATGCCCGCAGCGGCGAAAATCGCGACTGATATAATCGACAGGATGAAACTGGTGCCGGTCTTAAGTCCGTTCATCTGGTGGATATTGCTCATCCCCCATAGCGCGAATAAAGCCAGCAGAATGATCCCCAAACCGCCGTTGAAATAGCCGCCATAGATACTGACCGCGAACATGCCGACGGCCCCGAACGGGGTGACACCTTTGGAGCGTTTCTCGGCCCATGCGCGCACTTGTTTACCAAAGACAAAGACCAGCGTGGCGATCAACAGCAAGAACGGGACCAGCGCGGAAAACGCTTTGTCCGAGGACACCAATAACAGCAGCGAGCCGATGATGGCCCCGGCAAATGCAATGCCCGCGAGACGCATTAATTGGCTGCGGTCGAACTCTGCCAGCTCTTTGCGGTAGCCCAATGCGCCGCCCAGATACCCCGGCAGCACCGCAAGGGTAGAAGTCGCATTGGCGGCCACGGGCGGGATGCCAACGAAGACCAGCGCGGGGAAAACCAAAAACGTCCCACCACCTGCAATCGTATTCAAAATACCCGCACCAAAGGCGGCGGAAAGGAGCAGCAGAATTTCAAAAAGGGTCATGATCATCCGGTTGGTTAGGGCGTATTAAAGACCATATTTGACACAAGCCGCAAGCACAGACCAGCGGGCTTATGTTTTGCGTATGCCCCATGTAAATGCGCTCAAGCTTAAAATGGTGACTAGGGGAGTTAACCACGCCGACCACATCAATTCTGTGAAGGGCTCAAACCATAGCCATGTTGCGCCGAAATCGCTCCGGTAGCCATGGGCGGTTTGCACAAATCCCCAAAGGCACAGGCCCAGCCACATGACTCCGAGCACTGGTATCCGTGCTTTGCTGGCTTTGAACAGGAGGGCCAGTGCGGCCAAGAGCAAGGCGGCAAGGGCCGAGAGCAGGAGGGTTTGTGCGATTATGCCCGCTAGGCTGGTGGGGTAGATGCCATAGCCCAACTGCCGCTCTCCAGTTAGGAAGCCGTGAATGTAGCCAAACGTGATGATCTCGTGCAAAAGCCACGCGAGCGCGAGGCTGGCCGCGCCTGCAATTGCGGCTCTAGCCACCGGTATGGCTCATGTGGCGTGACATTTGACCGCCGAGTTCCTGACGGGAGTAGTCAAAGTCATGGCCCTTGGGTTTCATGCCAATGGCGGCGCGAATGGCCGCATCAAGTGGCGCGTCGGTCTCAGACGAGCGCAATGGGGCGCGCAAATCTGACTGGCCCTCCTGGCCAAGGCAGGTGAAAATTTCGCCGGTACAGGTGATACGCACACGGTTACAGCTTTCGCAGAAGTTGTGCGACAGTGGCGTGATCAGCCCGACCCGCTGGCCGGTTTCCTCTAGCCGCATATAGCGCGCTGGCCCGCCGGTGTTGTCTGGCAAGTCGGTCAGGGTGAATTCCTCGGCCAATGTGGCGTGCAGATCGTCCAGCGACCAGAATTGCCCGATACGGTTCTCGTTGCCAATGTCACCCATCGGCATGACCTCGATAAAGGTCAAATCCATGCCCAGATCAGCGCACCACGCGGTAATGTCGAACAGCTCGTCCTCGTTGAAGCCTTTCAGGGCGACGGCGTTGATCTTGACCTTAAGCCCGGCTTTCAACGCGGCCTCGACGCCGCGCAGGACTTGGGGCAGGCGGCCCCAGCGGGTGATCTCGGCAAATTTCGCCTCGTTCAGCGTATCAAGCGAGACATTCACCCGACGCACGCCAGCGGCATAGAGCGTGTCGGCGTATTTCCCCAATTGCGAGCCATTGGTGGTCAGCGTCAGCTCTTTTAGCGCGCCGGTCTCCAAGTGGCGGGACATGCCCTCGAAAAAGCCCATGATGCCGCGCCGCACCAAAGGCTCACCGCCCGTGATGCGCAATTTCTGGACGCCCATCCGAATGAAGGCGCTGCACATGCGGTCCAACTCCTCGATCGTTAGCAGCTCTTTCTTGGGCAGGAATTGCATGTTCTCGGACATGCAATAGACGCAGCGAAAGTCGCAACGATCGGTGACGGAGAGGCGCAGGTAGGTAATGGCGCGCTGAAACGGGTCTATGAGTGGGGCTGTCATGGGGGGATCGTAGTGCGCGCGGCGGGCCGCCACAACCCTGCTAAGGTCGTTGATGATCGGGGCGCGACGCGGTATTGTCTCGGCCATGAAGCGTTATTTGATCTGTTGTGCCCTTGCCCTGTCGCTCACTGCCTGTAGCGGGCAGTTTAAAAACCCGTTTGAAGGGCTGCGCAAGAAGCCTGCGCCGCAGGAAACTGTGGTGGAGACTCCGCAAGTGGTGACACCTGTGGAGGAGGACAAACCTGCGATTGTTGAGGTCGGAGGCGGCGGTCAAACGGCCGATGCACTGGACAAAACCACCAAGGCCGAAAAAGAGGCGGCGACTGCTGCGCCAGCCGCCAGCAGCGCCACATTGGGGACAACCGTGGCCAGTCTGGGAGATCCGACAGAGCAGGGGTTTTGGTTGCGCACGCCTTTGGTTGACGCCGTGACCGATGGCTCTGTCGAGACGGAAGGCGGCGCGGTGGTGCAGGTCAAACTGATCCCGATTGATGGGCCAGCCTCTGCCGGCAGCCGCATATCGCTGGCTGCGATGCGGGCGCTGGATTTGGGGCTGACCGATTTGGCGACATTGATCGTGTCGAAGGGCTAGTCCGCGCGCTTGATCATCTGGGCCGCTTCGCGCCGCGCAGAGCGGGTCATGCGCTCGCCGTGCTCCTCTAGAAACGCCTGTACCCGTTGCACATCATGGCGTGACAAATCACGTAGCCACCAAGCGACGGCACGTTGCAGGATTGGGTTGTGGTCCTCGGCATAAAGCGCGGCCCAGCCCAGCACCCGGTCGCGGATCACATCATCGGTCAGCTTGGCGTGGTTTCGCTTGGTCCAAGGTTGCGTGAAGCCAAGGGCCGCGCGGCGGGTCCATATGTGCTCGGAGGCAGTCCAGCCGTCGAGTTGGTCGATCCGCGTGGTGTCCCAAACGACCCGTTTCTGGCCCGCCGCAGCCACATGGTCGGCGATGGCCACGCAGTCAAGATCAGGCAGCCACGAGACCAGCAAATCCCATGCGGGGGTGTCATCGGGGCGCAAGCGGGCTTGGGTTAACAGCTTGGCGGCGGTGACGCGCGCTTCAAAAATGTTGCTATCCCAAAGTCCGCGCGCCAGCTCTAGCCGCGCGTCTAGGTCATCGCCACGCCAGTCCTTGGCCAAGCCATCAAGCACCGGATTGGCGATGCCCAGATAGGGGCGCTCCACGCCGTGATGTTGGGCCAATTGTGCGGCCTTATCGGGGTCGCCGATTTGTGCAAGGTGGGCGAGGGCGGTTTCAGAATTCATCGGCTTATTACTCATTCTACTGTCACGGATTTGGCTAAATTGCGGGGCTGATCCACGTCGGTGCCTTTTGCGATGGCGGTGTGATAGGCCAAAAGCTGTGCCGGAACTGCGTAAAGGATCGGGGCTAGAAATGGGTCAATGCTGGGCATGATGATGGTTTCCCAAACGCCGTCTCCGGCTTGTTTTGCGCCCTGTGCGTCGGTGATCAAAACCACCTTGCCGCTGCGTGCCATGACCTCTTGCATGTTGGAGACTGTCTTGTCGAACAGCTCGTCCGTGGGGGCCATGACCACCACGGGAACCTCTTTGTCGACCAGCGCAATGGGGCCGTGTTTAAGTTCGCCTGATGCATAACCTTCGGCATGTATATAGCTGATTTCTTTAAGTTTTAAGGCGCCTTCAAGGGCCAGAGGATGCATCGGTCCACGCCCCAGAAACAGCACGTCTTGGGCAGAAGATATTTTGCGAGCAACCCGCTTGATCGTTTTTTCCAGCGCCAGAGATTGGTTCAAAATGCCGGGCAGCAGGTTGAGGTTACTCATGTGTTCGGCCAGTGCGGCATCATCAAGGTGGCCGCGCTGATGGCCTGCTTGCAGTGCCAGTGCGGCCAGCGCCAAAAGCTGGCAGGTGAATGCTTTGGTCGAGGCCACACCGACTTCGACGCCTGCCATGATTGGCAAGGCCAGATCGCTTTCGCGCGCGATGGAGCTTTCAGGCACATTCACCACGGCTAGGATTTTCGCGGCGCGGTCTTTGGCATAGCGCAGGGCGGCCAGCGTGTCGGCAGTCTCGCCGGATTGGGAGACAAACAGCGCGTAGGATTTGTCGGAAATGACCGGCTTGCGGTAGCGGTACTCGGAGGCGATATCGACTTCGACAGGTAGGCCTGCGACCTGCTCGAACCAGTATTTTGCCACTTGGCAGGCAAGGAAGGCGGTGCCGCAGGCGACCATGGTGATGCGGTCGCAGGCGGTGAAGTCAATCGTGCCGCTGGGCAGCTCAATCGCGGTGCCTGCCGCGTTGCTATAGGCGTGCAGGGCGTCGGCCAGAACCACGGGTTGCTCGGCGATTTCCTTGGCCATGAAGTGTTTGTGGCCGGCTTTCTCGATGCGGGCCTCATCTAGGGCCAGCGTCTTGATCGGGCGGTTGGAGAGGTTGCCTTCCGCGTCGTAAATCTCGAGGCTGTTGCGGGTCAGAACCGCGCGGTCACCTTCTTCCAGATAGGTGACGCGGTTGGTCATCGGAGCCAGAGCAATCGCGTCTGATCCGACGTACATCTCGCCATCGCCATGCCCTACAGCCAGCGGCGAGCCCTTGCGCGCGGCGATCATCAAGTCATCCTCGCCGTCAAACAAAAAGCACAGGGCGAAAGCGCCTTCCAGCAGGTCAATTGTCTGTTTGGCGGCGTCGCGCGCGCTGTGACCTTGCTCAAGGCAGCGGCGCGCCAGCATGACAATGGTTTCGGTGTCGGTCTCGGTTTTGGTGGTATAGCCATCTGTCTCAAGATTGGCACGTAACTCTTTGAAATTCTCGATAATTCCGTTGTGGACGACGGCAACAGGGCCGGATTGATGTGGGTGGGCATTGGCTATGGTGGGCGCGCCGTGGGTTGCCCAACGGGTGTGGCCGATGCCGGATTTCCCGGCCAGCGGTTCATGCACCAGCAGGTCTGACAGGTTCACCAGTTTGCCAACCGCGCGGCGGCGGTCCAGCGTGCCCTCGTTTACCGTGGCAATTCCGGCGCTGTCATAGCCGCGATATTCCAGCCGCTTGAGGGCTTCCACCATGATGGGGGCGACTTCATGTGTCCCTAAAACTCCAACAATTCCGCACATTTACGCGTCCTTCTTCATTTTCTTGGCACGCAGCATAGCCATCAGCTTGCGCGCAAATCCTGTCTTGTTTGTCTGGCGTACCCGCGACAGGGCCAAATCGCCATCGGGCACGTCTTCTGTGACCACGGTGCCAGAACCGGTCATCGCATCAGTTCCAATTTCGACGGGGGCAATCAGCAGCGTGTTGGAGCCGATGAAAGCCCCCGCGCCAATCGTTGTGCGATGTTTGAACACCCCGTCATAGTTGCAGGTGATGGTGCCCGCGCCGATATTTGCATGCTCGCCGACATGGGCGTCACCGATATAAGAGAGGTGGCTGACTTTTGCACCCTCGGCCAGCGTCGCGTTTTTGATCTCGACGAAATTGCCAACTTTCGCGCCTTCCTCCAGTTCCGCGCCGGGGCGCAGGCGCGCAAAGGGGCCAACCGTGGCGCGTTGGGCAACATGGCAGCCCTCGAGGTGGCTGAACGCCTTGATCTCGGCACCGCTTTCTACCGTGACATCAGGTCCGAAGACCACGTTTGGCCCGATTATCGCGTCGCGGCCCAGCACTGTGTCATAGGCGAAGTAGGTGGTTTCGGGTTGCGCCAGCGAGACGCCATTTTCCAACGCCTCGGCCCGCATCCGCGTCTGAAAGGCGCATTCGGCGGCGGCAAGTTCTGCGCGGGTGTTGATGCCCAGCGTTTCCGCCTCGGGGCAGGTGACGGCAACCGTGGCAAGGTCGCGCGCGCGCGCGAGGCCCACGATGTCGGTGAGGTAGTACTCGCCGCTGGCATTGTCATTGCCGACTTGTGCGATCAGCTCGAACAAGGTTGGCGCGGCGCACATCATCACGCCGGAGTTGCACAGGGTCACGGCCAGTTCGGAGGCGGTGGCGTCTTTGGCCTCGACGATCCGCTCCAGCGCGCCGTCTTGGGTGATGAGGCGCCCATAGCGGCCGGGGTCAGCGGCTTCAAAACCCAGTACCACCAGATCGCTGCCCTCGCGCCGCGCTTGCGCCATATGTTCCAGGGTCTCGGCCGAGATGAACGGCGTGTCGCCATAAAGCACAACCGCGTCGCCCTCAAAACCTGCCAGCGCGGCGCGAGCCTGATCGACGGCATGGGCGGTGCCGTTTTGCTCGGTTTGGCGCGCGAAGATAAGCGTATCGTCATGCTTGGCCAGAACCGCTTCGACCTGATTTGAGCCATGGCCAGTGATAACGACCACATGCTCAGGCTCTAAGGTTACACCAGCGCGCAAGGCATGGATCGCCAAAGGGGCCGCGCCAATTTGGTGCAGCACTTTTGGGATGTCAGAGTTCATGCGGCTGCCTTGGCCTGCGGCCAAAAGGATCAGTGCGGTAGAGCGAGTGGTCATGCTTGGGGTCTTTCCTTCTTGTTGGTCCCGTTCTATCGGTATCCGCCTGAGGTGCAAGTGCGCCCACGTCACAACAGGTTTCGCCACGTTACAAGAGGGTATCATGCGTACAGTAATTTTTGATCTCGACGGCACTTTGGCCGATACCAGCGGCGATTTATTGGCGGCGGCAAATGTGTGCTTTCGCGCTTTGGGGCATGGCGATGTTTTGACTACCGAGACCGATGCAAGCACGGCAGTGCGCGGTGTGCGGGCGATGTTGACGTTGGGCTTCGAGCGGTTGGGGGTGGACTATACTGACGCCGATATTGATGCGCAGTATCCAGTGTTTCTCCAAGTTTACGGGGCTGACATTGCCGTCCATACAACGCTGTACCCCGGCGCGCGGGAGGTCGTGGCGCGGTTGCGTGATGCGGGCTATAAGCTTGGCATCTGTACCAATAAACCCGCGGGGCTGGCCGAACAGTTAATGACGGCGCTAGAGTTTCGCGACGCGTTTGACAGCTTGGTCGGTGCGGATACTTTGCCAGTGCGCAAGCCCGATCCGGCACCTTATATCGAGGCGGTCAAACGGGCTGGCGGCACGCTTGAGCGCTCGGTTTTGATCGGGGACACGCAGACAGACCGTGATACTTCAGCGAATGCAGGCACACCGTCAATTTTGGTGACTTTCGGCCCGAGTGGCTTTGACGTGGTTTCGCTGGCTCCTGAGGCCTTGGTCGATCATTTTGACGACCTTGATGCTATCGTTGCGCGTCTGATCTCTTGACGCCCTGAGGGCACCCACTCAAAGTGCGCCAAGCAATATTCGGAGCGCGTAATGTTTGAGATCTTTGACGGTAGTTTCACCCAACAAGAACCGATCCCTGATGAGGGCATCGCGGCTGCCATGGCGGTGCTGCAACATGGCCGTTTGCACCGCTATAATGTGAATGAGGGCGAGGTTAGTGAAACCGCGCTTTTGGAGCAGGAATTTGCGGAATTTACCGGTGCGAAATACGCGCTGGCGGTCGCCTCGGGGGGCTATGCGATGGGCTGTGCGTTGCGCGCTGTCGGGGTGAAGGCTGGCGATGTGGTGCTCTCAAACGGGTTTACGCTGGCCCCGGTGCCGGGCGCGATTGCCTCTGTTGGCGCTGAGGTTTTATTCGTGGAAACGACGGATACCCTGACGATTGATCTTGATGATTTGGAGGGCCAAATCGAGGCCTCGGCGGCGCGGTTTTTGCTGCTGTCGCATATGCGCGGGCATTTGTGTGACATGAACCGCTTGATGGCGATTTGCGACGGGGCAGGGGTCATTGTGGTTGAGGATTGTGCGCATACTATGGGGGCCAGTTGGGAGGGTGTGGCCTCGGGGCGCCATGGTGCAGTGGGCTGCTATTCATGCCAGACTTATAAGCATGTCAATTCGGGCGAGGGCGGATTTTTGATCTCGGATGATCCTGAAATCATGGCGCGCGCGATCATTTTGTCCGGCTCCTACATGCTATATGAGCGCCATAAAGCAGCCCCACCTGCCGAGGCGTTTGAGGCGGTAAAGTATGTCACCCCAAACATATCGGGGCGTATGGACAACCTACGGGCCGCAATTTTGCGCCCGCAATTGGCGCGGCTGCCAGCGCAAGTTGCGGCATGGAATGCGCGCTACGCCGCACTGGAAGACGGTCTGCGTAATGCGCCGGGCTTGCAGGTTATCGAGCGTGATCCGCGTGGGGCCTATGTTGGTTCATCCATCCAGTTTCGACTGCCGCAAGTGAGCTCGGCTGAAATCGAGGAGTTTACCGCGCGCTGTGCTGCTCGCGGTGTGGAGCTGAAATGGTTCGGCGCGCCCGAGCCCAAAGCCTTCACCTCGCGCTATGACAGTTGGCGTTACGTTGGCGCGCAGGTTTTGCCGCGCACGGACGAGATTTTGGCGGGGCTTTTGGATATGCGCCTGCCGCTGACCTTTTCCATTGCCGATTGCGAGTTGATTGCACGCATTTTGCAAAGCGAGGCCCGCGCGTTGCAAGGACGGGCGGCCCTGACCCGCTAGGCTTGGAGGGGCGATGGGCTGGGGTGCGCTTGCAAAAGGTTCGTGGATCGGCGTGGGGGTACGTGCTTCCATATGTGCGATTTGGTAGACGCGGTTGTGTTCTTCGACAATGCGTTTCAGGTCGCCGGGGGCATAGGTGTGGGCTTGTGCCAGACCCAGAGCCTCGGCGCAAAGTTTCGAGCAAAACCAGCGGCTGCTGACATGGCGGCGCAGGTTGATGAACTGGCTCATCAGCAGGCCCCAGTAGTCGTAGCCGCGTCCAACATGGCGTGCAGCGCGCTCAAAGGCGTCCTGCGCGGCCCAGGGCACATGCACGAATTCATAGGCCCCTTTGCGGAAGTGCAGATCGCGGATGAAGACGCCGCCATCTTTGCCTTGGGCGGTGATGCATCGGTGCGTTTCCCCGTCTTTGGGGGGGCTGGCACTGACCAATAACTCGCAGTGAGAAAATTCGGAGCGGGTGACCCACTTGACGAGCGTGTCGCTTAGTGGCCGACCTTCTCCCCTGTAGAAGGCTAGGTAAATCATTTTGGTACTCAATCTGTACGGGTTTTAGATTGTGTCGAAAGTGAGGCAGAATCTATGCTCGACGCAAGGTAAATGCTGAAATGACAAGGGCTTAGATGACGTTGAGGTAAGTTTAGGTAAGGTATTCCTTACCTTTTGAGGCTGATTTTGATCTAATTAGGCTGAATATTAATCATTGGTTAATTATGTCTTAAAGAATCCTTGCGGTTGACCGGTTGGATTCTTCCACCTACTATCTGAACAAGCGTTCAATAATCGGGATATACTGCCATGTTTAATGCCTCCATGACTTTCGATCTGGGTGAAGATGTCAACGCGTTGCGCGACATGGTGCACCGTTGGGCGCAGGAGCGCGTCAAGCCGATGGCGGCTGAGATTGACGCGAGCAATGAATTTCCCGCTGAACTGTGGACCGAGATGGGCGAGTTGGGCCTACACGGCATCACCGTCTCTGAGGAAGATGGCGGCGCGGGCATGGGCTATCTGGCGCATGTAATCGCTGTCGAGGAAATCGCGCGGGCCTCGGCCTCGGTCTCGCTATCTTATGGTGCGCATTCCAACCTGTGCATCAACCAGATCAAACTGTGCGGCACGCCAGAACAAAAGGCGCAGTTTCTGCCTAAACTGATCTCGGGCGAGCATGTGGGTGCTTTGGCGATGTCTGAGGTTGGCTCTGGCTCTGATGTGGTGTCGATGTCGCTGAAGGCCGAAAAGCGCAACGATCATTATCGCCTGAGTGGCAACAAATACTGGATTACCAACGGGCCGGATGCCTCGACGCTGGTGGTCTATGCCAAGACGGATGCGGAGGCAGGTAGCCGCGGGATCACCGCATTTTTGATCGACAAAGAGATGAAGGGGTTCTCGACCTCGGCGCATTTCGACAAAATGGGCATGCGCGGCTCCAACACTGCCGAGCTGATTTTCGACGATGTAGAAGTCCCGTTCGAGAACGTGCTGGGCGAAGAGGGGCGCGGCGTGCGCGTTTTGATGTCCGGCCTCGACTATGAGCGGGTGGTTTTGGCAGGCATTGGCACTGGCATTATGGCGGCCTGTCTGGACGAGGTGATGCCCTATATGGCCGAGCGCAAACAGTTCGGCCAACCGATCGGCTCGTTCCAACTGATGCAGGGAAAAATGGCCGATATGTACACCGCGATGAACTCCGCGCGGGCGTATGTCTACGAGGCTGCGCGCGCGTGTGATCGCGGTGCAATTACTCGCCAAGACGCCGCCGCGTGCTGTCTTTATGCCTCCGAGCAAGCGATGGTCCAAGCGCACCAAGCGGTGCAGGCTATGGGCGGTGCTGGCTTCATGGCCGATGCGCCAGTGGGGCGCCTGTTCCGCGACGCCAAACTGATGGAGATCGGGGCTGGCACGTCCGAGATCAGACGCATGCTGATCGGTCGCGAGCTGGTGGGGGCTATGGGGTGAGGGGCTTTTGGCCTTTCATGATGTTGGCTGTTGTCGCTCAACCAAGCTTAGCTTTTGATCGCGACGCTGTTGTAGCTTGCCTCAGTGAGACACGATTGGAACGGCCCAGCGCGACTTGCATTGAACCAAGGCTGGCTTGCCACGACGCTAGCGATCTTGTTGCGTGTTATAGAAGCGCGCAACAAGATTGGACGAAGCTTGGTATGGAGTTTTATCGCATCTCGGAGCCAATCGTACGCGCATCATTCGAGTTAAGGGCCGCACAGGGGTGCAAGAAAAATGAGGATTGCTTTTGGGTAAGTTTGCTGACGCTCGGCACCCCTCTATCACATGATCAGGCGTATGCTGATTGGTCGGGAGCTTATGGGGCGATGGTATGAGATGGATGGCTGTGATTGCGGTGCTCGTAACCGGACCTGTTCTGGCAAATGAACCAAGTCATTGGATTGACCGGTGTTTGGCACGGTGGGATCCCATGCCAGTTAATAAGGTGTCGGGCGAATGGGTGAACCCGTCTTCGTGTGTCTTTATTCAGGTCGCCAACTGTCGATTTGTCGACAAGCCTGATATATGCGTGTCTCAAGTTGAACAGCATGTAACAACGTTACTAGATGAGGCAACTTCTAGGCTGCCGGAGAAACAGATTGGTGGTGATTTCAAGGCCAAATCAATTGACAGTACCCTCGAGTACGTTCGGGGTCTTGAGATCAAACACTCGTTTGAAGAATACTCAAAGCTCACTTACTGGATTGACTTTGGCTGGCTGGGTAAGGAGCGGCAGAATGAAGTTTTTGGGCTTATGCTGCGCCTAGGGGGCGTGTTGCCATTGCTGGAACGGATCAAGCGCTACAATGCCCCATGATTACTGTAACGCAAATTATTGGCTTCATGTGCGCCCCGCTTTTTGCGGCGCAAATTGGCTTGAAAGGACACAAATGAAATGCCTCACCCTCATCGCAGCGCTTGCTGTGACACCCGCCTTTGCCGATACCCCCGTCGCACCGGACAAAATCCTTGTGATGGCGTGTCTTGAGAACTTGGAGCAGGGCACCACTTGGCACCAATGTGTTGAGCTGATGTTCCAGCCCTGTGTGTCGCATGATGCGGGCGGGGCGGCTCATGCCACTTGTTTGCAGGGCGAGCGCGCAGCGTGGGCTGGGACCGTTGAAAACCTGCAAACTCAAGTCGTGGGCATGATCACCATTGGCGGTGTGTCCGAGTTGACGGAGTTGATGGGTCAATGGACTGGCTATGTTGTGCAGGGATGCGAAAAAGTGGCGGCGAGCAAGCCTGAGGGCATGCAAAGCGCACGCTTGGGTTGCGAGATCAGCGAAATGGCCGGGCTATCAGGCGAATTGGCGGCGTGCCTCGAGGGGCGCTCCTCGGCTGAATATTGCAAGTTTAAGGAGCAATGATGCGGCTCTGGATCTGCCTTTTTGCCCTGCTGGCTTCGCCACTTCATGCGACTGAGTTGAGTGTGAACGCGGAGCGCGTTTTTGCCTGTCATGCCGCTGCTCCTGAGGGGCAAAGCAGTCCGGATTGTCTGGGGCGGGCGTCTGATAATTGTCAGATGCTACCGGGTGGAGATACGGCAGTAGGGATCGCGCAATGTATTGCCGCCGAGACTGCTGTTTGGGACGACATCCTAAACGAAGAATACCAAAAATCACGCGCAGTGCTGAAAATTCGCGACGCGGATGAGTTAAGCGATTTGGCGGGCGGGCTGCAAAAGGCGCAACGTGCTTGGATCGCTTTTCGTGATGCGCATTGTGATTTCACCTATGCATGGTGGGAGGGCGGCTCGATCCGAGGGGTCGTCTACGCCAATTGCCTGCTGGTGATGACATCCGAGCGCAGCACCCAGTTACGCGATATGAGGCCAAGGTGAGTATATGAAACTAACATCAAACATAGCCCCGACTTCCCAAGAATTCCGCGCCAATGAGGCTGCCAATCTAGAGGCGCTGAATGTGGTCCGTAAGGTGGCAGATCAGGCCGCTTTGGGGGGCAGCGAGGGCTCGCGCGAGCGGCATATAAAGCGTGGCAAAATGCTGCCGCGCGACCGGGTGGCGAACTTGCTTGATCCCGGCTCGCCCTTTCTTGAGGTGGGGGCGACTGCGGCGCATGGGCTATATGATGGTGCGGCCCCTTGCGCGGGGGTGATCGCGGGCATTGGTTTGGTGCAGGGGCGCCAAGTTATGGTGCTGTGCAATGATGCCACCGTGAAGGGTGGCACGTATTATCCGATGACGGTGAAGAAGCACCTGCGCGCCCAAGAAATTGCCGAAGAGAACCATCTGCCTTGCGTCTATTTGGTGGATAGTGGCGGCGCGAACCTGCCCAATCAGGACGAGGTATTCCCCGATCGCGACCACTTTGGGCGCATTTTCTACAACCAAGCGCGCATGTCGGCTAAGGGCATCGCGCAGATTGCTGTGGTCATGGGCTCGTGCACGGCGGGCGGGGCTTACGTGCCTGCGATGTCGGATGTCACGATCATTGTCAAAGAGCAGGGCACGATTTTCCTCGCTGGCCCGCCCTTGGTGAAGGCCGCCACGGGCGAGGTCGTATCGGCCGAGGATTTAGGTGGCGGGGACGTGCATACGCGCCTGTCCGGCGTGGCGGATTATTTGGCTGAGGATGACACCCATGCGCTGGCTTTGGCGCGCCAAGCGGTGGGCAATATTGGTGGCTGTGGCGGGCGCGGTGGGGTAGATAACCCCACCCTACCGTATGACGCGCCGGCTTATGATCCCTCCGAGCTATTGGGTGTTGTGCCGGCCTCATTGACCACGCCCTACGATATCCGCGAGGTGATTATGCGCGTGGTGGATGGCTCTCGGTTTGACGAGTTCAAAGCCCGCTATGGCGAGACCTTGGTGACTGGGTTTGCGCATATTTGCGGCATGCAGGTGGGGATCATCGCCAATAACGGCGTGCTGTTTTCCGAGGCCGCCCAAAAGGGCGCGCATTTTGTTGAGCTGTGCTCGCAACGCCGTATCCCATTGGTGTTTTTGCAAAATATCACTGGCTTCATGGTCGGTCAGAAGTACGAGAATGAGGGGATCGCGCGCCATGGCGCCAAACTGGTGACGGCGGTGGCGACCACGTCGGTGCCGAAAATAACCATGGTTGTGGGTGGCTCTTTTGGCGCTGGGAATTACGGCATGGCCGGGCGTGCCTATCAGCCGCGTTTCATGTGGTCATGGCCAAACTCGCGCATCTCGGTGATGGGCGGCCCGCAAGCGGCGGGTGTTTTGGCCACGGTCAAGCGTGACGGCATCGAGCGCAAAGGCGGCACTTGGTCCGCCGAGGAAGAGGCTGCGTTCAAGCAACCGACGATTGATATGTTCGAGGAGCAATCGCACCCGCTCTACGCCTCGGCGCGCCTTTGGGATGACGGTATCGTTGACCCGCGCAAAGCCCGCGATGTGCTGGCACTGTCTTTGATGGCGGCGTTGAATGCCCCCATCGAGGAGACACGCTTTGGCGTGTTCCGGATGTAATGAGGGGATGTAAATTATGGGGTGGCGCTCTGGTTCAAAGCATCGAAAACGCGGGGTCTGGTGGCCTATTTGGGTGTTCCTTGCGCTGGTCATTGCTGTGCCCGTCGGTGATGGCATCAGTGCATTCGTCAAAGACTATCCGGAGTGTTGGGTGTTGAGTGTCATAGATGGCGATACGGTGAAGCTGTTTTGCCCAGAGGGTGGCGCGCAATCTGGCCGCATCCTTGGCTACGACACGCCCGAGGTTGACGGGGCTTGCCTGTCCGAGACATGGGGCGCGACCAAAGCCACGTTCTATTTGCGCTGGCAACTGTGGACCGCGCGCAACATCGAGGCGCGGGTAGAGGGGCGTGATCGCTACAAGCGCTCCCTCACAAAGTTAATCCTAGACGGTGAAGATGTCTCGGGGCGGATGATCAAGGCGGGGCTTGCGCGAGCATATAATGGCGGCAAACGCGCTGGGTGGTGCTCATGAAAATGCCGGTTGATGTGAAGGTTTTGAGTGGCAGAGAAGATGTGCTGTCGCTGCCGCAGATGGTGGCGTTGAATGCGCCCATCGAGGAGACACGCTTTGGCGTGTTTGGGATGTGATGGGGGGTGGGCATATGGAGATTGTACGGGGTGACATCACAACGATGAATGTTGATGTGATAGTGAATGCGGCCAATCGTTCTCTTTTGGGAGGTGGTGGCGTGGATGGAGCAATTCATCGGGCAGCTGGGCCTGAGCTTTTAGCTGAGTGCAAAACGCTGGGCGGTTGTAAAACTGGTGAAGCGAAACTGACTAAGGGATACAATCTTGCGGCGAAATATGTGGTTCATACGGTCGGACCTATTTGGCGCGGCGGCGATGCTGGCGAAGAAGAACTACTTGCGGCATGCTACGCTAAAGCAATAGCTCTCGCGCAAAGTGTTGATGCTAAATGCATTGCTTTTCCTGCAATTTCTACAGGGGCATACGGGTATCCGCATGACCTTGCTGCCATGGTCGCTGTGCGCCAAGGGCTAAACAGCCCCATACGTTGTTTACTCGTTTCACTTGATGCGCGTACTGCGCGTCACTTGAACAATGCTCTTAAGAAGGTTTTACGAGATGTTCACTAAAATCCTAATCGCCAATAGAGGCGAAATCGCTTGCCGGATCATCGACACTTGCCGCCGTTTGGGCGTGGCAACGGTGGCCGTGCATTCTGATGTGGATGCCACATCGCGCCATGTGGCGCTGGCCGATCAGGCGGTGTCCCTTGGTGGCGCGACACCTGCTGAAAGCTATCTGCGAGGTGACGCGATCATTGCGGCGGCCCAAGCCACGGGCGCGCAGGCGATCCATCCGGGCTATGGCTTCCTCTCCGAGAACCCTGATTTTGTGGAACAGGTCGAGGCGGCGGGGCTGGTGTTCATCGGGCCATCTGCACATGCGATCCGCGCGATGGGCCTCAAGGACGCAGCCAAGGCGTTGATGGTGGATGCAGGTGTGCCGGTGGTGCCGGGCTACCACGAGGCGGCGCAGGATAATCTGGCGGCCGAGGCCGACAAAATCGGCTATCCGGTGTTGATCAAGGCTGTGGCGGGTGGTGGCGGCAAAGGCATGCGCCGCGTCGATGATCCGGCCATGTTTACGCAGGAATTGGAGGCCGCACAGACCGAGGCGCTCAAGGCATTCGGCAATGGTGTGGTGTTGATTGAAAAATACGTCTCTTGTCCGCGCCACATTGAAATTCAGGTGTTTGGTGATGGCACAGATGCGGTGCATTTGTTCGAGCGCGATTGTTCGCTGCAACGCCGCCACCAAAAGGTGATTGAGGAGGCTCCGGCCCCCGGCATGACACCTGCGATGCGCGACGCGATGGGCCAAGCGGCGGTGCGTGCGGCGCGCGCTGTGGGCTATGCGGGTGCCGGCACGGTGGAGTTCATCGTTGATGCCACGGATGGGCTACAGGCCGATCGGTTCTACTTCATGGAAATGAACACGCGCCTACAGGTCGAGCACCCTGTGACCGAGGCCATCACCGGCGTTGATCTGGTGGAATGGCAGTTGCGCGTGGCGTCGGGTGAGGGGCTGCCGATGCGCCAAGAAGAGCTTTCTATCACAGGGCATTCCTTCGAGGCGCGCATCTACGCCGAAGATGTTCCCGCAGGGTTTTTGCCTGCCACTGGCACGCTGCATCATCTGCAATTTTCACCTGACGCACGCATTGATACGGGCGTGCGCCAAGGTGATGAGATCAGCTCACATTATGATCCGATGATTGCTAAACTGACCGTGCATGGGGCTGACCGTGCGCAGGCATTGGCGGCTTTGACGCGCGCGCTTGAGGACACAAAAATTGGCGGCTCTGTCACCAATATTGCCTTCCTTGCAGCGCTGTCGCGCCATGCAGGGTTTGGCGCGGGTGACGTGGATACTGGCTTGATCGAGCGTGATTTGGACGCGCTGGCGGCTTCAAGCGCCCCATGCTCGCGCAGTCGCGCTTTGGGGGCGGTGGCGGCGCTGGGTTTGCATGAACCTAATCCTGATTTTGCGGGTGTGTCGCTTTGGGGCGGCGTGCGGCAGGCGGTGGATTTCTCTTTTGAGCAGGCCGATGGTGAGGCTGAGCAGGCGCAGGTTGAAACCCTCTCGGATAACCGCTTTCAGGTGCGCCTATCTGATGCCACTCATGTGCTGGCCTATCAAGGCGGCGCTTGGCTAGTGGATGGTGCAAAAACCAAGGCTGCGATTTGGTGCGACGGCGCGCAGGGCGCGGTGTTTTGGGGCAATACGTACCCGTTCACCATTCCCGATCCGTTGGCGCGCGACGCAGATCAGGGCGCGGGTGACGGTGTGACCCGTGCGCCAATGCCAGGGCTGGTGCGCGCTGTGGATGTTGCCGCTGGCACGGTGGTGAAAGCCGGTGACAGGTTGCTGGTTCTAGAGGCAATGAAGATGGAGCACGCCTTGCGTGCGCAGGCCGATGGCGTGGTCATAGATGTGATGGCGCAGCCCGGCGATCAGGTCACGGCTGGCTCTGCTTTGGTGCGCATAGAGGTGGCGCAAGATGACTGAGCAGGTCAAAATTAGACTGCACCACGCGCCTCAAACACGCTCGATGCGCAGCTTGTGGGTGTTGCATGAATTGGGCGTGGCGTTTGAGACTGAGGTGCACCCGTTTGGCAAAAACTTACGTGCGCCGGAGTATCTGGCTTTGAACCCGTCGGGCCGTGTGCCTGCGCTAGAGATCGGGACGCAGACCCTGTTTGAGACCGGAGCCATTACCGAGTTCTTGTGTGAGACGTTCCCTGATGCGGGGCTTGGCCGTGCGCCCAGTGATCCTGAGCGCGCGGATTGGCTGGTCTGGGTGCATTTCTCCGAGACGATATCGCAACACATAGCGGCGCTGACCCAGCAACATATAGCCCTTTATGAAGACCACATGCGCAGCCCCATCGTGATGAAGCTGGAGGCAGCGCGTATTGCTAAATGCTATGGCGCGCTAGAGGGGCGCTTGCAGGGGCGTGAGTATTTGCTGGATGGCGGGTTTTCGGCGGCGGACATATCATGCGGGCAGGCTGTCTATATGGCGCGCCATTTCGCGCGGATCGAGGCGTTTCCTTTGGTGGCCGCATGGTTTGCGCAGATCACTGCGCGCCCCGCATATAGGGCCAGTTTGCCCGGGGACGATGATCGACTTTATGCGCAAGACTTCTACGAGGTGCCAGCATGACACGCGTGGAAATATTCGAGGTTGGCCCGCGCGATGGGCTGCAAAACGAGAAAGCCAAAATTGCCACGGCTGATAAAATTGCACTGGTGGATTTACTGTCCTCGGCAGGGTTTCGTCGCATCGAAGTGGCCAGCTTTGTGTCGCCCAAATGGGTGCCTCAAATGGCCGATAGCGCGGATGTGCTGGCGGGGATTACCCGCGCCAAGGGTGTGTCTTACGCCGCACTGACCCCAAATATGCGCGGGTTGGAGGGTGCAATCAGCGCCAAAGCGGACGAGGTGGCGGTGTTTGCCAGCGCCTCCGAGGGGTTCTCGATGGCCAATGTGAACGCCACGATTGCGCAAAGTATTGCGCGCTTTGTGCCCATTATGGACGCCGCCCCGATGCCCGTGCGCGGCTATGTGTCTTGCGTGGCGGAATGCCCCTTTGATGGGCCGACTGCACCTAAAGATGTGGCGCGCGTGGTGGCGCAATTGCTGGATCTTGGCTGCTACGAGATATCGCTTGGCGACACCATCGGGCGCGCCACGCCAGAGCAGATCGACGCTATGCTGCGCGCGGTCACGGATGTCTGTCCGGCGTCTAAGCTGGCGGGTCATTTCCACGACACTTCGGGGAAGGCGTTGGGCAATATTGATGTGGCCTTGTCGTATGGCGTGCGGGTGTTCGATGCGGCTGTTGGCGGTTTGGGCGGTTGCCCCTATGCGCCCGGTGCTGCGGGGAATGTCGCGACTGAGGCGGTTCTGGCACATCTGGAAGGGGCAGGGTTTACCAGTGGCCTTGATGCGAAAATTGTAACCGAGGCAGCTCAGATGGCGCAAAATATGCGAGCGCAGTGATGAATGTTTTCGCCGCAATGGAGCGGTTGATGTCGATGGATGAGCGCATCTGGGCGCGCCATGCAAATCCTTGGTCAGTGTGGACGCGGTTCTCGGTGCTACCTTTGTTGGCACTGACTGTCTGGTCGCGGGTTTGGCTGGGGTGGGGAGCATTGCTTGCGGTGGCCTTGGTTCTGGTGTGGGTCTGGGCAAATCCGCGCGTCTTTGCGGTGCCGCGCAGCACGGATAACTGGGCCAGCAAGGTGGTGCTGGGCGAGCAGGTTTTCTTAACTCGGCGCAGCGATGTGGCAGATCATCATATGGTCGCCACAAGGCTGTTGGCTTTCGTCACAGTGCCGGGGGCGCTGGTGATGATCTGGGGCCTGTGGGCTTTGTGGTGGGATTGGGCGATGTTTGGCACAGTTTTGACGATGGGCAGCAAGGCTTGGTTTTGTGACCGGATGGTTTGGATTTACGAGGATATGACCTCAACAGGAGAGATATAATGTTCGAGACGCTACTGGTTGAGGCTGATGCGCGCGGTGTGGTGACGGTGGTGTTGAACCGCCCCGCAAAACGCAATGCGATGTCGGGCGAGATGATCGATGAGTTGACAGCGTGCGCTGCGCAACTGGCTGGCGATGACAGCGTGCGCGCGGTGGTGTTGCGCGGTGCGGGGGGGATGTTTTGTGCGGGCGGTGATCTGAATTGGATGCGTGCGCAGATTGATGCGGATGCGCAAACGCGCGCGCGTGAGGCAGGCAAATTGGCCACAATGTTGGGCGCGTGGAATGCGTTGCCCAAGCCGGTCATTGGCCGTGTCGAGGGCGCGGCGTTTGGCGGCGGCGTTGGGCTGGCTTGCGTGTGTGATGTGGCGGTGGCCGCACCGGATGCGAAGTTCGGCCTGACCGAGACCAAGCTGGGCCTGATCCCGGCCACAATCGGGCCCTATGTTATTGCGCGCATGGGCGAGGGAAATACGCGCCGCGTGTTCATGTCGAGCCGGGTTTTTGGTGCGGCCGAGGCGCAAACCTTGGGCGTTGTTGCTAGCGTGTCGGATGATCTGGATGCGGCGATCGAGGCTGAAATCATCCCCTATCTGTCCTGCGCACCGGGCGCCGTGGCCGAGGCCAAAGCGCTGGCGTTGGCCCTTGGCGGCGCGCCAGAGGCCGAGGCGATTGAAATCTCGATCCGCTCCCTCGTCACCCGCTGGGACAGCGCCGAGAGTGCCGAGGGCATCGCCGCGTTTTTCGACAAACGGAAGGCTGCTTGGGTTGTGTAATGTTTGGAATGCTTAAAGGCCGCTATGAGGTCAGCGAAGACATGCACGACTGGATTGAAGAGAGTTTCGACTGGGCCACATCTTGCGGGATATTGACGCCGGATACGCGGTTGGTGCTCCCGACTAAGGACTTCTTCCCTGCGCCGTCGGGGACACCAGATCAGATCGTTGAGGGGCTGGTCAACAACCTCAAACCATTGATCGGGGTAGCAGACCTTAATGTGAGATTGGCCCCACTGAACGTGCTGCTCGATGAGTTGCGCCATGAGTACGGTGTGATGAGCGATGTCGCGGGAACTTGGCAGGGGGACCATAAGGGCGGGTTGATTTGCTATGATCCGACACTGGTCCGGCGACCAATGGCGTTGATCTCGATGTTGGCACATGAATTGATGCATCAGCGTATGGCAAAAACGCCAAGGGACTGGCCGGGTGGCGAGCCGGTGGAGGAGTTGGCGACAGATCTTTGTGTTATTATAGCGGGGCTTGGCGTTATTGAGCTGGCTGGAGCAGATCAGGCGGGGTGGCAGGGCTATATGCGACAACCCACGCGGGCTCATGCATTGGCAGTTTTTTTGTTGCGGCAAAATATTCCGCCAGAACAGGCGCTTTCCTTTTTGCCACCTCGTGCGGGGAAATTGCTTAAGCGTGCGCTAGTCGAGCTGACTTAGTCGCAATAAAAATCCCATGGTTTAACCATATGTTCTTTTCGTCTAGGTTATAGAAAACAACCAGACGCGAGGGAGCAGTTCCATGATTGCGCGCAGAGAATTTTTAGCCCTGTCAGGGGCATTTACCTTACAGGCCTGTGTGTCGGGCAGCGGAGGCAGCGCCCCCGCGCTCGCAGCACCTGTGATGCGCGCGGTGCCCAATGCGGCCTTTGATGTGTGGATTGATGGGTTCCGGGGCAGGGCGCTGTCCAAAGGGATTTCAGCCTCGACATTGCAGCAAGGCCTTCGCGGCGTTGGTTTTTTGCCTGAGGTGATTGAGCGGGACCGCAACCAAACTGAGTTTAAACGCAGTTTTGAAGACTACCTTGCCATCGTCGCCTCGGAGGAGAAAATTCGGGCAGGGCGCGTGGCGTTCGCCCGCGAGCGTACGCGGCTGAACGCCATCGAGGCGCGCTACGGTGTGCCGGCCAATGTGGTCGCAGCAATCTGGGGCGTAGAGAGCAATTTTGGGGCGCGGCGGGGCAATATTCCTGTGGTGTCTGCAACGGCGACGTTGGCCTTTGATGGGCGGCGTGGTGTGTTCTTTGAGAAGCAATTGATCGCGGCGCTTAAGATTTTGCAAACGGGCGATACAACAGCTGCGCGCTTGGTTGGCTCTTGGGCTGGTGCGATGGGGCATACGCAGTTTATCCCGACGTCGTATCAGTTATTTGCGGTAGATTTCACCGGTGATGGGCGGCGCGATATTTGGTCGGATGATCCGTCTGATGCGCTGGCGTCAACGGCGGCTTATCTCGCAAAATCTGGCTGGCAGCGCTCAGCGCCTTGGGGGCGCGAAGTATCGAGCGGTGGGTTGCAGCCTGATCCCGGCGGTCCGCGCTTTGATGTGGGGACAAATTTCCGCGCGATTAAGCGTTACAACAACTCTGACAATTACGCGCTAGGCGTTGGGCATTTGGCGGATCGGCTGGCAGGGGGCGGGCCGTTAAAGACAGCGTTTGGCCCAGATAAATACGGGCTGGTCATTGGGCAGCGCAAGCAATTGCAGCAGCGTTTGACGGCAAAGGGGTTTGATACCGGCGGCGCGGACGGGGTGCTTGGCCCCAAAAGCCGTGCGGCGATTTCAGCCTTTCAGCGCAGTGTCGGAATCGAGGCCACTGGAAATCCATCTTTAGCCCTTTTGCAGCGATTGGGGTGAGGGGGCGACTCAAAACCTTAGTGAAAAACTCAGGTATATGTTTGGCGTAATGTCAGAAAAATAAGGCTAAAACGCCAATAAGACGCATGGACCATCTGTTGACGCTCTGCGCGTGCAGGCGTAATGATCTTGGCAACTAATAGGCCGTGCGTATGACGCTGCGCAGGCGAAAAGGAGACCTACGTGGACGAGCTTCTACGCGAATACCTGCCAATCCTTATCTTTCTAGGGATGGCCATTGCTCTTGGGTTGGTTTTGATTCTGGCAGCAGCAATACTTGCAGTGCGCAATCCTGACCCTGAAAAAGTATCCATTTACGAATGTGGCTTTAACGCTTTTGATGATGCGCGCATGAAGTTTGATGTGCGGTTTTACTTGGTCGCGATCCTATTTATTATCTTCGATCTGGAAATTGCATTCCTGTTCCCTTGGGCTGTTGCCTTTAAGGATGTCGGGCTGTTGGGCTTCTGGTCGATGATGGTCTTTCTTGGAGTGCTGACGATCGGCTTCGCTTACGAATGGAAAAAGGGAGCGCTCGAATGGGAGTAGCGACTGGTCAAAACACAGCTAGCTGGGATAAAGAAGTTGCCACGCGAGCGCTGAATGACGAGCTTCAAGACAAGGGCTTCCTTGTTACCTCGACCGCAGACATCATTAACTGGGCGCGCACCGGCTCGCTGCACTGGATGACCTTCGGGTTGGCGTGTTGCGCTGTTGAGATGATGCACGCCGCGATGCCGCGCTATGATATGGAGCGGTTCGGCACTGCGCCGCGCGCCTCTCCGCGCCAGTCTGATCTGATGATTGTGGCGGGTACGCTGACCAATAAAATGGCCCCGGCGCTGCGCAAGGTCTACGATCAAATGCCAGAGCCGCGCTACGTGATCTCCATGGGCTCATGCGCCAATGGCGGCGGCTATTACCACTATTCCTATAGCGTTGTGCGCGGCTGCGACCGTATCGTACCCGTTGATCTATACGTGCCGGGCTGCCCACCAACGGCAGAGGCTTTGATGTATGGTCTGCTGCAACTGCAACGCAAAATTCGCCGCACGGGGACTATTATTCGATGAGCGACGCCCTTCAAGAACTTGCCGCTCATATCGAGCTGAAGCGCCCTGACTGCGTGCTGTCCACCGAGATTATTCGTGGCGAGCTGACGGTCTATATCGCGCCCAGCTCTTTGGTGGCGTTTACTGAATTTCTCAAGACAGACCGTGCGTGCCGTTTTTCCACGATGGTGGATATTACGGCCGTAGATTACCCGACCCGCGACCAGCGCTTTGATGTGGTCTACCACTACTTGTCGATGTACCAAAACCACCGCATCCGGGTAAAAATGGCGATCCGCGAAGATGAAATCGTGCCATCCGTGCACGAGGTCTATCCGGCGGCAAATTGGTTTGAGCGTGAAATCTTTGACATGTTCGGCATCTTGTTCTCGGGCCATCCAGACCTGCGCCGCATCCTCACCGATTACGGCTTCCGTGGCTACCCGCTGCGCAAAGACTTCCCCACTACGGGCTATGTCGAAGTCCGCTATGACGACGCAGAAAAGCGCGTTGTGTACGAGCCAGTATCGCTGGTCCAAGAATACCGCCAGTTTGATTTCATGTCCCCTTGGGAGGGGGCAGAGTATATCATGCCGGGCGACGAGAAGGCTGAAGAGGGGGCGAAGAAATGATGGAGTTTGGATTTAGCTTGATCGAAGCTGTATGTGCGATCGCTACAGTTACCTTGGCTTCAGCGCCCTTTTTTAAAAAACCGTTAATGTTATTGTCTGAGGAATATTCAATAAATTCAATGGCACTGTGCAACGTTTCGACGAACGGAGTGAAATGATGGACGGTTCCAAATTCAACGACACCCTGACGGGTGAGCAGAAGATCCGTAACTTCAACATCAACTTCGGGCCTCAGCACCCCGCCGCCCACGGCGTGTTGCGCTTGGTGTTGGAGCTGGACGGCGAGATCGTGGAGCGGTGTGACCCGCATATCGGCCTGTTGCATCGTGGCACTGAAAAGTTGATGGAGAGCCGCACCTATCTGCAAAACCTGCCCTATCTGGATCGGCTGGATTACGTCGCCCCGATGAACCAAGAGCATGCTTGGTGCCTCGCGATTGAAAAGCTGACCGGCACAGACATCCCGCGCCGCGCCTCGCTGATCCGCGTGCTGTATTCCGAGATTGGCCGCATCCTGAACCACCTTTTGAACGTGACTACTCAGGCCATGGATGTGGGCGCGCTGACGCCGCCGCTGTGGGGTTTCGAGGAACGTGAAAAGCTGATGTGCTTTTACGAGCGTGCCAGTGGTGCGCGCCTGCACGCCGCTTATTTCCGCCCCGGTGGGGTGCACCAAGACCTGCCTGACGATCTGCTCAATGACATCGAGGAATGGACGACGACCTTCCCCGGCGTGATGGATGACATCGACGGGCTGCTATCTGACAACCGTATTTTCAAGCAACGCAACGCTGATATCGGCATCATCACCGAGCAAGACGCGCTTGATTATGGCTTCTCGGGCGTCATGGTGCGCGGCTCTGGCCTTGCATGGGATTTGCGCCGCTCGCAGCCCTATGAATGCTATGACGAGATGGAATTCCAAATCCCTGTGGGCAAGAATGGCGACTGTTTTGATCGCTATCTGGTGCGCATGGAAGAGATGCGTCAATCGCTGTCGATCATGCGCCAGTGCATTGTGAAGTTGCGCGTTGAAAAGGGCGATGTGATGGCACGGGGCAAAATGACCCCGCCATCGCGTAGCAATATGAAAACCTCGATGGAAGCGCTCATCCATCACTTCAAATTATACACCGAAGGGTTCCACGTACCTGCCGGTGAAGTCTACGCGGCGGTCGAAGCCCCCAAGGGTGAGTTCGGCGTGTATATGGTGTCGGACGGGACGAATAAGCCCTACCGCGCCAAACTAAAGGCACCGGGTTTTCTGCATTTGCAGGCGATGGATTTTATGTGCCGGGGTCACCAGCTTGCTGATGTGGCCGCTATTATTGGAACCATGGACGTAGTTTTTGGAGAGATTGACCGATGAAAAAGATTTCTGTTTTTGTAGCTGCTGGCGCGTTGACGCTTGCCGCTTGTGTGCCGACACCTGAGTTGTCGGTAGATGACGTAGATTTGGCGCGCTACGCTGGCGCCATGGCTCAAGTGGGTTGCGTTGATTTCGATGGGATCACTCATGCCGAAATTCGCAATATCACCGGCTGGAAAGATTTGAAGCTTGATAAAGTGCAAGGCGAGGCCGTGGCCCAGCTGCAAGCGATTGAGCAAGCTGGCGGTGGTATCCGCTCCACAGTCGGGGCCTGCGGCTAACGCCGCGCGCTTCTAATTCCCGCGATTAAATAAGGCCACAGACCTCCATGCTTCGCAGACTTCACGCAGACCAGCCTGACAGCTTCGCCTTCCTCCCCGCAAATTTAGCGTGGGCGGAGGCGCAGATCACCAAATATCCCGAGGGGCGTCAGGCCTCGGCGGTCATCCCGTTGTTGTGGCGGGCGCAGGAGCAGGAGGGCTGGCTGACCCGCCCCGCCATTGAGCATGTGGCGGATATGCTGGGGTTGGCCTACATCCGGGCTTTGGAGGTCGCGACCTTCTACTTCATGTTCCAACTGCAACCCGTTGGCTCAGTGGCGCATATTCAGGTCTGCGGCACCACGTCGTGCATGATTTGTGGCGCTGAGGATTTGATTGCAGTTTGCAAAGAGAAAATTGCGCCGAAGCCGCATCAGGTCTCTGCGGATGGCAAGTTCTCTTGGGAAGAAGTCGAGTGTTTGGGGGCTTGTACCAACGCGCCAATGGCCCAGATTGGCAAGGATTACTATGAGGATTTGACCGCCAAGAGCATGGGCCAAATCCTTGATATGTTGTCCAAAGGCGAGGTGCCCACTCCGGGGTCTCAAAATGGGCGCTACGCGGCTGAACCGCGTAAGGGTCTGACATCGTTAACAGAATTTGACAGTGGCAAGACGCAATATAACGCGTCGGTGCAGCTGGCGGCAGATATTGGCGATACGGTAAAGCGGATTGATGGCACCGAAGTGCCGCTTTTGGCACCTTGGCAACATGGTGGTAAACTCAAAGCTGGCTCATCAGCCAAACCGGCGAAGGCTAAGAAATCTGCATCCAAACCTGTATCCAACCCGGCGGCTAAGGCCCCGGCTAAAAGCACATCAAAATCGGCGGTTAAACCCGCTGCTAAGCCTGCCGCAAAACCTGCGGCCAAGGCGAAACCCGTTACAGCAGACGGGAAGCCGGAAATGTTGAAGAAGGCGCGCACCGGCGGCGCCGATAACCTGAAAATGATTAAGGGCGTAGGTCCTAAACTTGAAGCTTTGTTACATAAACTCGGTGTATTCCACTTCGATCAAGTCGCCTCGTGGCGCAAGAAAGAAGTCGAATGGGTCGATGAAAATCTCGAAGGTTTCAAGGGTCGTGTCTCCCGGGACGAGTGGGTGAAGCAAGCCAAAGTGCTAGCCAAAGGTGGTACTACGGAATTTTCAAGCCGCGTAAAAAAAGGCGGCGTCTACTAGTTCTAAAATGGACGGGGAGTACGAAGAATGACACAGAATAATTCAAACGGACAAAGCTGCACAGTCGGATGTTGGCTGGTTGCGCTTCTGGCTGGTGTGCTGGTTGCAGCCGTGTTGATGTCGATGGCTGGTTTCGGCTTCATCGGCGCGGCATTGCTAGGGCTACTGACGCTTTTGGTCGGGGGGATGCTTTTGACTTCGGCATTCTGTAACAAACCTTCATCAGATGTTTCCGCGACACCTCATTCAGCGGTGGCCAACACTGCGGCAACGGCGTCTGCGCCTAGCAGCAGCAGTCCGGCGACAAGCGCAGCGGTTGCCGCCAGTGATGCCTCTGTGACGGCTGCGGCCCCTAAGGTGAAGCCGTCTACGGCCCTTGCTGGTGAGACTGAGTTGGCCGATCGCAAAGGCGATTGGAAATATGATGGTGAGGCCAAGGCCGAACCTGTTGCCAAGCCCGCCACAAGCAAGAAATCCGCGGCCAAAAAGCCCGCCACGAAGGGCGCTGCCGCCAAGAAGCCAGCCGCAAAGAGCGCTGCAACTAAGGCAAGCGCATCCGCTGAGACGGCTGCTAAAAAAGAGCCAAAGGCCAAGCCTGCGGCTAAAGCAAAGCCCGCGGCGAAGGCCACGACAGCTGCCAAAGCTAAATCCGCGACCAAAGCCAAACCTGCTGCGAAGCCAGCGCCCAAAGCGGCGGCATCAAAGACGGCAACCAAGGCTGCGACAGCTAAAAAACCTGCGGCAAAGGCCAAGGCTCCGGCTGCTAAGGCAAAGCCAGTGGCCGCCGATGGTAAGCCTGTGTTCATGAAGAAAGCGCGTGCAAGCGGGGCCGATGATTTGAAGCAGATCAAAGGTGTCGGTCCGAAGCTCGAAGGCTCGCTTCATACGATGGGTGTGTTCCACTTCGATCAGGTCGCCGCATGGCGCAAGAAGGAAGTGGATTGGGTTGATGAAAATCTCGAGGGCGTTCGGGGCCGGGTTTCACGCGATGGCTGGGTGAAGCAGGCGAAAATTTTGGCCAAAGGCGGCCAGACCGAGTTTTCGAAAAAAGTTGAGAAGGGCGGGGTCTATTGATCCTCTCCCACACAGATAAATGAACGGTGACGCGGGGGATCAACCCCGCGCTGCCAAAGGACGCAGATTGGCGATGATCATCGTGGGGGCCGTCATAGCCTTCATGGGGCTGGAATTTGCGGGGGCCATGTACGGGTGGTCCAATCAGGTGATGGGCATTTTTGAACTTGGCATTGCGGCCGTTTTCATCTGGGTCATGATCGAGGCTTACGGGCTTTGGCGTTCGCGCCAGCCAAACTAGAGACCCGCAGGCGACCGCCTGCAAACTACACAGACGCGCAGGTAAGTCCCTGCATAATGAGAAAGACGCGACATGCTGGCAGATAAAGACCGGATCTTTACCAACCTCTACGGGATGCACGACCGCTCCTTGAAGGGTGCCAAGGCACGGGGCCATTGGGATGGCACTGCGGCCATTATCAAGCGTGGCCGCGACAAGATCGTCGAGGACATGAAAGGCTCTGGCCTGCGTGGCCGTGGCGGCGCTGGCTTCCCGACAGGCCTCAAGTGGTCGTTTATGCCCAAAGAAAGCGACGGTCGCCCGTCCTACTTGGTGGTGAATGCCGATGAGTCCGAACCGGGCACCTGCAAAGATCGCGAGATCATGCGCCATGACCCGCATACCTTGATCGAGGGCTGCTTGATCGCCTCCTTCGCGATGAACGCCAACGCCTGCTACATCTACATTCGCGGCGAATACATCCGCGAAAAAGAGGCACTGCAAAACGCTATCGACGAATGCTATGAGGCTGGCCTTGTCGGCCCGAACGCTGCCAAATCCGGCTGGGATTTTGACATCTACGTACATCACGGTGCGGGCGCATATATTTGCGGCGAAGAAACTGCATTGCTGGAAAGCCTCGAGGGCAAGAAAGGCATGCCACGGATGAAGCCGCCATTCCCGGCGGGGGCTGGCCTTTATGGCTGCCCGACCACGGTGAATAATGTGGAATCAATTGCCGTTGTGCCGACGATCCTGCGCCGTGGCGGGGATTGGTTCTCCAGCTTTGGGCGGCCTAACAATGCGGGCACCAAACTGTTTGGCATCTCTGGCCACGTCAACAACCCTTGCGTGGTTGAAGAGGCGATGTCGATCCCGTTCAAAGAGCTGATTGACCGCCATTGCGGCGGTATTCGCGGCGGCTGGTCCAACCTGAAAGCGGTTATTCCTGGTGGGTCTTCTGTGCCGATGTTGCCTGCCGAGATCATGGAAAAAGACTGCATCATGGACTTTGACTGGCTGCGCGAGCAACGCTCGGGGCTGGGGACGGCGGCGGTGATCGTGATGGATCAGGACACCGATATCATCAAAGCCATCTGGCGCTTGTCGAAATTCTACAAGCACGAATCTTGTGGCCAATGTACGCCGTGTCGCGAAGGTACGGGTTGGATGATGCGGGTGATGGACCGCCTTGTCACTGGCGAGGCAGAGGTCGAGGAAATCGACATGCTGCTAAGCGTGACCAAGCAGGTTGAAGGCCATACTATTTGTGCCCTTGGCGATGCGGCTGCCTGGCCTATCCAAGGCCTTGTGCGCCACTTCCGCAACGAGATCGAGGACCGCATTAAACATAAACGCACTGGCCGCGTGTCAGCGGTGGCGGCAGAATGATGCGCGCATTCGTAGTCATATCCACGGCGGCGTTATTGTCAGCATGTGTGCCAACCGGTCCGGTTTCCGAAGCGCCAAAAGGTCCGGCGATCGAGGTTGTCGAGGCCGCGCGCGCGGCAGATACATCGCGCATTGTAATGCGCTACAAAGACGGCGGCGCGATCCCTGCTGCGGATGAAAACCGTGCCGTGATCAAAGCCATGGAAATCGCCTGCACCGAGGGCGAAAGCGCCATTGCCGACACGCGCACACGCGCCGATGGTTTGCTGACGGTCAAAGTGTTTTGTGTGGGCGTTTTGCAAAGTGACCAAGTGGTAGATGGCACGAGGTTGAAAACATGATCCGCCTGCTCCTCATCACGACATTGGCCTTTGGTGTCGCCTCTTGCGGCAAGTTACGCAGTGATAAATCGCGCGGGGCGGCGAGTGAGCGCGCCTTGCCGTTTAAGGCCAAGCTGTCCAAGGGCGAAGACAAGCGCGAGATCGCGGTTTCGGTCGAAAACAAAGGTGCCGGAGTGGACGAGGTGCGCGAAAGCGTGCGTTTCGAGGCCACGAAATACTGCCTGCTGAATTACGGTGGCTCGGACGTGGAGTGGGATATGAACGCCGCTGGCACCGATTGGGCCTTTAGCCAAGATGGCGGGGCGTTGATTTTCAATGCCCGCTGCACGAAACGCTAGGATTAGATAAAGATGTCAGGAGCCGTGAAAATTTGGACCCTCGCAGCCGCCGCCTTGGTGGCGATGCCTGCGTTGGCCGACACGCGCCCGATGCCTGACTATTTTGTGGGGGCGTTGGTCGCGACCTCGGCGGCGGAAGCCGTGGCATTGTCTTGCCCGCAGCTTAGCATTGATCCCGTTGCAGTGGTGAAATCCTCCGAGACCTTGCTGTCCCAGTTAGAAACCGATGGGTTTAACGTCTCGAACCCGTCTGTCGAGATGGAATCCGGTGACGATAAATTGGCCGCCGCTCAGCAGGTATTCATGGACAAACACGCGCTGGAAGGCGCGTCGAGTGAAGTCGTTTGCGCCGCTGGTCGTGCCGAGATTGCCGATGGCAGCGCTATTGGCCTTTTGCTGGTGGAGGTGTCGCAATGAACGGGCATCATCTGGCAGAGCTGAACGTCGGTAGGCTGCTGGCCCCTGTCGACACGTCTGAGGCCTTCGGCTGGGACTATCTGAAAAATGCAACCATGTGGAAATCGCATGGCTGCCAAGTGGCTGCGGAGTGATTGGTTTTGATGGCAATGACCTTAGATCAATTCAGCCAATCTGGTGTGCGGGATGCAAGCGCTCGCTTTCTCCCGATGAGCCGCATGACGAAGGCTGCTTTGTCGACATTCAACATGCGGCCTCACAGCAGCGTGGCAGCCTCAGCGAAAACACACCGGGCGGGCAAAAGGTCTTTTACTTGGTCTACGCCCTTTTTGTGGTGTTTGGCCTTGCTGGCTACATCTACTGGACGAAATTTTTATGATACGGGCTACCGCGCAGCGGTTTCGGAGTGAACTATGTCTGACCTAAAAAAGATCATCATCGACGGCAACGAGGTCGAATGCGACGGGGCAATGACCCTGATCCAAGCTTGCGAGCAAGCGGGCGTTGAAGTGCCGCGGTTCTGCTACCACGAGCGTCTGACCATCGCGGGCAACTGTCGTATGTGTTTGGTCGAGGTTGTTGGCGGCCCGCCAAAACCTGCGGCCTCTTGTGCGATGCAGGTCAAGGACTTGCGCCCCGGCCCCGAAGGTCAACCGCCTGTGGTGAAAACCAATTCGCCCATGGTCAAAAAGGCCCGCGAAGGGGTGATGGAATTTCTACTAATCAACCACCCGCTTGATTGCCCAATCTGTGACCAAGGCGGCGAATGCGATTTGCAAGATCAAGCCATGGCTTATGGCGTGGATTTCTCGCGCTACCGCGAAGTGAAACGTGCCACCGATGATCTGGATCTAGGCCCGTTGGTTGAGACCCATATGACACGCTGTATTTCGTGCACCCGCTGCGTGCGCTTCACCTCCGAGGTCGCTGGCATTTTGCAAATGGGCCAAACAGGTCGCGGCGAAGATGCCGAGATTACATCCTATTTGGGCGAAACATTAGACAGCAACTTGCAGGGTAATATCATTGACCTGTGCCCGGTTGGCGCGCTGGTTTCCAAACCTTACGCCTTTACTGCGCGCCCTTGGGAGCTGAGCAAAACCGAAAGCATTGACGTGATGGACGCTCTTGGCTCCAACATTCGCGTGGACACCAAAGGGCGCGAAGTTATGCGCTTTTTGCCGCGCAACCATGATGGTGTGAACGAGGAATGGATTTCCGATAAAACGCGTTTCGTGTGGGATGGCTTGCGTCGTCAACGCCTTGATACGCCTTATATTCGTGAGAACGGCAAGCTGCGCAAAGCTGGCTGGGACGAGGCTTTAACTGCCGTTGCCACCGCAATGAAGGGCAAGAAAGTTGCAGGTCTTGTAGGGGATTTAGTCCCGGTTGAGGCCGCATTTGCGCTGAAACAACTGGTTGAAGGTCATGTGATTGAAGGTCAGGGCGGCGTTGTGGAATGCCGCACCGATGGGACTAGATTGCCAGCGGGCAACCGGTCTGGCTATGTGGGCAATGTCGCGATCGAAGAGTTGGACACCGCGTCCGAGGTGATCTTTGTTGGCACCAATCCGGTGCTGGAATCGCCGGTTTTGAATGCGCGCGTTCGCAAGGCTTGGACGCAAGGCTGCAACATCACCGTGGTGGGCCCAGCCGTTGAGCTAACTTACGAGCACACACATGCGGGCACGGACCGTGCCGCGCTGGCGAAGTTGAAACCTGCCAAAGATGCGATTGTTATCGTTGGGCAAGGCGCCTTGGGTGAGGCTGATGGCGAAGCCGTTTTGGCGGCTTGCATGGCGCTGACGGGCCGGATGTTGGTGCTTCATACGGCTGCTAGTCGTGTCGGCGCGATGGATGTTGGCTGCACGGCTGAGGGTGGCATGGATGCGATCAAAGATGCCGAGGTGATTTACAACCTTGGCGCGGATGAGATCGACATAGATGCAGGCCCGTTCGTGATTTACCAAGGCTCGCATGGGGATCGTGGCGCGCATCGCGCTGATATCATTTTGCCGGGCGCTGCTTATACCGAGGAGCAGGGGCTATTTGTGAATACAGAAGGCCGCCCTCAACTGGCGCTGCGTGCTGGCTTTGCACCGGGCGAGGCGAAGGACAACTGGGCCATCTTGCGTGCTTTGTCATCTGAATTGGACGCAACGCTGGGCTACGATTCACTGGCACAATTGCGCACGGCACTTGTCGCTGATGTGCCGCATCTGGCCAATATTGATGGCGTGCCTGAAAACGAATGGCAGCCGATCAAACCCCGAGCAATGGGCAAAGCAGATTTCCGCACGGCTGTGAGCGATTTCTACCTGACCAACCCGATTGCGCGCGCCTCTGAATTGATGGCCGAGCTGTCTGCCAATGCAAAAGCACGCAAATCTGTGCCAATGGCGGCGGAGTAGTATGACATGCGCGCATGCATATCTTTTCTGGGGGCAGCCATGTTAGCGGCGTGTATCCCTGTGCAAGACCCGTCGCAAACCTATTTTGCACCGGAGTATCTTGGTATTGAGACCCGCAGGCTCGACGATGACCTTGTTAGCTTTCTGGTCCGCATGAAGGGTGCACGCACCAATGCGGATGTGGCTGACTATGGCAAATGCGCTGCGGCGCAATATGCGCTGATCCGGGGCTTCGGGTTTGCGCGACATGTGCGCACAAGTGTGCAGGTAGAGGGTGGCGTTTGGGCCGGGGATGCGGTTTACACCATCTCGGCTGCACTGCCTGACGGATTACAAACAATAGACGCCGAAGTGGTTGTCGCAGAATGTGCCGAAACCGGCATACCAACAGTTTGAGGGACCATGGCTGACTTTCTTTCAACCGGATTAGGCATCACACTTATTATCGTGGCTCAAGGCCTTGCGATGATTGCCTTTGTGATGATCTCACTACTGTTTTTGGTCTATGCTGACCGCAAAGTCTGGGCGGCTGTCCAGATGCGACGCGGGCCTAATGTCGTTGGGGCCTTCGGGATATTGCAATCCGTTGCTGATGCCCTGAAATATGTGGTCAAAGAGATCATTATTCCTGCTGGGACAGATAAGCCGGTGTTTATTTTGGCCCCGCTGTTGGCCTTTGTGACCGCAGTGATTTCTTGGGCGGTGATCCCGTTCAATGACACATGGGTGCTGGCGGATTTGAACGTCGCAATCCTCTATATCTTCGCCATTGGCTCGCTTGAGGTTTACGGCGTGATCATGGGCGGCTGGGCGTCGAACTCGAAGTACGCATTCTTGGGCAGCTTACGCTCTGCGGCGCAGATGATCTCGTATGAGGTGTCCATCGGCTTGATTATTATTGGCGTGGTGATCTCGACGGGATCACTGAACCTTGGCGATATAGTGCGCGCGCAAGACGGTGATTACGGCTTCTTCAACTGGTACTGGTTGCCGCATTTCCCAATGGTATTTTTGTTCTTTATCAGCGCCTTGGCCGAGACAAACCGCCCACCATTCGATTTGCCAGAGGCCGAGTCGGAACTGGTAGCGGGCTTCATGGTTGAGTATTCCTCGACCCTGTATCTGTTGTTCATGGCTGGCGAATACATCGCCATCTTCTTGATGTGTGCCTTGACGACCCTGCTGTTCTTTGGCGGTTGGTTGTCACCCATTCCGGGCCTGCCAGATGGCGCGTTATGGATGTTTGGCAAGATGTGTTTCTTCTTCTTCATCTTCGCCATGGTGAAGGCCATCGTGCCGCGCTATCGCTATGATCAGCTGATGCGCATTGGTTGGAAAGTGTTCCTGCCGCTATCGCTGGGCTGGGTCGTGATCGTTGCATTCTTTGCTCAATACGGTGCTTTCGGCGGGGCCTATGCCCGCTGGGCAGTGGGAGGTTAAACCATGGCGACATCAATCGCACGCAAAGCCAAATATTTCCTGATGCTCGACATCTTCAAAGGCTTCCAGTTGGGCTTAAAGTACTTCTTCGCGCCCAAGGCGACGCTGAACTACCCGCACGAAAAAGGCCCGCTATCGCCGCGCTTTCGTGGCGAGCACGCTTTGCGCCGCTATGCGAATGGCGAAGAGCGCTGCATCGCGTGTAAACTGTGCGAGGCTACATGTCCGGCACAAGCAATCACCATTGACGCCGAGCCGCGCGACGACGGCTCGCGCCGTACCACACGCTACGATATCGACATGACGAAATGCATCTATTGCGGCTTCTGCCAAGAGGCCTGCCCAGTGGATGCCATTGTTGAAGGCCCTAATTTCGAATTTGCCACCGAGACCCGCGAAGAGTTGTTCTACGACAAGGACAAATTGCTGGAAAACGGCGATCGTTGGGAAGCAGAAATTGCCCGTAACCTAGAAATGGATGCACCGTACCGATGAGCGATCCAACCAACCCATTCGAGGCCATCATGAAGATGGGGCAGGACATGGCGAAGAACATGAACCCTGCGCTTGAAGCGTTCACCCCGCAAGGGTTTGAGAGCATCATGCCGACCATGTCCGCGGACATAATGGAGCAGTTCATAGGCAAGGGCGTTAGCCCCGATGGGCTTGATGCCAAGACGCGCCTACTGCTTAGCCTTAGCGGGCTGACCATTCAGGGCGCGCAGGGCGAGGCGCAAATTCGCCTGACCGTGCGCCACCTGATCGAGGTCGGGGCGACAAAACAAGAGATTGCCGAAACCATTGCCCAAGCGGCGATGTTTGGCGGCGTACCGGCGATGTCAAAAGCGATGGAACTTGCGACAGAAGTGCTGGACGGAAAGGGAACGGAATAATGGGTATCGCTGATTATGCATTCTACCTATTTGCCATTGTGGTGGTTACTGCGGGGCTTCTTGTAGTGGTGTCACGCAACCCGGTTCACTCGGTGTTGTGGCTGATTTTGGCCTTCCTGTCCTCGGCAGGGTTGTTTGTGCTGCTGGGCGCGGAATTCGTCGCTATGTTGATGATCATCGTCTATGTGGGCGCGGTCGCGGTGCTGTTCTTGTTCGTGGTGATGATGCTGGACGTGGACTTTGCAGAACTGCGCGGCGAGATGGCAAAATTCGTACCGATCGCAGGATTGATCGGCGTTGTTTTATTGATGGAGCTGGCTTTGGTCTTTGGCTCTTGGGCCGGGGCCGAGAACGCGGCTGATTTACGCCAAGCCATTGCTCCTGCACTGGAAGAGACGCAAAATACGGCGGCTTTGGGCCAGTTGATCTACACCAAATATATCTATCTGTTTCAAGCCTCGGGCCTGATCTTGTTGGTCGCGATGATCGGTGCAATCGTGCTGACAATGCGCCACCGCACAGACATCAAGCGCCAAAATGTGCTGAGCCAAATTTACCGCAACCCGGCCGAGCAGATGGAGCTGAAAGATGTGAAACCGGGGCAGGGGTTATGATGCAATTTTTCGAAGAAAAATTGGATACAAATTCTCTCAGAGAATTTGCGACCGTATCGAAGGAAAACGACAGATGATCGGACTTGAACACTACCTCTCAGTCGCAGCGGCATTGTTTGTCATCGGCATTTTTGGCATCTTTTTGAACCGCAAAAACGTCATCGTCATCTTGATGTCGATTGAGCTGATGTTACTCGCGGTCAATATCAACTTTGTTGCGTTCTCCAGCCATCTGGGCGACCTCACAGGGCAGGTGTTTACCCTGTTTGTGCTGACGGTCGCAGCGGCTGAGGCGGCGATTGGGTTGGCCATTTTGGTCTGCTTCTTCCGCAATCGCGGCACCATCGCCGTCGAAGACGTTAACGTGATGAAGGGCTAAGAATAATGTCAATGCCAACCCTAATCAAAGGCAATACGAACCTTCATGGTTTAGAAGTCACATCTGCGGTTATTAGTGGCGACCTAAAGGTTAAGTGCACGATGTGCGGTGTAAAATATCTCTCAACTATTGAGATGTTTGCAGACCAAAAATGTAACTGCAACGAAGGTGAGGCAGAGTAAATGGAAACCATCATCCTCTTCGCCCCGCTTATTGGTGCATTGATCTGTGGCTTTGGCTGGAAATATCTGGGCGAGCAGACGGCTTGCATCATCACCACTGGAGCGTTGTTCTTGTCGGCAGCGCTGAGCTGGGTTGTCTTCCTGACCTTCGATGGCGTCACGGAAACGACGGAAATTTTGCGCTGGATTCAGTCTGGCACGCTCGACACATCATGGGGCATCCGCATGGATCGTTTGACCACGATTATGTTGATCGTTGTCACCACGGTATCGAGCCTCGTGCATCTCTATTCCTTTGGCTACATGGCCAATGACGGCCATTTCGGCGAAGGCGTTAGCTACAAGCCGCGCTTCTTTGCCTACCTGTCGTTCTTTACCTTTGCGATGCTGATGCTGGTGACCTCTGACAACCTTGTGCAGATGTTCTTTGGCTGGGAAGGTGTGGGCGTCGCGTCCTACCTGTTGATCGGGTTCTACTACAAGAAGCCATCCGCCAACGCTGCCGCAATCAAGGCGTTTGTGGTCAACCGCGTGGGTGACTTTGGCTTTGCGCTTGGTATCTTCGGGCTGTTCTATTTAACTGACAGCATCAATCTATCGGATATCTTTGCCGCGGCTCCTAAGCTGGCCGAGACCCAGTTGCACTTCTTATGGGCTGACTGGAACGCCGCCAACTTGCTGGCCTTCTTGTTGTTCATCGGCGCGATGGGCAAATCGGCGCAATTGTTCCTGCACACTTGGTTGCCAGACGCGATGGAGGGCCCGACACCTGTGTCAGCGCTGATCCACGCGGCGACCATGGTTACTGCCGGTGTGTTCTTGATTTGCCGTATGTCGCCATTGATGGAATTCGCGCCTGACGCGAAAGCATTCATTGTGGTCGTTGGCGCATCCACCGCGTTCTTTGCCGCGACTGTTGGTCTGGTGCAAAACGATATCAAACGCGTGATTGCGTATTCGACCTGCTCGCAATTGGGCTACATGTTTGTGGCTGCGGGGCTTGGCGTCTATTCGGTCGCGATGTTCCACTTGCTGACACATGCGTTCTTCAAGGCGATGTTGTTTCTTGGTGCAGGCTCGGTCATCCACGCGATGCACCATGAGCAAGACATGCGCAACTATGGCAATCTGCGTAAGAAAATTCCGCTGACCTTTGCTGCAATGATGATCGGTACGCTGGCCATCACCGGTGTCGGCATTCCGCTGACATCCATTGGTTTCGCTGGCTTCCTATCTAAAGACGCGATCATCGAGAGCGCTTGGGGTGGTGGGGCTAGTTACGCATTCTGGATGCTGGTTATTGCTGCGATGTTTACCTCGTTCTACTCGTGGCGCCTGATGTTCATGACATTTTATGGCCCAGAGAAGGGCGATAAGCATACCCATGAGCACGCTCACGAGTCACCAACCACAATGCTGGTGCCGCTTGGCGTGCTGGCCATTGGCGCGATCTTCTCGGGCATGGTGTTCTTGGGGCCGTTCTTTGGCGACCACCACAAGTTGGAGGCGTTCTTTGGCATCACTCAGGGCGAAAACCACGCGCTGCTTGATCCATCCATGCTGAGCATGGCGGCTGTTGCCGAAGGCACTGGCCACGGCGAAGAAGCCGCGCATGGTGAAGAAACTGGCCATACCGAAGAGGCGGGCCATGGGGCTGTTGCAGTTCCGGGGCAGGGCGCAATTTACATGCACCCTGACAACCATGTTCTCGACAACGCACACCACGCGCCTGCTTGGGTGAAAGTGTCACCGTTCATTGCAATGCTGATCGGGTTTGCCACGGCTTGGGTGTTCTACATCAAGAACCCAAGCCTGCCGGGCCGTCTCGCTGCGAACCAAAAGTACCTGTACCAGTTCTTGCTGAATAAATGGTATTTTGACGAGCTGTACGACGTGATCTTCATCCGCTCGGCCAAGTGGCTTGGCAATTTCTTGTGGACGCGCGGGGATGGCAAAATCATCGACGGCTCGATCAACGGGATTGCAATGGGGGCGGTGCCGTTCCTGACGCGCCTGGCGGGCCGTGCGCAGTCCGGTTTCATGTACCACTACGCCTTTGCAATGGTCATCGGCGTTATACTCATCATCACTTGGTTCGCGATTGGCGGACCCACTATTGAGACTGGCGTCGGGGGCGGCCACTAATGGATAACCTACTTTCCCTTATCACCTTTGTGCCGTTGGCTGCGGCATTAATTCTGGCGCTGTTTCTGCGTGGCGACGACGAGGCTGCACAACGCAACGCCAAGTGGTTGGCGCTGATTGCCACCAGTGTGACATTCCTTCTGTCAATCTTCGTCTACACCAGCTTCGATCCGTCCAACACGGGCTTCCAGCTGGTGGAGGAACGCGATTGGTTGATGGGCCTGAAATACAAGATGGGCGTGGACGGAATTTCCGTTACCTTTGTGTTGTTGACCACATTCCTGATGCCACTGGTGATCGCCAGCTGTTGGAACGTGAAGACGCGCGTGAAGGACTATATGATCGCCTTCTTGCTGCTCGAGACCTTGATGCTTGGCGTGTTCTGCGCGCTGGATCTGATCTTGTTCTACCTGTTCTTTGAGGCTGGCCTGATCCCGATGTTCTTGATCATCGGCATCTGGGGTGGGGTGAACCGCATCTATGCGTCGTTCAAATTCTTCCTCTATACGCTGCTTGGCTCGGTGCTGATGTTGATCGCAATGATTGCGATGTATGTCGATGCAGGCACCACAGATATCCCAACCTTGCTGAACCACACCTTTGCTTTCGAGACCTTTAGCGTCGCGGGCATAAGCGTTGTCGGCGGGATGCAGACGTTGATGTTCTTGGCCTTCTTTGCCTCTTTCGCGGTGAAAATGCCGATGTGGCCCGTGCATACTTGGCTGCCCGATGCGCACGTTCAAGCACCGACCGCAGGCTCGGTTGTGCTGGCGGCTATCTTGTTGAAAATGGGCGGCTACGGTTTCTTGCGGTTTTCGCTGCCAATGTTCCCTGTGGGCGCGGACGTGCTGGGCATCTATGTGCTGTGGCTGTCGGTGATTGCCATCGTCTACACCTCGCTGGTGGCGTTGGTGCAATCTGACATGAAAAAGCTGATTGCGTACTCATCGGTCGCGCACATGGGCTATGTGACCATGGGCATTTTTGCGGCCAATCAGCAGGGCATCGACGGGGCTATCTTCCAGATGATCAGCCACGGGTTTATCTCGGGCGCGTTGTTCTTATGTGTCGGCGTGATCTACGACCGGATGCACACCCGCGAGATCGACGCCTATGGCGGCCTCGTGAACAAGATGCCAGCCTATGCGCTGATCTTTATGTTCTTCACCATGGCCAATGTCGGCTTGCCCGGCACCTCGGGCTTCGTGGGCGAATTCCTGACCTTGATGGGTATCTTCCAGGTGAACACTTGGGTGGCGATGTTTGCCACCACTGGCGTGATCTTGTCGGCGGCCTATGCGCTGTGGCTGTATCGCCGCGTGGTCATGGGTGACCTGATCAAGGAAAGCTTGAAAAGCATCACCGATATGACCAGCCGAGAGCGGGCAATCTTTGCGCCTTTGGTGGTGATGACCTTGCTCTTGGGCATCTACCCCGCGTTGGTGCTGGACCTGATCGGACCAAGCGTCGAGGCGCTGGTCTCTAATTATGACACTGCACTGCTCAACAGCGGTGCCGCATCGGCTGTGGCCGGACACTAAGGACGGATAAGATGATCCAAGCTGACCTGAATATTGTTCTGCCCGAAGTCTTACTGGCGGTCTTCGCCATGCTGGCGTTGATGGGCGGGGTCTACACCACCAAGGACAAAGCTGGGCCGCTGATCTTGTGGGCCACCAGCGCAATGTTTGTGCTGCTTGCTGCGTGGATCGGCTTCAATGGTGAGGGCACGCATGAGGCCTTCAACGGGGCCTTTGTTGATGACGCGTTCTCGCGCTTTGCCAAGGTCACCATTTTGTTATCGGCTGCGGCCATCTTGCTGCTGAGCCAGGACTTCATGACCCGCCACAATCTGCTGCGGTTCGAATATCCGATCTTGGTTGCGCTGGCCGTTGTGGGCATGATGATGATGGTCTCGGCGGGCGATCTGATGGCCTTATATATGGGGCTAGAGCTACAATCCTTAGCGCTTTATGTCGTTGCTGCCCTGCGCCGCGATTCCGTCAAATCCACCGAGGCTGGCCTGAAATATTTTGTGCTGGGCGCGCTGTCGTCCGGCTTGCTGCTTTACGGCGCATCACTGGTTTACGGCTACGCAGGCACCACGCTGTTCTCGGGCATCTTCTCGACGGTACATGCGGGCGACATCTCTCTGGGCCTGCTGTTTGGCTTGGTCTTTGTGGTCTCGGGGCTGGCGTTCAAAGTCTCTGCCGCGCCGTTTCATATGTGGACGCCGGATGTCTACGAGGGCTCGCCCACGCCAATCACCGCCTTCTTTGCCACCGCACCAAAGGTTGCGGCCATGGGCTTGTTTGCGCGCGTTGTGCATGATGCCTTTGGCGGGGCCGTTGCGGATTGGAGCCAGATCGTGGCCTTCTTGTCGCTGCTTTCCATGTTCCTTGGGGCAATCGCCGCTATTGGTCAGCGCGATATCAAACGTTTGATGGCCTACTCGTCTATTGCTCACATGGGCTTTGCCCTGATGGGCTTGGCGTCAGGTACGGCTGAGGGCGTGCAGGCCATGCTGATCTACATGGCGATTTACGTCACCATGAACATCGGCACCTTTGCTTTCATCTTGTCGATGGAAAAAGACGGCGAGCCGGTGACGGATATCGACGCGCTGCAAAACTATTCCGCGAAAGAGCCATTGCGTGCCTTGGCCATGTTGGTCTTGATGTTCTCGCTGGCGGGTATTCCGCCGCTGGTGGGCTTCTTCGGCAAGTTCTATGTGCTGAAAGCCGCCGTTGATGCGGATATGGCATGGCTGGCAATCGCGGGCGTTGTGGCCTCGGTGATCGGCGCATTCTACTACCTGCGCATCATCTACTACATGTACTTCGGTGAAGATCGCGATGCGCTGAACGGCTCCATGCCAATGGTCGGCTGGGCCATGCTGATGATCTCTGCTGCCGCCATGGTTCTAGGTGTCGTCAACCTGTTCGGCATTGAAGGTTTGGCGCTGACTGCGGCGGGCGCGCTTGTCAACTAAATGGCCTGCGGGCTTTGGGCTGATCACGCTGGAAAGCGTGGATAGCACCATGGCCGAGGCCACGCGGCGCGCAGGAACCTTGTCCGGACCCACTTGGATTATCGCCAAAGAGCAAACCGCCGCCCACGGGCGGCGCGGGCGCGCTTGGGCCAATCCGGCGGGCAATTTCGCAGGTACTTTGGTGCTGCACCCCAGCGAGCCAGCGGAAGTTGTGGCGTTGCGCTCTTTCGTGGCCGCATTGGCGCTGCTTGACGCCTGCATCGCACTGACCGGGCGCGCGGAAGCGTTCTCGCTTAAGTGGCCAAATGATGTGCTGCTACATGGTGGCAAACTTGCCGGAATTTTGTTGGAAAGCGCCGGGCAGGGCGGGGCCGTGGACAACCTGTCAATTGGCATCGGCGTCAATCTTGTGGCCACTCCGCCCTCTGAAAATTTGGAGGCTGGCGCTGTGCCCCCGACCTCACTGGCCGCCTTGGGCGTGGATGTCACGCCAGAGGATTTTGGCCTAGAGCTGGCCGCCGCCTATGCGCGCCGCGAGGACAGTTTTACCACCTTCGGTTTTGCCCCCACCCGCGAAGCATGGCTGGCCAACGCCGCTCGTTTGGGCGAGGTGATCACCGCGCGCACCATGACCCGTGAGACTACCGGTACGTTTGAAGGCATTGACCAAGTGGGCAACCTGATGCTGCGCACGGCTAAGGGGATGCAGCCTATCGCGGCGGCTGATGTGTTTTTTCAGTGATAGAGCCGCACTTTGACGCCCGCGCCGATGGCGTATATGCACAAGACTTCGGCGAAGAGGGACAGCACTATGCTTTTGGCGATTGATTGCGGCAACACCAACACCGTGTTCTCCATTTGGGATGGGAAACAGTTCATCGCGACGTGGCGCACCTCGACCGAGTGGCAGCGTACGGCGGATCAGTATTATGTCTGGCTGTCCTCGCTGATGGCGTTCCAAAACATTGATGTCGAGATCACCGAGGTGATTGTCTCCTCCACCGTGCCGCGCGTGGTGTTCAACCTGCGCGTCTTTGCGGATCGCTATTTTAACACGCGCCCCATTGTGGTCGGGAAAGGAAACTGCCTTCTGCCCGTCGATGTGCGCGTGGATGCAGGCACTCAAGTAGGACCCGACCGTTTGGTCAACACCGTGGCGGGCTATGACCTGTTTGGTGGCGACCTGATCGTGGTGGATTTTGGCACCGCTACTACTTTTGATGTGGTGGACCGTGACGGGGCCTATATTGGCGGCGTGATTGCGCCGGGGGTGAACCTCAGTCTCGAGGCACTGCACCAGGCGGCAGCAGCGTTGCCGCATGTCGACATAACCAAGCCGCAGGCCGTGATCGGCACGAATACGGTTGCGTGTATGCAGTCGGGTGTGTTCTGGGGCTATATCGGGTTGATCAAGGAGATCTGCGCCCGCATCAAGGCCGAGCATGGCCGCGAGATGAAAGTAATTTCTACCGGGGGGCTGGCGCCGCTGTTTCAGCAGGCTGACGCCCTATTTGACGAATTCAATGATGATCTGACCTCGCACGGCTTGGTGGTCATCAATCAGTATAACAGAAAGAAAACCTAAAATGGCAGGCGAACGCTTAGTATACCTTCCCCTTGGCGGGGCGGGCGAAGTCGGCATGAACATGTATCTCTACGGCTACGGGAAACCGGGCAAAGAGCGGTTCATCCTAGTAGATATGGGGGTTACTTTCCCCGATATGGACAGCACCCCGGGGGTGAATTTGATCTTCCCGGATATCGAATGGATCGCAAAACGCGCCAATCGCTTGGATGCGATCTTCATCACCCACGCGCATGAAGATCATGTAGGCGCAGTTGGCCACCTGCATGACCGTCTCAAAGCTCCAATTTATACGCGCAAATTCACCGGCCATATTGCCGCGTTGAAGATGGCCGAACATGGCTATGACGGGTCTGACATTAACATTGTCGGCGCGATGCCAGAGCAAGTTACGGTTGGAAACTTCAAGGTGGGCTTCATGCCTATCTCGCACTCGATCCCCGAGAGCGCAGGTCTTGTGATCGACACGCCAGACGGGCGCGTGGTCCATTCCGGCGACTTCAAAATTGACGAAACGCCAGTTCTGGGCGAGGCATTTGACCGCGAGGCATGGGCCGCATTGCAGCCTGTCAAAGCGCTGATTTGCGACAGCACGAATATCTTCTCGCGCCATGAAGGCCGCTCTGAGGCGACTGTTGGCCCGAATATCATCCCCCTTGTGCGCGAGGCTAAAGGCATGGTCGTGGCGACCACATTTGCCTCTAACATTGCGCGGGTGAAAACGCTGGCGGATGCGGGCACTGCGGCTGGCCGCTCGATCGTGTTGATGGGGCGCTCCATGCAGCGCATGGTCAAGGCGGGTCTTGAAACCGGAGTGGTTCCTGAATTCCCCCCCTATATTATGCCCGAAGAAGCCCGTGATCTGCCGCGTGAAAATCTGATGATCTTGGCGACCGGATCGCAAGGCGAGCGCCGGGCGGCGACCGCACAACTTAGCCGTGGCAAGTTCCTTGGCATATCGCTGCGTGAAGGTGATACGGTTCTGTTCTCGTCCAAAACGATCCCTGGAAATGAGAATTCGGTCAGTCAGATTGTCAATAATTTCAGTGAGATGGGTGTCGATGTCATTGATGATAAGATGGCTGACATTCACGTCTCAGGCCACGCCAACCGCCCCGATCTGGAAGAAATGCACCGCTTGCTGAAGCCGCAATTTCTGATCCCGAACCATGGCGAGCACCGTATGCTGCGCGAGCACGCCAAGGTTGGTGAGGCCAATGGCATCGCCTCAATCGTCGCCCCCAATGGCACCATGGTGTCGCTGTCGGGTAACCGCCCTGAGGTGGTCGAATTTATCGAGACCGGGCGTCTTTACTTGGATGGCACCGTGCAGGTCGGCGCGTTGGACGGGGTCGTGCGCGACCGCATCCGTATGGCGCTGAACGGGCAGGCGATCATCGCAGTTTTGATCGACGAAGAAGATGATCCGCTGACGGATGCATGGTGCGAGCTGCGCGGGTTGCCAGAAAAAGGCCGCTCTAATGCGCCATTGCAAGACATTATCGAGGCAGAAATTGGCCAGTTCCTTGGTCGCGCCAATGCCAAAACCGTGGCTGATGATGACAAGCTGGAGCAGCAAATTAAACGCATCGTGCGCCAAGTGGCACAAAAAGAAATTGGCAAGAAGCCAGAGGTTGTGGTGCTGATCTCGCGCCTGACCGCATGAAGCCTTCCGCTTCTTTTAAACGAAAAAGGCCCCCCGCGCGTAGCAGGGGGCCTTTTTTATTTGCTCATCTAAGGCGCGCTCTAATCAATGCGTCGATCAGCAAAACTCTTCTCGATGAAGGTCGGAAGGTGGTCGCCCAAGCCTACAACTTTTGGTCCACGATCTTCGTTGCGGCCACGTCCACGGCCACCACGCGACCGCGATGAGCCGGATTTATCACCACCACCATCACGCTTATTATTGTTACGAGAGGAAGACGCCTCTTTGGGGCCATCATCGCGCTTGTTGTCACGAGGTGCGGCCTCTTTCGCCGCAGGCTTCGGGGCCTCTGGCGCTTTAGCCTCAACCACCGGAGCAACCGCTTCTTGCGCGTCAACGCTCAGTTCATCCTTGGATTTGGAGCGGCTCCGCGAGCGCGAGCGTGACCGTGATTTTGGCTTATCATCGGTCTCAACTGCCGCTGCTTCTGCTTCCGTGATCGGGGCAGGTGGGGCTTTCTGCTCGCCCACTTCACCGCGTGGAATGGTGGTCTTGATCAGGTGTTCAATGGCGGCCAAAAGCTTGTCGTCACGCGGAGTTGCGATCATCATTGCAGCACCAGAGCGGCCCGCACGACCCGTGCGTCCGATACGGTGCACATAGTCCTCGGCATGGCCGGGAACATCAAAGTTGAACACATGCGATACGTTGGGAATATCAAGTCCACGCGCAGCCACATCGGAGGCCACAAGGAAGCGAATTTCGCCATCGCGGAAGCCTTTTAGGGTCCGCATCCGGTGTGACTGATCCAGATCACCATGGATTGGTTGCGCGTCATGACCGTATTTTTTCAAAGACTTAGCAACGATATCAACATCAACTTTACGGTTGCAGAAGATGATGCCGTTGGTGACTTTTTCGCCCTCTTGATCAATCAGCTTGCGCAGGAAATCACGCTTTTGTTTGGCCGCTGCATCACGGCGTGCGCCGGGCAACTCAAACAAGGTCTGCGTGATCGTCTCTGATGCCGTGGCTTGGCGTGCTACCTCGATGCGGGCCGGGTTGGAGAGGAACGTGTTGGTGATCCGCTCAATTTCCGGGGCCATCGTGGCCGAGAAGAACAGCGTTTGACGGGTGAAAGGCGTCATCTGAAAGATGCGCTCGATATCAGGGATGAACCCCATATCCAACATGCGGTCAGCCTCGTCGACAACCATGACTTTCACGTCCGTCAGGATCAGTTTGCCGCGCTCAAAATGGTCCAGCAGGCGGCCCGGTGTCGCGATCAAAACGTCAACGCCGCGGTCGATCAACTGGTCTTGCTCTTTGAACGACACGCCGCCAATCAGCAGCGCTTTGGTCAGCTTGGTGTACTTGGCGTAGAGGTCGAAGTTTTCAGCAACTTGTGCGGCCAACTCGCGGGTCGGGGCCAGCACAAGGCTGCGCGGCATCCGTGCACGTGCGCGGCCTCGGTTCAAAAGCGTAATCATCGGCAGGGTGAAGCTGGCAGTTTTACCAGTACCAGTTTGGGCGATCCCAAGAACGTCGCGCCCTTCTAGGGCAGGGGGAATAGCACCCGCTTGAATGGGGGTCGGTTCGGTGTAGCCAACGTCGTCAATAGCTTTGAGGACTTTGGTGTGTAGTTTTAGGTCAGAGAATTTTGTCATGTATATCCAAATTGCGCGGCCCCGTGTTGGGGTTATAGCGGCAGAAATTGGGGACGCAGGTTTCAACGCGTCCCTGCGTCGACCTGCGGACGTTTTCCACAGGTACGCTGCATGTAGCCTGACGTGATGCGAAGGTCAATAAATACAGGGGAACAGGCGATTAACTAAGGTAAATAGCGCACCTGCTTGCAACAGTCGGTGGCGATTCAGAGGATTGATGCCGAGTTATCGCCCAGAGAATCGCCGTGTCGCAACCAGAACGCCAAGTACAACCAGTCCAACCGCCAGCCAATCAACGCCGAGAGTGTTCTCCTTGCCCAAGCCGACCATAGCCATGGCGACCAATCCTGCACATGTCATCACGGCACCCAGCATCGCTTGCCACGGGCGCGGGCGCATTTCTGCGGTTGTCTTGCTGCCAGCCTCAAAGCGCACGAACAGCAGGACGAACGGGATGAGAACCAAGGTGAAAAGTGCCAGCCAAACGGGGCGCATTGCCCACCAAATGCCAGCGCCGGGTGTCTCGGGCAGGCCCGCGCCGCCAAACACATAGGCGGCGAGCCCGACAACGATGAGCAGGGCGGTCATGTGCCAGAGGTAAATCGACATGATCATTTGGTTGAACACGATGACCCAGGCCCACACCCGCACATTACGCAACCAGGCTTGTGCCAAATCCGTGAGCAATAAGATGACGCCAATTTGTACCGCCCCCACGGCCAGCATCGCAGTTGTCGGCGGGCGCGTGTTGGACATCTCAGCGCCGGGGACGCTGACCATTGCAACGGGAAAACCAAATTGAACGATGAGGATATACAGCCAAACCACACCCAAAGCGATGAAGCCAAGCGCCCAAGATTTCGGGCGCTCTGCATTGCCCCACCAATAGCCAAGCTGATGCACGGCAAGCCAGACGAACGCGTAATTCGACCACCGCAGCCAGCCCTGATCCGCGCCAAATGCAATGACGTCCACCGCGATTGCGGCAAGTGCCAACAGGCCAACGGATGCGATGCCCAGTTTCTCCCACATCGCAACCGTGACAGGAACAGCCATGGTCATAACGATGTAGACAGCAAGGAACCACACGGGCACGAGGGCGGCTTGCGACGCCGCTGAGATTAGCTCGACCGGCACGCCCATGGCATGGGCGACAATGCCCGCAATGGCCCAGACCACGACAACCGGAACGGTTGGCTTCAACAGGCGCGACAGGCGCGACGCGGCCCATGCGCTTTTCTTTACGGGGTCTTTGCGCGCCGAGGTCCACGACAGGCCGTTCGAGAAGCCGCCAACAAAGAAGAACACCGGCATGACTTGGAACAGCCATGTCGCGTAATGGGTCCAACGCTGTTCCGCGAGCAAGATAACGAAGCTCAGTTCCCCATCGCGCATAACGCCCGCGACCAATAACCAATGCCCTAAAATCACGAACATGATGGCAATGGCGCGGTAGAGGTCCACTGCGCGGTTGCGCGATTCTGGCGTGCGCTCAGCCGCCCAACGTGCCGCGGATAACAGCCCTTTCGGCATCTTCTCTTGAGTGCGAGTTGTGCTCATGGCCCTGCCTTAATTAGTTGTTCTTAATTGATTTTTGCGGCGTTTTAACCTGATTTGGATGAGCGTAGCAGATACGTGGGCACAAATCGACACTGATATGAGCGGGCAGCCTTACACCATCATTTCCTTGGTCGCGGTCAGTTCGACATCGGGATAGTCGCGCCCAACGCGGTCGATATCCCATTGCAGGCGCGTCAAGAACACCACGTCGCCGTCATTGTCATGACTGATATGCTGCTTATTGGACTCGATGAAGGCGTCGACCTTGTCCTTTGGTCCAGTGACCCAGCGGGCCGAGGTGAACTGGCTCGCCTCAAAGCGTACCGGCAACCCATATTCGATCTCGATCCGGCTGGCCAAAACCTCGAATTGCAACGCGCCCACGACGCCCACAATGAAGCCCGATCCGAAGGCCGGCTTGAACACTTTGGCAGCGCCTTCCTCGGCAAATTGCATCAGCGCTTTTTCCAGATGTTTGGATTTCATCGGGTCGCCCGCACGGCACGATTGCAGCAATTCCGGCGCGAAGGACGGGATGCCCGTGGCGCGGATCATCTCGCCCTCGGTCAGGGTGTCGCCAATGCGCAATTGCCCGTGATTTGGGATGCCCATGATGTCACCCGCCCAGGCTTCCTCGGCCAATTCACGGTCCGAGGCGAGGAACAACACCGGGTTGCTGATTGTCATCTGCTTCTTGGTGCGCACATGGGTCAGTTTCATCCCGCGCTTGAAGTGGCCAGAGGCAAGGCGCACAAACGCCACGCGGTCGCGGTGTTTGGGGTCCATGTTGGCTTGTACCTTGAAGACAAAGCCGCAAACCTTTGATTCGGTTGGGTGAATTGCGCGTGGGCTGGCTTGCTGTGGCTGTGGCTGCGGGCCGAAATCTGCGATGCCTTGCATCAATTCCTGCACGCCAAAGCTGTTAATCGCAGAGCCAAACCAGATGGGCGTCATCGTGCCGTCCAAGAATGCTTGATGATCAAACTTTGGCATCAATTCGCGCGCCATCTCAACTTCTTCTAGGAACTGGCTCAATAATGCGGCTGGCACATGTTCGGCCAGCTTTGGATCATCTAATCCATTAATTTCAACGCTTTGCGCGATCTTGTTGCGGTCAGCACGGTCCATCAATTCCAATCGGTCATTGACCAAATCATAACAGCCAATGAAGTCGCGCCCGACGCCGATAGGCCAAGAAACGGGGCTGACATCAATCGCAAGGTTTTCTTGGATTTCGTCAATAATCTCGAAGATATCGCGGCTTTCGCGGTCCATTTTGTTGCAAAAGGTCAAGATGGGCAGGTCGCGCAATCGGCAAACTTCGAACAGTTTTTGCGTTTGGCTTTCCACACCTTTGGCGCCATCAATCACCATCACGGCCGCGTCCACTGCGGTTAGCGTGCGGTAGGTGTCTTCCGAGAAATCCGAGTGGCCGGGCGTGTCCACCAGATTGAACCGATAGCCGTCAAAATCAAATGACATGGCCGATGCCGAGACCGAAATCCCGCGGTCCTTTTCCATCTGCATAAAGTCAGATCGCGTGCGCCGCGCCTCGCCCTTGGCGCGCACTTGGCCCGCCATCTGGATCGCGCCACCATAGAGCAAAAATTTCTCGGTCAACGTCGTCTTACCCGCATCAGGATGCGAGATAATGGCAAAAGTCCGACGCCGAGCAATCTCGGGCGGCAATTCAGGCTGGTTGGAAGCGCGCTCTATCATGGGGTGGGATATAAGGTGCTGCGCCGCCTTTCGCAATCGCTCAGACGTCAGGTGCGTTGCCGATGAACTCTTTCACCGCATCCCATATCTTTTCAACCTTCTCAAAGGTTTTGAGCCATGCCGCCCCTTTGTCTACCCCGCCTTTGGCGCGCCCTGCTGCTGATGCCATTCGGTCGCGGTAAATCTTCATTTCCTGCCACAGTTCGCCGGAAATTGCGCTGAGACGGGCGAGCTTGGTTTTCTCTTCGTTTAACTCTGGGCGCACCAAGGCGTTCTTTTCGGCCTCGATCAATTCGCGGGTGGCATCGCTGAAAAATTCAACGCCTTCATTGGAATACACGATGTCATCAAGCTCTGCCGACAGGCTCGCCACGGTGTAGGGGAAATTATCGGGGATGTGGCGCGTGTTGCTCGGGTCGCTGGCCTCAATCAATTCCGGGTAGAAGTTGTAAAGCTGGCGTGCCCGCGCGATAGCGCGATCAAAGGCTACGTGGTCGTTGCTCTCGAAGGCGTGTTTATCGCCTTGAAATCCAATGGCCAGTGTTTCGGTGTAATCTTCCAACAAGGTGGGTTGGAAGTCATCGCGGTTTTTACCAAGGGCCGTTGCCAATGCTTCACAGGTGATGAGCATCTGTTCGGCAATCCGAACGCGGTTGGATATCTTGATGTCTTCGCGCTTATATTTGCGCAGCAATTTGCACAGCGTGCGGAATTGTTCGCGCAAAGCCGCGCGTAGTTTCTCACCTTGAGCAATATCTATCGGGGTGTTCGATGCTTGGCGTGCATCTGGGCGTTTGGGTGTGTGGTCAATGTCTAAGACCTGACCTTCGGTTTTGAACGCTGTGGGCGGGGTGAAGCGGACAGGAGACGGCCCACGCGCGGTTTCATCTGTATGAAAGGGTGACGGAGCGTCAACCTCCCCCTGATAATTCGGGTGATCCCTAGGCAGCTCGATCACTTTCCAATGTTTGGGCATTTCAAGGTGATCGGGCAGCAATGTGCCACTATCACCACGCATTTGATTTATCTGTGTTTGCGTCAATGATTTGGTAATTTTGAAATCCGTAAAAAACGTCGCAAACACGGTGGCGTTTCCATCCCCTATGCTCATCACCGAGTTTACGATACTTGCCGCATCCGCCTCGCGCAGGTTCGCCCCGTGCAGGACCGCCCCGCGCAGGAGCACCCCGCTCAGGTCCGCCTCGGTCAGGTTTGCCTCGATCAGGACCGCCCCGTGCAGGACCGCCCCGCTCAGGTCCGCCCCGCTCAGGTCCGCCTCGCTCAGGATCGCCCCGCTCAGGTTCGCCCGGCGCAGGTCCGCCTCGCGCAGGTCCGCCTCGCGCAGGTCCGCCTCGTGCAGGTCCGCCTCGCGCAGGCCCGCTTTGAACGGGGCTTCCAGCCTGCGCTTATTCCACGCCTCGACGCCCTCGCGCAGCCATTTAAGATGTTGTGGGTTTGCCATGCCTGTAACCGCCCCTTTAGGTGCGCACTATCTTAGCGAGCGGGGGCAGAGTTGCAATCGCGTGTATGGCGTGCAGCCGTTGCGAGGGTGGTCGCGCTTACAGCCGTCCGGTTTGGCGCAGCAGGTTGGCGGCGTCTTTGCTTTCTAGCGGGACGCGGCTGAACTTTGGCTCGGTCGAGGGCAGGTCGGGGAACAGGTTCAGCACCTCGGTGGCGATGTCTTCCGGCAAGCCTTTGAGGATTTGGTGCGACATGTGCAGGCTCTCGGTCGGCACGCCCTCGGCGTAGAGGATTTGGTGTTGGTCGAACACCAGTTGCGTGTATTCCACGAAGCCACCTTTGCGGATGAAAATCGTGTCGTCATTGACCAGATCACAGGCCTTGATCAGCACATCGCGCGAGCCGACCATCACTTCGGCGCGCCAATCTGACACCAGCATGCGGTGTTGCTGGCTGATGGTGATGTCCTCGGCGTTGCCCATGGCACCCTGCGCGATCACCACGGGGGCAAATTCGCCGGCGCCTTGCACGGTGCGGGTGCCAATCCAGCGGATGGGCTGCATGCCGTGGTCGCGGGTTAGAACCCGGTCGCCGGCTTTGAGTTGCTCCACCGGGCGTTGCGAGCCATCGGACATGGTGATGCGTGTGCCGCGCCCAAAGCTCATGCCGGTTAGATCCGCCAGCGGGATTTCGCGTGGCGCGTCTTGCGCGGCGATCAATGTGTATTCCACCCCTGCCTCGATCGGGCCAAGCGGGTAGATATAGTTGCGAGAAACCGGCGCGTCGCAGGCAATGATCAGCGCGTCAACCGAGGCCCCGATTTGGGTCATGAAGGTCAGGCGCGCGGCGATGCGGGTGCGGGTGCCGGGGACTTCGATCTGGCTGTCCGTGCTGACGGAGAACACCGGTTGCAGCCCAGAGCTTGCCGTTTCCGACAAATCCATCGCATAAATCTGCGCGCTGCGTTTCAAGCTGTAGCCATCACCAAGGCAGATGTTGTCTTGATCGGCGACCGGATCACCATGGTTCACGCCATTTGACACGCGAAACTCATCGGCCGAGTAGACCAAAAAGGCGTGGCTCGCAGCAAAGTCGGTTGGCAGATGATGTTGCATAGTGGCAGCTCACTCATAAACATATGACGAAAACAGGCTGCTTCAGAACACGGGTTGATTGCGCCCCCACGCGATCAATCCTCTGACGAACCCCACCGCCATAGAAATATAGTGTTAAAGGATGGCCTGAAAATAGCAACGATTGCAGGGGAATTTGGTTAAATTTGGCGCAAAACCCGGAGATTATGGAAACAGTCGGCGAATTAGCTCGGTTTTGGCCACGGTTTCTAGAATGTGGGTTCCAAAATGGGGCCATTACTCCGAATCGTGAGGGGATTGAATATCTGGGGTTCAGAGTGCGGGCTTTGGCTGTTAGCACTGTGTTAACACTTACCGTGACGAAACCAAAGGAGCTGGACATGGATTTGGGCATCAAGGGAAAACGCGCATTGGTTTGCGCATCTAGCAAGGGCCTTGGCCTGGGCTGCGCAGAAGCTTTGGCCGAAGCGGGGGTTGATCTGGTGATGAATGCGCGCAGTGACGGCCCGCTCCAAGATGCGGCGCAAGATATTCGGGACCGTTTCGGCGTTGAGGTCGTGGCCGTGGCCGCTGATATTGCCACGACTGAGGGGCGTGCCAAGGTTCTGGCCGCCGCTGGGCAGGTTGATATTTTGGTGAATAACGCTGGTGGCCCGCCTCCGGGTTTGTGGTCAGATTGGGATCGTGACGACTTTATCGCCGCGCTGGACGCCAATATGCTGGCCCCGATTGCCATGATCAAAGAGCTGGTCCCCGCCATGATGGAGCGCGGCTGGGGGCGGGTGGTTAATATCACCTCGCAATCGGTCAAATCCCCGATCCCCGTGCTTGGCCTGTCCAACGCTGCGCGGGCTGGATTGACCGGATACGTCGGCGGCACGGCGCGCCAAATTGCGCCCTCGGGCGTGACGATGAACAACCTGTTGCCGGGCATTCACGCCACGGATCGTGCCGTATCATTGGACACGGGCGTGAGCCAGCAACAGGGCGTTTCCTTGGATCAGGCGCGTGAAGCGCGCGAGGCAACAATCCCGGCGCGCCGCTATGGCACCCGTCAGGAATTTGGCGCGACCTGCGCGTTCCTGTGCTCGCAGCATGCGGGGTTTATCGTTGGCCAAAACATTTTGCTGGATGGCGGCGCGGTGAACTCGACCATGTGACCTCACATCTTCGTGGTGACGACCTTAAAGCCTCGCCCAATGGGCGGGGTTTTGCTATGCGCGGTGGGTCTTTTAGCCGATTGAAACGGAAACGCCATGCTCAGCCTCTATGTTATCGCAGCCTTCGGGGCCGTTATCCTCCTGTCCTTTTTGACTGCGCCACGGCGTGCCTCGGTCGAGGGGTTTTATGAGGGGCAAGTCGCGGGTCATGCGCCGGGGTTGTGGACCTTGGTTCTAAGTCAGGTGACCACGTGGATTTTCGCGCGCTCGTTGATGAATTCGGCCATCCTTGGCTATTATTACGGCGCGCCCGGCACCTTGGCCTATGCGGCCTATTACCTGTCCTTTCTGACGGGCGGCTACATTATCGGGCAGTTGCGCGCACGCGATGCCACGTCCGTGCAGGACTGGCTGGGCGCGCGATTTGGGGCCGTGGGGCAGGGCAGCTATAATCTTGTCGTCGCATTGCGCCTGTTGTCAGAGGTCTTTGCCAATTTGCTGGTCGTCGGGCTGATCTTTGGCGCGGTTATGCCCGAGGTCGCGGGCGCAGGAACCACTGCAATCGTTGTGGTCGCGGTCTTGGGGCTGGCCTATTCGGCATGGGGCGGGTTGAGCGCGGCCCTGCGCACCGATGTTGTCCAGATGGTGCTGTTCTTGGCGGTGTTTGGTGTTGCGTTTGCCTACCTTGTTGCATCGCCGGAATTCTCGATCTCGGCCATTGTCACCTCCGAGGGGGCGTCCGGCCCACGCCAAGGATGGGTGTTGCTGATCGTGGCGTTGCTTCAGGTGTTCTCGTACCCCGCCCATGATCCGGTGATGATGGATCGCGGCTTTATCGCGGATCGCAAGACCACACGCACCTCCTTCGTGCATGCGTTCTGGCTGTCGGCTTTGTGCATTCTGGCGTTTGGTGTCTTTGGCATCCACGCGGCCAATTTGGGGGCAGCCTACGAGGGGCAGTTGCTCACCACTTGGGCGGGTATGTTCCCGCCTTTGGTGTTCGTGGCGTTGCTGGTGTCGCTACTGGTATCGGCGCTCTCGACGCTTGATTCCGCGCTGTCTTCGGCGGCGCGATTGTGCGTGGAAGAGCTGCACCTCGCCCCGCGCTCCTTGATGGGCGGGCGGGTTGTTATGGTGGTGTTCATGGCGCTTGGTGGCGCGTTGACGCTGTGGGGGAATGCGACGTTGTTTGACGCAGTGGCCGTGTCTGGCACGGCGTCTATGTTTCTCACCCCGGTCATGTTCACGGTGTTTGTGTTGGGCCGAAACGTGGCCCTTTGGTCCTATGGTGTGGCGTTTTTGGCAGCAATAACCGGCGCATTCGCGTATTTCGCCCGCAGCTGGGATATGGTAGCCGTATGGCTGCCCGATGCCCCCAAGTACGAGCAGCTTTTGGCCATATGCATCGTGGTGCTGGTGGTAGGCTTTGCCGCAGTGCTGAGCGGGTCACGCAGGGTTGCCCGCTCGCTTTGAGGCTGCTACCTAGCGCGCAGGATTTCCGATTGTTTTGATCGGGTAAGAAGCGGCAGGCGATCGTGGCACCAAGGTTAGAGCTGAAAAATATCTGCAAGGACTTCGGTGGCACGCAGGTCGTGTCGGACCTGTCGCTCAGCGTGGAGCCGGGGCAGGTGACATGCCTGTTGGGGCCGTCTGGTTGCGGGAAATCCACCACTTTGCGCATCATTGCCGGGGTGGAGCGCCAGTCGCGCGGCGAGATCTGGGTGGATGGCCAAATGATCTGCGGCGACACTGTGGAGGTGCCGCCAGAGGGGCGCTTTATCGGGTTGATGTTCCAAGATTTCGCGCTGTTCCCGCATCTGAGTGTGGCCCAGAATGTGGCTTTCGGACTGACTGGCAAAGCGGCGCAAAATGCCCCCCGCGTGGCGGAATTACTGGAGCGTGTGGGCCTTGTAGGCTTTGACGCGAAGTACCCGCACGAGCTGTCCGGCGGGGAACAACAGCGCGTGGCGCTGGCCCGTGCACTGGCTCCGCGCCCGAAGATAATGCTGATGGATGAGCCGTTCTCGGGACTTGATGACCGGCTGCGCGATGGCATCCGCGACGAAACATTGACGGTGCTGAAAGAAGCCGGAACCGCTGTTTTGCTGGTGACCCATGAGCCGCATGAGGCCATGCGTATGGCTGATGAAATTGCGCTGATGCGGGGCGGCAAGATCGTGCAACGCGGCAATCCCTATAATATATACAACGCACCGGTGGATAGGAATGCAGCAGCATTTTTTAGCGATATCAACGTGATACGCGGACAATCTAACGGTGCGTTGACGGATACCCCGTTTGGGCAATTCCTGACACCCGGCCATGTTGATGGCGGTGCGGTTGAGATCGTGATCCGACCACAGCACCTAAAAATTGACTTTGACCGCCAAGGTCAGGGGCCGAACCCGACGCCGCAAGATGGCACGCCTGCGCGGGCCGTGGTGGAGCGCGCGCGCTTTATGGGGCGCGAAAGCCTTGTTGAGTTTCGGATGGATTTTGACGGCTCGATGCTCAAGGCAACGGTGCCTGCGGTGTTCTTGCCAAAACCCGGCACAACCTTGTGGTTGACCATGCGCCGCGACCGCTGTTTTGTCTTCCCTGCCTGAGCGGTTTTGACCTAACGGAGCCGCTGCGCGGCGCTACATTTTTTGTTTGGCGCGTTTTGCGCGGGAGTGGCTTACTGCGCAACCATGAGTTTTGTGAGCCCGTGGAAGTGATAGGCATTGGCAAACTCTGGTGTCGTGGTGATGTGCAAATTTGGGCATCTCTCGAACAAGATATCTAAGGCAATCGACAGCTCTAGTCGGGCCAGGGGGGCACCGATACAAAAGTGTAGCCCGGCCCCGAAACTGGTGTGTGCGGGCATGGCCCGCTGCGGGTCGAACCGGTCTGGGTCGGTGTAGATGTCTGGGTCACGATTGGCCGCGCCCAGCAACAACCCGACTTGCGAGCCTTTTTTGAAGTCATGTCCAAAGGTTGAAAAATCCTCCATCGCGAAGCGGGTGAACATGTGAAGGGGTGGGTTGTGTCGCATGATTTCTTCAGTGAAACCTGCGGGGTTTCCGTCGGGGCGAAGGCCGGTTTCCAGCGCGGTTTTCACACCGTTTCCCAAGGCATGAACCGTGGCCTCGTGACCGGCGTTCAGCAGCAGGATGCAGGTGGTGATCAGCTCTTGCGTTGACAGTCGTTCGCCGTCTTCTTCGGCGGCAATTAGGTGGGTGATCAGGTCATCAGCAGGCGCGGCGCGGCGGGTGTCGATGTAGCCTTGCAGATAGTCGGAAAAATCCTGTGCGGCTTTCGCGGCAGCGTCCTCATCGTCGCGCGTGCGGCCTGCCATATACATGCGCACCATTGCATTGGACCAGCGCAGCAGGTCAGGGGATTTGGCCTCGGGGACGCCCAAAAGCCGTGCAATAATGATCACGGGAAGCTTTTGGCCAAGGTGCTCTAGCAGGTCAAACGGACCATCCGGGAAGGCCCCAATCAATTGGTGGCACAGGGTCGTGATTTCAGGGGCGAGCTCTTTGATACGGCGTGAGGTAAACGCGCGTAAAACCAGCTTGCGAAGGCGGGTGTGGCGGGGTGGCTCAAGCTCCAGCATGGAGTGGGCTTCGATTGCGAAAAAGGGCTTCTGGTGTTCTGGAACTTCGGGTGGAAAGGGGTTTTCCCGACCGAAACGCCGATCGCGAAGCAGTGCAGAAACTACCGCGTGGGAAGAGGCCACAGGCATATTATAGTCGTCCCACCAGACCAGCGGCCCGAGCGGGCGCAGGCTATGATAAAATGGGTAGGGGTCTTGATTCAGGGCGTGATCAGTCGGGGATTGGGAGATGTGCTTCATTCAAGGCGCATCTTCCAAGACTTTGATAATACAAGAAAAATCACCCGCCTTTAAGGATGCGCCGCCAACCAAAGCGCCATCAACATTGGACACGGCGAAAATTTCGGATGCGTTGGACGGTTTCACCGAGCCGCCATAAAGCAGACGGATGGAGCGCCCGACACCTTCGCCAAAGCGCGCTTCCAGCTTGGTGCGGATGAAGTCATGGACCTCACCGATTTGGGCTAGGGTTGGGATTTTTCCGGTGCCGATGGCCCAGATAGGTTCATAGGCAATGACCGTGTTCTCGCCGGTCAAAATGTCGGGCAGGGAGCCTGCCAATTGGCCTGCGATGATGTCCAACGTATTGGCGGCCTCGCGCTCGATCAACGTCTCCCCGATGCAGATGATGACCTTAAGATTTGCGGCCAGTGCGGCGCGGGCTTTGGTGCGCACATCGTCGTCGCTCTCGTGATGGGCCTCGCGGCGCTCGGAATGGCCCAAAATCACATGCGAGGCACCTGCATCCTTGAGCATCAAGGCGGAAATTTCGCCCGTGTGCGCGCCGCTCTCATGAGGATGGCAATCTTGTCCTGCCACTTCCAGCGGATGGTCGGACGCCGTTACAACCATTGAAGAAATCAGCGTTGCGGGGGGGGCTAGAATGATTTCAACACCGGGGTTTGGATGTGCTGCACACAGGGTTTCAACCTCGATGAGTTGGGTCGAAATTCCGTTCATTTTCCAGTTACCGGCGGCAAGTTTACGGCGCATGTCAGATCGTCCTTACAGGTGTTTCAAAGCCCGTGTGGCGAGCGCACAGGCCTCGGTTGGGTCATCAAGAAACCGCTCGGGCAACGACCAATACGGCATGCCCGTCACTTTGCCGTCCCCGCGGGTATAGGTCCAGCGTGTTCCGCCAAGCTCTTCGATTTCCGTAATAAATGTGTCTTTGGATTTCAGGTAAATCAACCCGCCAGAGTGGATAATGGCGAAAATAACGCCCTCAGAGTACAGGCACAACCCACCCATCATTTTGCGGGTCGTTAAATCGGGGATGGTGGAAAACAACTCTAGGGCGAAGGCGATATCGGCTTCGCCAACGCTCATTTTTGAAACAGGGATTCGTCGAATTTTATCGACTCGCCGCAGCCGCAGGCCTCGGATACGTTGGGGTTTTTGAACTTAAATCCGCTCTCTAACAGGCTGATTTCATAGTCAATTTCGGTCCCGAATAAAAACATCTGCGCCATTGGTGCAATGATCACGCGGGCGCCGTTTTGCTCCACAATCTCGTCATGCGCGCCAACCTCGTCCACGTAATCCATGGTGTATTCCATGCCCGCGCAGCCGCCTTTTTTGACGCCAATTTTCAACGCCTTATGGCCGTCGCGCTGCATCAGCTTGGATATTTGCGACGCGGCTTTGTCAGTGATCGAGACCGCTTGTTTGCCGGGGATCGAAAACATTACATGAACCCCAGTTCCAGACGGGCCTCGTCGGACATCATTTCCATGCCCCAAGGCGGTTCCCAAATAAGCTCTACGCTGACCAGTTTGACGCCCGCCAAAGGCTCGATGGCATCAGCAATCCAGCCGGGCATCTCGCCCGCAACGGGGCAGCCGGGGGCAGTTAGGCTCATGAGGATTAAAACTTCATTTTCTGCTGTAATATCAATGGTATATATCAGACCAAGATCGTAAATATTCACCGGGATTTCCGGGTCATAAATGCTACGACAAGCCTCCACTACATTGTCATAAAGGGCGTGGTCAGTGGACGAAGGCCGGATCAAAGGCTCGCCTTCGAGGTGCTCAGAAGTTTGGGTCATTTCAGTCATCCAAAATAGGTAGTTGAGTAAAGATATAAGGATTGCTGCCGCAGACGTCTAGGGGGCCGAAGGGCGCAGTTGAAAAAGCCGCGCATCACGGCCTTTTAGCGTGCTCTCCCTTGCACTGCCTTCGGGTTTCGCCCTAAAGCCAGCCTATGACACAGAGATTTACATTTGACGTTCATGCCACCAGTGGCAAAGCGCGCACGGGCGTGATTTCAACGCCGCGTGGCGATATTCGCACGCCTGCGTTCATGCCCGTGGGCACTGCCGCCACTGTGAAGGCGATGTTGCCCGAAAATGTACGCGCGACGGGTGCGGATATTTTGCTGGGCAACACCTATCACCTGATGTTGCGTCCCACGGCGGAGCGGATTGCCCGGCTTGGCGGCTTGCACAAGTTTATGAATTGGGACCGCCCGATTTTGACCGACAGTGGCGGGTTTCAAGTGATGAGCCTCGCCGAGCTGCGCAAACTGACCGAAGAGGGCGTGACCTTTCGCAGCCATATCGACGGCTCGAAACATATGTTGTCGCCCGAGCGCTCGATGGAGATCCAAAAGCTGCTCGGCTCGGACATTGTGATGTGCTTTGACGAATGCCCCGCTTTGCCCGCCGATTACGCGCGTCTTGAGCAAAGTATGCGCCTGTCGATGCGGTGGGCGGATCGCTCGCGCGAAGCTTTTGGTGACCGGCCGGGGCACGCGTTGTTTGGCATTCAGCAAGGCGGGTTGGAGCAGGATTTGCGTGCTGAGAGTGCGCAGGCCCTGACTAAAATCGGGTTCGAGGGATATGCCGTCGGCGGCTTGGCCGTGGGCGAGGGGCAGGAGGCGATGTTCGGCTGCCTAGATTACGCGCCCGACATGTTGCCGCAAGACAAGCCGCGTTATTTGATGGGCGTGGGCAAGCCGGATGACATCGTTGGCGCGGTGGAGCGCGGCATCGACATGTTCGACTGCGTGCTGCCGTCGCGCTCGGGTCGTAACGGGCAGGCGTTCACCCGCCACGGGGTGGTGAATATCAAGAATGCGCGCCACATGGATGACCCAAGGCCGCTGGACGAGGCCTGCACATGCCCGTGCTGTAGTCAGTATTCGCGCGCCTACCTGCACCATGTATTCAAGTCGCACGAGATCATCTCGTCGATGTTGGTGACTTGGCATAACTTGCATTACTATCAAGAACTTATGTCAGGGCTGCGCGGCGCAATCGCAGCAGATAGTTTGGCTGGGTTTGTGGCGGATTTCCACGAGACCCGCGCCAATGGCGACATCGAGCGGCTGTAACTCAAGCCCACCTCTTGGTCAGGCTGTTAAGTCCAGCGCATTTTTGCACGCGGCAGGTTTCCGGTGATCTTGTCTCGCAAAGTCTCGACCTCCCAGTCGTCTTTGCAGGCGCGTTTGGGGATGATCGACAGCCCGCGACGGGGCCGTAGCAAGAAGAAATATTGCGGCGTCTCAGCGTATTTGCTGAAGGTTGTCCACGGCAGCTCGGACTGACCCTCGGCAGAGCTGGTTGTTACTGTGTCTGCGGTAAATGTGGCAGTGATCGGGGCAGAATATTTGACTATTTTGTGGTAGCCATGTCGCCAAAGCACGTTGCGTATCAAGGTGATAAGCACAAAAAACACCGCCGCCCCGACCCAAATCCAACCCACCGCAAGCCCCGCATAGACCAATGCAAATCCGGCCAGCGCGCAGACCACGCTTAAGATCCAGTTGCCCCGATCTCCGATGCCGCGATACGACCAAAAGGCGCGCGCTGCATGCATGAACTCCGGCTCGTCAATTTTGTAGGTTATGGTGATCATATTGGGCAAGTTAGACCAAGTTGCCCAGCAAGCGCCAGAACCTGTATTACTCGGCGGCCACAATAGTGGCTTTGCGCTGCCCGTAGGTTTCCCCGTAGAGCGCGTCGAGTTTCTCAATCAGCTTGTCATATTGATAGCCAAGGGCGTCATCAAACCAGCGCTCCAGCAAGGCGCCCAGACTTAAGCCAGAGCGCTCTTCAACGCAGGACATAAAGCAGCTATCGCGATCTAAAATGCTTAGGTGCAGGGAGAAAACACCATCAACTAAGGTGCTGTCGGCCTCATGACCCTGAAAGAAAAAGCGGCAAGACGAGGGTTCGTCGCGTTCCAGAAAAGTCAGCGTATACTGAGCGTTACGCGCCTTTCGCCCCTTAAAGGTGACGTGGACAGTGTCGGGGTCTTCGGCGTCTTCCTCGTAGGATTCCATCATGTCGGTGCAATGGTCAATGGGCTCCGCCGCACCGGGTACGACATGGCGCCACACAAGGCGGGCGGGGTAGGGAACATGGCCGGAATGACGATCACGCCAGTTTGTTTTGGTCCCAATCCGTTTGGAGAATGCGCTGTTGAGAAACCACCAAACGGCGCCGGTTCCTATGATGAAAAGGGCCAGACCCGCGGCCACTACACCCCAACCGGTACTGGCGAAGAGCATGAGAAATCCGACCGTCAAAAAGCCAACAGATCCACTAATTTCCAGCAGGCTCCGGTGCCGAGGAACAATGGCGTAGACTGCGACGGCAATGGCGCAAAACAGGGTCGCAAATATCACAAAAAGGCCCACATAGGCGATGCTGGGGATTTGTGCACCTGCGCAAGAAAGAAGCACGGTGCAAAAAAGCCCTAATCCACCTGCAAAAGTAGCGATGCGGCGGTAATGTCGAAGCAGTATAGTGAGCATTTACGGGACCTGATAATATGTGAAAGACTGGTTATTCGCTAAATCTAGGCATGCATTGGGGCATGAGTGAGGCCGCTTTGGGGGCATCTAAAGGCTTAGATTGGGAAAAATTGGGCTAAAATTGAGCACTGATCCGCTTGTATCCACCGCGCGGCGGCGTCAAACTACGGGCAACCAATCGGCGGATGGTTGACAGAGATGTGGGCGGACCCCACATCATAAATCTAAGCCGGAGATTGTCAGATGGTTGCCGCAAAGCGGGGCCTTGGCGATCTTGCCAAAAAGGAAAAAAGATGACCGAGCAAACGACCCTATCTTATCCAGTATTGCCATTGCGCGATATTGTGGTGTTCCCGCATATGATCGTGCCGCTGTTTGTAGGCCGCGAGAAGTCCGTGCGCGCGTTGGAAGAGGTGATGAAGGACGACAAGCAAATCTTGCTGTCGAGCCAGATTGACCCCTCTGTCGATGACCCGACATCTGAGGGCATCTACGAGGTCGGCGTGCTGGCCAATGTACTGCAACTGCTGAAGCTGCCCGACGGGACCGTTAAGGTGCTGGTTGAAGGGCGCTCGCGGGTGAAAATTCTAGAGTACGTTGAGAATGAGAGCTTCTTTGAGGCGCGCGCCATCGAGTTGGAAGAAACGCTTGGCGATAACGTAACGGTTCAGGCGTTGATCCGCTCGGTCGGTGAAGAGTTCGAGCGCTACGCCAAAGTGAAGAAAAACATCCCCGAAGAGGCGCTGACCTCGGTCGCAGAAACCGAAGTCCCAGATAAGCTGGCGGACCTTGTGGGCGGGCATCTTGGTGTCGAAGTGCACCAAAAGCAGGAGCTATTGGAAACCCTCTCTGTGGCTGACCGACTGGAGAAAGTATACGGGTTGATGCAGGGCGAAATGTCCGTGCTTCAAGTCGAGAAAAAGATCAAATCCCGTGTCAAAAACCAGATGGAGCGCACGCAGCGTGAGTACTATTTGAATGAGCAAATGAAGGCCATTCAGAAAGAGCTGGGCGAGGGCGAAGAAGGCCAGAATGAAGTGGCTGAATTGGAAGCCAAGGCTGCCAAAACAAAGCTGTCCAAAGAGGCCAAAGAAAAAGTCGATGCGGAGATTAAAAAGCTCAAAAACATGAGCCCGATGTCGGCTGAGGCCACCGTTGTGCGCAACTATCTGGACTGGATTTTTGCGATCCCATGGGGTGTGACCTCGCGGGTTAAAAAGAATTTGACGAAGGCCGAAAAAGTTCTTGATGACGACCATTATGGCTTGGAAAAAGTTAAAGAACGCATCGTTGAATATCTGGCGGTGCAACAGCGCTCCAAAAAACTCAAAGGCCCGATCATGTGTCTTGTTGGCCCTCCGGGTGTGGGCAAAACTTCGCTCGGGAAGTCGGTGGCGAAGGCAACAGGTCGCGAGTTTATCCGTATCTCCCTTGGGGGCGTGCGTGACGAATCCGAGATACGTGGCCACCGCCGGACTTACATTGGCTCCATGCCGGGTAAAATTATTCAGGCGTTGAAAAAAGCCAAAACCACCAACCCACTGATCTTGCTAGATGAAATCGACAAGATGGGGCAAGATTTTCGGGGTGATCCGGCGTCTGCGATGCTGGAAGTGCTTGATCCAGAGCAAAACAGCACCTTTGTGGATCACTATCTTGAGGTCGAATATGACCTCTCGAATGTGATGTTCCTGACCACTGCAAACTCCTACAATATGCCGGGCCCACTGCTTGATCGCATGGAGATTATCCCGTTGTCTGGCTACACCGAGAACGAGAAGTTCGAGATTGCCAAGCAGCATTTGATTGCCAAGCAGGTGAAGAACCACGGGCTCAAAAAGGGCGAGTTTGAGTTGGAGGATGGTGCACTTTTGGAAATGATCCGCACCTATACTCGCGAAGCAGGTGTGCGGAACTTGGAGCGTGAAATCGGCAAGCTGGCCCGCAAAGCTGTCACCAAAATTGTGCGCAAGGCCGAGACCAATATCGTGGTGTCGCCGGACAATCTGGATGATTATCTCGGCGTCAAAAAATACCGCTATGGTTTGGCCGAACAACAAGACCAGATCGGGGTCGTGACGGGTTTGGCCTACACTTCCGTGGGCGGCGAGTTGCTGCCGATTGAAGCGCTGCGCCTGCCGGGTAAAGGTCGGATGAAGACCACCGGCAAGCTGGGCGATGTGATGAAGGAATCGATTGATGCGGCCGCGTCATATGTGCGCTCGATCAGCCCGAAAATCGGGGTGAAGCCGACGAAATTTGACAAGATCGACATCCATGTTCACGTACCAGACGGGGCGACGCCAAAAGATGGCCCATCCGCCGGCTTGGCGATGGTGACGTCGATCGTGTCGGTGCTGACGCAAATTCCGGTGCGCAAGGATATTGCGATGACCGGCGAGGTGTCCTTGCGCGGCAATGCGATGCCAATCGGTGGCCTGAAAGAGAAGCTGTTGGCAGCGTTGCGTGGTGGTATCACGACGGTGCTGATCCCGGCGGAGAATGAAAAAGACCTGCCGGAAATTCCTGATAACGTGAAGTCTGGGCTGGAAATTATTCCGGTAAGCCATGTCTCGGAGGTGTTGAAAATCGCACTGGTCTCCCAACCTGAGGAGATTGAATGGGATGAGGCCGCAGAGGAAGCGGCGCAGGCGGCTTTGGCGGCAAAAGGCAACGACGGGTCTTCTGCCGTGGCGCATTAAGCCTCATTAACCTTAGCTAAATAACGAAAGGGCGGCTTGCTTTAAGCCGCCCTTTTCAATTGGTTAGAGGGTATTTCTATTCTTCCTCTTCCTCCGCGGCAGTCACAATCAACGTAATGTCGCCGCTTTCCTCTAGGCTGCGGATTGCCCCGGTCAGTTTGCCCATCGCAGATTCGGCGGCCTTGCCACTTAGGGCTGCCGTCTCTTTTATTTCCTCGCGAATGGCGTCGGCCATGCGCTTGGACAGATTGGCGAGGATGAATTCCACAACCTCTGGATACTCCTCGGAGCCTGCCTTCAGCGCGGCGTTTAATTCGTCGCCCGGCAGGACGCGGATAATGGCCGGAATGTCGGTGGCCTGCATTCGCGTGGTGATGTCGGCGAAGGTAAAGATCGCTTTGCGGACCTGTGCTGCGAAGGCCGCATCCAAAGCGTCGAGGGCGTCGAGCACCGTGTCGCGTTGGCTCGATCCGGCTGCGTTGAGCAGGGCAGCCGCGCGGGCCACCGGTTTGGCGGTAAATGCGCCACTCTCGTTGCTGCTCTCGTTGCTGCTAAGAATGGTCTGGGCAACAGTGTCGACGGTCTCGCTCTGTACTGCGACGGTTTCTGACATGGCGAAAGTGACTGCTTTTGCGGCTTCTATCTCCAGCAGTTCCATAACATCGGCCGAGGCCGCGGCGGGCAATTTTGACATGATAATCGCGCCGATGCGGGGGCTTTCCATACTAACCAATTCGGCCAAAGCTTCGGGTGGCAGCTCGGCAATCATCTCCCAGGTGTTTTTTGGCAATGTGGGGCTATGGATGTGGCGCATCCGTTCCAACAAGCTGTCGCTGAGATTGCCCTCAAGCGCATCCAGTGCGGCGCTGGTATCGACGGGAAAACTTAACCCGTGGGCGTCCAAATGTTTGGCAAACTCGGCCAGTACCGAGCCAACGGTGGCCTTGTTGATCGGTCCCATAGAGGCGTAGACGCGGGCTAAATGCACCTGCGTGGCTTCGGACATCACTGATAGGGGGATGGCACCGCCTGCGTGCAAAATCATTTGCACGATCACAGCGGCTTTTTGCGCCCCGTTTAAGGGCAGTGGCTTGTCAGAGCCGTCAAAAGTGAAGGCGGTGCTGGCGGTTTTGCCACCAATACCCAATCCAGCGCCTGCACGCGGCTGTGCTACCAATTCCATGGCCAATTTCCCATCCCAGTTAGAGTCTCGCAGGCTTGAATAGAGCGTCTAGGGGTTAATGATAGGTAAGGGGGAGCGGGCAAGATGTTGGGGATTTTAGTGAAATTGGGGGCGGTTGTGCCGCCCCCGTTTTACCTTAGTAGGAAAAGGTTTTCCCGGTTGCCAATGCGGTGACCAAAGAGGCCTCGGCCCATGTGTCTTGGCCATTGCGCGCGCGGATTTCCGACAATTGCGTGGCGGCGGCTTGGTGTTGGCCAATTTGCACCAAAGCCTGCCCCATATAGGAGCGCGCCAAGATGTTGTCGGCATCGGCCTCAAGGGCGGCGGTGTAGTATGTCATGCCCAGTGCCAAATCGCCTTTTTTGCGGTGAATAAAGCCATAATACGTCAATACGCGGCTCTCGGATTGGTCTGACATGGACGCCAGCACCATCAAGGCGCGATCATATTGTGCGTTATAGGCCAATTCTCGCACGGCGTTGTAGCGGGTGTCGTCATTGTGCAGCTCGGATTTGGCGTCGAGGCAGGTTTTGGTTTTGGTGTCGAAAACCTGTCCTTTTTTGCAGTCGGAGGAGGTTTGTGTGGGTTTGGGCGGTGTGCCTTCACCAGATGCCGCAAAGGCGATGGCAGGGCAAATCAGGGCGGCGGTGAGGAGGGCAGGGATGCGCATTGGGACTATCCTTGAAAAAATGAAGCTAAGAGAAGAGGATTAAATATACTGGTAATTTGAAGTTATGATTGAGCCTAGCACAGGGCTTGAAAAACACAAAACGCCCGCGCAAAGGCGGGCGTTGAATGAGTATTTTTAGCAAAAAGAAGCCTATAAAAAGACGCTGGGACGTGGCTTAGCCAAAGACCCGTTTGAAAATCGTATCGACGTGTTTGGTGTGGTAGCCGATGTCGAATTTTTCTTCGATTTCTTCGGCGCTTAGGGCTTTGAGAACGTCTTCGTCGGCCAGCAGTTCAGTCTTGAAGTCTTTGCCTTCTTCCCAGACCCGCATGGCGTTGCGCTGTACCAATTTGTAGCTGTCTTCGCGCGATACACCTGCTTGAGTCAGGGCGAGCAAAACGCGCTGCGACATGACAAGGCCGCGAAATTTGTTCATATTGGCCAGCATGTTGTCAGGATAAATCAGCAGTTTTTCAACCACACCAGTGAGGCGGCTCAGCGCGAAGTCCAGCGTGATGGTGGTGTCGGGGCCGATGTTTCGCTCTACGGAGGAATGCGAAATATCGCGCTCGTGCCATAGCGTCACGTTTTCCATGGCTGGCACCACGGCCATGCGCACCAAACGGGCCAGTCCGGTCAGGTTTTCCGTCAGCACCGGGTTGCGTTTATGTGGCATCGCGGAGGAGCCTTTTTGGCCAGCAGAGAAGAACTCCTCGGCCTCCAACACTTCGGTGCGCTGCATGTGGCGGATCTCGGTTGAGAGGTTCTCGATCGATGAGCCAACAACGCCAAGGGCGGCAAAGAACGCGGCATGACGATCGCGTGGGATCACTTGGGTGCTGATCGGCTCTGGTTGCAGGCCCAGTTTCTCGCAGACATATTCTTCCACAGAGGGGTCGATATTGGCGAAGGTGCCAACCGCGCCGGAAATCGCACCAGTGGCAATTTCCTCGCGCGCGACTTCAAGGCGGCGCTTGTTGCGGTCCATCTCGGCGTAAAAGCGCGCAAACGTCAGCCCCATGGTGGTGGGCTCGGCATGGATGCCATGAGAGCGTCCGATACGCACGGTCATTTTATGCTCATGCGCGCGGGTTTTCAGGGCGGCCAGCAGCTTGTCCATTTGCGCCAGTAGCAAATCAGCGGCGCGGACCAATTGCACGTTGAATGTGGTGTCCAGCACGTCTGACGAGGTCAGGCCTTGGTGCACAAAACGGGCCTCGTCGTTGCCGATGATTTCGGCCAGATGGGTAAGGAAAGCAATGACATCGTGCTTGGTGACGGCCTCGATTTCGTCGATGCGCGCGACGTTGAACTCCACATCTTTGGCTTTCCAAACGGCGGCGGCATTCTCGGCGGGGATCACGCCGATCTTGGCCATGGCGTCGCAGGCATGCGCTTCGATCTCGTACCAGATGCGGAATTTGGTCTCGGGGGACCAGATGGCAACCATTTCAGGGCGGGAATAGCGAGGGATCATATCAAGCGCTTTCAACAAAATGTGGCAGTTGGGGCGGTCTTAAACTGCGCCTGCGTAAGGGACAACCGCTGATGGGCCAGATGCGGCAGTGGGGTGCTGCCGTAGTGGTGGTTTTTGTGATATACTCGTCAATGAGAAAGCAAGTAGATAACCAGACCTTAAAAATTGTGGTTAATAGTGTGCCTCAAAATGTCGGAATGTAGTCGGAGCAAGCGATGCAAAAGTTGAAAACTTTGGGTCAATTTGCAGGTAATTGGCAAGTAGATCGTGTGATTAAAGATGAGTTTAATAATGCCGAGGGCCAATTGTCGGGTTTGGCAACTTTTACGCCTTCGGAAGCAGAGGTCTTGCTATATGCTGAGGAAGGCGAGCTGCGATATGGCGGACAACCGGCGATGATGGCGACGCGTCGCTATATTTGGCGCAGTGCTGGGGGCGACGCGAGCAAAAAGATTAAGGTCACGTTTGAGGATGGGCGCCCGTTCCACACTATCTCGCTAGACCGGCTTATGCCTGACGACAACCACTACTGCGACCCTGACTTTTATCATGTGAGCTATGATTTTACCGAGTGGCCCAAGTGGAGGTCAGCGTGGCGGGTGGTGGGGCCTGCAAAAGACTACCGTATGACCACGCGCTACACCCGCGGCTGATTTATTCACACTCGGACTTTATCTGGGCCAGAAAGTCGGCCAGTGACTTGCCTTGTTCCTCAACAAATAACTCTGCCAAGGGCTTCAGCGCCCGGATGCGGTCGGCCCGGAACACTCTGAAATCGCCACGTAGTTCGCACCATGCCGAGACCGTCCAGACCCGCCCCCAATACTCCATTTGCAACGGGCGGATGACCCGCTCCGAGGGCGTACCTTCGGCTGTGGCATAGGTGATCAACAGCTTTTGGCGGCTGCGAATGGCCGTGCGCAACTGCGGCATAAAGCGAAACCCGCCCGCCGCGTCCTTGAACGGATAGACCGCAAACCCCCAGCCGGTGGGCGGCGCGGACCGGTCCTCGGGCAGTACGGCGTCAATTTTGGCCGACAGGGTTTGCGCGCCTTTTTGTAGCTCCTCATCCGCCACCTCGCCGACGATGGCCATGCCTAGGTGCAGCGCCTCTAATTCCACCAGTGTCAGGTTCAAAGGGGGCAGGGTGATCGGCGCGGTCATCATGTAGCCCATGCCGCGCTCGCCCGCGACGGGGACACCGGACAATTGCAAGGTTTCCATGTCGCGGTAGATGGTGCGCACCGAAACCTCCAGCGACCGCGCCAAATCCTCGGCGCGGTGCAGGCGACCGTCTCTGAGTAACAAGATCAAATCGAAGAGGCGGTCGGTTCTTCTCATGGGGGCTGCATTACGGGGCGGCCATGAACACGGTTTCATGGCGCATCACCAAGGTTTCGTGGTTCAAGGCCTCGCCCATATCGGGGGCGAAGTCTTGCTGCCCGAAACCAATGCGGGCGGCTTCGGCGCTGGCAGCGTTGGCCCAGATGATGTGGTCGGTCCAGCGGCCATCGGGCCCGCGAGAGACTTGGCGGCCACGAAAGCCCGCCATGCCATCGACCCAGGACTGTGTGGCGCGTAGGGTGGCAAGAAAAGCGGCCTCGTCGGTTCCGTCTTTTAAGGCAAAGGTTACGATTTCGGCAACCTGAGGTTGGGTGGCTTTGGTCATTGAGATAGCTCCATAAGTGATTCTGTTTCGATATGGGCTTTGTGCCACCCCACAACTGACATAAACCTGTCAGTAGTCTTTCAGCAAGCGATCTGATGCGAAAATTCTGCACCATTTCCCCTCACAAGGGGCGTTTTGCGCCTTTTCCCCATGCGTCCGAGACCCTAGATAGAGGGTGAGATAGATAAACCACCCGCGCGACCCGCGCGACCAAGGGAGACCTAAACCATGTTGAACAATATCGGATTGCCGGGCCTGCTGCTTATTGCCGTTGTCGTGCTGGTGCTTTTTGGCCGGGGCAAAATTTCTGGCCTGATGGGCGAAGTCGGCAAAGGCATCACGGCCTTTAAAAAGGGCGTGGATGACAGCACCAAAGAGCTGGACGAGGCCGAGGTTGCCGTCAAAGACGTGACCCCCGAAGACGAAACCGAAAAAGACAAAGCCTAAGCGACGTGAGCAAGGCCGTAATTTGGACTGGGGGCGCGTGCGATGTTTGACATTGGCATGACTGAACTGTTGTTGATCGGGTTTGTGGCCTTGATCGTGGTGGGTCCAAAAGACCTGCCCGGAATGTTCCGCACCTTGGGGCAATTTACCGCCAAGGCCAAACGCATGGCGCGCGAGTTTAGCCGCGCCATGGAGGACGCCGCTGACGAGGCTGGCGTTAAGGATGTGGCCAACACGTTGAAGGCGGCGGCGAACCCTAAGAAGATGGGGCTCGATAAAATCCGTGAGGCCACCAACTTCGACAAGTTCACCGAAGGCTCCGAGACCAAGAAGCTGGCCAAGGATCGCGCTGAGGCCGCCGAGAAAATTCGCGCCTCCGCCGAGAAAGCCGCGAGCACGCGTTTAGCGAAAGAAGCTGCAGCAAAGGCCGAGGCGGCGAAGCCAAAGCCCAAAGCCAAGCCCAAAGCGGCGGCGAAACCCAAAGCGGCGGCAAAGGCGAAAGTTGCCCCTAAGCCGAAGACAGCCGCGAAGCCAAAACCAAAAGCAAAACCTGCTGCTAAGCCCAAACCTAAAACCAAGAAAGCCGACACATGAGCGCCGAGAGCGATATTGAGGACAGCTCCGCCCCGCTGATCGAGCATCTGACAGAGCTGCGCACCCGCGTGATCCGCGCAGCGCTGGCGTTCCTTGTGGGCATGATCATTTGCTTCACCTTCGGCAGCGCCATTCTGGACTTCCTGCTGATCCCGATCGAGAACACCATGCGCGATCTGGGCAATCCCAACCCCGTTATGCAATACACCGCGCCGCAGGAATATTTCTTCACCCTGATCCGCATTTCCATGGTGGGCGGCTTGTTCATCGCCTTCCCGGTGATTGGCTATCAGCTGTGGCGCTTCGTGGCACCGGGCCTCTATAAAAACGAGAAAAACGCGTTCCTACCCTTCATGATTGCGTCGCCGGTGTTGTTCACGCTGGGCGCTGCTTTCGCGCATTACATTGTGGTGCCGCTGGCGATGAAATTCTTTCTGGGCTTTGCTGATCTGCCGTCCTTCTTTGCGGCAATGGTCGCAACCGGCGAGGTATCCGGAGCCGCGAGAGAGTCCGGCATCGACATCGTGTTCAACGGCAAGGTCAACGAGAGTCTTGATATCACACTGAAAATGATTGTGGCCTTCGGGATTTGTTTCCAACTTCCGGTGCTTTTGACTTTGATGGGTAAGGCCGGTTTGGCCTCCGCCGAGGGGCTGCGCAACACCCGCAAATACGCCGTCGTTGGCATTTTGGTCGTTGCCGCTTTGGTGACACCGCCTGATGTGTTGACCCAGTTAATCTTGTTTGTGGTGGTCTATGGCCTTTATGAGGTTTCTATTTTCCTCGTTGCTCAAGTCGAGAAAACCCGCGAAGCCAAACTACGCGAAGAGGGGCTTTGGGATGATGAAGACGAGGATGATGTCGGCGATGACAGTGAAGATCATCCCGAGGATCGTGGCCCTTAAATGAACGGCGGGATCGACGACCCAATGGACCGTATCGCGCAGGCGCTGGAGCGGATGTCTCCACCGCCCGCCGCGGCCCCCGACTTTAGCGCGGCTTCGGCCTTTTTGTGGCACGTAGAGCCGGATCATCTGGCCCCCGTCACTGAGGTCAACGGTATCGCGCTTGAGTTGCTGGTCGGCATCGAGCGCGCCCGCGACACGTTGCACGCGAATACGGTACAATTTGCCAAAGGATTCGCCGCCAATAACGCGCTGCTTTGGGGTTCGCGCGGGATGGGTAAATCCTCGCTGGTTAAGGCGGTGCATAGCGACATTGTGGCCTCTGGCTTGGCGCTGAAACTGGTCGAGGTGCAGCGCGAAGATCTGCCCTCCATGGGGCGCTTGCTGAACCTGTTGCGCGCGTCAGATCATCGCTTTGTGCTCTATTGCGACGACCTGAGTTTTAGCCATGATGATCAGCATTATAAGTCCCTAAAGGCGGTGCTGGATGGTGGCATTGAAGGACGCCCCGAGAACGTGATTTTCTATGCGACTTCAAATCGCCGCCACCTGATGCCGCGCGAGATGGCCGAGAACGAGCGCGGCGGGGCGATTAACCCCTCTGAGGCCACCGAGGAGAAGGTGTCCCTGTCAGATCGCTTTGGCCTGTGGCTGGGCTTCCACGCCTGTGACCAAGATGAATACCTCACCATGATCCGTGGCTACTGTGCAGCCTTTGATGTGCAGGTCGACGAGGATACACTGCGCGCCGAGGCCATCGAGTGGCAGCAAACGCGCGGCGGGCGCTCGGGCCGTGTGGCGTGGCAGTACTTTACCGATTTGGCGGGACGACAGGGGCTATCCGTTTAGCCGCCTGCGTATTTCTTTTTATAGTTACCTAAAATTCCCGCCATTTGCGCGGGTTTTCCGCATGGACTAGCTTTAAAAACTTCGAGTTTTATTCAACTCTCGATCGTTGAGATTTCCTTTACTTTTGGCGCTGAAAGAGGCTGTCAGTCGCACATGCAGTCGCGGCGTTTATGGAACTGAAGGAGCATTTACATGATGCAAGGGATTTCCAGTATGGGGGGGATGCCTCCGCCTCCACCGCCGCCGCAGGGCGCAAAAATGACCGAAGAACAGGGGCAAGACCTGACCGACTTCTTGGCTGACTATGACACCGATGACCTGTCTGAGGATGATGCCAAGCAGATTGTCTCAAAAATTCAGGAATTGGGGATTACGCCCAATGCCGATCTCGCATCGGTTCTGAGCGGCTCTGGGATTGAGATGCAAGCTTTGGGCGAGTTGGCAGGGATTAGCCCGCCTGAGGGTGGCCCGCCTGCTGGTGGTCCTCCGCCTGGTGGCCCCCCACCGTCGGGTGGTCCGCGCGGAAGCGAGAGCGTTGACGAGACGGTGGTGTCAATGATTGCGGAGGCGGTTGAGGCCTATGAAGACTCCGATGGCTCAGAATCCCTGTGGTCCATTCTGGAGCCTGCCTTGCAAGAGGCGGGATATGATACCTCGCAGCCAATGATTGATTTCTATTCCTGATGTGCAGGTGAAAACTTCGGCCCCTATGCCCTTGCGGTAATATGGGGGCCGGACAGCCACCGGTGCGGGCGAAAAAGCGCTAGAATTTTCCGTCGGGATGCTTTCTGGTGAGGCTGGATAAGCCAACAGGCTTGGATCACTGAAGGCGGGATAGAATGAAGCGGTTGGATGGAAAATCGGCCCTGATTACAGGTGCGGCACGGGGGATCGGGCGCGGATTTGCGCAGGCATATATCGCAGAAGGTGCCATGGTTGCGATTGCCGATGTGAACCTTGCGGCCGCACAGCAAACGGCCAAAGAGCTGGGCGCGGGCGCCTATGCGGTACAGATGGATGTGACCTGCCAAGACAGCATAGATGCCGCGATACAAGCCGTCGTGGCGCAGGCGGGGAAGCTCGATATTTTGATCAATAATGCGGCGCTTTTTGACGCGTCACGCACCGTTGATATTACCCGTGCCAGCTATGAAAAACTCTATGCGGTGAATGTCGCGGGGACATTATTCACCATGCAAGCCGCCGCGCGGCAGATGGTTTTGCAGGGCCATGGCGGGAAGATTATCAACATGGCGTCACAGGCCGGGCGTCGCGGCGAAGCGCTGGTGGCGGTCTATTGCTCGACCAAAGCGGCGGTGATTTCGCTGACCCAATCTGCGGGCCTCGATCTGATCAAGGACGGCATCAACGTAAATGCCATTGCGCCCGGCGTCGTGGATGGCGCGCATTGGGAACATGTGGACAGCCTGTTTGCCAAGCTGGAGGGCAAGAAGCCCGGCGAGAAAAAAGCCGAAGTCGCGGCTGGCGTTCCGGCTGGGCGGTTTGCCGTGCCGGCTGATCTGACTGGAATGGCGGTGTTTCTGGCTTCAAAAGAGGCTGATTACATCGTGGCTCAAACCTATAATGTCGATGGCGGCCAGTGGATGAGTTGAGCCAGCGGCTTTTCTGGGCGAGGCGGCCACGCTAGTTGAGCAGGCAGGCCGTCTCATAGCCCTTAAGGCTTAGGTGGGCGGCGGGCATTGTCGGCGCGCCTGCATGGGCCAAGTCGGGGAACAGGCGCAGCAACTCGTCGCGCGGTCCTTGGTCCAACGCGCCCATCGCTTGCGGGCCGGGGTGGAAACTTTCCGAGGGCGCATCTTCGGCAAACACCACTTGGTGCGTGTCAAACAGGATGTGGTGGTAGTTCACCTTGCCCCCCTCACGCACGTAAATGGTGCTGTCATTCACAAGGTCTTTGGCCTTCACGAACACCTCGGTCTCCCCGAACCACAACTCGGCCTGCCAGCCTTCAATCAGCATCCGGTGTTGTGGTGAAACCACCAATTCGCGGGTGTTGCCAAGCGCACCTTTGGTGATCACGATGGGGGCCAAATCACCCATGGCTTCGACGCGGCGCCCGCCGGTCCATGTCAGCTCTTGCAGCCCCGCATCGCGGGTCATAACCATGTCGCCGGGCTGGAGGTATTGCACCGGGACAGGGCCAACAGAGGTCTTGATCAGGGTGCCTGCCGCAAAGCAGACGATCTGCGCGCCAAGGCCTGCGTGTGACGTCATGTTGTCGTTTTCAACAATGTTGCCAATGGTATAGTTGACGCCCGCAGGTGGCACGCCATCGGGAAAGACAAGGTAATACCCGTCCTCAGAGACCCCGCCGACAGTGTCACTCAGATCGTCATCGTTGTTCAGATCCACATCAATGACGGCGATACGGTAGACCGTTCCGTCGGGGGCCGTGACCTCAAAAGTATAGTCCCAAATGGTCTGCTGATAGGTGCCGTCAACCAGTGTCAATTGCTCGCCGAAACCACCGATTTGTTCCTGCGCGCTGACTTGTTCGTTGTTTGGGTCGCCGTTGTACTGGGTAGCACCATCATTTTCGCGAACGTGAAAGCTGGTTGTCACACCAGTCCACGACCAAGCCCCGCCCGTTGTGGGGGCAAAATTATAGTTGAACGTAGAGCCGTTTACCGTGCTCTGCGTGCCAAAAATGGCATTTGAATACCCATAGAAGATGGCCATGTTGGGCCTCGATCACTGTTTACATCTAGGAAACAATGACCTTAAAATGGGGGGATTTACGGGTAAAACTGTGGCAATGGGGTGGAATGTTTGTGCCACATTCCACCCCTATTTGCCTTATTTCTACTTGAGAAACGGTGCGGGATCGACGCTCTCAAACCCTTCGCGCACTTCAAAGTGCAGAAAACTTGGTGCGCCTTTGCCCACCTTGGCGATGCTTTGCCCGCGCTTAATCTTATCGCCCTTTTTCACCGTAATGTCCGCAATATTGGCATAAACAGTAAGCAGGTTTCCGGGGTGGCGCAGCACCAAAATGGGCACCTGATCTGTGTCACGCGTGATCGCGGCAACTGTCCCACTCGCGGCGGCTTTAACGGATGTTCCGGCGGAGGCGGCAATATCAATGCCTTCATTCTTACGCTTCTTGTAAGGACGCAGCACCTTGCCCGACACTGGCGTCAGCAGGCTGGCTGCCTTTTTGCCAACGGCTGCTTTCGGGGCTGCCACAGCGGCAGTTTGCTTAGGCTCGATCTTCTCGGCTGGCAGTGGTTTGGTGGCCGAGGGTGGTTGCGGTGTTGGTGTGCCTGCGCCGGGGTTGACCACGGCGGCTGTTTGCACCGGAGCTTTCACCGTGGGGCTGCCGTCCTTGGCCACGGGGATCAGCAAATACTGGCCCTCGCGGACTTCTAGGTCGGGGCCAAGCCCGTTCCATTCTGCCAAAGATCTGGCCGAGACATTGTAAAGGCGTGCGACTGAATAGGCAGTCTCGCCCCGGCCAACTTGGTGGCGGATCGGCTCTGGTCCGTCGATTTTCGTAGCTTGGCTCGCATTGGTTTGTGGCGCGCGGCCAATCGCGGTGGTGGCAATTTGCGTGATATCCAGTGGCTTGTTTGTGCTGCCGGATGTGGGGGCAGGGGCCGCCACGGCTTCGCGCAGGGCCAGAACCTCACCTTTGTTCAGCTTGTCATCGGTGCGCAGCCCGTTGTAGCTGGCCAAGTCCTGCGCGTTAACGCCGATGCGGCTGGCCACGCTGGCTACGGTATCGCCGCGCTCGGCCACGGCCACCTGATAATTTGGATAGGAAATAATCCCGCGACTGTCCGCGCGTGGGCGGGTGCCAGTGGCCGTGCGCGCCGCGTTTGAGGTGTCCAAGCCTCCCGCTGTGCCGCGCAAGTCAAAGTCCAGATTGGACAGCTTTTGCCCGATCTGCCCGTCACATGCTGACAGCCCAAAACCCAGTGCCACCATAGGCAATAATTTGCTGAAACGCCTGTTCCGCATCATTCTCTTCCTCAATCCATGGCCCTTATATCTGGGCCTTTTGGTTTAGTCCTGCCCCAGCCCCTCTAGAAGGGGGACGAAACGAACCGGCATTAATTCTTCATAATCAAACCCTTGTGGGGTCTTCGTCACCTTGATCAGGCTTTGCACTGCATCGCTTTGGCCCACGGGTACCACCATGATACCCCCCTCGCGCAGCTGCGCCAAGAGGGGGCCGGGCGGATCTTCTGCCGCTGCTGTTACAAGGATGCGATCAAACGGGGCTTGCTCGGGCAACCCATAGCTGCCGTCGCCGGTGACTATGGTGACATTTGTGATGTCGAGCTCTTGAAACAGGCGGCGTACGGGGCGCGTCAGGCGGGCATGGCGGTCCACGGAATAAACGCGCCGGGCAAGGTGGCTGAGTACGGCGGCCTGATAACCGGAGCCGGTTCCCACTTCGAGCACTTTGTTGCGTGGTTGCACGTTCAGCGCCTGCGTCATCATCCCCACTACTGAGGGCTGCGAAATCGTCTGGCCACAGGCAATCGGCAGTGGCATGTCCTCATAGGCGCGATCAGCGAAAGTACCGGTGATAAACTGCCCCCGATCAACCTTTTCCATAGCCGTCAAAACCCGTGCATCCATCACGCCCTTGGAGCGCAGCGCATAGAGGAACTGCATTTTGCGTTCCGCCTCGGATGTGGCCGTGTCACTCATCCCAAATTGCGCTCCAGATCGGCCAGCAAATCGTGGGCAGTCAGGTCGCAGCGCATCGGAGTGACGGAAGTCCATCCGTCAATATTAACCGTAGCGTCAGTGTTGTCTCCTGCGTTCACGTTCTGCGGATTACCCTTGATCCACAGGTATTTACGCCCGTTCGGCGGCATGTGGCTTTGGATGCCCATCCCACCCGTAGGGCGCAGACCTTGCTTAACCACGCGGGTGCCTTTGACATCGGCGGCCGCCACAGGCGGGAAGTTCACGTTGTAGAAAACCTGATAGCCATCGCCGCCCCAAATGCCGTGCTCTAGCAGGCTGCGCACCAATGCCGCGCCGTGTTGGGCCGAGGCCTCAAACGGGTCGTCCAGTTTTGCATTTTCAGGGCCAAAATACTGCGACATGGCGATGGACTTAATCCCTTGCAATGCGCCCTCCATCGCAGCCCCGATGGTGCCGGAATAGACTGTGTTTTCAGCTGAATTATTGCCCTTATTGACCCCTGACAAAATCAGGTCGGGCTTGGCATTCGCCATCACATCATGCACCCCCGCCAAGACGCAGTCCGCAGGCGCGCCCTCGGCGGCAAAGCGGCGCTCACTCAGCTGCGCAATCATGGTGGGGTGAGCGTAGTTGATGCAATGCGCAACGCCCGATTTCTCAAAGGCGGGGGCCACGGTCCAAACCTCGCCATCCGGCCCGGCAACCTCGGTGGCGATGGCGTGAATGACCTCTAGACCCGGTGCGTTGATGCCGTCGTCATTGGTGATGAGAATGCGCATGATACCGCCCTTTTTGTCTAGCTTTAGGCAAAAGGGCCGCAGCGGTAAAGCGGGGTCGTCCTTTGGCACGCATCTAAGGGCGCTCCAGTCCCGAAATTATCACAACTTCTTCGCAAGGCCCCTTGAAAAACACCTAGCCTACACGCGAATGTCCCAAATCCTGTCCGCTTGGTTGGCCGTCCAATGAGCGTCTAAGTTATCGGGCGAGTAGGAGGACTTTAGCTGTAAAACGCCGCTCTCATAGCTTGCCATAAAGAAGAATAACCCCTTTCTGGCCGCGATCTGAACTTTCCCATGAAAGGAAACAAACGCCTTTGAGGCCTTCTTGAATTCGGATTGGATATGGGCGTGATACTTTGTGCCATGCATGCCATATAGGCGGTCCGCTAGACCTTGGCAGGCATGGGTTTCGAACAGGTGCTTGGAGCAATTTGCCGACGTGATGGTGTCCCCGTAAGGGAACACTCGGGACTCTTCGGTTGAACTTAGCACAATCCCTGCGGCGACCAAATCTGCCTTGGAGATGGAGTAGCGTAACGTGTTCGCCCACCAGAAAGGCTCTTCGCCATGGGTGTTGCCATGCAAGTTACAGCAGTGTTTTTCAAAGTGCTGCTTTAGGACCGCTGGCGTCATTGCGCAGTCGGGCATGGTGTTGGAGGCTGGGCCATGGGCGCCAAATGCGGTCATCCAAACTTGCATCAAGTCGCGCGACAAAGCGTCTTGCTTCTTGGCGCCGATCATCGAGACAACGCGCAATGCCTTGCGAAGCTCGTTGTCTTGAAATGCATACCCCGGGCTTTGGACATAACCACGCAGATTTACCATCGCACGGCCAGCAGGGGCGGCGGTGAAGAAATCGCTCATCCCTGCCTTCTCAGAAGCTGACAGGCCTTGAAGGGCCATGACAAGACCATGGTCGATAGCGACAGATTTCTTAGGCAGTAAAGCCAGAATTTTCTGGCTTGGCGGCAACATCTTGTTGACTTGGACCAGATGGGACACCCGCCGACCGGTATCTTGGTTCACAACCTTTAGTAACTTGCTCATCTTTGCCACGTCGCCGCCAACAAGCGGAGAAAGGATCGCGCTGGTGGCGGGGACGCACAGGGCGTCAGCGATCGTGTCACGTTGATGTGAGTTGCTCGGGATATTTGTCAGCCCATCAACAGTGTAGGCGGCTTTCAGGCGGTCCAGCGCAGACACGCCGCCAGCGGCCAAAGGGCAGGTATGGGCAGCTAGGTCAGGAATAAAATTCTTGCAGGTTGCACAAATGGGCATTGGACAAGGGCTCCGGTCAAATTGATTTAAATGCCACCATAAATTAATAGGGCACACCAATAGAGCCTAGGATTCAGCCTAAGTTTACGCAAGGTAAGCAATGCCTGCCTTGTTTCGACACAAATGTTTAAAAACGCCCTCGCGTGGCTAGATCAATGTGCCAAACGGGTCCAACGTGGTTTTCCCGCCCAGATACCGATGCAACGCCACTGGCAACTCGACCGAGCCATCCGCCTGTTGGCCATTCTCTAGCACCGCAATCAGGCACCGCCCAACCGCCAGTCCAGAGCCGTTCAGCGTGTGCACGAACTCCGGCTTGCCACCATCTGCGGGCTTGAAGCGCGCATTCATCCGCCGCGCCTGAAACGCTCCACATACCGAGATCGAGCTGATCTCGCGGTACATCTTTTGCCCCGGCAACCAGACTTCAATGTCATGGGTCCGCTGCGCGCCAAAGCCAGTGTCGCCGGTGCACAACAGCACGGTGCGAAACGGCAATAACAACGCTTCCAGAATATTCTCGGCGGCGGCGGTCATGCGGTCCAACTCGGCGCGGCTGTCCTCGGGTTTGGTGATCGACACCATCTCGACCTTCTCGAACTGGTGCTGGCGCAACATCCCCGACGTATCGCGCCCGGCGCTGCCCGCCTCGGAGCGGAAGCACTGCGAATGCGCGCACATGCGCATCGGCAGCTTGGCCTCGTCCACCGTTTCACCGTTTACAATATTGGTCAGCGGCACCTCGGACGTCGGGATCAACCATTGGCCATTTGTCGTCTGGTAGCTGTCCTCGCCAAATTTCGGCAACTGCCCCGTGCCATACATCATCGCCTCATTGACCAGCACAGGCGTCCACATCTCGACCAATCCGTTGTCTATATGCGTGTCCAACATGAACTGCGCCAAAGCCCGATGCAGACGTGCCACGGCCCCCTTCAGCAGCACAAATCTAGAGCCGGACAGCTTGGCCGCCGTCTCGAAATCCATCCCCGGCAGTACACCGGGCAGCTCAAAATGTTCTTTGGGAACAAAGGGAAAGCGCCTAGGCGTGCCCCAGCGGTTGATCTCTACGTTGTCATCCTCGGTGGCACCTTCTGGCACGTCGCCTGCAATAATATTGCCCAAGCCCATCAGCAGCTCGACCAGCTTGTCGCTCTCTACCTTGGCCTCATCATTGAGCCGTGCCACCTCGGCCTTCTTGTCGCCAACCAGCGCACGCAGCCGCTCGAACTCGGCCTCGTCACCTTTGGCTTTTGCCGCGCCGACCTGCTTGGAGGCGGCGTTCTGCGCGGCCTTGGCCTCCTCGGCGGCGCTGATCTTGGCACGGCGCGCGGCGTCCAGCGCCAGCACATCGGCGGAAGACACATCAGACTTGCGCAATTTCATAGCGGCGTCAAAGACCTCTGGGGTCTCGCGGATCATGCGAATGTCATGCACGGTGTCAGTCCTCGTCTACAATGTTGGTTATATCTCAAAGCGCCTTATGACGGCTTTTTAGGCGGGATGTAAGAGGCAGGATCGCCCTGCCACTTGCGCCATTCGATGCGAAACTCGGCGGAGTTCAACTTCCAATCCGGCCAATGCGAGGGGCGGCTCAAGTTAGAGGGTAAGATCACAGATGCATCGCCAAACGCGCTGTCAATTTGTGCCTGATTCCATGATATAGGTGAATAATCCGCATCCCAAAATGCTGCGCCTTGGAGAGAAGCCTCAAATAGAGATGTACGGGCATCCAACCAAGCCCCTCCGAGGTCCGCCCCTTCCATGTTCGCCCATGTGAAGTTTGCGCCCTTCAAGTGCGCCCCTCTGAGGTCCGCCCCTTCCAAGTTTGCTCTTGTGAAGTCTGCCCCCTCCAAGTGCGCCCCTCTGAGGTCTGCCCTCTGCAAGTACGCCTCTGTGAAATTTGCCCTCTCCAAGTGTGCGTATTCGAGGTCTGCCCTTTCCAAGTGCGCCCATGTGAGGTCTGCCTCCTCGAAGTGCGCCCCTCCTAGGCCTGCCCCCTCCAAGTGCGCCAATGTGAGGTCTGCCCCCTCCAAGTGCGCCACTCGGAGGTTTACCCCCTCCAAGTGCGCCACTCGGAGGTTTGCCCGTTCCAAGTTCGCCGCTCTGAGGTTTGCCCCCTCCAAGTACGCATCTGAGAGGTTTGCCCGTTCCAAGTTCGCCGTTCTGAGGTTTGTCCCCTCCAAGTGCGCACCTGAGAGGTTTGCCCGTCTGAGGTCTTTCTTGCTCAGATCTGTTTTCTCTGCTTTTGCGAGATACGCTGATCGGGCCAATTTCCAATTGGTGGCGAATTTTTGATCGAGGCGTTTGAAATAACTATGGCAATTCCCGATGGCTTTGAGGGTTTCCGTGCACCACTGATCACGAAAATGCTTCAAATCATCTGTTATAATTGACCCTGAAAAATTTGCCTCCCCACAGGCCAACACGGACACCCCGCGCTCTTTGCACCAAGTGCGGCGATAGGTGTTACGGGCGATCTCAAAGCTTTGCCAGTCATCGGGGAGTTTTGTGAATGCCACCCCCGCCAAGTTGGCAGACACCGGCCATTCCACCCTGTTACTTCTCCCCAGCATCCGTGGGCGATCATCGTAAATCCCAATAAAGGATGCCATTTGCCCGAACAGCAATGTCACGACTGTTACAAACAGCCACGCAACCTTCCCGACGGCCCGAACGTGGCCCTTGGGCTTCATCAAACTCACCAGTTGCTCATGGCTTCTTTTGCCCACGTAAGTGGCCAACAGCAATGGGACCCCAATGGCCAGCACGCTCAGCCACGGGTCATGTTTTGGCATAGATTGGAACCAGAATGCGGCCAGCACCAGCGGGGCCGCCCAAAATGCCAGCCCACCAACCACATAATGCGCCAGCCTACCCAAGGGACGTTTCCGCAAGGCCCCGTCTGTGCGCTGCGCAAGCGCGTAATCTGCAATCAGCCAAGGCGCGATATGATCCGAGAGCGGCGCATGATCCATGCGCTCCTGCGCCATCGAGAGTTGCTCCCATAGTTTCAACAGATGGAAGTGAAAATACGCATAGACGGCCGCCCCTAATATCGGAGCCACATAAAAGAACAGCGCGGTCGGCACAGACACCCCGATGATTGGCAATTCGGTTTGGCGCGATGGGATGAAGAAATCCGCATCCTCGACCCCCATCAAGGTGACGCCAACGAAGGCAAGATAGGACAGCAAGGCAAACCAGCTGCCCTTTGCCGTTGTAATCAGGCTGTCTATGCGCGCGATTTGCGCTTTTTGGTCATTATCCAGCATTCAATTTGCTCTGCGCCTTCAATATATCGTTCTCAATACCCACCTCAGGGTAGACGCCAATAATACACCCGTAAACCCGTTGCACCCTCCGCAGGCTCGCCGTAGGGTGCGCCGCAACTGACAAAGGCCGATAATGGCCCATAGATAAAAGGACCGCAGATGTTCATTACACCTGCCTACGCACAGGCCGCCGGGGGCGCTGCAAGCGCCATCACCAATTTCCTTCCGCTGATCTTGATTTTCGGGATCATGTACTTCTTGTTGATCCGCCCGCAGCAAAAGAAGCTCAAGGATCACAAATCCATGGTCGAGGCCGTGCGCCGTGGCGACCAAGTGATCACTCAGGGTGGCATTTTGGGCAAGGTTTCCAAGGTCAAAGAAGATGGCGAAGTTGAAGTCGAAATCGCTGATGGCGTGAAAGTTCGCGTGATCAAATCGACCTTGGCCTCGGTCATTAGCAAAACCGAACCGGCGAAATAAACCATGCTTCAGATGTCTCTCTGGCAGCGGGTCACGATCCTGCTGACCGTGCTTGTCGGGCTGGCGCTTGCCATGCCCAACGGCTTCTACACGTCGGTCGAGCGTCACAATGACGCCGTGACCTTGCTGGAGGCGGGCACCCCCGCCACCCCAGAGCTGACCGCTGATGCCGCTGGCTGGCCGGGCTTTTTGCCCTCATCGCTGGTTAATCTGGGCCTCGACCTTCGGGGCGGGGCGCATCTTTTGGCCGAAGTGCAGGTCGAGGACGTCTACGAGGACCGCATGGATGGCATGTGGCTGGAAGTGCGCGATACCCTGCGTGACGCCCGCGATACCATCGGCACCATCCGCCGCCAAAACGCCGAATTGGGCGCGTTGCGGGTCAAAATCTCCAACCCTGCGGGGCTGGATCAAGCCATCACGCTTGTGCGCGGCCTTGCCACTCCGGTGGCCAGCCTGACTGGCGTCGGCAGCAATGATATTGAGGTGTCGGGCGCGGGTGACATCATCACCGTGACCCTCAGCGAGGCCGAGCGCCTTGCCACAGATGATCGCACCATGCAGCAATCGCTGGAAATCATCCGCCGTCGCGTCGATGAGGTCGGCACCCGTGAGCCAACGATCCAGCGCCAAGGTGACACGCGTATCCTTATTCAGGTGCCGGGCGTTGGATCCGCCTCGGAGTTGAAAGACATCATCGGCACCACCGCCAAGCTGACCTTTAACGCCGTTGTCGGCCGCACGCAAAATGCCAATGAGCGTACCACTGGGCGTCAAATTCTGGTGCCCTCCGTGGATGCGCAAGAGCAGGGCACATATTACATCCTAGAGAAAACTCCCGTCGTCACCGGCGATGATCTGACCGATGCGCAGCCGGGCTTTGACCAAAACGGGTCGCCCTCGGTCAACTTCCGTTTCAACCCGTCGGGCGGGCGTAAGTTTGGCATCTTCACCGGTGAAAATGTAGGCGCTCCGTTTGCTATCGTGCTCGATAGTGAGGTGATCTCTGCGCCGTCCATTCGCGAGGCCATCACGGGTGGCTCGGGCCAGATTTCGGGCAGTTTTTCAGTGGTTGAATCCACCAACCTTGCGGTGCTGCTACGTGCTGGCGCGTTGCCCGCCAAAATGACCTTCCTAGAAGAGCGCACCATTGGTCCAGAGTTGGGCCAAGACAGCATCGACGCGGGTAAAATCGCCTGCATCGTGGCCTTCCTTGGCGTGCTGGTCTTCATGTTCCTCAGCTACGGCTTGTTCGGGGTCTTCGCCAATATCGCGTTAATCATCAACGTCGGGTTGATCTTCGGCTTGCTGTCCCTGATCGGGGCCACGCTGACGCTTCCGGGCATCGCGGGCATCGTGTTAACCATCGGTATGGCGGTGGACGCCAACGTGTTGGTGTTCGAGCGTATCCGCGAAGAACTCAAGACCTCCAAAGGCCCCGCACGCGCGATCGAGCTGGGCTACGAGAAAGCCCTGTCGGCCATCCTTGACGCCAATGTCACCACATTCATCGTGGCGGTGATCTTGTTCGTGATGGGCTCCGGCCCCGTGCGCGGCTTCTCCATCACGCTGGGCCTTGGTATCATGACATCGGTGTTCACCGCGCTCTATGTGACGCGGCTTATCATCGTGTTCTGGTTCGAGCGCCGCCGCCCTAAAACGATAGAGGTTTAACATGAGACTGAAACTTGTCCCCTCGGAAACCTCATGGGATTTCTTCGGCAAATGGCGCCTCTGGCTGGGCATCTCGGCGGTGCTGGTGATCGTGGGCTTCGCGTCCTTCCTGATCCAAGGCCTGAACTACGGCATTGATTTTCGCGGCGGCACGACGATCCGCACGGAAAGCACCATACCCGTTGACGTCGCCGCCTACCGCGCCGCGCTGGAGCCTGCGGGTTTGGGCGATATCTCGATCACCGAGGTGTTCGATCCGACATTCCGCGATGATCAAAACGTGGCCATGGTCCGCATCGAGGCCCAAGAGGGCGACGAGGCCGTGACCTCCGAGACCATCGCCACCCTGGAAGCCGCGCTGCATACCATTGATCCGGCAATGAAATTCCCGTCTGTGGAATCCGTTGGCCCCAAGGTTTCGGGCGAGTTGATCCAAACCGCTGCCATCGCCGTGGCCTTGGCGATTGCGGCTGTTCTGGCCTATATCTGGATGCGGTTCGAGTGGCAGTTTGCCGTCGGTGCGGTCGTCGCTTTGGTGCATGATGTGATCTTGACGCTTGGCATCTTCTCGGAGATCCAGATCAAGTTTGACCTCGCCATTATCGCAGCGCTTTTGACCATTGTTGGCTACTCGATCAACGATACCGTGGTGGTATTTGACCGGGTTCGCGAGAACCTGCGCAAGTATAAAACCAAGGACTTGTCCGAGGTCTTGAACCTGTCGATCAACGAAACCCTGTCGCGCACCATGATGACCTCGGTCACCACATTGCTGGCGCTGATTGCGCTGTTCGTGCTGGGCGGGGACGTAATCCGTGGTTTCGTGTTTGCCATGATCTGGGGCATTATCGTGGGGACATATTCCTCGGTATTTGTGGCCTCGACGATCCTGCTGTTCCTTGGCGTCAAGCGTGACTGGTCGAAGAAAGACCCCAACGCCGGCGGGCAATACGCCAACATTGATGCTTGATTTACTGGCTCTAGCCCTTGCCCAACCGGGCTTGGGCTGGGTTGTGTGTATCACCATTGTTGCGGGCATCGTTTACGGCTTTGCGGGCTTCGGATCTGCGTTGGTTTTCATGCCAGTGGCAACGATCTTCTGGACGCCAGAACTTGCCGTGGCCACCTTTTCCCTCTCCGCGCTGGCCTCTCTTGTGACCCTTGTGCCGCGCGCATGGGGGCAAATCGACAAGCCCTCAGTTTTGACCATGATTGGCTTTGCGGCGTTGAGTGCCCCCGTCGGTATCTACCTGCTGCGCACCAGTGATGTGACCCATATTCGGTGGGCGGTCATGGGCGTTTCCGCGGTGACCCTTGCCGCATTGTTGAGTGGCTGGCGGCAAAAGGTCTCTGGCTTGCGTCGAACTCAGGCGGGTGTCGGGGTCGCCACCGGGTTTGTTGGTGGGGCCACGGGGCTTGTTGGTCCTGTGATGTTGTTGTTTCAACTCAGTGGCTCAGATCCGGTTGCACGGGTTCGCGCGAACTCTTTGGTGTTTTTGACCTTGAGTAGCCTAAGTCTGCTGCCCAGCATGGCTGCGCAAGGCATCTTGAGCACGCAAGCGTTGGTTCTTGGGGTCCTGCTTTTGGTTCCATACGGCGTCGGCTCCAAATTAGGGCAGGCGATGTTTATTCCGCGCTTTGAGGCGTATTATCGCAATATCGCCTATGGCATAATCGGGCTGGCCATTCTTATGGGGCTGCCAATTTGGGACTGAAAGTATGCAATTATCTAAATCCACCTTTGGTAATATTCCGCCCGTTGACAGCTACGGCCCCGGCTTTTTTCGCATCGCCGGAGAGGTGATTTATGGCGGCGTTCTGCTGCTGCCCACGGGGCAACTTCCTTGGGCCGGATTTGATGATCGCGACACTATCCTGAGCCATGCCAACGATCTCGATGTGCTGTTCATCGGCACGGGTGCCGAGATTGCCCACATTCCCACAGACCTGCGGGACGCGCTGGATGAAGCCCGCATCGGCATTGAGCTGATGGCCACCCCAACCGCGTGCCGCACCTATAATGTGCTGCTGTCCGAGGGGCGGCGTATCGGGGCTGCCCTCATCGCGATGAGCTAGTCCTCTGCTATGCCCCACTCGGTGCGCATAACGCGGGTCTCTAGCGCAATTTGCCCCATGGCGCGCTCGATATCATGCTCCGCTGATCCCTCGCCATGAACGCGGGCCGTAATCTCGGAAACGTCCGCATCGGTGGTGACTTCAATCTCGTGTAGATACAGGTTCTGGCCGCTTAATGTGGCTACCAAATGGGCGCGCATTTCCGGCTCATCCACGCCCAGACATCGCAGCTTCACCTGAAATAAACGGTCCCGCCGCGGTTTTGCCGTGGTCATTGAGTTCACCAAGCGCACAAGCGGGCGCAGGGCCAGATTGATGAACACGATCAATCCGGTCAACACCGCTGCATAGGGCAGGTGGCCCGTTCCCGCCATCATCCCGACCGCCGCCGAGCACCACAGCGTTGCCGCCGTGTTGATACCTTGGATGTTGAACCCGTCGCGAAAGATGATGCCGGCCCCCAGAAAGCCGATGCCCGACACCACCTGCGCCGCCACGCGGGTTGGGTTGATGTCCTCGGGGAACAGCGCCGCGAATGTCACGAATCCGGCCGAGCCAAGTGCCACCAAAGCATTGGTGCGCAAACCCGCCATTCGACCGCGAATTTGGCGCTCCGAGCCAATTATTGCGCCCATGAACAGGGCGAACCCCATATTGATTGCCGCAACCAAAAGCGGCAAATCAAAGTCAGTGAAAATCTGGTTCACGCGGTTGATATCTCCTTATGGGGCTATTTATTACGGGCCTAAACTACCAATGCCCGGTGTTCTCCATCGAGGCCCAAGGCTCTTGCGCAGGCAGGCTCTCGCCCATCTGCAACAGCTCAATCGAGACGTTGTCAGGCGAGCGAATGAACGCCATATGCCCATCACGCGGCGGGCGGTTGATCACCACGCCTGCATCTTGCAACGTCTGGCACATCTCGTAGATATTTTCGACACGGTAGGCGAGGTGGCCAAAGTGGCGCCCATCCGCGGGCAACCCGTCATCGCCGTCCCAATTATAGGTCAGCTCCACATCGGCCCGCCCGTCGGCCTGATCGGGTGGGCACATGAAAATCAACGAGAACCGCCCGGCTTCGTGATCCATGCGACGGCGCTCGATCAGCCCTAGCATTTTGTAAAACGCGATGGATTTTTCCAGATCTTTTACGCGGACCATAGTGTGCAGAAATTCGACTTTCATAGCGGCGGGCTCCTTATGCTTTCGCCCCTAGTCTAGCGTCTCCTGCGCGGAAGGCGAGGCCTTAGCTTCTGGCCGCATCGCGGCGCGCGACAGCGCGTTGCGCGACACAATGGTGACGGTCACAAAGGCCACCCAGAGCAGCAAATACCATGACCCCATTTTGGCAAAGCTGACCATCTGCATCCCCGATTGGCCTGCGTATATCCAAGTGCCGGTCATGGTGCCGACATTCTCGGCAATCCAAACCACAAATGCACATAGAAAAGCCGCCAGAGGCATCGGCATCCAGCGTGGGGCTTGTCCGACGTAAAACCAGATACGCGTGCGCCCGAACAAGATCAGCGACCCCGCAAACAGGCCCAGCCGGATATCAGGCACAAAGTGGTGGGCAAAGAAATTAACGTAGATTAAGGCCCCGAAAAGGAACGTCACCCATAGCGGCGGGTAGGGGGCAAACTGCATCTGAAAAATACGAATGACTCGCGCGATGTAGCTGCCGATAGAGGCATACATGAACCCCGAGAACATCGGCACGCCGCCAATCACAAACAAGCCCGGCTCCGGATAAGACCATGATCCCATGTGGATTTTGAACAACTCCATCGCGGTGCCCGTGGCGTGGAATAGTAAAATAACGCGGGCCTCGTCCCATGTCTCCAGCTTGAAATACAGCATGGCAATTTGCGTGGTTACTGCAAAGATGAACAGCCCGTCATAGCGTTGCATTGCCCAGTCATCTTGCCAAACCAGCTTGGTGCCGATTAACGCAATAAGGAACAATATGCCAAACAAGGCAGCCCAGCCTTGCTTGAGGAAAAACATCACCAATTCGCCCAGCCAGCCTTGCATCCGCGTGCGAATGAAGTCGCCTAACGCGCGCTCTAGGCGGCGGGTGGTGGGTATCGGTTTGCTCATATTAGAAGGTGGACCTCAGACCAAGTTTCAGGCCGAAGTCATCAATGTCAAACTGGCCAAGCGTCGAGGTGCTGCGCTTTGCGGTGACCTCGGCAGTCGGGGCAAACCCCATGTAGTCGAGGTCGTTGAAAATCATCTTGACCGAGGCGTTTACCGTATCATCTTCGCGCCGTGCAAAGGGGGCTTGTGCCCGATCAAAGCTCTTGACCTGATAGCCCAGCGACATCTCCAGCATTGTGCCCGCAAAAATTGGTTTGCCATGGGCATAGCGGATGGTCGCACCCAAAGTTTCTTGCGCCACAGAGGCGGAGGCGGAGACCGTATCGCTGGCATATCCGGTGATCCACATCGCGCCGCCATTGGTCAACCCATGCGCCCAAGTGGCGCTGGTGCTCAGCACATCGGCGGAGCGTAAGTCATTGTCTTGGCGCCATTGTCGCTCGGCTCCAAGGTTGAACGACAGGCTGGAACGCTCGCCCGCCTTGATTTGTCGCCCGATGCCAACACCGGCAAAACGGGTCAGCGCAGAGCCGCCATACCAGTTTTGTCCGGCCTTCAGGTAGAGGCTTGTCGCGCCTTTGTTGTTCTGGTCGGGGCGTTGGGCGGACAGGATCGCGTCCACTTGCTGGAAGGCGTAATCCGAGCCGGAAACGCCGGGAGCCAAGGCCTTGGCGCTGGAGGTGAGTGAGTAGAATTTGGTGTCGAGACCCAAGCTCGCGGTCACGTCCCATGCACCCTTTTTGGGCAGTTTGTAGGATAGCGTGGTGCCAAAGGTGTACTCGATGCCTGACAGGGCCTGCGCGTCGCCGCTAATGGCAAAGGGCAGGCCGACAATCTCGATGGTGTCGGACTTCGAGCCGTTGTTAATGTTGCTCGACGGGGCCACGGATAGATCAAACCGCAAGGCCACCGGGCTGGTGCCACGTACAAAGCGCAGATCGCGCACGGCAGTGTTTTTGAGTTTGTCATTCGGGGCCGCGCCCGCGGCACGGCGCAGCCATAGCTGGGCGCCGATTTTATTGCCTGAGGATGAAACTGCCTGCGCGGTTAACATGGCGGCGGTGAAGCGATCTTCCGGGGTTTCGGCAATCCGCCACGCACGTTTTCCCGCCTGTTTAGCCGCTTGGCTATTCTCCAAAAGGCGCTCGGAGCGCGAAAGGATGAGCAGCGCTTTGACATCTTCCGGGTCACGCTGAAGCAGAGCTTGGGCGATTGCCTTGGCGGCTGATGGTTGCTTTTGCGACAACAGGCGAAAGGCCAGATCCCGGCTCTGCGCGATAGAGACGACGGCGGGGTCTGCTTGCCCCACGGTTGCGCTTGGATGAATGAATGCTTGTGCAATCAGCAGTGCCCGCGCCCCCCGCGCAAAGCCCCGCAGTATTTTATTGGGCAACCAGCAAAACGCCCAACTCACGCACCGGAAGTCCGGGGGTGGAAGGGTCACCCGGGTTTGCGCCGGGGGTGGAAGGGGTGGTGCCGTTGAGAATGACATAGGCAGCTATTTCATTCCCGGTCGGACCTCCGAAAACGCCCTCCCAAATGCCAGTCAACGAGCTATCGGTAGAACTGGCAGTGCTCTCGCTGATGGTTTGTGTTGGCCGGTCAATCAGTGCCTCGGCGAGGCTGACGTTGGTCAGGCTGCCCAAGAGATTGCCGTTCACGTCATAGACGTTGCGATTAAAAATAGAGCCAACAATATCGCCGGTCACATCAAAGTCACCATAGTCCACGCGCACAGTCGCGTCGCCTGTGACCAATGTAATTCCCGGAACTGTGCCGGTGGTGTCTAGGTCGTTGTCGAGTTCGCGAATGCCGGAATAAGAGCCGTTGTAGTTGAAGATGCCAGCAACGGGCAGGGCCACAGGCGTGCTGGAGCGGCGAATTACTGCGCCCGCGTTGCCGATAGACCCGCGATATTGGGGAGACGCGACAACGCCGCCCTCCACATCCCTGGTCGCGGATTGATTGAATACGGCGAAGTACTGAAGGCGCCCTTCAAGATTGCGTTCGGTATTTTGGTACAATCCCCAGCCATTTGGAAGGGTTCCGGTGCGGTCATATTCGCCAGTGGTCGTGTCGAATGGGACGTTGTTGATGACCAATTGGTCATCACTCGGGTCGGCCGCATCGTTCTCAATAAATTCGATGGAGTTGGCGACCAGCCCTAGTGCTCTATCAAAGGCGAATTTTTGACCGGTGGTGGTGTTCGGGTCGGTCGCGTCAATGTCACTGTCCACCGTCCCGCCAGTAACCGGATTCGAGCCTGATCCGCCACAGGCGAGCAGGGCGGATACAGAAAGAATGCCAAGGGCCTTGGCTACGGTTTGAACGATCATGAATATGGCCTCACTGCCCGGAAATTGCGCTTATGCGTATTTGAGGTCGAAAATCCGTCGAGAAAGGAAAAAAGTCAATGTCGTTCAGGGCCTAGGCAGGGGCGAATTGCGGAGTGTTGCTAAACAATCGCCTATATCTTCGATGAATTGGTCCGCGCTCGTGAATAATGATAACATCATCTTGATGTAGCCCCCTATTTTGACGCAATATGTGGTTTCAATCCTAGATTCCCTCAGACGCGGAGCCACGCACATGCCCATTTCCCCCGATCAAGCGCAGGCCATTGCCGATGCGCGCTCGCAACAACACACCACCATGCGCGCCACCGTTCCGGGGATGGAGCAACACCTCTATACCGCCCACGAGGTTCTCGACCACGGCTTTATCCGCGTCATCGACTATATGGGCGACGATTCTGCTATCTGCCAAGCCGCCCGCGTCTCCTACGGCAAAGGCACCAAGACAGTGCAAAACGACGAGGGCCTGATCCGCTACCTGATGCGTCACTGGCACTCCACCCCGTTCGAGATGTGCGAGATCAAACTCCACGTCAAATTGCCCGTCTTCGTGGCGCGCCAATGGATCCGGCACCGGACTGCCAACGTCAACGAATACTCTGCGCGTTATTCTATCCTTGATCGTGAATTCTACATACCGGCTCCTGAACATATCAACGCGCAATCCGTCGTTAATAACCAAGGTAGGGGTAAACAGTTAAACCCCGATGAATCCGCACGCGTTTTGGAAATCCTCAAGGCTGACAGCACCCGCGCCTATGACAATTACGAGGCAATGATCTCAGATGATGGCCAAGACGGCCTCGCGCGCGAGTTGGCCCGCATGAACCTGCCCGCCAACATCTACACGCAATGGTACTGGAAGGTGGATTTGCACAACCTGTTCCACTTCTTACGCCTGCGCGCCGACAGCCACGCCCAGTACGAGATCCGCGTCTACGCCGATGCAATCTGCAAGGTCGTCGCCGACTGGGTCCCCGCCGCCTACGGCGCGTTTGAGGACTACCGCTTAGGCGGCGCACAACTGTCCGGCAAAGCGGTAGACTGCGTCCGCCGCATGATCGCAGGCGAGGAAGTAACGCAAGAAACCTCCGGCATGAGCAAAGGCGAATGGCGCGAGTTTAAGGGGGTTGTTGATGGCAAATAAAAAGTTATTCTCAATGCAAATAATTACATTGAGAATATTTTTTGGCTGTTCAAAAAAAAGGGGGCTCGCTTAACGGCCCAGAAAAGAAAATTGTTAAACGTCTGCTTCAGAAAAAATGGCGAAATCAAGATATTCAGGCCATTGTGAATTTTGGTAGAAAAGTGACAATAAATAGCGCGCGCATTACGGGCGTTAAAAACGACGTGACTCAAGGCATGGCGTCGGATGGAGATGTGGAGAGATTTCTTCGTATTAAGCGCAGTTACAACCCGAAGACAGGTTTGAATCAGTATGAGCACGAACGGCTGATTAGAGCTAGGGAGGCTATGATCTTAGCTGTACAAGTTTTCAATAGCCCAGCCCATTCCTTCAAGTCTGAGTTGTTTTGTGTCCTAAGCAATATAGCATGGACCTATTTGTTTCATGAGTATTACCATAGGAATGATGTGGAAATTGTTAAGGAGAATGGGTATTCGATTGCTTTGAGCGAAATGATTGCGCGCGAAGATTGTCCAATCTCTGAAGGCGTACGTTTGAATCTGCAAGATGTTAAGCGGTTAAGGGATAAAGTTGAACATTCTATGCTCGAGCAAAGTGACAGTTTGTGGGGGGGGGTGTTTCAAGCGAATTGTTTAAATTTCGATAAACTGTTGTGCGAATTATTCGGCCCTGAGGTTTCGCTGCAAAATGAACTTAGCTTTAGCCTCCAATTCGCCAAGCCTGGCTTGGAGCAGCTTAAAGAACTCATTCAACACGATATCCCCCCCTCAATTCAAGCTTTAAATAGAGAGATGATGGACGCTAAGACTCCGGAGCAGAGGGAGGATATCGAATATCAGTTTTCAGTTATATACTCGATAGTGTCTTCTTCGAAATCCAAGGCTCATGTTCAATTTGCTAACCCTGAATCCGCTGAAGGGAAAGAAATTGCCAATGTCTTAGTGAAGCACAAAGCAGGAGACGACCTTTACCCTTACAAAGCATCAATAGTCGCAAAGATGGTGGGTAAGAAAACAGGAAAGTCTTTCCCTGTGACGTCTCATACCAAAGCATGGAAAAAACACAAAATTCGCCCTGAAGGTAATGCACCAGATCCTACAAAGACGAATGGAACATATTGTATGTATCACAAAGCCCATGGCGATTACACATACTCCAAGGCTTGGGTCGATCGGCTGATTATAGAAATCGGCTGATTATAGAAGTAGAGAATTCTTAGCAATCTGTAGGGGCTCATTGTCTCACCATGCGCGCCCGATCCATCCCCGCCGCGCGATGACATAATGGCGGGGTGAACCCCACCCCACACACTGCCCGACGAAAAGCCGACGCTTTGCTGACCCTTTGCAGACAGCGAAATCACCGCTCAAATCCCACAAAAAAAGCCCACCAAAACGGGCGGGCTTTTGGGTGTTTATGCGTCGGTGGATCGCTTAATCCAAAGCAACCAAATCGCCCGCCGAGGCGCGTCCGTCGCGGCCCTCGATCATGTCATATTGGATTTTCTGGTCGTCGCGAAGTCCGGTCAGCCCGGCGCGCTCGACGGCAGAAATGTGCACGAAAACGTCCTTGCCGCCATCATCAGGCGCGATAAATCCGAAGCCTTTGGTCGTGTTGAACCATTTTACGGTGCCTGTGGCCATTCGCGTATCTCCCTCATAGACCCGCCCGCACTATGCGGCGGCTTGGTGTAGCAGTGTATTTCAAGTTGGGCATCTGCTGGGTAGAAGAAGGCCGAAAACCGGAATCTGTCTCACAAAGAATAGACTAAGCGATGATTGAAAAACTTCAATGACAGATATTTAACTAACAATTAACGCCGCCTTTCCACTAAGTAAGGTGTTGATCTACAAGTACTTCCCATAGGCGAGTTATGGACAATTATTGTGTCGAAGCGCATAAAACGTTGGGAATCAAAGGGGTGATATGATGAAACTTTACGGAATAAAGGCCTGTGATACGTGCCGAAAAGTGCTGAAATTATTGCCACAAGCAGAGTTTATTGATGTGCGTGCAACCCCGTTAGAGCGCGCTGATTTACAGCGGTTCTTGGATGCTTTTGGTGACGCTTTGGTCAACACCCGCTCCACCACTTGGCGTGCAATGTCGGGCTCCGAGCGTGCTGCAGACCCCATAGATCAGCTCTTGGCCAACCCCACATTAATGAAGCGCCCAGTTATTGATAACGGGACGCTTCATTTGGGTTGGGGCAAAGATGTGCAGGCCGCCTTGCTTTAATCTAGCTGGGTTTCAAATCCGGTGGGCAAGCCTCTGCACGCAAGGTTTCGATCAGCGCGCTTAGCTCTTCCACATTCGTGCGTTTCTCGCCCAAACGGCGCACGGTCACGGTGCCGTCTTCGACTTCCTTCTTGCCCACCGCCAAGATGACCGGAACCTTGCCGACCGAATGCTCGCGCACCTTGTAGTTGATCTTCTCGTTGCGAATGTCCGCCTCGGCGCGGATGCCAACAGCTTTCAAAGCTTCAACAGTTTCAAGCACATATGCGTCGGCGTCGGACACAATCGAGGCCACAACAACTTGGCGCGGGGCCAGCCAGAACGGCAATTTACCCGCGTGAGTTTCGATCAAGATGCCAATGAACCTCTCAAAACTGCCCAGCGTCGCGCGGTGCAACATATAGGGGCGATGCTTCGCGCCATCTTCACCAATATAGTTGGCGTCAAGGCGCTCGGGCAGGTTCGGATCAACTTGGAACGTGCCGCATTGCCACTCACGCCCAATCGCGTCGGTCAGCTTAAAGTCCAGTTTGGGGCCGTAAAATGCGCCTTCACCGGGATCTAAAGTATAGGCGTGCCCAGTGGCTTTGATGGCATTTTCCAAAGCGTTTTCAACGTGATCCCACGATTCTTCGGAGCCGACGCGCTTCTCTGGGCGAGTGGCGAACATGATCTCAAACTTCTCGAACCCAAGGTCTTTATAGACCGAGGCCAAGAACTCGATGAAGCGGGCGCATTCGCCCTCGATCTGCTCTTCGGTGCAAAAGATATGCGCGTCATCTTGGGTGAAGCCGCGTACGCGCATGATGCCATGCAGCGCACCGGATGGCTCGTAGCGGCTGCACGAGCCAAATTCGGCCATGCGCAGGGGCAGGTCGCGGTAGGATTTCAGCCCTTGGTTATAGACCTGAACGTGGCACGGGCAGTTCATTGGCTTTAACGCGTTGATGGATTTCTCGCGGGCGTGTTCTTCGTCGACTTCGACGATAAACATGTGCTCTTGGTACTTGTCCCAGTGGCCTGATGCTTCCCATAATTTGCGGTCTACAACCTGCGGGGTGTTGATTTCAACATAGCCACCAGCGCGTTGTTTGCGGCGCATGTAATCTTGCAAAGTGGTGTAGATGGTCCAGCCGTTCGGATGCCAGAAGACCTGACCCGGAGCCTCTTCTTGCATGTGGTACAGGTCCATTTCACGACCCAGTTTGCGGTGATCCCGTTTCTCAGCTTCCTCTAGGAAGTGTAGGTATTCTTTGAGTTTTTCTTTGTTCTGAAACGCTACACCATAGATGCGTTGCAGCATTGCGCGGTCGCTGTCGCCGCGCCAATAGGCCCCTGCGACAGACATCAGTTTGAACGCATCGGCGGGAACTTGACCCGTATGTTGCAAATGCGGCCCACGGCACAAATCTTGCCACTCACCATGCCAATACATGCGCAATGGCTCGTCGCCGGGGATGCTCTCGATCAGCTCTACTTTGTAAGGCTCGCCATTGTCTTCGTAGAATTTCACTGCCCGCGCGCGGTCCCAAATCTCGGTGCGAACGGCGTCGCGCAGGTTGATGATCTTCTTCATCTCTTTCTCGATGGCGCCAAGGTCTTCCGAGGAAAACGGCTCGGTGCGGTCGAAATCGTAGTACCAACCGTTGGAAATAACCGGGCCAATAGTGACCTTCACATCTGGCCATAAAGACTGCACTGCGCGTGCCATGATATGCGCCAAATCGTGGCGGATCAGCTCCAGCGCGGGGGCTTCGTCTTTCATGGTGTTGATGGCGATCTTGGCGTCGGCTTCAATCGGCCAAGCCAGATCAAAATGTTCGCCATCCACGGTCGCAGAGATGGCCTTTTTGGCCAGCGAGGAGGCGATGGAGGCGGCGACCTCGGCAGGGGTGATACCCGCCTCGTAGTCGCGCGAATTGCCGTCAGGAAAAGTTAGGGAGATAGAGGCCATTGCTTGGCTCCTCGTCAGTTTGGCGCCCACGGAACGCCCGGTTGCGGGTTATGTGTCGCGCCTAAATGGCCCTAAGGCGCGCAGCCGTCAAGCGGCGAAAATCACGAGGGAGCGCTCATCCCACTGAACCCGTGTTTTTGTGCCACGCTCTAGCACAGGCCGCGAGATCAGGTTTTTCATGGAAATGGTCACAGGCGTGGTGGAGCCGTCGAGGGTCACGTCATAGTAAGTCATGTCGCCATAGTAGGCGAGGTCTTGGACCGTGGCGTTGGTGATGTGGCTGCGCGCGTCCAGTGTCGGCTCTTGGCCGTCGAACAGGATCGACAAGGCCTCGGGGCGCAGACCCACAACATCGGCAGTGGCGCGCGCGCCCTCGGGCAGTTGGTCTATTGAAATTTCCGCCGGCCCCAAGCCCTCTATATCAAGCTTGATGAAGTTTTCTTGCACGTCTGTTTGCTTGGCCTCGAGGAAGTTCATCACCCCGATGAATTCCCCCACGCGACGGCTGGAGGGGCGACGATATAACTCTTGCGGGGAGGCCATTTGTGCGATCTCGCCCTCAAACATCACAGCGATGCGGTCCGACATGATCAGCGCCTCTTCCTGGTCATGGGTCACCAGAATAAATGTAATACCCACTTGGCGCTGCAAGCGGCGCAGCTCACCTTGCATCTGCTCGCGCATCTTCTTGTCGAGCGCTGATAACGGCTCGTCCAGCAGCAAAACTTTGGGCTTCAACACCAATGCGCGCGCCAATGCCACGCGCTGTCGCTGTCCGCCAGACAGGGCGTGCGCCGCGCGGTCGCCGTAGCCTTCTAGCCCTACCATTTCCAAGGCTTCATCCGCGGCGCGGGTCATCTCGGCCTTGTTAAGCCCTTGTTTACGCAACCCGAAAGCGACGTTCTGGCCGACGGTTAGATGCGGAAAAATGGCATAGCTTTGGAACACCATATTGGTCGGGCGCTTATTGGCTGGAACGCCAGCCATATTGGCCTCGTCGATCAGCAAAACGCCGTCAGATACATCCTCGAAGCCTGCAATCACGCGCAAAAGGGTGGTCTTGCCACAGCCCGATGGCCCGAGCAGCGAGAAGAATTCACCTTGCTCAATTTCCAGATCAATGCCGCGCAACGCGTGGTAGTCGCCGTAATATTTTTGGATGCCGGAAAGGGAGATGATGGAGCTCATAAGAACCCTCCACTGTCTTTGGCCCCGGTGCGTTTTACACCCCGGCGGCGGAAATATTCTGCGATGCTGAGCAACACCAGCGATGCCAGCAGCAGCAAGGTGCCAAGCGCCATGACGGTGGGCAATTTCTTAGGAAACCGCAATTGGCCCCAGATATAAACTGGCAGGGTCGGGTCCGCGCCGGTCAGGAAAAAGGCGATGATGAACTCGTCCATCGAGATGGTAAATGCGATCAGGAAGGACGCTACAATGCCGGGGCTGACCAACGGTAGGATGATCTTGGAGAAGGCCCCCCAGCGGGTCTCGCCCAGATCAATCGCGGCTTCCTCTAGGGATTGGTCCAGCCCTTGGAAAGAGGAGCTGAGGATGGCAATCGCGAAAGGCGTGCAGATCAACGTATGTCCCATGATCACGGTCCAAGAGGTCAGTGAGAACCCCAGTTGCAGCAGCACCACCAGCAAGGATACGGCCACGATGATTTCGGGCAAAACGAGGGGCAACATGATGGCACCCATGATCGGGGCCTTGAACGGGAAGCGGTAACGTGTCGAGGCCCGCGCGGCGCAAATGCCAAGGATCGTGGACAGTGTGGCGGTTACTAATCCGATGAAGAGCGAGTTCTTGAGGGCCCCATGTAAAGCCTCGATCTCTGACAGTTGGCTGAACCATTGGGTGGTGAACCCTTTGAGCGGGAAGGCAATCACGGTCGCATCATTGAACGAGAAGATCGGCAGTAAAAGTACCGGAAGATACAGAAATATAAGGTAAAAAATGGCGTAGACGCGCAACCAGTTCATTTCAGGAACCTGCGATTCATGAACAGGAATATCAGCGAAATCAACGTCACCGCGCCCATGGCGAGCACCGAGAGCGCGGCCCCCATGGGTGCATTGTTGAGCTTGAGGAACTGGGTTTGGATCATGTTCGCGATCATCAATCCGTTCGGTCCGCCGACAAGTTTCGGGGTTACATAATCGCCGATGGTCGGGATGAACACGATCAACGTCGCAGCCACCACGCCGGGCATGGCCAGGGGCAGGGTGACGCGGGTAAACGTACGCACGGCCCCCTCGCCAAGGTCTTTGGCGGCCTCTAACAGGGAGCGGTCGATTTTCTCTAATGCCACGTAGATTGGCAGGATGGTGAAGGGCGCGAAGGCATGGGCCAGCGTGATCACCACCGCGTTGGAATTGTAGAGGATGAAGGTCAGCGGCTCGTCGATTGCGCCTATTCCCAGCAAGCCAGAGTTCAGCACGCCGTTGAACCCTAAGATCACTTTCCAAAGGAACGCACGCAGCAAGTAAGAGGTCCAAAATGGGATGGTGATAAGGAAAATCCACAAGGATTTGCGCTCGGGTGGCACGTGGAAGGACACGAAATAGGCGATGGGGAAGGCCAGGACGACCGTGACGACTGTCACAAGGCCGGAAATCCATAAGGAGCGCAGCATGAACACCCGATAAATCGGGTCACTGAAGGCCTCGCGGTAATTGTTGAGCGTCAGGGTGCGGTCGATGGTCAGGAAGTCTTGTGTCCAGAAACTAAAGGCTACAATGGTCGCCAGCGGAACAGCCAGCAACAGTAAAACATAGACAGCCGTCGGGCTGATAAGTGCCAGCCCGCGTTTCGCGTCAGTGTCAAAGCGTGCAGAGATTTTATTCAGGCCCCAAGTATTTAACTCACCGATGTGACCTCTTAGATTAAGGTAAAGAGGGCGCGGAGCAAGACATTTTGCGCAAGCAGGGTGATTGGGTTGCAACGGGTGCGCCAATCGCTAGCTTTAGGGTAACGATTTTTTCAGGAGGGCTAATGCCCGAATACTTTGACACGCCGCAGGGCCGCCGCATCGCTTATCATCGCCATTCAGGAACAGAGCCGGGACTGGTGTTTCTGGGCGGGTTCAAATCCGACATGGATGGCACCAAAGCCGTGCATCTGGAGGCATGGGCCAAGGCGCAGGGCCACGCGTTTTTGCGGTTTGATTATTCCGGGCACGGGCAATCCTCGGGCGAATTTACTGCCGGGGCTATCGGTGATTGGGCGCAGGACGCGCAGGCGGCGATCGAGGCTTTGACTGAGGGGCCGCAGGTGCTTGTTGGCTCGTCCATGGGCGGGTGGATTTCGCTGTTGATGACGCAGCGCATTGCGTCGCGCATTGCGGGGTTGGTGACGATCGCCGCTGCGCCGGATTTCACCGAAGACAGCATGTGGGGCGGCTTTACAGATGCCCAAAAGGCCGAGCTGGAAGCGGGGCAAGTCGCGCTGCCCTCGGATTATGGCGCGCCATATATCATCACCAAGCGGCTGATCGAGGAAGGGCGCGAAAATCTTGTTTTGCGCGCACCGCTGCCGCTGCCATTTCCGGTACGCTTCTTGCAAGGCACGGCGGATGCGGATGTGGATATGTCCGTGGCGTTGCGCCTGCTGGATCACGCGGAGGGGCCGGATATGCGGCTGGTATTGCTCAAAGGTGGGGACCACCGGTTCTCAGATGGACCAGCGCTGGAGCTGATTGAAAATGCGATTAACAGCGTGCTTGCGAGGGTTTGATGCAAAGGTTTGGTAAATGGCTTGGCCGTGTTCTGCTGGCCTTGGTTGTGATCGGTGGCGCTATTTGGCTTCTGGCCCCTCGGGAACCGGCGGGCGCAGATGTTACTTTTGATAACAGTTTGTTAGGTGGTGATATTGATGCATATCTGGCGGCCTCTGAGGCCGAATTCGATGACATCACGCAGGGCGTGGAAAAACGCATTATCTGGTTTGGGGACGTAGGTAAAAAGACGCCTTTGTCAATTGTCTACATCCACGGATTTTCGGCGACTTCAGAGGAAATCCGCCCGGTGCCAGACAAGCTGGCCGCACAATTGGGCGCAAATCTTTTCTACACGCGCTTGGCTGGGCACGGGCGCGGGAGCTTGGCAATGGCGGAGCCGTCTGCGGGCGACTGGATGATGGATGCGGCCGAAGCGCTGGCCATCGGGCGCGCCATTGGCGAGGAGGTGATCGTTATCGCGACCTCAACGGGGGGTACGGCAGCGGCCATCGCGGCGACGAATCCGGCCTTGATGGAGCGGGTCAAAGGCCTCGCGATGATTTCGCCAAATTTCCGCGTCCGCTCTCCTGCGGCGGTCATTTTGGAGTGGCCTCTGGCGCGCAGTTGGGCGGCCCTTGTGGCTGGGGCGGAGCGTAGCTTTGCGCCGCTTAATGAGGCGCATGGCAAATATTGGACCACACTTTACCCGACGACAGCGCTGATCCCGATGGCGGCGCTGGTAAAATACGCGCGGGAGGCCGATTATAGCAAGGTGAGCACGCCTGCGCTGTTCATATTTTCAGACCAAGACGGGGTTGTATCACCGGAAACCACCCGCGCGATTTCGACCAAATGGGGCGGTCCGGTACAACTGGCTCCGCGGGTGATGGGCGCGGGGGATGATCCGTTTAACCACGTCATTGCAGGGGATATTCTGAGCCCGGGACAAACGGATGGCACGGTTAAGCTTTTGAAAACATGGATTGAAGGGCTGAATTAGATGGAGCAACGCGTATCCCTTATCACGCTTGGGGTGACTGACATGGATGCCTCTGCCGCATTTTACGAAGCGTTGGGGTGGACCCGTACGGAAAGCCCTGACGGGGTGATTGCCTTTGATATGATCGGCCAAACGCTGGGGCTTTACCCCAAGGCGGGGCTGGCGGCGGAATTGGGCATTGAGCCGCGCGAGATCGGGGGCTTTTCTGGCATAACGCTGGCCCATAACGTGCGCGCCAAGGATGATGTGGCCGTGATCTTGTCCGAGGTCGAAGCCGCTGGCGGAAAGGTTCTCAAACCTGCGCAAGATGTATTCTGGGGCGGGCATCACGGCTATTTTTCGGACCCTGACGGGCATGTTTGGGAGGTCGCGCATAATCCGTTCTCACCCTTGCGAAAGGGCGATGGCGCATTTCGGTGGAACGGTTTTGACGCGCCGTAAGCCCGCCTCCATGTGGTCGCTGGAAAGCTTGGGCCGCGAGCGGCTGTCCAAGTATTTCTTCATGCGCGAGTTCCTTTTCTCTGAGATTTCCAGCTTCCACGAACAGCAAAATATCCCTGAAGACCCGGATCTGGTGCTTGAGGTTGGGCGGGCATTTTGTACCCAATTACTGGACCCTTTGCACGAGACATTTGGCTGCGTCTCTGTGCGCTCTGGCTACCGCTCCCCATCGCTAAACCACTATGGAAACACACATAAACTGAACTGTGCGCGAAATGATTACCCCGGAGAATGCCATATCTGGGACCGATCCCGCACATCCCCAATTGGCGGGGCCACCATCATCATTCCGTGGTTCGCAGACCAATACGCCAAGGGGCGCGACTGGCGTGACTTGGCCTATTGGATACACGATCACATCCCCTATTCCGAGCAGTGGTATTTCCCCAAGCTCGCGGCCTTTAACTTGACGTGGGAGCCAACCTCGCGCCGCACGATTTCAAGCTACATCGCGCCGCGTGGAAAGTTGGTCGCAACAGGGGCAGAGCCGCCAGAGAACAAGGCAACACGGAAAAAACGGTATGAGGATTTTCCGGCCTATCGCGGGGTGGCGCAACCCGCTATCCCTATGGCATGGACGGGAGAAACCTAGATGACGCTACCTAAAACCCCTTCGTTCAGGCTTGAGGGAAAGCGGGCATTCGTGCCCGGTGGATCACGCGGAATCGGACTTGGCTGCGCGGTGGCATTGGCCGAGGCAGGGGCCGAGGTGGTGGTCGCCGCGCGCAGCGCTGATCAAGTGGCGTCTGCGGTTGCCGAGATGGCTGCGGCTGGCCTTAAGGTTAGTGGCTTGTCCCTAGATGTGACGGATTTAGATGCGGTTCGTGCGGCTTTTGAAAATCACGGCCCGTTCGATATTTTGTGCAATTCGGCAGGCCATGCGCGCCATTGTGTAGCTCAAGACACGCAGCCCGACGACTTCGATGCGGTTGTGTCGATCAACATGAAGGCCGCCTACTTTTTGGCGCAACAGGCTGCGGCGCAAATGCGGGTACGGGGCGGTGGGTCGATTATTCAAATCTCCAGTCAGATGGGCCATGTCGGCGGTCAGGAACGCGCGGTTTATTGTGGCACAAAGCATGCCGTCGAGGGGTTTAACAAAGCCATGGCGATCGAGTGGGGGCCGGACAATATTCGCGTTAACTCGATCTGCCCGACGTTCATTCTGACCCCTTTAACCGAGGCAACATTTGCCGATCCCGAGAAGCGCGCGTGGATTGACGACAAAATCAAACTACCGCGCGTTGGTCAGGTTGCGGATATCATGGGGGCGGTGGTCTATCTGGCCTCAGAGGCGTCTTCGATGGTAACAGGCACCTCGATCTTGGTCGATGGAGGATGGACCTCTGGCTAGATTGCTGTGTCTTTTGATGATGTTAGCCACTCCTTCTTGGGCCGGATGGCAAGTTAACAATAGCGACGACGGCTCATTTTATTATGGCTCGGCGATGCTTAGTTCGACTGCTGGGGCAGGGCTTTTTGAGGTGTTTTGCGGTGGGCGCTCGCCGCAAGGGTTGGATCCGATGGTGACTGGGAACGTCGAGCCGTCGCTGACAAAGCCCGGGGAGATGGGCCTGTATTTGAGCACAGATTTGATCGGAGCGCAGAGCTTTGGCGGCGGTGCACGCACGGATGTGATGATCGTGGTCGGGGCGTTGGGCTACCGTTTGCCCGCGGTCACTGGCAATGAATTGATCGGCACATGGGAGCAGCACGTCCAATTAACGGACCCTTTGGTGGCGGCTTTGCAATCCGGTACGCCAATGGATATTCGCACAGGCGCGGGCGGGCGCGTGGTTCTAGATACTATCGGCGCAGCTAAATCTATTTCTCAGGCGTTAGAATTTTGCGCGATCAAGGCGAAAACTGCACCTCGCGTGGACCTGAATGCAGCGGTAGATGCTTATATCTTTGAGGGGTGTGGCGGTGCCGCATCGGCCACGTCGAATTACTTGTTGCGTGGGGATTTGGACCGCGATGGGCGGGAGGATATTGTGCTCGACTGGAGTGCGGTGACCTGTCCGGGCGCAATGCCTCGCCCCTTTTGCGGAGCGGCGAATTGCTCGGTTGATGTCTTTTTGTCGTCGATTTTTGCCCGTAAAGGTTTGCCCGAAATGTATTTGGGACTTGGGCCAGAATTGGTCATGCGCGCAGAAGGGCTGGAGCTGATAATCGGTGGGACTTATTCTTTATGTGGCGCGGTTCAAGATCGCTTACCATGCCAGCGTTACGGCTGGAACGGGGCCGCATTAGTGAGCTTGCCTTGAATGGCAATTGCAAACCTTCGTTGTTTGCTAAAGAACTATGATCGACGAAGGAGAGTTTGATGCAGAGCAGAGCATTTCAGCCGGGCGTGATGCCACGACTTGTTGATTTTAAACCTTTAGTGGGCGCTATGGGTATAATTTCTAAGCTTACTTGTGGTTTTAGAACATTTGCTGAGCTGGGTGCGGAGAATGGCGATGAATGAACCTCTGGTCTTATTGCCGGGCATGATGTGCGATGGGCGGCTCTTTGGGCCGCAAATCAAGGCCTTTGGCGGGGCGCGTGCCATACACCTCGCGCCAATTTCCGGCCATGATACGGTTGAGGCTTTGGCCGCAGAGGTGCTGGCGTGTGCGCCCCCAACATTCGCGCTGGCGGGCTTGTCGATGGGCGGCATTGTGGCGATGGAAGTGATACGGCGCGCGCCTCAGCGGGTGACGCGCGTGGCGCTGATGGACACCAATGCACTGTCTGAGACCCCGCGATATGCAGCACTGCGCGAACCTCAGATTGTGCGCGTAATGGCTGGCTCGCTCGTGGATGTGATGCGCGAGGAGATGAAGCCAGATTACTTGGCACCCGGACCGAACCGCCAAGCGGTGTTGGATCTGGTGATGACTATGGCGCTGGATATGGGAGAGGGAGTGTTTTTGCGCCAATCGCGCGCGTTGCAACGCCGTCCTGACCAGCAGGGTGTTTTACGAAAAATGCGCATCCCGACGCTGATCTTATGCGGGGAATATGACGCTTTGTGCCCCGTGGCCCGCCACCAGTTTATGGCGGACCTGATTTTCGGAGCAAAGCTGAACGTGGTGGCAAATGCTGGGCATTTGCCGACGTTAGAGCAGCCTGATGCGGTCAATGCCGCGATGCAGGACTGGCTCGCAGCCTAGAAGTCGTGAGCCTCTAGGCCTTTTTCTTTTTGGCTGATTTTGGCGCCGCTTTAGGCGCGCCAGAGTTGGCGTCGATGAATTCCAAAACCAGTGGGCGGATATTGTTGCGCCAGCTTTTCCCGGCAAAAATACCATAGTGACCGGCACCCTGTTCTAAGTGGGAGGCCTTTTTGTCATCCGGCAAACCAGTACAAAGGTCCAATGCTGCAACGCACTGACCGGGGGCCGAAATGTCGTCTTCTGAGCCCTCAACCGTTTTGACAGCCACCGAGGTAATTTTGCCAATGTCTACAGTTTTACCGTCTACGACAAATTTATTTTGGGCGATTTCACGGTCTTTGAAAATACGCTCGACGGTCGAGAGATAAAATTCCGCAGCCATATCCATGACCGCAAGATACTCGTCATAGAACTTATTGTGTTTGTCATGCTCTGCATCTTCGTCTTTCGATACGCGCATGATTTGCTCGGAGAAAGCGGCCTTGTGACGCTCAGAATTCATTGACATGAAAGAGGCCAGTTGCAGCAACCCAGGATAGACCATGCGACCAACGCCGGAATGCTTGAAGCCGACGCGCTGAATGGCGGTTTCTTCTAGCTGGCCCATGGTGATGCGGCGGCCAAAATCAGTGACATCCGTGGCTGCGGCATCGGGGTCGATTGGTCCGCCAATCAAGGTCAGGGACCGTGGTTGCGCAGACGGATCTTCTTCGGCCAGATACGCAGTTGCAGCCAAAGCCAAAGGTGCGGGTTGGCAGACCGCGATAACATGGGTATCTGGCCCAAGTTCTTTCATAAAATCAACAAGGTAGAGCGTATAATCTTCTATGTCGAATTTGCCTTCGCTCACCGGAATATCACGGGCGTTATGCCAGTCAGTGATGTAGACTTCGGCGTCTGGAAGCAGGCTCACCACGGTGGAGCGCAGCAATGTTGCATAGTGGCCAGACATTGGCGCAACCAGCAAGATTTTGCGAGGTTTTGTGGGGCGGTCTGTGACGCTGAAATGGATCAGGTCGCCGAAGGCTTTGGCAACGGTGATCTCGACCTCAACTTGGTGATCCCGGCCATCCTCGCCAACGACGGAAGCGATGTTCCAATCGGGCTTTGCCACCATGCGAGAGAAGGTGCGCTCAGTCACTTCGCCCCATGCGCCCAGCATCTTAAAGAAGGGGTTGGGTGTCAGTGACACCGCCGGATATGCGCCCATGGCTTGTGCAGTTGCACCCATCCATTGGTTGGTCACACGCATTGTTTCCATCAAATCATATGTCGCCATGTACTTCACAGGAGGCTCCTTTCGAGCGTAAACTAAGCCTACGTCAATTCGTCGCTTTGCCTCCCAAGCAAGCAGACGTTATTTCGCAGTTGCAGCATAGGGTATTGTGGAAAGCTTAAAATGACAACAAAAACTGACACAGCGGGCGATAATGACGCGGCAGAGAAGCTTGAGCGTCTCAATGCGAACCTTGCCCAAATGGACGAACTCACCAAGCGCCTTGTGGCTGCAATGGGCCGAAAAAAGTCCTCTGACCCCGGCCTGCAAGCCCCCGGTCAGGAGGTGTATCAGCAAGCCGCAGCAGCCTTCGTGGCCGAAATGATGAACAATCCTTCCAAAATAATTGAGCAGCAGGTCAGTTATTGGGGAAAATCCTTAAAACACTATGTAGAGGCGCAACAACAGGTTGCTCAGGGCAAGTTGGAGCCGCCTCAAGACACTGGCCCATCGGACCGCCGCTTCAAATCCGAGTTGTGGGACACGCATCCCTATTTCAACTTCATCAAGCAGCAGTACATGTACAACTCCGAGGCCATCTCGGATGCGATGGACGGGCTTGAAGGCCTGAGTGACCCAGAGCGCGCCCGCGTGTCGTTCTTTGCCCAGCAAATCGTCGACATGTTCGCGCCGACCAATTTCTTGGCCACAAACCCCGATGCGCTGACCAAGGCCGTGGAGACAGACGGTGCGTCACTGGTCAAAGGGTTGGAAAACCTTGTCCATGATATAGAGGCCAACGAGGGCGACTTGCTGGTTAGTCTGGCCGATGAGACAGCTTTTAAGGTGGGTGAAAACATTGCGGCGACTGAAGGCTCGGTGGTTTTCCGCAATCATATGTTTGAGCTGATCCAGTACAAACCCACGACGGAAAAGGTCAACGCCACCCCGATTGTGATCTTCCCGCCTTGGATTAATAAGTTCTATGTGATGGACCTGAAACCGGCCAATTCACTGATCAAATGGGTCGTGGATCAAGGGCATACTTTGTTTATCGTGTCGTGGATCAACCCGGACGCCAGCTATTCAGACGTGGGCATCGACACCTATGTGGAGGACGGCTATCTGACCGTTTTCGACCAAGTTAAGAAAATCACCGGCGAGAAACAGCTGAACGCTGTGGGGTATTGCATCGCGGGGACCATGCTGTCCTTGGTGTTGGCTTTGCTGAAAAAGCGCGGCGATGATACCGTCAAGTCGGCCACCTTCTTTACCATGCTGTCTGATTTCTCGGACCCCGGCGAGATGGGGGTTTTCCTTGAGGATGATTTTGTCGACGGGATCGAGCGACAGGTGGCAGAGAAGGGGTATTTGCACTCCTACTTTATGTCGCGCACGTTTTCTTACCTGCGCGCCAATGACCTGATCTATGCGCCTGCTATTCGCAACTACATGATGGGCGAGGCCCCGCCTGCGTTTGATCTGTTGTACTGGAACGGCGATAGCACCAACCTGTCGGGCCGCTTCGTGGTCGAGTACCTGCGTGACCTGTGCCAAGGCAACAAGCTGGCCAAGGGCACGATGGAATTGATGGGCGAGACGCTGGGGCTGTCTGACGTTGAGGTGCCGATTTGTGCGATTGCCTGCGAGACGGACCACATTGCGGCGTGGCGCGGGTCTTACGGGGGAATCAAACAGTTCGGGTCAAAGGATAAGACCTTCATTGTCTCTGAGTCGGGCCATGTTGCGGGCATTATTAACCCGCCCTCCAAGAAGAAATACGGCCACTACACCAATGCAGACATGTCCGGCACGCAAGATGAGTGGTGGGACAATGCGACCTTTAACAAAGGATCATGGTGGCCGCGATGGGATGCATGGTTGTCCGAAAAATCGAGCAAGCAGGTTGCGGCCCGGGAACCAGGAAGTAAGGAATTTCCGATACTTACACCGGCTCCGGGGACTTATGTGTTGAAAAAATCCAACGATTAAGTTGGCCGTTTAGGCCATTAAAACAAGGCGTGGGGGCGAGGGATCGTGCCTGCGCCTTTACCATTCTCACGTTATATTCTCCGGCCATAAATTATTTATGCTGCAATGCAGAATAAAACTTGCAATGCTGCGTTGCAGCACGTATATATGCTGCAGACGCAAACAAATCGGGCCGCAAATGGCCCATATTTATGGAGACCATGACAATGGCTAACAAAACTCAAGACTTCACCAAAGTATTCTCCGACATGACAGCTGCATTCCCAGTAGACATGTCCGCATTCAACGAAGCAGTTAAAAACTCTGCTGCTTTGGGCGAAAAAATGTCCAAAGTAACTCTGGACGCTGCAGCAACTTCCGCTGAGTTGTCCTCCAAATGGACCAAAGAAACACTGGGCAAAATGTCCGGCGTCTCCAAAGCCCAAGCCGAGCCTGCTGACTACTCCAAAGCCGTAACAGACTTCGCTTCCGCACAAGCAGAATCTTCCGCCGAGCACATGGCTGCTTTCGCTGAAGTTGCTAAAAAAGTGCAAATGGAAACTGTTGAGTTGCTGATGGCTGCTGGCAAAGACATCCAAGAAGACACATCTGCTGCTGTTAAGAAAGCAACTGATGAGCTGACTGCGACTGCTAAAAAAGCCACCAAAGCTGCTTAAGCTTTAGGCTTTAAAATACTGCACCTTATCCTCCCTTAGGGTTGCAGAATTATAGGGTGGGCCTTGTGCCCGCCCTTTTTTCTTACGTGCGTGCCCCCTTTCTTTTCCGCGACACCTAGGCTAGCGTTTTTCTGCACCGCAGTACTGGGAGGTTTTTCGTGGCAAAATCTGATACGGCACCGTTGTTGATCAAACGCTACGCCTCGCGGCGTCTCTATAACACCGAGACCAGCGACTACGTGACGTTGGACGATATTTCTGGGTTCATCAAAGAGGGCCGGGATGTGCAGATCATTGATCTGAAATCCGGGGGCGACCTGACCCGTCAATATTTGCTTCAAATCATCGCGGACAATGAAAGCAAGGGTGATAATGTTTTGCCCGTCAACGTGTTAACTGATCTTGTGCGCAGCTATGCAACAAATGCACAAAGCGTTGTTCCTGACTTTCTGGCCGCCAGTTTCGAGATGCTTCGCGAGGGGCAAAGCAAAGTGGCAGAGAGCCTTTCCAGCCCGATGTCCTCTGTGCCGGGGTTTGATCAAATCAAGGCCCAGCAAGAAGCGTTTATGAAAAACATGATGGGTGGCTGGCAAGGCGCTGAGGGGGCCGGTACTGACACTGCGGATGCAGCACCCGCTACACCTAGCAAGGATACGTCCGAGTTGGATGCGATCAAAAAGCAACTGGCCGACATGCAAGCCGCCGTCGCTAAAATGGCCAATCCGTCCAAGTAACACGGCAGGATTTTATGCACACACGGCGGCCCTTATGACCGCCGTGTGTGTGGCCCGCTTAGACGACCTCTTCAAACACCTTGTTCAAAGCGGCTTCCAGTTTTTGGAACATCTCGTCCATCTGCGGCTCTGTCATGATGAACGCGGGGCAGAGCACCACGGCTTGCCCCAATGGGCGGCAGATCAACCCGTGGTCGGTGCAGGCGTTCGCAATTCGCTCGGACACGCTCAATGCGCCGTCGAATGGGGTCTTGGTGGCCTTGTCTTTCACCGCTTCTAACGCGCCCATCAAGCCTTTGCCGCGCGCCTCTCCGATATGAGGGTGCTGGGCTAAACGGGCCATTTCGGCCTCGAATTTAGGGGTTAGGGCGCGCACATTATCAATCAAGGGCGCGGCCCCGTCGGAGCCGCTCAAAATGACTTCGATGGCTTTGAGCGCGATTGCGCAGCCCACCGGATGCCCTGATGCGGTGAAGCCGTGGGGGAATTCCTCGATGGCCTCCGAGGCGGCTTGCAGGCGGTCGGCAAGCTCTGGTCCAAGGATCACGGCCCCCATGGGGAAATACCCAGCGGTCAGGTTTTTGGACGAGATGATGGCGTCGGGCATGAAGCCGTAAGCCTGACAGCCCCAGTCAGTGCCCGTGCGCCCGAAACCGGTGATAACCTCGTCCGAGACCAGCGGAATCCCGTGTTTCTTGAGGATGGGCGCAATGGTTTGGAAATAGCCTTCCGAGGGGGGGATCACCCCGCCAGCGCCCATTACCGGCTCTGCCACGAAGGCGGCAATCGTATCTGCACCTTCGCGCGCGATGACCTCTTCCAGCTCGGCCCCCATGCGGGCGGTGAACTCGGCCTCGGTCTCGCCGCTGCGGCCTTCGCGCCAGTAATGCGGGCAGGTGAGGTGAATGAAGCCGTCCAATGGCAGGCCAAAGACGGAGTTATAGGGCTTGCCCGTCATCGAGGCCGAGACGGCAGTGACCCCGTGGTAGCCGTTCTTGCGGGTCAGGATTTTGCGCCGTTCTGGTTTGCCTTCGGCCCCGGCAAGGAACCATAGCATCTTGACCAGCGTGTCATTCGCCTCGGAGCCGGAGTTGGTGTAGAACACTTTGCCGCGCTCGAACGGGGAGACCTCGATCAATTTCTCGGACAGCATCACCGTCTGGTCCGACATGCGGCCAAAGAAGGAATGGTAGCCGGGGAAGCGGTCGTATTGCGCCTTGGCAGCCTCGGCCATGCCTTTGTGGTCAAAGCCTGCGACCATGTTCCAAAGACCGGAGTTGGCGTCGAGGTATTTGCGCCCGTGAACGTCAACCACATATGGGCCCTCGCCGTGGGTCAATACGACGGTGCCGCGCTCTGCTATGGTGGGCAAATCGGTGAACCCATAGAAAGAATGGGCATCGGCGCGGGCTTCCCATGAGTTGGGGTTATTGTCTCGCATGGTGTCTGGCCTCCAGTGTCAGTTGGCGCTAGCTTACGCATGTGATTAGGGCTCGGCAATCGGGATTGATGGGCAAGTAGGGGTTTGAGAATGGTCGAGACACCGGGTAAAATCACCCTTTGGCAGATCGAGATATTTGTGGCCGCCGCGGAGGAGCCGTCGATAACCGCCGCCGCGCAGCGCTTGGGCGCTAGCCCCTCGGCGGTGAGCCAGCAATTGTCCAATCTGGAAGCCGCGCTTGGGGCGTGTTTGCTGACGCGCAGCGAGCGGCCAATGCCGCTGACCCAAGCGGGGGAGCTGTTTTTGCGCCGCGCCCAGGCGATATTGAATGAGGCTGCAATGGCCACGTCTGAGTTGACGCTAAAGGATTTGTCGGCCCGAATGCGGCTGCGACTTGGGGTGATCGAGGATCTGGACGCGGATGTGACGCCTGCCTTGCTGACCCGTTTGGCAGAACAAATGCCCAAAGCGCAATTCTTGCTGGAAACCGGCGCGTCGCACCGCTTGTTGGACCAGTTGGAGACCCGGGCGCTGGATATGGCTGTGGCCTCGGATCAGGGAGATTTGCCGCCGTCCTATGAGGTGCACCCGTTGATGGAGGAGCCATTTGTCGTCGTAACCCCGCGCCGGATGGTGCGTGAGGGCGGGGATTTGATGGCCGGACTGCGGGCCAATCCGCTGATTTCCTACACCACCCGCCATGTAATGGGCCGCCAGATTGCGTCGCATTTGGCACGGGTGAAGTTGCAGGCATCGCACCGCTTTGAGTTGGACAGCTACCACGCGATTATGGCGATGGTGGCACGCGGCGAGGGGTGGACGGTGCTGACGCCGCTGGGCGTGATGCGCGCCAAACGCTTCATTGAACGGGTCGATGTGTACGAGCCGCCGTTCGCGCCGTTTTCGCGCCGGATTTCTCTCGTGGCGCGAGAGGGGGCGACGCAGGATATGCCAAGCCAAGTTGCCAGCGAATTACGGCCCCTGTTTCAGCGCGATATCGTGGAGTATTGCACCTACCGGATGCCTTGGCTCAAAGGGCAGATGCGGGTCCTGACCTAACGGAGCCGCTTGCGCGGCCCGACATTTTTGATTTGGCGCGGGGGGCTAGGGTCGGGTTTGTGTCGCTGCCGCGATCAGTGCATCGGCGATGTAATCCAACTCGGCGCGCGTGAGGCGTGCAGGTAAGCGGGTATCGCAGGCGCGGGCCAGCATGGCGCGGGTTTTGGGCAGGGCGGGTGTCTCTCCGGGAATGAATTGCCAGTTCCAGAAGGCGCGCGCATTGTCTTGCGACAGGCCAAATACTTGCGTGTTGACGCCGCGCGATTTGGTGGCTTCCATGAAGGCCCGCGCTTGTTCTGGCGTGAAGTCGACAAGGTTGAACTGGATCGAATCCGGTGCGCGTTTTTCCGGGGGCAGAGGGGCGGGGACGTCGAAGTATCCGCTTTTTGTTAGGCGCGCGGCAACATAGTCGTGGTTGTTGCGCCCGTCTTTTACGCGGCGGGCCAATTCGCCCAGTTGAGGCCGGATCACGCAGGCGCTGAGGTTTTGCATGCGCATGTTATAGAGCGGCAGTTGGTTTTGCCATTTCGCGGCCTCGCTGCCGATAATGTCGTGTTTGGACCAGTTGTGCTCGTAGGCGCCGGACATGATGACGGCGCGCGCCACCAGCGTCGCATCGTCGGTGATCATGATGCCGCCTTCGCCAGCGTTGATCATTTTGTAGCTTTGGAACGAGAAGCAGCCGATTTTACCCAGCGTGCCAATATTTTGGCCATTCCATGTGGTGCCAAGTGAGTGGGCGGCGTCCTCCACGACGGGGATGTTATGCAATTCGGCCAGCCGCAAAACCTCGTCCATATCAGAGGTGTGGCCGCGCATATGGCTGATGAGGACGGCATCGGCTGTGGGGATTTTGCGTTCAAAATCAGTGAGATCGACGCGGTAGTTATCTTCGACCTCGACAAGAACGGGGAGGCAATCGGCGTGCACCACAGCGGAGGGAACAGCTGCAAAAGTGAAAGCTGGGATCAAAACTTTGGCGTCTTTTGGCAGGTCCAGCGCTTTGAGGGCAAGGAACAAGGCGGCCGAGCATGACGAGACTGCCAGTGCGTATTTTGCCCCCAGTAGTGCTGCGAACTCTTGCTCCAGCAAAGCCACCGGTGCGTTTTCCGGGGCGGTGTAGCGGAATAGATCGCCAGAGCCGAGCAGCTCTTCAATTGCAGCGCGGGCGGCTTCCGGGATCGGCTCTGCCGCATAGGTATTGGGGGCATTTTCTGGAGGAAGGTCGCGCATATCTACACCGTTTTTCCGTCTAACATGTTCGGAAAAACTGTAAACTAGTTTTCGAACATCCGAAAGTGTTTTAAATTCCCAGACGGTCTCGGGTGGCGTACCACGTCATGGCCAAGGCCAGCAGCGGCGAGCGAAAAGCAGGGCCGCCGGGGAAGCGCGCGGTGGGCAGGCGGGTCAATTGCTCGAAGCCGTCGGTGTCGCCGCGCACCGCATCTGCCAAGATTTTCCCCGTAAACCCAGCCAAGGCCACGCCGTGACCGGAATAGCCCGCAGCCGACAAAACGCCGGGTTGCGTGCGCGCGATATGGGGCAGGCGGGACATGGTGATTGCCAATGTGCCGCCCCATGCATGAGTTATCTCGACGCCTTTGAGCTGCGGGAATACTTGCTCCATTGGCTTGCGCACCGTGGCTTCTATGTCTTGCGGAAAGCGGTAGCCATAGCTTTCGCCGCCGCCAAATAGCAGGCGCCCGTCCTCGCTGAGGCGGTAGTAATTCACCACAAACTTGCTGTCAGAGACGGCAATGTCGCGGCGCAAAACCTCTTGTGTGCGCGCGCCTAGCGGGGCGGTGGCGGCGATGAAATTGTTGATCGGCATCACCCGCGCGGCAGTCTGTCGGCTTAGCCCGGTGCCGTATCCATTGGTGGCCTGAATGACATGGCTGGCCACCACGCGGCCATAATCAGTGCGCACGGTGGTGCCGTAAATGTCATGTGCGCGGGTGGTCTCATAGATGCGCACACCGGCCGCCTCGCAGGCGCGCGCAAGCCCCAAAGCATAACGCAGCGGGTGCAGGTGGCCCGCACCGTGATCCAACGTGCCGCCGTGATAATCGGGCGCGCGCAGGATGTCATAGAGCGCGTCGCGCGACAAAGGCTCAATCTGATCATAGGCGTAATGCTCGGCCAGATAAGCGGCCTCGGCGTGGTCGGCGGTTGTTTCGCTTGCGTGCCAGTTGGCATGCGCGATGCCGGGCTTGAAGCCTGCCTCCGGCGCATGTTGCGCGCAGAGGCGTTTGGTCAGTGCCATGGCCTCTTGCGACATCTCCCACAGCTTGGCTGAATCGCTTTTTCCTAGTTTCCTTTCAAGATCTTGCTGGCTTTTGTTAAAGCCGGATTGCACTTGTCCGCCATTGCGCCCCGAGGCCCCGAAACCGACCCTTTGGGCGTCGATTAGCACCACGTCGAGGCCTTCTTGTGCCGCGTGCAAGGCTGCTGATAAGCCGGTATAGCCGCCGCCGATGACGCAAAGGTCGGCGCGGACCTCGCCCCGAAGCGGACCAAAGGGCGCAAGGGGGCTGGCGGTCTCGGCGTACCATCCATCTGGGTAGGCGCCGCGGCGGTCGTTCGCATCGAGCAGGTTCATGGTTTGATGATCCGCCATGTTGTCAGGCGGCCGTGCGCCTTATTGGTTTCAGATTTACTTGCCCAAAATGTAGCGCGTTTGGAGACCCATGTGTCGGGGGCTTTTACGGCTTTGGAGCGGGCAGCAAGGAAAAGGTCCTCATCGTCAAATTCGGTCTTGGTTTTCTCTGCCGGGCGGCCAGCTTCGATCAGCCCGGCGAAGTCGCGACCATGTGCAGCTTCGTCACTGGCGGCGCACCACCAGCAGCTAAATTCCTCCCTTAACTCGCCGTCCCAGCCGATAGTTGCCAGTGTGGAATACTTCGCAAGGGCCGTGCCGAGGGAGAATATCGTCACCATAACCGATTGCCCCGTGTCCATCGTTTTGTGATCAACATAGGCGGTGTTTTGGGCCGCACGCAGGGCGACAGGGTCAGTGATGATAAGCGGCCCATCGCTGGTCGCCTGCCCGGTGAGCAGCAGCACAAACCCATGGGGAAGTTGGGCCTCACGTGGCAAAAGCCATGTGCGGGTTATGGGGGTGTCAGTGTTGGTTTCTAACGTTCTGTGCTCGAATTCAGCTTGAAAGGGCGGAGCTATAACCTCTTGGAGAGAGGCTGGAAGTTCCCCCCTAAAAATGACGAAACCGCCAATGAGAAGCATGGCAGAGACCCCCAAAAGGGCAGCGATGCGCTTCATACGTTGGTCAGTAAATGTTCGCGTTCCCACGGGCTGATGACTTGCAGAAATTCATCATACTCGGCGGTTTTGACTATGGAATAGACTCGCGCAAAATCTGGATGAAGTATTTCTTGCATCTCTTTGGATTCATTTAATAAATCAAGAGCAGAATACAAATCTCTTGGGATTTCTTCGGTGCCGTCATAGGCGTCACCTTTGTATTCTTTGGTCGGGCTCTTCCCCTCTTTCAACCCCAAATACCCGCAGGCCAGAGAGGCGGCGATGCCGAGGTAGGGGTTGCAATCCATGCCCGCTAAGCGGTTCTCGACGCGGCGTGATGCCGGGTCAGAAATCGGCACCCGAATGCCAGTGGTCCGGTTGTCACGCCCCCATTCCAGATTGATCGGGGCGGCGTGATCTTTGACGTAGCGGCGGTAGCTGTTCACATAGGGCGCGAGCAGGGCAATGACCGAGGGCAGGTGGTTTTGCAGCCCGGAAATGAAGTGCATGAAGGCGTCAGTCTCGGCCCCGTCCGGGCCGGTAAAGATGTTCTGGCCCGTCTTGGTATCGACCACAGAGTGGTGGATATGCATGGCGCTGCCCGGCTCGCCCTCGATCGGTTTGGCCATGAAGGTGGCGAAGCAGTCGTGGCGCAGGGCGGCCTCGCGGATCAGGCGCTTGAAGTAGAAAATCTCATCGGCGAGTTTCACCGGATCACCATGTGCGAGGTTGATCTCCAACTGGCCGGCGCCACCTTCTTGGGTGATGCCGTCGATCTCGAAGCCCATGTCTTCGGCAAAGTCGTAGATGTCGTCAATGACGGGGCCGAACTCGTCCACGGCGCTCATTGAGTAGGCCTGTCGCGCGGCGGCGGGGCGGCCCGAGCGGCCCATCATCGGCGCGATGGCTTCGGCGGGGTTGATGTTGCGCGCCACGAGGTAGAATTCCATCTCGGGGGCGACGACTGGCTCCCAGCCTTCTTTGCGGTATAGCTCGACCACGCGTTTCAATACGTTGCGCGGCGCAAAGGGGATCGGCTCCCCTTGTTGATCAAGGGCGTCGTGGATGACTTGCAATGTCCAGTCGCCGGTCCATGGCGCGGCGCAGGCGGTCTCCATGTCGGGCTTGAGGATCATATCCGGCTCGGTAAACCCCCCTTCACCCGCGGCCTCGCCCCAACCGCCAGTGATGGTTTGGAAGTAGATCGAGTTGGGCAAATAAAACTGCGATTGCCGCGCGAATTTGGTGGCAGGCACAGCCTTGCCGCGCGCAATTCCGGGCAGGTCCGAGACGATGCATTCGACCTCGTCAAGGCGCTGTCCTTCCAGATAATCAGTGGCGGCCTCGGGCAGATGCACCATCCAATCGGTGTTTTTGGTTTTTCTCTTAGCTGGCATTGAGCACCTCACGGGGCTGTTTGAAGAATTCGGAAATCGTATCACCCATAGCACGGTTGCTGGTGGCTTGGGTGCTGGTGTTGGCGGCACGTTGCATCAGCTCGTCGGGGTAGTTGCCAGTGCCTTTGCGCAGGGTGACGTAATCGTTCACGGTCGGCCCGTCGAATTCAGGGTGCGGCTGGACGGTTAAAATCCTGTCATCATAAATCAGCGCCGCATTCTCGCAAAAATCATTAGAGGCGATCTGTTTTGCGCCCTCGGGGAGGCGGATAACCTGATCTTGGTGCCAAGCGTTTAGCTGCATCTCGCCCAAGCCCTCAAACTGGTAATCGGTCAGGCCAATCGCCCAGCCGCCGTCGAATTTTTCGACGTGCCCGCCCAAAGCCTGCGCGATGATTTGGTGGCCAAAGCAGATGCCGACCATCGGAACATGGGCGGCGTAGGTCTCGCGAATGAAGGTCTCTAGCAGTGGGATAAACGCGTGCCCCTCATAGGCCCCGTGTTTGGATCCGGTCAACAGCCAGCCGTCGCAGTCGTGGATATTGGCGGGGAATTGCATGTTTTCCACGTCGTAGTCCTCGAAGGTGAAGCCATGACCCGAGAGCAACGCCGCGAACATATCCGAGAAATCGCCGCGCGTGGTTGCCACCTCAGGCATGGCGTGGCCGCAAGACAGGATGCCGATTTTCATTTCAGGGCCTCTTTGGTGTGTGTTTTGATTAGAATAGCGAAGGGTGGTTTGGCTGGATAGGGGGGTAATGAGGAAGGGGGAGCGCGGCGGTATTCTCCTTATAATTCTCTGACAATGCGAAATCCGCCACTTCGTGATCGAAATGTTTCAGCACCGTTGCCACGATTTGTGGGGCGGGCATATTCGGCACTTGATTGATATGCGCCACCTTTGCCAACACGACGGCAGTTGGCTATTTCTCTAGCTGCGGCCAAATAGTCGCTAGACGTAGGAAGGCCTAGATGCCGTTCGCTCCAGCATGACATTGTCCGTTCCAGCAAATTTCCCGCCATATGGCGCAACCCCCAAGCGTTGGCAGCGTCGAGTTCATCTACGGTCACAGGGGTTTTGCGATTGTTGGGATCCGCTTTTAAGCGCCCCTCTACGCGGTGAAACACGCCGATATTCGCCTGATCCGTTGTCAAACTGTCACCTTGGGAAAACTTGGTGGTGGTGCCTGCACGCGCCGCGTATTCCCATTCGGCCTCGGTTGGCAGGCGGTACACCTGCGCACCAACCTTGTGGTTCAACCAAGCCACGTATTCCAACATGTCGAGAAATGAGACGTCAAAAACTGGATGACGCGGGTCGTCCACGTAATAATATCCGCCCCCAGCTTTGAGTATTCTAGGGTCCGGCACATGCGAGCAGCCCTTGTCAGCGACACAGGCCAGCCATTCCTCACGGGTCACCTCGTTGCGCCCCATGGCGATTGGACTGTCGATGATCACCTCATGTTCCGGACCTTCAGATAGCATCCCAATCGGCTCCCCCGGTTTGGGTTTGTTCCACAGAAAATATACGGCTTCTGATTGTTCCAGAGGTGCGCCCATGACGAAGCTGCCCGTCGGCAAAACGACCATTTCGGGGCAGGCGTCACAGTCTTGGAACATGTCCAGCGCGGTGACTTGGCGGCCATCGAGCAAACTATAAGGCCCCGCCGCCGCTGGGAGTGCGAATAGGGGGAGGGTAAAACATGCGATTGCATTAAGCGAAACCCGGCGAAGTCGTTTCATTGTTGTCTCACTCCTGAAGTGATCGTGACGTATCAAGCTTTGCTGGGTCGATCAGATGGTCCGTCTTCAAAAGGCATATTAATCTCCAAAAAATTATCTAACGATACGGAAACCTGTTTTCGAAGTCCGACTGTCTTCGGGTGAGCTACCGCGACTTGCGGGGCGGGCATATTCAACATGAGCGCTCCATGTGCCACCTTTAGCCACACGGCGGCAGGATGCCACTCGAGTGGCTGCATCTAGATAGGCGCTTGATGTTGTTAGGCCCAAATGGCGCTTACTCCTACAGGACATGGTGCGTTCTCGAACATTACCGGACATATGCCGTAACCCCCAGACATTGGCTGCATCCAACTCATCCACAGGGACGGGTCTTGTATGTTGACCCGGTAGCGATATAAATCTGTCATCGTCCCTCTTGTATAAGGTAAAGTTTGCCTGCTCTCTCGTTAAAGCATTGCCCTGAGCAAATTTTGTGTTGGACCCAGCTTGTGCCGCGTATTCCCACTCTACTTCGGTTGGTAGACGGTAAACGTCCGCGCCAACACGCGCATTCAGCCACGCAACATATTCCTGCGCATCCAGGAACGACACCCGCATCACGGGGCTACGCGGTTCATCTGCAATCAAATGCCCATCCATTTTATGGATTGTCGGATCTGGATCATGCGTACAGCCATTGTCATCAAGACAAGCCTGCCACTCCTCGCGTGTGATCTCGTTGCGCCCCATGGCGATGGGTACATCAATTACTACGGAATGCTCGGGCCCTTCTTGCGGCCTTCCGGGTTGCTCACCGGGCTTTAGGTTAAGCAATCTAGGCGTATCAACTGTTTGCTCTAGCGACGCACCAAACAGGAAGCTGCCCATGGGAAGCACCACCATTTCGGGGCACACGTCGCAGTCTTGGAAACTGTCCAGCGCGGTGACTTGGCGGCCATCGAGCAAACTATAAGGCCCCGCCGCCGCTGGGAGTGCGAATAGGGGGAGGGTGATCGCGCCAAGAAATGCTGTGCAGAGGTGTCGCAGTGTCATCTAAATCCTTGGGTGGCCTCTCTATTATACCGCGTCAAGGTAGAGGGCGATTTGCGCGCTCGTGCTCAAGGTGGCGTAGTGTTTTGCCTCTTGCGTCTTGGTCATTGCGAAGTTGCGGATCAATTGCTGGGGCAGGATGCGGGGCAGTATGGGGGATGCCTCGAAGGCCTTGATTGCCTCGGCCCAAGTGGTCGGCAGTTGCTGCAAGTCGGCGTCATAAGCCGAGCCTGTGATCGGTGCGGGGGCTTGCATTTCATCCTCCAACCCGATGAGCGCTGCGCCAAGGACTGTGGCCAGCATCAGGTAGGGGTTGGCGTCGCCGCCCGCCACGCGGTGCTCGATCCGGCGCGCGATGTGGGGCCCTGCGGGGACGCGAATGGCCGATGTGCGGTTCTCATAGGCCCATGCGATGCCGGTTGGAGCATGTGCGCCCGGGGTGAAGCGCTCATAGCTGTTGCCGTGCGGCGCGAAGATCAACATGGAGGCGGGCATGGCAGCAAGGCATCCGGCGATGGCGTGCCTTAGGGCAGGGGTGCCAGCCTCGCCGCCGTCGTCGAAAATGTTGGTGCCGTTGGCATCAAGGATCGAGAAATGCGTATGCAGTCCGGTGCCTGCGTGGCTGGCATAGGGCTTGGCCATGAAGGTGGCTGCAAGGCCGTGTTTGCGGGCCAGACCGCGGGTCAGCATTTTGAACAGCCATGCGTCATCAGCGGCTTTCAGGGCGTCGTCGCTGTGCATGAGGTTGATCTCATATTGCCCGATGCCACCCTCGGAAATGGCGGCGTCAGCGGGGATGCCCATGGCATCGCAGGCCTCGTAGATATCGGTGAAGAAGGCATCAAAACTGTCAAGCGCATCTAGCGATAGCACGTCATTTGCCGCGAGGCGTTTGCCTGTGCGGGGCGATATCGGCGGGCGCAATTCGTCGCCCGTGTCGTCGGTCAGGTAGAACTCTAACTCAGTTGCCACCACCGGGCGCAGGCCCAAGGCCTTGTAGCGCTCCAGCACCGCGCGCAGGGCGTGGCGCGGGTCGCCTTGGAACGGCGCGCCGTCGTCGTCGAACATCCACATCGGCAGTAGGGCGGCGGGGGTGGCAAGCCACGGGGCGGGGACAAAGCCGCGCTCGGTCGGGCGTAGGGTGCCATCGCGGTCGCCGGTCTCGAACACCAACGGGCTGTCTTCGATATCATCGCCTTTAATGTCGACATTGAGCACAGAGTACGGCATCCGCACGCTGCCTGTTGCCAGCTTTGGCGCGGCGCTGGCAGGGACACGTTTCCCGCGCGCAATGCCGTTCAAATCGGCAACGGCGGTGCGAATATTGCGCACGGTGGGGTTCTCTTTGAGCCAGCTGTCCATCTTGAGCCTTACCGAATGAGTTGCGGGCGGTAGCGAATTTTGCGGCGAGACGCCTGCGGTATGTGACGATTAAGATGTCGGTTTATCAGCCCGAAGATCCCGATCACCACCAATGTTAGCAAGATGAAGTATCCGGCCAGAATTGGGTAGGGGATAAACGGGTTGAAGGTTTTGTCGGCAAAATAGTTGGCGTAATACAACGCGTCGCCTTTTTGTTGGAACGCCGGGAAGCCGGTGAAAAATACCAGCGTTGTGGCGTGGAACAAGAAGATTGCCTCGTTGGTATAGGCGGGCCATGCGAGGCGCAAAGTGGTGGGCCAGATGATGCGGCGAAACCTGCTCCAGCCGGTCATGCCGTAGGCGTCGGCGGCCTCGACCTCGCCCTTTGGCACCGAGCGCAGGGCGCCGTAGAAAATCTCGGCGGAGTAGGCGGAGGTATTTAGGAACAGCACGATCAACGCGCCCGCCCAAGCAGAGGTTAGCCAACTGAAGGTGCCAGTGGCCTGTTTGAGGGTCAGGAACAAAAAGTAGGCAAGGAAGAACTGGATGAACAGCGGCGAGCCGCGGAAGATCAGGATGAACCAATCAGCAGGGCGGCGCAGCCACGGGTTTGGCGAGGCTTTGGCCACTGCAATCGCATTGGCGACGAAGAACCCGGCGATCAGGGCGATCAGGCCGAAATAGATGTTCCAGATCATCCCCGAGCCGATCAGCGTTGCTTGTTGGCAGATGGTGAAATCTTCACGCGGCAGCAGACGCTCGCCGTAGCCGAGGCTGCGGAAGGCATAGATTTGAACGGTGTCCCAGCAGCTCATAGCGCACCGCCCAAGGTGGCTTGGCCATGGGTGAGGCGCTTCATTATGCGCTCCAGCACGAATTCTGAGAATTTGGTGAAGGCGAGGTAGAACACCAGCAGCCCCAGAAAGTACCACAACCGCCAGTCGCCATGCGGGTAGTCGGTGAAACGCGGGGTTTTGGTGCCGCCCAGCTCGCGCGCCCAGTAGACGATATCTTCGACGCCGAGCAGGAACAACAGGGGCGTGGCCTTGATCAGCACCATCCACAGATTGGACAAGCCGGGCAGGGCGTAGACCCACATTTGTGGCATGGTAATGCGGCGAAAGGTTTGCGCGTTGGTCATGCCATAGGCTTGCGCGGTCTCTATTTGGGCTTTGGGAACCGCGTTCATCGCGCCGTAAAGGACATTGGCGGCAAACGCGCCAAAGACGATGGCGAAGGTCAGTACGGCGGTGAAGAAGCCGTAGATCTCGTGCACCCATTGCGGGGCGTTGCCCAAGGGCAGTTTGGCGGCTTGGCAGACGACAAAATCGCTGCCTTGGCGAATTGGCTGGCCCCAGTCGGGGCAGAGGTATTGGTGGCGCATCCACTCAAGACCTTGGTCCAGCGCTATGACGAAGAACAAGAAAAACGCGATGTCAGGCACGCCGCGCACAACAGCGATGTAGGTTTTGCCAAGCCAGCGCAGCGGCAACAGGGTTGAGCGCGCGGCAATTGCCCCGCCAAAGCCGAATATCAAAGCGGCGGGGGCGGTGATGGCCAGCAGCGTGAGCACGGTTCCAAAGGCCCAATAGAGGCCCATGTGCTTGCCTGTGGTCAGGTAGCAGCTAAGCCAGCTCAGGCCCTCAAGTGTGGATGGATCGGCGCAATGTTGGAAAATTTTGGGGCCTCATCAGAGGTCGGAATTTGGATATTTATAGAACAATGATGGGGGGAGGCGGTGTGCTTCCCCCCAGCTGTTTGTACTTAGAAGGTGGCCGAGCCGGGCAGGTGCTTGGTGATCAGCGCATTCAGGGAGCCGTCGGCTTTCATCGACTGGATGGCTTTGTTGAACTTCTCTTTCAGCTCGCCGTCGCTTTCGCGCACGCCAAGGCCGATGCCACCGCCAAGCAGCACGTCTTCGCCGACAAGGCTGAGGTCGGCTTCGGCTTCTGCCACGGGCTCGAGGAAGGCTTTATCGGCCAGAACCGCGTCTGCTTCGCCATTTTTGACGGCGGCGACGGTTTCCTCTGGGGTGGCGAATTCAACGAGTGTTACACCGTCCATGGCCGCTACGTGGCTGGCTTGGATGGTTGAGGCCTGCGTGGCGATAACGCCGGATTTCAGGTCGATGTCAGCCGACATTGCGAGGTATGCGGACGGGTCCGGTTGGGTGTAAGGGTCCGTGAAATCAATGACTTCATCGCGCTCTGCCGTGATCGACATGCCGGCAATGATGGTGTCATAGTTGCCTGATACGAGGTTGGGGATGATGCTGTCCCACTCGTTGGTGACCCATTCGCAGGTCAGTTCGGCGCGTTTGCACAGCTCGTCGCCCAGCTCGCGCTCGAACCCGTCAACTTCGCCAGCATCGTTGATGAAGTTATAGGGCGGGTATGCGCCCTCGGTGCCCATGCGGATGGTTTTGCCATCTGCGAAGGCGAAGCCTGCGGATAGCGCAAGTGCGGTGGTGGCAAGGATAAGTTTTTTCATAGTGTAGTCTCCCAGGTTTATGAGCAGGTGTTCGTGTAATTCAGGCTGGCACAGTTGCGCTCAGAAATTGTTGCAGCCGTTCAGTCTTTGGCGCGCCAAAGACCTGATCAGGGTGGCCTTCTTCTTCAATCCGGCCTTGATGTAGAAAAATAACGTGGTCGCTGACATCTGCTGCCAAGCGCATGTCATGGGTCACGATTAGCATTGTGCGCCCCTCAGAGGCGAGGTCTTTGATCACTTTCACCACCTCTTGTTCCAATTCGGGGTCGAGCGCCGAGGTCGGCTCGTCAAATAGCAGTGCTTTGGGCTGCATACATAGCGCACGCGCGATGGCGGCGCGTTGTTGCTGACCGCCTGATAATTGCGCGGGGTAGGCGTCGCATTTGTCGCCGATGCCGACTTTTTCAAGTTGGGCGCGAGCGTGGGTTTCCACCTCTTTGCGGTCTTTGCCCAGCACAGTCAGAGGGGCTTCCATGACGTTTTGCAAGATCGTCATATGTGACCACAGGTTGAACTGCTGGAATACCATAGAGAGATTGGTGCGGATGCGGGTGACTTGCTTGGTGTCGCTGGGGTGACGGCGGCGGCCTTCCCCCTTCCAACTGACAGCCTCGCCGCAGAATAAAATCTCGCCCTGTTGGCTGTCCTCTAACAGGTTGGCGCAGCGCAGCAGGGTGGATTTACCCGAGCCGGAGGAGCCGATTAGCGAGACAACATCGCCAGCCTTTGCATGGACCGAGACGCCCTTAAGGACCTCCAGATCGCCATAGGCTTTGTGCAGGTCACGGATTTCTAGAACCGGGTCTAGGATCGGGGGGGTGTTGGCAGGCACGGAACCTCACGGTGAATATAGCAGTACTGTAATAGGGCCGAATTTTGCGGCTTTGGCAATGGGGTTTCGTTGTGTGACGAGAGGGAAGTTAAGTGTTTATGCGATTTGGGGGGCTGGAGGGAGCGGCTGATCTAGATAGGCCTGTGCAGGTATCTGGACGAGCTTTTCCAAGTGCAGCAGCGCGCGGTCGTCTTTGCGTAAATCATGGATTGCTTGTGTGATCGCGAGGCGCAACGCTGCGATATCGGCGTTTGGGCCTGCAATCAGGGGCAGTCCCGGCGTTGGCGTGGTTAAGTCCAACACGCGCAACTGGTTTGCGAGGTCGAGGTCATGGGCGCGGATCAACTCCCAAGTGAGCATATCAAGGGCTGCGATGCGTGCGCGGCCCTGAGCAACCCAAAGCGCGGAGGTCGCATGGGCGCCTGAGACATGGACCGGCGGGATGCTTAGCCCCTGATCCTGCGCCGCATTCCACAACGCGCACCAGCCGGATTGAGACAGCGCCTCGTTGATCGCGACCTTGCCTTTTAGTGTGTCTTCCAGTGTCGTAGCGGGATCATTTGCGGCGACAATAAGGACGGAGCGGTAATATCCAGCGGGGCAGTCGGGCAGGCCGTAATCGGGCGTGCCGACGAGTTGTACACGGGCGTGCAGGCGGGCGCGAAATGGCAAGCCGCAGGTTTGTGCCAGCAACAGATCAGGCGATTGCCAAATGTCCCATAAGTTCGCGGCTCGGGTCAGGTGATCAGGGCCGTAGCCAAGATTTTGATGGATCAGCGCCCAGAGACGATCATGCGCGGCGGCGGTCTCGGGCCGCTCGTACATGGGCAGGGCGGCGATCATGCCAATCGGGCTTGGACCCGTTGGCGCGCAAACGCGCTGTCGCGGTCATTGAGGCCCAGAAGCGGGGCGATAAGGCGCATCGCGCCGTCCTCATTGTGGTCACGCGTGCCATCTGAGAGGATCAATTCCCACAGCGCCTCGACGATCTCGGTGCGCTCTTCAAGGGCAACGGCCTCTTTGATGTCGCGGGTGAATTGAACGGTATCATTGGCTTGGGCTTCGATCTGTTCCGCCTCAAGGCGCAGGGCGGTGGCACCCTCAGGGCCGATATCCTCAAAGTGGCGTGCAAGGATGGCGTCGATCTGGGCCATTTCGCTTTGGGCATAATCGTAATCGGAGCGTGCAAGCCGTACCAAAAGGGCAGCCAGTGACAGGCGCGCATCGCTGGCCTCTAGCGGGGTTTCTTTGGCAGCAGTCAGGCGTTTGAAAAAATCAGCAATCATCAGTCGGTTCCTTAAGGGGTGTAGCCTTCAACGATCACCAGATCACCACTGGATATCGGGTCTCGGATGGCTTTTGCAGCTTGGTATTCGGGGCTATCATAGCAGGCGGTCGCAGCTTCCAGCGAGGGGAATTCGATCACAACTGTGCGAGATTTGGCAGCACCTTCGCGCAGGGTTTGCGCCCCGCCACGCACAATAAAGCGCGCGCCGTATTTGGCAAAAGGGGCTGCGTTGGCCGCTTTGTAATCCTCGTAGGTTTTCGGGTCTGCGACATCAACATGGGCGATCCAGTAGGCTTTGGCCATTATACCAACCTCGAGTTTTCTTTGGCTGCGCGCACAAAATCGCGAAACAGCGGGTGGGGTTTGAATGGTTTGGACTTCAGTTCCGGATGGAATTGCACGCCGATAAACCATGGGTGGTCTTTGACCTCAACGATCTCTGGGAGGCGCCCGTCAGGTGACATGCCCGAGAAGATCAGCCCGTGCTTTTCCAAGTCCGCGCGGTAGGTGGTGTCGACCTCGTAGCGGTGGCGGTGGCGTTCCTCAATGGCGGTGGTGCCATAGATTTCAGCCACTTTGGAGCCTTCGGTCAGCGTCGCATTATACGCGCCAAGACGCATGGTGCCGCCTTTATCATCGGTTTCTTTTCGGCTCACTTTGTTGTTGCCCTGCACCCATTCTTTCAGATGGTAAACAACCGGAGTGAAGCGTTTCTTGCCCGCCTCGTGGTCGAACTCTTCCGAGCCGGCATTCGCCATGCCAGCCAAATTTCGCGCGGCCTCGACCACGGCCATTTGCATGCCAAGGCAGATGCCCAGATAGGGGATTTTCTTCTCGCGGGCGAATTGCGCAGCCTTGATTTTGCCCTCGGTGCCGCGCTCGCCAAAACCGCCGGGAACCAAAATCGCGTGGTAGCCTTCTAGGTGCGGGGCGGCGTCTTCGCGGTCGAACACTTCGGCATCGACCCAATCAACACGGACTTTGACGCGGTTGGCCATGCCGCCGTGCATCAGGGCCTCTTTGATGGATTTATAGGCGTCTTCGAGCTGGATGTATTTGCCAACGATGGCGATGCGGACCTCGCCCTCGGGGTTGTGCACCCGATCCGAGACGTCTTCCCAAACGCCAAGCTTGGGCTTTGGTGCGGGTGAAATGCCAAAGGCTTTCAGCACAGCCGTGTCCAGCCCCTCTTTGTGATAGGCCAACGGTGCGTCGTAGATTGAGGGCAGGTCATAGGCGGCAATCACACTATCGGGGCGCACATTGCAAAACAACGCCAATTTTTCGCGCTCTTTGGTCGGGATCGGGTGCTCGGAGCGGCACACGAGAATATCGGGCGCGATGCCGATGGATTGCAACTCCTTGACCGAGTGTTGCGTTGGCTTGGTCTTCAATTCGCCAGCGGCGGCCAGATAAGGCAGCAAGGTCAGGTGCATGAACAGGCATTCGCCGCGTGGGCGACCATGGGCAAACTGACGGATGGCTTCAAAGAAGGGCAGACCTTCGATATCGCCGACAGTGCCGCCAATTTCGCAGAGCATGAAATCAACCTCATCCTCGCCAATGGCCAAAAAGTCTTTAATCTCGTTGGTGACGTGCGGGATGACTTGGATGGTTTTGCCAAGGTAATCGCCGCGGCGTTCTTTTTCCAACACGGTGGAATAAACGCGGCCGGAGGAAATGGAATCAGTATTGCGCGCAGCGACGCCAGTGAAGCGCTCGTAATGGCCCAGATCCAGATCGGTTTCCGCGCCATCATCGGTGACGAAAACTTCGCCATGCTCGAACGGGCTCATCGTGCCGGGGTCGACGTTTAGGTAGGGGTCAAGTTTACGAAGGCGCACAGAATAGCCGCGTGCTTGCAGCAATGCGCCAAGGGCCGCCGAGGCCAAGCCTTTGCCCAGTGATGAAACCACCCCGCCGGTGATGAATACGTATCTTGCCATGGCTGGATGTGTCCCGCGTTACCTGAAATTATTGGTCAATCGGGGCACCAAAATGCCCCTGCTCACGGGATTTAAGACATAAAGGATTCGGGGCGCTCCCGCAACAGCGCGCCGCAACATTTTGTGGGCGGATACTGCTAACCACCCATAAATAGTATGAATTTGGTTTATTCGTCGACCCGAGGCGGGGTCAGCGGGGCGTCACCGGTTACAGGCAGTGTTGGTGGCAAAAGAGCGTCGCCAGCGGGGGCTTCCACGCCTGCGGGGGCCACAATCGCGTTGCCGTCCAAGACCGAGCTGCCGCCTGCATTGCGCGCAGCCAGTACAGTCAAAGTAACGGATGTAATCAAGAAGGCGATGCCAAAAACCCATGTTACCTTGCCCAATGCAGAGATCGACGGGCGGCCGCTCATGGCGCCACCGCCGCTGCCACCGCCGACGCCCAAGCCACCGCCCTCGGAGCGTTGGATCAGTACGATCCCAATCAGGCATAAAGCGATGATCAGGTGGACGGTAAGAATGATGTTTTCCATGGGGCAGTGGCCTATGACTTATTTGTTCTGTTGGTATGTAGTCGCGGCAGCGCCGTCGTGCAACCCAGCAATTGAGGCTTCCCCCCACGCTGCAGCGCGGCTATACCGACGCGGGTTTCAACTCCGTGACAAGGGAATATAGCATGGCCAATGTGGTAGTTGTCGGCGCGCAATGGGGCGATGAAGGCAAAGGCAAGATTGTGGACTGGCTCTCGGAGCGCGCAGATGTGATCGCGCGCTTTCAAGGCGGTCATAACGCGGGCCATACGTTGGTCATTGATGGCAAGGTCTACAAACTGTCGCTTTTGCCTTCTGGCATTGTGCGCGGAGGCAAATTGTCGGTCATCGGCAACGGGGTTGTTCTGGACCCTTGGCACCTGAAAGGCGAGATCGCGCTGCTGCAAGGGCAAGGTGTTGAGATCAACGCGGATAACCTGATGGTTGCTGAGAATACGCCGCTGATTCTACCAGTGCATGGCGAGTTGGATCGCGCCCGCGAGGAAGCCGCGAATCCCGGCACTAAAATTGGCACCACAGGGCGCGGTATCGGGCCGGCCTATGAGGATAAAGTCGGGCGTCGCGCTATTCGCGTGGCCGATTTGGCCGACCGCGAAACGCTAGAGACCCGTGTGGACCGCCTGCTAGAGCACCACGATGCGTTACGTCGCGGCATGGGGTTGGAGCCGGTGGACCGCGAGGCGCTGCTAACAGCGCTGGAAGAAATAGCACCGTCCGTGCTGAAATACGCGGCCCCCGTGTGGAAAGTGCTGGCTGAGAAGCGCAAAGCAGGCAAGCGCATCTTGTTTGAAGGCGCACAAGGCGCGTTGCTGGATATTGATTTTGGCACCTACCCGTTTGTGACCTCGTCCAATGTGATTGCAGGGCAGGCGGCCACGGGTTCTGGCATGGGGCCGGGGGCGATTGATTTCGTGCTGGGCATTGTCAAAGCCTATACCACGCGCGTTGGCGAAGGCCCGTTTCCTTGCGAATTGGACGACGACGACGGCCAGCGTTTGGGCGAGCGGGGCCATGAATTTGGCACCGTGACCGGGCGCAAACGCCGCTGTGGTTGGTTCGATGCCGTGTTGGTGCGCCAAACCTGCGCGACTTCGGGCGTGTCTGGGATTGCGTTTACCAAACTGGATGTTCTGGACGGCTTTGAGGAACTGAAAATCTGCGTGGCCTACGAGTTGGACGGAAAACGGGTCGACTACTTACCGACAGCCTCGAGCCAGCAAGCGCGCTGCACGCCGATCTATGAGACCATGCCTGGCTGGTCGCAATCAACCGAGGGCGCGCGTTCATGGGCGGATTTACCTGCGGAAGCGATCAAATATGTGCGTCGCGTGGAGGAGTTGATTGATTGCCCAGTGGCGCTCTTGTCGACCTCGCCAGAACGCGAAGACACGATCCTCGTCACTGACCCCTTCGCGGATTAGGGGCGGCTTGATGGCGTTAAGTTACAAAGCCAGACGGCGCTGGGCGTTGTTCATTCTGGTCATCGGGCTGCCGCTTTATATTGCGGTGGCTTGGACCGTGGTTGGCACGTTGGAACGGCCTAATATATTGATTGAAATTGCAATTTACCTGGTCTTGGGCGTTATTTGGGCGCTTCCATTTAAGTTTATCTTCAAAGGCATAGGGCAAGCGGACCCGAACCAAAAAGACGCTGACACAAAAGATTGAGCGGAGTTGGGCTATGTGCCCAACACATTATTCAAGATATTGATCCAGCTTTGGCCCGACTTTCTCCGAGATGGTTTCAATGTCTTGGCCTGCGAGTTCGGGCAGTTTGGCGATGTATCTGCCAATCCCTATCGCGATGAGTTGCATCACCATCAGCTCGGCATCAAGCGGGGTGCGGGTGATCTTTGTGAGTGCTTCAAGAAAGCTTCGGGTCTGAATTTCCCGAAACAGCTCCATTGCGCGCGCAGAGCCAAACGACGTCCGGATAATCGCCTGCATTGCTGGACCTGCATCCGCATCGTCCCAAATTGTCAGGTAAGTTTTGATCAATTCCGTGCCGCTTACGCGACCTTTCAGGGCCTCCAATACCGGCGTGCTTGCCTTGGCAACATCCTGAATGACGGCCTGAAATAAGCCGTCTTTGGTGGAGAAAAAGTGGATAACGGTTGAGGGATCAACCCCAGCCTCGGCGGCGATTGCCCTGATACTTGCGCCCCCATAGCCCCCCGTCGCGAAGGCGTGCCGCGCGCAGTCCAAGATGCTGGCGCGGGTGCTGTCACTGCCAGTTGGCCGCCCTGCAATGCGTGGTTTTCTTTTTGCCATGGGCCTCTCCCAAGTAATCAATGACAGCTTTTCTGTGCCTAACAAATACCCATGATGCGGGGGGTAATGCAACGGGTGTTGGAATTATTCTTGAAATCAAACATATGTTGGATTAATGGATTGATGAACGCGCACTCTGCGCCTTGATGAAAGGATAAATCATGACATGGCTTCGCAATAACTGGTATTTTGTGAGCGCTGGCATCGGGCTTGCCATTTTGGGGGCACTTGCCACCTGCTGGAGCGAGCTATCCGTGCTTCAACGCCTATCCACCGCCAACCTCGCGGTCATCTTCTTTCACTTTTTCGAAGAGTTCGGGTATCCTGGTGGCTTTGGGAAGATGGCTAATACACTGTATTACAAGGATAACAAAGCCGATCCTTCCCGCTTTCCGCTTAATCAGAACATGGCGATGTGGGGGAATTGGACCTTCGCGGTCCTGTTCTACATTCCGCCGATTTTTTACCCGGGCGTTATCTGGCTCGGCCTTATGCCGATGCTCTTTGGCGGTGTTGCGCAGCTTCTTATGCATGGCATCGTCAATAACCGCCTGCTTGGTCGGGGGCATTGGTATAACTCGGGCTTGGCCTCGACTGCGTTGGGGCATGTGCCGCTTTTCGCAGCCTATGCCTACATCGTTCAAACCAATGGCTTGGCAACGGGATGGGACTGGGGGATTGCGGCGGTTTACGCAGTGTTGGCCTATGTCGTTGTCCTGCGGATTGCCATTATGAAGCTTATGGGGGACGAGCACTCCCCCTATCCCTTTACGAGGCAAGAAATGGCTCGTTTCGACAAGCTTTATCACAAGAAAAATTAGACCCCGGGTGAAATTTCAGCCCTTAACGCGAAACGGAGGGCGCATTGCTGCGTCCTCCGTTCCGTGGTTGGTGCCCGACCGGGAGCAGACCCGGCCAGCGGGCCTCTTAGGCGAATTGCGAGCTCTTGGAGAGCTCGAACTTGCCGTTGTCCGTTTTCACGATTTTGCCAGTGCGCAGAAGTGTTCCAAAAGCGCGCAGGCTATCTTCACGCGATGGTGCATCAGGGCCGGAGATTTGCTTTAGCTTGCGCATCAGCATTGGCCGGGTGAAGATCTTTGCGCCTTCAATCTCGACATAGTGACCGGCTGCGGCCTCCAACAGATCAGGCAGTTCCAAAGCCCCGGCCTTTGCCGCATATTCTGCAAAGGTGACCTGGGTCTCGTCGGTGAAGATGTTGCCATCCGCATCCGTCTCGAACTGCTCTTCCATCTCTTCTTGCAACGCCAAATTGCCACGCGTTACGCGACGAGGGCGCACATCCACCGTGGCAGCGGTTGCTGCTATGGCGGGGGTGGCGTCCTCTGAGGTGCCAATGCGTTGCTCGCTGACCAACACCAAAGGTGCGGGGCGATCAGCGCGACTGCTTGAGGCTTGCGGGCGCGATGGGCGCACCGCGGCAGCGAGGTCGCCACGGTAGCTTTCCAACTCTTCCTGATCGCGTTTATCGGCTTCTGAGGCAATGCTGGAGTCGGCCTTGGTTGCTGCCACGGCAGCTTTGAGGTGGGCGATGGAGGCGCGGCGGACCGAACTTTCATCGCTTTCCAGACGCGACCCAGTGGTGCTCATCAGACGTTCAATTGCATCGTCTTCTGCCATGGCAGAGAAGGATTTGCGCTTGGGAGCATCATCCTCATCCAGCAAGTCATTGAGCAATGTATCGTCATCTTGAGTATCAGCCTTTGGGGCCTCTGCGTTTTGGGCGTCCGAAGTCGTTTCCGGGGTATCCAGAGTGCTCGCTAGGCGTGACATAATGTCGAGGTCATCGTCTTGCGAAGGCTCTTTTGTGGTTAGATCATCCGCCGGAGTAGTGGTTTCAACCTCAACCTCAACCTCAACCTCAACCTCAACCTCAGCTTCGGCCTCAACCTCAGCTTCGGCCTCAACTTCGGCTAACTCGGCCATTAATTCGGCTTCCATCTCAGGAGGAAGTTCGGACTCTTTGGCCGTTTTAGCGGCCTCCATGTCGGCGCGAGAAATCTTTTGCACGATGATCCGGCGGCGAGGTTTGGGGCGTGCTTGCACCTCGTCATCCACCTCTGGCGCGCTGTCTTCAACGTTGCTCTGGACTTCGACCTCGGTGTCATCCACCTCTGGTGCGTTGTCTTC